>JBBRBI010000028.1:0-61836 GCA_038206015.1 Bryobacterales bacterium | reverse complement strand
AGTCATTGGGGCGGCTTGGAGCTTCTGATCAATAATGTCGGCACAAACATTCGCAAGCCGACTGTGGAGTATACGCTTGAGGAATTTGAGCACGTCCTGGCGACCAATGCCACAAGTATGTTTGAGCTTTCGCGACTACTGCACCCTGTCTTGAAACTGGGCGGGCGCGGCAGCATCGTAAATGTCGGCAGCGTGGCCGGCGGCGTCTCTGTAGGCTCCAGCGCCGCCTACGCCATGAGCAAAGCGGCTGTGGCGCAGATGTCCAGGTACCTTGCCGTCGAGTGGGCCAAGGACGGCATTCGCGTAAACGGAATCAACCCCGGCTGGGTGGCGACGGAACTCACCAGGGGCATTCAACAGAGTACTCACGCCATGGAGACGATCTCGGCTAGAACGCCGCTTGGCCGCATCGGGCGGGCTGAGGAGATCGCCAGTGCCATTGTCTTCCTCTGCCTGCCCTGCGCCTCCTACCTCACCGGTGCGGTCATCCCGGTGGACGGCGGAATGACCGCGTTCTCGATGGATGTCACCGCCGCGCTACGCCAAGCCTAGCTGGGCAATCGCCTCGTGTCGCGTGCTCGCCAGGCCATTCAGCTGAGCCTCTTCAAGCGCTGCAACCAACTGGCTAAAGCGAGGTCCGGGGACAAGGCCCATCGCGATCAAATCTGCGCCGCTCAGTAGCGGCTTGGGATGAAGGTCTTCTACGCTCATGGCATGCCATCGCTGTCCAATCCAATCGACCACTTCAGACTCCCCGGCAAGCCGTAAGTGATCCTCAAAATTTGGCTGGCGCACCAGGCGCTTGAAGTCGGCCAGAGAAAGGTCGCGGGCAGTCGGGATCAATCGTTGACTCCTCAGGATGGCGAGCGTGGCCTGAGTGTCGGCATGCGAAAACCGGAATCGATTGAGGATGACCCGTGGCTCTTCCGCGCTCTGTAACAAGGCTGCCCACGCCAGCGGAACAGAGAGCGGAACAGAGAGCGGACTCGCTGGAAAGCCACTCAGCTCGGCTTCCGGGACCAATTCTTCCAGCAGGCCAGAGCTGCGTAATAGTTCCAAAGCATGGCCTGGATGCGGCCCGGTAAACATTCGGTTGAGTTCATCATGCAAGCGCTCGGCCGATACCAATCGGATCGAGCGCCGATACTCTTGCATCGCCGTCCATGTCTCAGCTTGGATCGTGAAAGCGAAGCGGGCACCAAATCGCACCGCGCGCAACAGACGCAAATGGTCTTCGGCAAATCGTGCCCTGGCGTCGCCAACCGCGCGGATTTCGCGACGCTCCAGATCCCGGCGGCCTTCAAAGTAGTCCAGATACTCGGCATGAACCGGATCAAAGAAAATCGCATTGATTGTGAAGTCGCGACGGGCGGCATCGGCGCGCGGGTCCGTCTCGTAGCGCACCTCATCGGGGTGCCTTCCGTCGGAATAGCTAGACTCTGAGCGAAAGGTTGCGATCTCCACAGCACCAAACCGGACAACTCCAAAGCTGGCGCCAACTAACACTGCTGCGGGTAAGATCTCAACAATTTGATCTGGTCGGGCAGAGCTTGCTACATCAAAGTCTTTGGCATCCAGCCCAAGTAAACGGTCGCGCACGCAGCCCCCTACCCAATAGGCAAGGTGTCCTGCACATTGCAGCGCTCGGACAATTTCCAACGCTTGGGTTTCCGCTCTCACTCATTTCAGCCTAGAATAAGAAGTGCGGCGCCCATGAGGCATTCGCAAATTATGTCCAGTCCCTCCTCTGATGGCTCTGCTGGCAACAGCACTAGCCAATCCTCAACGACTACCAAAATTGTCGTAGCCACCACGGTGGCTCTCTCCTTCATTAGCTTTTGGCGCGGTGCCGCAATTGTTCTGAGCGATCTGGCCTCCACGATGTTTTACATCGGCGGCATCGTAGAACAGGCAATCGGCAAAAGTGCGCCCTGGTTCATCCTCGCCGTTATGTTTTACAGCTTTGCCGTGCGCAGCGTGTATCTGGAAAGCTGCGGCATGTTTGTGCGTGGCGGCGTCTATGTCGTCGTTCGTGACGCGCTTGGGCCGAATATGGCCAAGCTCAGCGTCAGCGCACTGATTGTCGATTACATCCTCACCGGCCCAATCTCCGTTGTGGCGGCGGGGCAGTACCTCGGCCACTTGCTCAACGAGACTTTTGAGAAATTGCACCAACCCTACCACGTCGATCCGGCGGGTTTCGCCGTTGCCTTCGGCGTCATTGTGACGATCTATTTCTGGTGGAGCAATATCAAGGGAATTCACGAAAGCTCCCACAAGGCCCTGCGCATTATGCAAATCACCACGGTGATGGTGGTTATGCTGTTGCTCTGGAGTGCCTATACGATTCTCGTGCGGGGCGGCGCGCCGCTGCCGCCAGCCCCCACCCTCGAAAACATCCGCTTCACTCCAGATTCGCTCGGCTGGTTTGAGGGCACCTTCTGGCCTAAGATCGCCGTCTTCGGTTTACTGATCGCGTTTGGACACAGTCTGCTCGCAATGAGCGGCTTTGAGACCTTAGCGCAGGTCTACCGCGAAATCGCGTCGCCGAAGATGAAGAATCTTAAGATCACGGCCAACATCGTCTGTATCTACGCGGTTCTGTCGACTGGTTTGATCTCTCTCTTGGCTGTAATGATCATTCCCGACGCAGTTCGGCCGCAATATTACGACAATCTGATCGGCGGCATGGCAATGAGCCTTGAGGGCAACCCGCTGCTCAAATACGCCTTCCACGTCTTTGTCGTCATCGTCGGCACTCTCATCCTGAGCGGGGCTGTAAATACGTCCATTATCGGTGCCAATGGCGTGCTCAACCGCGTTGCTGAAGATGGCGTGCTGCTGAAATTCTTCCGCAAGCCGCATCGTAAGTTTGGCACTAGCGCGCGCATTATCCACCTGATCACGATCCTCCAGATTCTGACCATCATCGGGTCCAGGGGCGACGTCCTGCTCCTGGGCGAAGCTTACGCATTCGGCGTCGTTTGGAGCTTTTTGATGAAGGCGCTTGGTGTTCTGGCGCTCCGCTTTCAGCGTCACGATCAGGAATACAAGTTCCCTCTCAACATTCGATTTGGCGGACGCGAGTTTCCCCTGGGCCTGGCGATGATGACCTCGTCACTCTTCCTGATCGCCATCGCCAACCTCGTATCGAAGAAAATTGCGACGGTTTACGGAATCAGCTTTACGATCCTGCTCTTCGCGCTTTTCACTGTTAGCGAGATCGTAAACAAGCGGCGCCAGAAGTTCAAAGACAAGGGCCTGGAGCAATTCAGCCTTGAACATCAGGCAGAGGTCAGTTCCGATAGTCTCGTAGCCCGTCCCGGTAGTGTTTTGGTTGCGGTCCGGGGCTGGAGGCAGATGGAGCATCTCAAGAAGGTGCTTGAAAAAACCAATCTCCGCCGCCATGACATTGTAGTGATGACCGTGCGTCCTGTAGCCATAGGTACGGGCGAACACGATCTATCCGACGATCAGCTATTCACCAGCTATGAGCAGGAACTCTTTTCACATGTAGTGCAGGTTGCTGAAAAAGAAGGAAAGCCGCTCGATCTTCTAGTCGTCCCAGCCATTGATCCGTTCGATGCGATGGTGCAGACGGCTCATAAGCTCAAGGCATCCCGCCTGGTTTCGGGAGTCAGTCCCAAGATGGCGAGTGAGGAACTGGCCCGTCGGATTGGCTTGGCCTGGGAGCGCCTGCCAGAGCCACGCCATCCCTTTTCGCTGGAGATCATAGCCGAAGGCCGCCCCAGTATCTTTGTAAACCTCGGACCGCACCCGCCACGCTTGTGGCCGGAGGATCTGGATCGTCTCCACGAGATCTGGCTCAAGCTGTCCAGCGAAGAGCAGTTCGGCAGTCGCCTGCACCATCGCGATGTCATCGGTCTAGCCCTCACCCGGCTAGAACTAGACCTGACCACGGCCGACCGTGAAGAGATCGTCAAGCAGTTGAACTCGGAACTGCGCAAGAGCTAGCTGCCAACCCCCTCCGGCGAAAGCAGGGGACGGACCCGATTTTTGTGGTCCGTCCCCATTGGGGTATTAAACTTCAAGTCGCAGTGCGAACTTTATCCTTCGCAGGAATTTTCGCCTCAATCTCCCCTGCTTTCAATAACATCCCCAAACCATAGTTCGAATTCGAAGCCTCGGATGATATCTTCTTCCCTGTAGAGCCGAGCCGCTAGCAATCGCGGCCACGGCTCTTTTTCATTTCACAATTCAGAAAGTTCAAAGCCAATGACCCCATCCACCGGATCGAAGACATACGAACAGAACGAAGCCACTCCCTGCCTCGAAGAGCAACACCGCGCCTTCACGCTAAAACTCCGCAAAGACTGCCAACCCGACTCGCACCTCGAAGAAGAAACCTTCCAGCGCTATGCCTGGGCCGCCTTCCAGGTCGTCCGCTGCCGCAAGCTAGAGACGGCCACAGAGGATCTCTGGATCGACAACCCCGACTCCGCCCAGCACTTCTCCCAAATGGAGCGAGTCAAGAAGATGGCCGCCGCCCTCGAGCGCCGCGCCGACAAGTCGATGAACGAACTACGCCAGCTCCAGCGCGACCGCTTCGCCGCCTACGAAGTCTACGCCGAGCACTGTGTCATGGGCAAAGACGTGCAAATCCCCAAGTCTCTCCCCGTCGCCGACATCCGCAAATCCGACATGGGCCGCACAAACCCCAACTACCTGGCCCAGTTCCTGCTCTATCAAACCAAGGAAGTTAAGGACAAGGCGAAGGAAATGCTTCAGGAAGCAAAAGACAAAGCGAAAAGCAAAGCCAATGAGGCCAAATTGACAAACGAACAAAGCAAACCCAATTTCGACTCCAACACCAACCCCTTCGCCGCCATGAGTATCGAGCAACTCCTGAAAATAGCCAAGGACGCCGGCATCTAGCCCGTTCTCCCCGTCCGGTGCTAACCTATTGGTAATTCACGTTCAGCCCATGAGCCACGTTATCGCTCAGGACACTCGAAATCCAATTGCTTTCAGGGGGTTCCTATGACGATGCCAAATCGGACATCTGCTTTTCTTTTCTCGTTGCTACTTCTGGCAACCAGTGTCTTCTCACAAACATTTCGCGGCACCATCGCCGGAAACATTTCAGACGCCTCCGGTGCCGCAGTTCCCGGTGCCAGCGTCAAGATCATCAACGACGCGACAGGCATCACTCGCGAAGCAACCACCGGAGCCAACGGTGACTTCTCCATTCCCGATCTCAACCTCGGGCTCTACACGGTCACTATATCCCGCGCTGGCTTCCAGACCACTAAGGTCGACAAAGTAGAAGTTGTCGTCAGTCGCACCACAAACCTGCCGATCAAGCTAGCGATTGCCAGCCAGGCAACTACCGTCGAGATCAGTGCCGCCATTGCCACGGTTGAGACCTCCAGCACAACTCTTGCCAATGTCGTCAACACTCGCGCCGTCTCCGACATGCCAATGAACGGTCGTGACTTCCGCCAGATGCTCAAGCTTGCCCCCGGCGTCACTCCATCATCCACCTCCGTCAACGGCATGCGCACCTCCGGCAACAACTACCAGATCGATGGCGCCGACAATAACGATGCCTTCCATAATTCCTCCGCTGTAAATCAGGGCGGCGTCTCTGGCATCGCGGGCACTCTTCTCCCGGTTGAAGCGATCGACCAATTCGCGCTGGCCACCAATGCCGGTGCCGACCAGGGTCGCAACGGTGGTGCCAACGTCAACCTCGTGATCAAAAGCGGCACCAATGCGCTCCATGGCTCGCTTTATTATTTCAATCGAAACGAAGCCCTTGCCCTGCGCACTCCCTTCCAGCAGTCGACAGACCCCAAGCGCAAAATCCGCAACGACCAATATGGCTTCAGCTTTGGCGGACCCATCATCAAGAACAAGACTTTCTTCTTCATCACCGGCGAGAAGCAAAAGTCCATCGCCGCTCTGGGTTTCCTGACCACGCACCCCTCCTCTGCCTGGGTCGATCAGGCCAAAGGGGTTTTGGCCCGCTACAACCTCGCCGTCAATCCGGTGATGACAAACCTGCTCACTTTCTGGCCCGGCCGTTATAACGCCTTGCCCGCCACCATCAACAACCTGGTTGCTGGGGATCAGGCCTATTACGACAGTTACAACGGCATCATCAAGCTCGATCACAACTTCAGCGACAAGCACTCCGTGGCTGTTCGTTACTTCGGCGGCACTGGCGTCCAGATCGCCGACAACGGCGTTCCCTATCACGAATACTTCCAGGTCGCCCCCAGCCGCATGCACAACATCAGCGTCGTCCAAAGCTCCACCTTGTCGCCTACGATGCTCAACCAGGTCATCCTCGGCGTCAATTACTTCAAGCAGACCTTCAACGATTTCGACACTTCACCCAACCCGATTGCCGCCGGTCTCAATACCGGTGTCACCAGCCCCAATTTGATCGGTAGCCCCACTCTCCGCATTTCCAACTTCTCTGGTGCCAGTGCTACCCAGCCCCTCGGCCGCATCGACACCACCGGTCACTTCACTGATAACTTCAGTTGGACTCGCGGTTCCCACCAGGTGAAAATCGGTGGCGAATACCGCCGCGCCGTCCTCGATGTGTTCTACGACACAAATAAGCGCGGCTCCTTTAGCTTCGACGGCACACGGGGCCCTTGGGTCAACGACTCTTCCGTCTCCTCACCGTTGAAGGCTCTTTCCGACTTCCTCGTTGGTTACCCCACCAACTCCAACGGTGCCACGATTGTTCAAGGCCAGCTCCAGCGCTACTACCTCCAGAACAGTTTCGACTGGTGGGCGCATGACAATTGGCAGGTTAACCGGAAGCTGAACTTCAATTTCGGCGTCCGCTACACCTACCACGGCCCACTCTACGACGACAAGAGTTCCATCACCAACTTCGTTCCCGGCAAGGGCATTCTTCAACTCGGCAAAGACCTTAGCAGCCTCTACCCGCGCGACCTCAATAACTTCGCCCCCCGCTTCGGATTTGCCTATCAGCCTGGCCAGGACAGCAAGACGGTCATTCGCGGCAGCTACGGCATCTACTACGATGTGCCGCCCCTCAACTTCATCGTCGCCAACACCGGTATCCCCAACGCTGGCGCTGCGGGCGTTCAGGCCAACCCCGGTGGTGCAGACCCGGTTTACTCCATTTCGCGCACAGACAATCTCGTCATTCAGTCCGGTGTCCCGATCTTCGGTGGCACCGCCCCCAAGCCGCCCTTCGGCGTCTTTTCGGTGAGCCAGGACTTCCGGACGCCTTACGTCCAGAACTTCAACCTCAACGTCCAGCGCCAGCTCAACTCGAACACTGTTTTCCAGATCGGCTATGTTGGCAGCCTGGGCCACAAGCTCAGCCTCTTGCGTAATATCAATGCGGCCACTCCTGGCCCCGTCGCGACGGCTCAGTCGCGCCGACCTTTCAACACGGCCTTCCCAACCTACGCTGCGATCAATGAGTTGAACTCCATCGCCAATTCCAACTACAACTCGCTCCAGACTCAGTTGCGCGTCACTCGTTGGAAGAACTTCACTGGCGTCGCTAATTACACTTGGGGTCACGCACTCGACAATGGCTCCAACGTTCGCAACTCTCTGCCGGCCAATAGCTACGATCTTCGCCGCGAATATGGCAATGCCAGCTTCGATGTCCGTCAGATCTTCACCGGCTTCCTCACCTACGACATCCCTGTTTTCACCACCCGCTACAAGCGCCTGCTTCAGGGCTGGCAGCTCAATTCGCTGATCACCTACCAGACCGGTGAACCCATCGATCTCCTTCGCGGGTCCAACATCAGCGGCGCAGGCGACAATCGTGATCGAGTCAACCTCATCGGCGATCCCTACTCCAACATCCCCACCACCAAGACGGACGGCACCGCGCTGGCTCGCGGCACAAAGTACCTCTTCAATCCCAATGCCTTTGCCTCTGCCCCCGCCGGGGAGTTTGGCAACATCGGCCGCAATGTTCTTTATGGTCCGAAGCTCGGTTCCACCGACTTCTCCGTCTTTAAGACGACGTCCATCACAGAGCGCGTTTCAGCTCAGTTCCGCGGCGAGATCTTCAATCTCTTCAATCGCCTCAACTATGCTGCACCTGGGACGAACTTCAATTCATTCTCGACACTCGGCCTGCAGACCGCCACACGCAATGGCTCGGGGGCCCCTGGCCTTGGCTTTGGCGAACCTCGCAACGTTCAGTTGGCCCTGAAGATCATCTTCTAAGGAAAACCCGAACGATGCAATTCCTCTACAGAAGCCTGCCAGCTATAATGCTGGCAGGCTTCTGCCCGTTCAGTCACGCGCTATTGGCGCAAATGAAATAGCACCTTGCCAACCCTAAATAAACCCTTCGACAAATACCAGTTGGACGGCGCCTACGACGAGATGTTTGATTCGTTAGGTGACGTGCGTCCGCAATATGCATCTCTCTTTGAGATGCTCGAAGAATCGCCAGCCGAAGAGCTTCGCCGCTCCAAGCAGGAAAGCGATCTCATCTTCCTCAACCAGGGCATTACCTTCACCGTCTATGGCAAAGAGGAAGGCACCGAGCGCATTTTCCCGCACGATCTTCTTCCCCGCATCATCACTCGCAAGGACTGGGAACATGTGGAGGCTGGCCTCACCCAGCGCATCACTGCCCTCAACCTCTTCTTGCGCGATATCTATCATGAAGGCCGCATCCTCAACGACGGCATCGTGCCCAGGGAACTGGTCTATACCTGCAAGTACTTTCGCCGCCAGATGCGCGGCTTGCGCGTCCCCAAAGACGTCTACATCTCCGTAACCGGTTCAGACCTGATCCGCGATCTGGATGGCCAGTACATGGTCCTTGAGGACAACCTCCGCGTGCCCTCCGGCGTGAGCTACATGCTCACCGGTCGTCAGGTGATGAAACGCATCTTCCCCAAGGTCTTCCGTCAAAGCGGAGTGCTCCCCATCGAGGACTACCCGCAGATGCTGCTCCAAAGCCTGCGCGCACTCTCCCCCGACGGTCGAGAGGAACCAACAGTCGTCCTTCTGACTCCGGGCGTCTTCAATAGTGCCTACTTTGAGCACACCTTCCTCGCTCGCCAGATGGGCATCGAGCTCGTCGAAGGCCGCGACCTCATTGTCCATGACTCGGTCGTTTATATGCGCACCACGGCGGGCCTCAAGCGCGTCGACGTAATCTACCGCCGCGTCGATGACGACTTCATCGATCCGCTGGCCTTCCGCTACGACTCGATCCTGGGCGTGCCTGGCCTCTTCAATGCCTACCGCGCCGGCAATGTTTCCCTCGCCAATGCCATCGGTACAGGCATTGCCGATGACAAGGCACTCTACGCCTACGTCCCGCGCATCATCAAATACTATCTACAGCAGGACGCGATTCTGCCCAACGTCGAAACCTACATCCTCGCCGAAGAGTCTTCGCGCCAGTACGTCCTCGATAACCTCGAAAAGATGGTCGTCAAGGCTGTGGGCGAGAGCGGCGGTTACGGCATGTTGATTGGGCCGCACGCCTCCAAGCAAGAAATTGAGGACTTCCGCGCCAAGATCATCGCCGACCCACGCAACTACATCGGGCAGCCGACCCTGATGCTCTCGCGCGCGCCATGCTTCGTCGATGGCGGCTTCGACTCGCGACACGTCGATCTGCGGCCCTATGTCCTTTATGGAGACAAGATTTCAATCGTCCCCGGTGGCCTCACGCGCGTCGCCTTGCGCAAAGGCTCGCTCGTTGTAAACAGCTCGCAGGGCGGCGGCAGCAAGGATACATGGGTGGTCGATGACTAACAAAGGAACGGGTATGCTGTCGCGCGTCGCAGACAGCTTGTATTGGATGGCTCGCTACCTCGAACGCGCCGAGCACACCACACGTCTGCTTGATGCCAACATCCAATTGATGCTCGAACAAAAGCCGAACGCCGTCGAGCGGCAATTGCGTCGCATCAACTTGAGCCTGGGCGAGCCGCTCAAGCTCGCCGGCAAGATCAGCGTTCCCGCCCTCGAGCAGGCCCTGATCTTCGACACCCGCGTCAAGTCCTCCATCATCAGTTGCGTGATGCATGCCCGTGAAAATGCCCGGCAGGTGCGCGAACAGATTTCCAGCGAAATGTGGAGCGAACTCAACGGCCTCTATCACTTCGTCAAGAAGTATGACGCCGAAGATCTCGAACACGAGCTGCCGCTTGAGTTTCTCAATGAGGTCCGCCGAAACATCACTTTGTTTAAGGGCGAGACCGACGCCACTATGTCGCACGGCGAAGAGTGGTGGTTCCTCCAGATCGGCCGTCACATGGAGCGCACCATCAACATGGCTACCATGCTCACGGTACACGCACCAGAGCTTTGCGGCGAAGCCGACATCGAGCATCTCGAACTGCTGGCGCTCCTTCGCAGCGGCAATGCCTTTGAGGCTTACCTCAAGAAATACTCCGCTGAGTTTTCCGCTGAAAACATCATCGAATTCCTGCTGCTCAACCCCCAGCATCCCCACTCGATTCTGTTCAGTGTCCGTCGCTTGCAGGATTCGATTGCAGCTCTGCCTGAGATGTCTGCTCACGGTCAGCGCGGGCAGGTGGATCGGCTCGCTGGTCGCCTCGTTGCAACCCTGAGTTATTCCAGCGTCGACGATATCCTCTCCGGCGGTCTCACCCTGGCGCTCGAAAATGTCATCCGCCAGTGCGTACAAATGCACGCTGCCCTGCACCAGGCTTACATTGACTATCCGATTGAAAGTTCGCTACCCGCCTAATGTACTTCTCGATCCAACACCAAACCCGCTTCCGCTATGACTCACCGGTATGCGAGAGCATCATGGAGCTTCGCATGCAGCCCCGCAGCGAAGGTCGCCAACGTTGCCTCAGCTATTTGATCAAGGTCAACCCCAAGGCCCGCGTCATCCAGTACCGTGATCACCTCGGCAATTACGTCCACCACTTCAGCGTCGCCCCCAAGCACACCCAACTTCTCATCACCACTGAGGCGGCCGTTGAGACTCATGAGCCAGAGGCTCTACCCACGGCCCTCCCCATGAGCACCTGGGATGAATTGGACGCCACTCTGGCACGAGAAGACTATTGGGAATTCGTAATGCCCAGTGATTTCACTGAGCCGACGCCATTGCTTGCCGCCCTCGCCCGTGAGTTCAAATTAGGGCGCAATGAGGACCCGCTTACTACCTGCCTTCAACTCAACCGCGCAGTCTACGATGCCTTCGAATACGTTCCAAAGGTAACCAGCGTCAACTCCCGAATCGATCATGCGCTTGAAGGCCGCAAGGGTGTCTGCCAGGACTTCGCCCACATCATGACGGCGCTCTTGCGCAGCGTGCGCATCCCCTGTCGCTACGTATCCGGCTATCTCTTCCACAGCCGCGAGGCGAAAACGCGCTCTGTCGATGGAGCGACGCACGCCTGGATCGAGGCAATGATTCCAGGCCTGGGCTGGACCGGTTTTGATCCAACCAACAATCTCCTCGCTGGCGAGCGTCACATCCGCACTGCGATCGGCCGCGATTATGCCGACGTTCCGCCGACCCGTGGCACCTTCCGCGGCGACGCCCAAAGTGAGCTCAGCGTGATGGTGCGCGTCACCCGTTCTGAAGCCCACGTCATGGAGGACCTCGCCAAGGAACTTCAATTCAACTCCAACCCGCCCATCTTCGAGGAGCGTCCCCCGGCTATGGACGACGCAGCGGCTCAGCAGCAACAGCAGCAGTAGACTGAAACACGACGAGGTTGGCCGTCGCCCCGCCAATGCAGATCACCTCGAGCTTCTTGTCGCCATCCAGGTCCGCCGCCACGCAGGAGTTGGCCGCGATCTTGCCGTCGTAGATCGGTGTCACCGCCCACTTCTTCGTCTTCTTATCAAACTTGGCCACCCGCAACGCCCCGCCCCCGGCCCGCGCCCCGTAGATGACTTCGTCGTCGCCGTCGCCGTCCAGATCGACGCTCAGCACTGTGTGGCCTTCCTTCATCGTGTCGTCCAATACCAGCCGCTCAGGAGTATAGATGACGAACTGATTGCCATGCCAGGGCTCAATGGTGGCCAGGTACTTCTTGCCGCCAACCTTTGCGACCGTCACGTCGCTCACGTTGCCCGCCTGTAACAGGGTCCTCTTGTAAGTGCCGTCCTTCAGGCCTTCAAGCAGATAGACGCCCTTGAAGCTTGCCGTCAGTAAGTCATCGCGCCCATCGCCATTCCAGTCAGTGACAAACAGCCCATGCATCACCCCGCTGTCCTCGTCGTTGATCAGCTTGGGCTTCAGCGTCCTGCGCTCGTACATCGTCAGCGGGATCTTGCCCTCGTACAGCGGAGGCTTGCTGGTCGGGTCAGCTAGCGGCGCGTTGATGAAAACGCCATTGGCAACCTTCAATCGATGCGATGTCGGTATGGCATCAATGTCGCGGCGCGTCCCATCGAGCTTGACAAGCGACACGATGCCCTTGGCCTTGTCGGGAATGTTCGAGAACTCATGCGCCACCAGTAGTTCCGGAATGCCATCGCCATCCAGGTCCAGCGCCGCCACGTTGATCAATTGCTTGAAGCCGCTGGCGATCACATGCCGCTTCCATTCCCCGCCAATGGTCCCAGGGTTCTCAAACCAGTCGAGATGGTCGAGGCCCGAAGCCAGTGCGATCAGGTCCGGGCGACCATCGCGATTGAGGTCGACTGCCAACACCTGATAGCCGCCCTTCAGGTCAGTGGCCAGAGTGGTCGGCGTAAGTTGCTGGGCCAAGGCCAGCAGCAGGAAAAAGGACATGCTTTATTCTGTCATCAGAAAGTCGAAAGGGTCACCACTGAAGGCGCTGGATCGATGCTGACGCCTCGAGCGGGCAAGGATGGCTACTACGCGGTTGAAGAGAAGGCGGAGCTTGGCTTTCCGGCCGATCCAGCCGCAGTTGGCGCGCGATTCATGAGCAGCAGCATAGTCGCCTCAAAGCCTGGCGTACTGCGCAAGCTGCAGGAAGACTCACGGGTGGAGGAGACGCAGTGACGCGCTTGCTACATTAGGGAGCGTGTTCCGTAAGGTGTTGGTAGCGAATCGTGGGGAGATTGCGGTCCGGGTAATGCGCGCTCTCCGCGAGATGTCGATCAAAAGTGTGGCGGTCTACAGCGATGTGGACCGCCACGCTTTGCATGTCCGAATGGCGGATGAGGCGGTTGGGATCGGCGGTGCCGCTTCGAGCGAAAGCTATCTGGTGGCAGAGAAGATCCTGGCGGCTGTGCGGGCGACTGGGGCTGAGGCCGTCCATCCTGGCTATGGGTTCCTGAGCGAGAACGCTGCCTTTGCCGCGCTGTGCGAGGCCGAAGGCGTCGTCTTCATTGGTCCGCCATCAAGTGCCATCACGATGATGGGCTCGAAGACCGCCGCGAGAGAAGTAGCCAAGCGTGCGGGCACCCCCATCCCGCCCGGCACTGAGAGCGCGCTGGCCAGTGCCGCAGAGGCAAAGCAAGTGGCCGCAAAGATCGGTTATCCGGTGATCCTGAAGGCGGCGGCCGGTGGTGGTGGCAAGGGCATGCGCCGCGTGGATCGCGAGCAAGATATCGAGGGGGCCTTCCGCGATGCGACGAGCGAGGCCGAGCGCTCCTTCAAGAGCTCAGACGTTTACATCGAGAAGTTCATCGTGCGACCTCGCCATATCGAGATCCAGGTTCTAGGCGACATGCACGGCAACATGATCTACCTGGGCGAGCGCGAGTGCTCGATCCAGCGTCGCCACCAGAAGGTGATCGAAGAAGCGCCTTCGCCCTTCATTGCCAGGCATCCACATTTGCGGCGGGCGATGGGCGAGGCCGCCGTGGCGGCGGCCCGAGCGGCTGGTTATTGGAATGCGGGCACCGTCGAGTTTCTCGCCGATGAGAGTGAGGCCTTTTACTTCCTGGAGATGAATACGCGCCTTCAGGTGGAGCATCCGGTGACGGAGTTGATCACGGGCGTCGACCTTGTGAAGTGGCAATTGCGGATCGCTGCTGGCGAGGTCCTTCCGATTCGGCAGGAGGATGTACAGCTTCGCGGTTGGGCGATGGAGTGTCGACTCTATGCCGAGGATCCGGACAATAATTACATGCCCAGCCCCGGCGAGATTACTTCTCTTGCACTGCCGGCCGGGCCGGGCATTCGCCTCGATAGCGGCGTTTACGAGGGCTGGAATGTGCCGCTCGAATACGATCCGCTGTTGATCAAATTGGCGGCTTGGGCTGAGACGCGCGAGGAGGTGATCGCGAGGCTGATCCGCGCTTTGGAGGAGACTCACATAGGCGGCATTCGAACAAACATCGGATTCTTCCTGGACGTCTTGAGCGATGCGGCGTTCGAGGCCGGGGACTTGCATACGGGCTTTCTTGAGGAGTGGTTTGAGCGACGAAAGGCGCATGAGTTCACAGACGCTGAGTTGGCACTGGCGCGGCAGGCGGCCGAGTTGAGTGCACGCGAGGCCAAGGCTAAGCCAAGCGTAGTCGTTGGGGCAAAATCGAAATGGAAGGAAGTCATTCTGCGATGAACCACGTGAAGGTGGAACCAGGCGTCTGGAGCATGCTCGATGGGACTCGGCAGATGGAGGCCAGGGTCAGTCGCCAGGGTGACGATTACCTTGTGACCGTGCGCGGACGCCAGATACAGATTCGCATTGAGGACCCGCGCGAGTCCTCCGATTTGAATGGGGGTAGGGCAGACAGCAGTATGGCCAAGGTCCTATCTCCGATGCCGGGAAAGGTCGTGCGCGTGCTGGTTGCTCCGGGCGATCTGGTGGTGAAGGGACAAGGGCTGGTGGTAGTGGAGGCGATGAAGATGCAGAATGAGATGAAGAGTCCGCTGACAGGGATTGTGCAGCAAGTACAGGCAGAGGTAGGTGCTACGGTGATGGCGAACCAAATTCTGGTAGTGGTGGTGGCAAAAGATGCCGGTTGAGAACTGTCCGCGTTGTGCGGGCAATGGTTGGATCTTCAAGATGGTCGATGGCGTTGAGGCTGTAGACCGCTGCAACTGCGATGAAGAGACGCGGGCCGAGCGTTATGCTGCAAAGTGTGGCGTTCCTCCGCTGTACGCCTATGCCTCTACCGAGAACTTCTCACTGCCCAAGGACAACCCGATTGCGCATCGCGGACTGGCCAGTGTGATGCTGACGGTACGGACCTATGCTCGCGAATATCCGGTGGTGGAAAAGCCCGGCTTGTTGTTTATAGGTGAGACAGGCGTGGGTAAAACGCATCTTGCGGTGGCGGCCTTGAACAGTCTGATCCAGCGTGGTTTTGAGGGCGTGTTCTTTGACTACCAGACGCTCCTGGACCGCATCCGCAGTGGCTATGATCGCTCCAGCGGTTCGATGGATAAGGAAGCCTATCGCCAGGCGCTGGATTGCGAGATTCTCCTGCTCGATGATCTCGGCGCGCACCGTGTGACGGACTGGGTGGAGGACACGGTGGCCTCGATCATCACACATCGCTGCAATCATCGCAAGCCGGTGATCGTCACAACGAACTTACCCGCACCGGGCAACACGACCAACGCAGCAAAAGATTCGCTGGCGGATCGCATTGGGGTGCGGGCATGGAGCCGACTCAATGAGATGTGCAAGGTGGTGCAGATGCCGGCAGTGGAAGACTACCGGGTTCGCACCAGACGCTAGCTAGGCGAAAGGGTTTTCGTCGGCGCTGCCGCCGTAGATAGCGGGGCACTTGCCGCCCATCGCGCGCAGGTAAGTGGATAACTGGCCGCGGTGGTGGATCATGTGGTTGTTGAGGAACTGTAAGTACATGACCGCCGGCATATTGAACATGCCGAAGAAGTCAACTGGAACGCCGAGCTGCTCGCCGGTCATGGCTTCCACTTTGGGCATCGAGGCGGCGATGGCGGCGGCGTACCAAGCGGCGATGTCCGCACCCGTCTTGATGCCTTCGGGCTTGGGCAGATCGCCGGGGATGAATTTATGGGCGGCGATGGAATCGAGGAACCACACGTCGAGCGTCGCGATGTGCCAAGCCAGTTCCATGGCGGTCTTGGATTTGGCGTCGGGTTTGTAATCGTGGTGTTCGTTGGGGATGGCGGTGAATACTTTGCCTGTATTGACGAATTCGCCTTTCAGGCCTTGCAAGAGGATGCCGCTTAGGGCAGTGATAAATTCAGGGGTCATAGCTCAGTCAGTATGCCATAACCGGGCGTCGGCGTGAAGCCCATTTTTATGATGGTGTATCCTGAGCAGAACGATGTCGAAACGACTGTTAATGCAACTTAGAAGTATTGGAATGATTCTGGCATTTAGTGGCTCAATTGTTTGCTACGGGCAAATAGAAAGCAGCCTCAGTAAGATTGTAAGTGAGCAATCAAAAGCGAAAGAGTTGGCCCCGATTCAGGTGGCCACTGCAACCCAGACGCTTGTAAGGAGTGCTTCGTCTCTTGCTGTCCCCAATTTTCATCTGGAGGGCTTTCCGGGCATCGCCGACGACAACACGAAGGCTACCGCGAGCCCGGCTGGCGCACTGAGCTCCGACTATTTGGTGACCGCTCAAAACAATGGGCTTCGCGTACAGGATCGGAAAGGCAAGGAACTATCGTTTACAACCCTTGAGAGCCTTTTCAGCCAATTGGGGCCATTTCGGGGCTTATTGCTGATGCCTCGAGTTGTGTATGACGCAAATGCCAAACGCTTTATCGTCGCGGCGATCGCCGATCCGCTTGAAGCCACTTCCGCCGTATTACTGGCGGTGAGCAAGACGTCAGACCCACGAGGCGACTGGCGGATGACGAGGACGCCCACGCCGTACTCTGGCACATACTTCTCAAAAATGAATATGGCAGTGGCGGGTAAAATTCTAGCGATCAGTGCTGATGTTAGCGACTTACTCGGCTACGACAGTACGCAGAATTATCTCTATGCGCTGGGCAATATTTACGCGGAGAGTCCGAATTTCGCCTACCAAAAATTCGAAGATTATCTTGAAGTGAATGCGCCCGCGTCTGATCCCAACCCGGAGGCAACCCGAATCCTGTTTGTCAATAACAGCTACAACCTGGTCAATGGTAACTATGTGATGGCGTTCAAGGAGGCCAAGCTCAACCCTGGGGGAAGTACTTTCAATGTTGGCTCCCGAAGCTTTGCCGACGCGGGGGACATCTTCCAATACTATCCGGGTGAAGTGCTGCCGCAGGCCGGGACCGATAAGAAGATCAATGCTGGTGGGTCGATTATTCAGAACTGCACCACGCGCGATACGAGTGTCTGGTGCGTCAATACGATGTTTGTGCGCTTCGGCGCAGAAATGCGGTCAGTCGTCCAATACACGCGGGCCAACTGGCCGATAAACGGAGCGGTCACACTGGCTGAGCGTGTGCGAGTAGATGATATTACGGGCGGCACCTATTTTGCCTTTCCATCGATCGCCGCAAACAAGAATGGCGACCTTTTTATTGGCTACAACCGATTTCGAAGTGACAAGTTTGTAGGGGCGTATTTTGCACATCGCAAGTCCACCGACGTTTCTGGCGGTCTGTACCTTGACGGCGTGCTGAAGGAAGGCGAGGACAGTTTTGAGCGCAGCCCGATCACCAATGTGTTTGGAACCTACTCAAGCGCGATGACTGATCCTGTGGACGATACAAGCTTTTGGACGATTCAGAACTATGCAGCATCGAGGACCGAAGGCGGTACGCCGCTCTGGGGGACCTGGTGGACGCACTTTAGTCAACATAACGGAGCTTGCACTTACAAGGTCGATCAGAGCGCGCTGGATGTGCCGATAAGCGGTGGTGCCTTCAAGATAATCGTCACCCCCAGTTATGCTGATTGCACCTGGATGGTTGCACCGAATGCGGGCTGGCTGCGACAGACGAACATCTTGAACACTGCGGGCACAGGGACGATTGAGTTCGCCGCGACCTTGAACCGGCGGGGAGTAGCGAGGACCGCAACGATTCGGATTGGTGACCAACTCGTGACGGTACGCCAGGCAGCCAATCCACAGCCGCTGGCAGCAGAGCCAACACTGTCGGTCACCCGCTTTGCCGGGCCGACGACCATGCGCATTGGGGAATCGGTAATCGTAAACGTCGTGGTGCGGAACAACGGCACGAAGGCTGCGCCGAAGTTTCGCGTCGGGTTCTATTTGGGGACAGGCGCGACGGTAACGACGAAGGACATCGATACGGGCGTTGGGTGCATCGTTACAGCTGGACTGGCCATTGACGCGACGACGACCTGTACCTCTAGTCTGACTCTTGACCCGTCTCTTCCGGCCGGGATATACAGCCTGGCTGCGATTGCCGATGATGCGGCGCTTCTGCCGATTACCGACCGATCGGCCTCGACGCGTTTATCCGATGCCGGGAGTATCGTGGTGAAGGCGGCGGCGACTGCACCTGCTGTGAGCTCGTCTGGAATCGTCAGTGGAGCGACAGCTCTAGTTGGGCCAGTGGCCCCCGGGTCGATTTTAGTGATCTATGGAGCGAGGCTGGGACCCGCCGCGTTGACGACTTTAACGCTGGATGCACAAGGCCGTGTATCGAAGACGTTGGGTGAAACTCGAGTGTTGTTCGATGGTGTCGCCGCGCCGATGATCTACACCTCGGCCAGCCAGGCGAGCGCGATTGTTCCCTATAGCGTTGAAGGCAAGACAACTACGCAGGTGGTGATGGAGTATCGTGGCCAGCGCGGAGAACCGGTGATGTTGCCGGTTGCTCGCACGGCACCAGGATTCTTTAGCGTGGACTATAGCGGCAAGAATCAGGTGGCGGCCTTGAATGAAGATGGCTCGGTGAATAGCGCGGCTAACCCGATCGGGGCGGGGCAACTGATCGTGTTTTACGGGACGGGTGCCGGCACTTTCAAAACGCCTCCTCTCGATGGTGCTGTAATTGGCGCGCCAGTGCCGGAGTTTCTGGCACCACTGTCGCTCAAGATTGGCGGGCTCGACGCCGAGTTGTTGTATGCGGGACCTGCACCGGGCCTGGTGAGCGGAGTATTTCAGATCAATGCACGCGTGCCCGACGCGGTTGAGCCTGGCGACCAGGTATTGATCCAACTGAAGAGCGGCGCGAACGATTCGCCTGTAGGGACGACGATTGCGGTGAAATAGAAGATTGAAGCAATCCTCAGCGATGCGCGCCCTGCGCCATCGCAATTTTCAACTATACGCTGCAGGCCAGTTGGTTTCGCTGACCGGCTCCTGGGTTCATAACACCGCGCTGAGCTGGCTCATCTATAGGCTGACGCACTCGGAATGGATGCTGGGTCTGACCAGTCTGTTTACGAACTTGCCGATGCTCGTATTGGGCATGGTTGGCGGACTGGCAGCAGATCGTTACACGCGCAAACACATCGTCATCCTGACCCAAAGCGTCTTTCTATCGCAAGCGGCTGTGCTTGCTTACCTGACGCTGAATGGCACCGTGCAGGTGTGGCATGTGTATGGTCTAGGGCTCGCATTCGGCCTGGCCAATGCGTTTGACATCCCGGCCCGGCAGGCGATGCTGCTGGATATGACCAGCCGCGAAGACCTGATCAGCGCGGTGAGCCTGAACTCGATGACTTTCAATCTCGCCAGAATCCTCGGGCCTTCCCTCGGTGGCATTGCGGTTGCGGCGCTGGGCGAGGGCTGGTGCTTTGCGCTGAATGCAGTGAGCTTTTTTGCAGTGCTGCTCGTGTTGGTGCTGATGCGGATGCCAGCGCAACACAAGCACGATGGTGCGGCGGGGACGCTGCGTGAAGGGATTCGCTACGTCACAGAGAATGCGACGGCCTGGCGGCTGTTGGGAATCTGCGGCTTGAGCAATGTGTGCTTCAGTGGAGTCTTTGTGTTGGGGCCTTTCTTTGCGCAGGACATCTTCAATATGGGTGCCTGGGGCCTTGGATTGTTGACGGCAGCAATGGGTGCGGGTGCCGTGGCGGGAACTTACTTTCTGGCGAAATCAAGAGACGTGAGCGGGTTGCCGCGCGTCACAGCATTGAACGGACTGATATTGGGTGCGGCGTTGGCGCTTTACGGCATCAGCCCCAACTTCTGGTTGTCGATAGCTCTGATGGCGGTGGCGGGAGGATCTTTGATGCGATTGAATGCGGCGACGAACTCAACCTTGCAGACGGGGACACCCGAGAATTTGCGGGGACGCATTGTGTCGATGTTTGGAATGGCGGTGGTCGGGATGTCGCCGATTGGTGCGGCGCTATTTGGAGCACTTGCACGAGGGACCGGGGTGAGGATTGCGGCAGTGAGTGCGGGCCTTGTATGTATCGCGTCGGCATTCTCGTTGGGGCGCGCCTTGCGCGGGTTGGCTCTGGTGATGCTGGTGTTGCCAGCGTTTTCGGCAGACTCAGGCTTGTTGGGAAAGGTAGATCTCTATCTCAAAGAAGCTTCCGCGATGACGGGTTTTGCGATCAAGCGTCCGGTTCCGGCGGCGATGATGAGCGCTCAGGAACTCGAGAAATATCTGAAAGGCAAAACTAAGGACGAAGTGAACCCGCAGAAGGTCGACTTCGAAGAAGTCGTCTTGAAGCTGTTCGGGTTTGCGCCACCCGACTTTAAGCTGAAGCAAACGACGCTGGACTTGTTGCAGGAACAGGCCGCAGCTTTCTATGACTTCAAGACGAAGAAGCTCTACGTGCTGGACCACGTGCAGGAGGGGCTGGGGCCGGAGCTGTTGATCCATGAGCTGGGGCATGCATTGGCCGATCAGAACTTCGGCCTGAAGAAATTTCTCAATGGGGCCAAGGGCGACGATGATGCGGCGCTGGCCCGGATGGCTGTGATGGAGGGGCAGGCAATGTGGCTGATGGGAGAACACGCGGCGCAGCGGGTGGGGTCGAGCTTGAAGAATTCGCCGGAGATGGTGCGCCGGATGAGTGAAGCGGAGGATGCGACTGACGAAAAATTTCCGGTGATGAAACGGGTGCCGTTGTACCTGAAGGAGAGCTTGTTGTTTCCCTATTCATGGGGATTTCGCTTTCAAGCGGCGGTGTGTGAGCGGGACGCAGATTGCATGCGTCGAGTGTTTGAGAAGCCGCCTGCATCGAGTGCGCAGGTGATGCATCCGGACCTTTACTTTGCTGGTGTGCTGCCGGAGAAGGTTGTGCCACCGGAGGCACCGAAGGGTTGGAAGGAAAAGGTTGAGGGAAGCCTTGGTGAGGTGGACTTTAGCGTTTTGTTGCGGACTTTTGGGCAGCAGTCCAAGGGAATCGCGGAGGATAATCGCGGCGGTATGTATCGCTTGTATGAGAACAAGAAAACGCACGACTATTTGTTGAATCACGCGTCTATCTGGAAGGACGAGGTATCGGCGCAGAAGTGGTTTGACGCCTATGCCTTGTTGCTCGCGTCCAAGTGGAAGACCTTTTCTGTGAGTCGCCGCACTCGTCTGGAACTGGATGGAGTGGGTGATCGCGGCCAGGTGCGTTTGCGCCGGATTGGCAGAAGCGTAACTGTTGAGGAAGGGCTTCCAGTACACTGAAAGAAAGTGATCCCAGAGGTGAAAACGATGCGAGGTTTTGCGGCCATTCTATTGGCAATTTCTCTATTTAGCGCCACAGCGCTGCCAGGGGCGACCGTTCCACGGCCGTCGCCTGAATTTGGCTTTGAGCTACCGGGCGGCAAGCAGGTGTTGCTGAGCCAATATCGCGGCAAGGTGGTGATGCTGGGCTTCTACCTGACGACGTGCCCGCATTGCAAGGACACGGTAAAAATTGTCGAGAAGCTACTCAAGGAATATGGCCCACAGGGGCTTCAGCCACTCGGCGTTTGCGTCAACGACATGGCCAAGATGCTGACTGCCGATTTTATCAAGGAGCAGGGTGCGACCTTCCCGATCGGCTACAGCGGACGGGATGCTTCCTACGCTTACCTGCAACATCCCGTGATGATGCAGATGTACTACCCGACCTTTGTGATGATTGACCGCAAGGGGCAGATTGTCAGGCAGTATATGGGCGGCGATTTGATCTTTGGCAAGGACCTTGCCGAGCGGGAAAAGAATTTCCGCAAGATGTTCGAAGAGTTGTTGGGTAAGCCCGGTGCGACCCCGGCCAGCGGAGCCGCAAAGCCCGCAACCACAAAGAAGGCGAGCTAATAAATGACACGTAGGGGATTGATTCTGAGCGCGACTGCGCTAGCGGCGCAGACCAAGACTGCAGCACCTGCAAGGAAGCACCTGAAGGTAAAGCTGCCAGGCGGCAAGATGTTGGACACGGCCCAGATGGTTGGCAGTGTATGTGCCGTCACAATCTTCAAGACCACTTGCCCGCACTGTCAGAAGTCGTTGCCGATCACCGAGAAGATCGTGGGTGAGCTGGGTGCCAAGGGCTTCAAATCCATTGGCGTGGCGGTAGATGAAGGTGCGGAGCGCCTTGTGTTGGAATTCGCCAAAAATTATCGCATCAGCTTCCCATTGGGATGGGCTCCGATTGATGAGATCTGTACCTTTCTCGATCTGAAGCCAGAGCAATTGTATGTTCCGGCGATGATGATCTTTGATCGCTCCGGCAAGGTGCGCGGGCGCTATCCGGGCGGCGACTCGTTCTTCAACATGGAAGAGTTGAACCTGCGGAACATGGTTGAGCTTTTGCTGAAGGAGCCCCGGAAGGCCTAGATGTCCGACGGCCCTTCATTTGTTGGGCTGTCGCGTTTGTTGCTGAAGCATGCAGCCTTTACGGTGGGCGGCGGCACGGTCACGATGGTTGCGCTGGAGCGCGATTTAGTCGATGACCTGAAGTGGATGACGCGGGATCGATTTCGCGCCCTCTATGGGTTAGCCCGGATTACGCCGGGGACGAACATCCTGGCCCTGGTGACGGGGATCGGATGGGACTTTCATCGATGGCCGGGCGCTTTGATGGCGCTAGCTTGTGCAGCGATTCCAGGGGCGATTCTGGCCACGCTGCTGGCCGCCGGGTATGAGCAGGCCTATCGCAATCCCATCGTGCAGCGGTTTCTGCTGGGTGCTGCAGCGGCGGTGTGCGGTTTTATTGCGGCTAGCGTTTGGAAGCTGCTGTCGCCGTATCTGTGGGGTGAGCGGCGGGGGATCACGATTGTGGTGTTTGCCGTTGGGTTGGCGGTTTCGCTGTTGGGGGTAAGTCCGTTTCCGGTGATCGTGGCATTAGCGGTTGCGGGATATGTGAGTGCGCGATGACAAAGCTGTTGGTGGTTTACTGGGCGCTGTTGCAATCGACACTGGCATCGTTTAGCGGGCTGTCGAGTTTGCCCGTCATCCGGCATGAGTTTGTCGTTGAGCGGCATTGGATCGACGATACGCAACTAAGTGCGGCAGTGATGATTGGTCGGTCGACGCCGGGGCCGATGGGTGTTTATATCGTGTGTATCGGATATTTTGTGGCGGGTTATCCAGGGGCCGTGGCGGGGCTGATGGCGCTGGCGACTCCGGCCCTGCTGATCATCCTGCTGTTTCGTTTGCTGGGGGACCGAGTGGATGACCCGAAGGTGAAGAACGCGATTCGGTTTGTAATCATTGGCGGGACGGGTTTTAGCACGGCGACACTGATTGGAATGGGACGGTCTGCGCTGACGACGTGGTGGCTGGCTGGATTGGCGATTGTGGCCTGCGGGCTGCTGTTGCGCACGCGTATCGCGACAATTTGGATACTGGCTGGGGCCGGAGCCCTCGCCATGATGGTAAAATAGGAGAAGCGCGCCCGTAGCTCAGCCTGGATAGAGCGCTTCCCTCCGAAGGAAGAGGCCACATGTTCGAATCATGTCGGGCGCACCACCCCTCCCAGTACGCCGTCTCCGTTGCCGCGATCGGCCTCAAATCATACCGGTGATAGCATAAAACTTGGCAATGGAAGATAGCAGTATTACAGCACTCTTGGCGGAATGGGCCGGGGGCAACCATAGCGCCCTTTCCCGCCTAGCACCGCTTGTCTATCCGGACCTGCACGCCCTGGCCAACAGCTTTTTCCGTAAAGAACGGCCCGATCACACGCTCCAGCCAACCGCTTTGGTGGGAGAGTTATTCATGAAATTGATGGCCCGGCGGAAACTTACGTTTGAAAACCGCCGACATTTTTATGCCCTCTCGGCGCGCCTCATGCGCTACGCTCTCATTGACCATGCGCGCAACTCCGGTGCCGAAAAGCGTGGCAATGCCTTTCAATTTGTCCCGCTGAGCGATGAACTGCCCTGGCTCAATGCCGCCGGTCAGGAAATGACTGACCTCGACTTTGCTTTGAACGAATTGGCGCTGCTCGATCCCACACAAGTGGAGATGCTGGAACTGCGCTATCTGATGGGGTGCACGGTACAGGAAACTGCCGAAATCGTGGGCAGTTCCCCTTCCACAGTGGACCGGAAAGTGAGGCTCGCCCGGGCGTGGCTGTACGCAAAACTCCGCAGAGTCGAGCAGGGCGCAGAGCAATAGGCTAGGGACGGCTAGGGCGTCTGATCAATCCCAGCCCGAGTAACCCTGCGCCCAGCAGTAGCACTGTCGATGGTTCCGGGACGGAAGTGTTGACAGCTGTCAGGAAGACACCAGAGTCTGAAGTGAAGCTCAAACCCGTTGGCAACGGGCTGAACTGAAATTTCGCGGTATTGCCGAAGTCGCAAACGGTTGTGAATCTGCAGTCCAGTTGGGAAAAGGCGTCGATGCTCAATGTCGTCATGCCAGGGCGAAAGCCGATTACTGTGGACATCGTGGCACCTACGCCTCCGGTCAAGGCAGTGGTCCAGGTATTGACATTCGTGTTCTGAGAGAAGCTGACGTTCAGTGTGTTGTTGGAATCCCCATACAGGTTGTACTGGACGCGCTCGTCGATTCCGATCTCCATGTTGCCGTTATGCCTGACCATGATGTTGTCGGTAGACAGAAAATGGACATAGGTGGCGCCAATGGCAAAGAGACCCGAGGGACTTTGCGCGAAGACCTGACCTGAGACTACTTCGTACAAGGTCAGAAACAAGTACTGATTCATGGTGTTAGTGAAGGTCAAGGTATCGTTGAACCCAGCCTTTGAAAAAGAACCCGCCGCCAAAGTAGCGCTTGACGCATTCCCCGAGTAGTTATTCGAGGTGGTCCGGATGTAGCCGGTGGCCAATTCCGCGCTCCCGAGCGAGTATGCGACACCCACGCCTACCGACGCCGTGGCGTAAGTAAAGACGGCTGAACCGCCACCCGTCGATGTGCCCGGACCTTGGATGATTGGCGGACCCGTCGGCACGCCATTTATTATCCGTTGGGTAATAGCGGTGCCACCACCGTTTTGGGTCGCGTTGGCCTCGGCATATGTTCCGAACGAACTTGCGGCAAGTCCCGCCGGCAGCCAGAGAGCCAATGAGGCCAAGCTCATGAAAGATCTATTTGAAAACAACATTTCAATTCCTTTGATATCGATTAAGAACGCTATCATCCAACAAGGCGAAGGCCGCTGAATTATCGCGTCACATAGTGACGTATTTTTTTGCTCCACCCCGCCATGTCTGATAGAGCCATGTCACCCCAACAGCAGCGCTGGGCGCGAATTCAGGATCTGTGCGAAGAAATTGAACTGAGCGGCGACTATTCGCCCGCCGCGCTCATTTCCAAAGAGCCGTCCGAAGAGATCCGCAAGGAAGCTCTTGCTCTGGCTCTGGCCGCGCGCGCTGAGAGCACGGCAACATTCGCAGAGAATCCCAAACCCAGCCGCATCCTTCCGTCCAAGATCGGCCCCTACCGCATCCTCGCCATCTTGGGCGAAGGCGGCACTGGTTCAGTTTACTCGGCGGTCCACACGGAAACCGAGAACGCGCCTTCTGTCGCGGTGAAGCTGCTGCACGCGCACCTCAATCAAGGCGATTCGCTCGGCCGCTTCCGGCGTGAGTATGCCATTCTCAAACGTCTCAACCATCCCAACCTGGTGCGGGTGATCGGCGACGGCGAAGATCAGGATGGGCGTTCTTACATCGTTATGGAATTAGTAGAGGGCCTTCCGATCGACCAGCACTGTGATGCGAAAGCGCTCGACGTGGCTGCACGGGTCAGGCTCTTCATTGGCGCTGCGGAGGCGATTCAGGTAGCGCACGAGAATTTGGTGGTCCATCTCGATTTGAAGCCATCCAATCTGATCGTGACGGCGGCCGGCCACCTGAAGGTCCTCGATTTCGGAACCGCGAAACTGCTGGATACGACCTTGATCCGGACACAGCAACTTACGCCCAGCTACGCCAGCCCCGAACAATTACGGGGCGATCCGGTGACGCCGCGCTGCGACGTGTACGGCCTCGGACTGATTGCCTATGACGTGATCTCGGGCGGGAAAGCTTTTGGCGACCGCTCAACCCTGGCGGGCCTCGCAATGCGCGCAGGCGGCGACGCCACTCTGCAACCCCTCACCTGCCACATCACGGAAACAAGCGCGAAGTTAAGGTCCACCTCGCCCTGGCGTCTCAAACGAATTGTGGAACACGACCTTGGTGCCATCGTCTTTAAGGCACTCGAATATGAAGCCGCCAAGCGGTATGCGACTATGTCTGAGCTCGCGGCAGATTTGCGACGCTTCCTGGCGAACGAACCGGTTACGGCGCAGCCGCTTACGTTGGCCTATCGAGCCAAAAAATTCTTTGGCCGCCACTCTCTGTCGACATCTGCGCTTGCGGCGGCGGTGATCGTGATCACGGCCCTTAGTGCCTATGGCTTCACGCAGTGGCGGCGGGCCGAGGTAGCGTCCGCCCGCGCGTCCGGCACCGCCCGGTCCATCCAATTCCTTCTAACGAGCGGACTTCCACAAGTTACGGGAGCCCAAAAGGATATCGCCTTCGCCGACGTGTTAATCGGGGCCAGCAAACGCCTGGAGAACGAACCCGGTCTCAGCATCGCCGAGCGGGCGGACATGCAGAGCGGTATAGCCAACGTACTGAACCTCTTGAGCCGTCCAGACAATGCGCTTAAATTGGTGAATATCGCGCTCGGTTGGGCAGTTCGTAGCGAAACCCCAACCACCATAGTGCATGTCGCGACGACCGCCATGGACCTTCGAATGTCACACAGTGACTGCAAAGGCGCGCTTACGGCCATGGAGCAAGGCACCCAAGCCTACCAAGGCGGCTCAGCCCTTCCCGCCTCGCTGCAAGTTGGTTTCCTTCAAGTGCGAGGTCAGGTAAAAAGTATTTGCCAGGGTGATCCTCACGGCCAACTGGCAGATCTAGGCGCGACCTTTGCGTTGCTGAGCCGCTACGAGCAGGACCCGATTATTCCCAGAGAAACGCTCCCCTTCGGGATCGCCAACATTTACGGCGGCTATGCCTACGGGCTGGTAGGTGCAAAGGATTACGGCAAGGCTGGCGAAGTGGCTAAAACTGGCTTGCAATACGCTGCCTCACACCCGGAACTGCGGGCGTCAAGCAGCTTGCTTCATCGCATCTTGTCGAGTGTGGAATACGCCAGTCGCAAGCTCGATAATGCCGCAGCTGAAATGGAAACCGCGACCGCACTGGCCGAAGGTTCCACATCGGAGTTTGAAGTGTTGCGCGACCGCATGACCTGGGCCTCGCGGATCGCCGAGGCAGGCGATCCGGCGCGCGCGTTGCGGCTGATTGATGAGAGTATGCGGCGGCTGCGTTCCAATGCCAGCCAGTTAGGCGGACAGCGTTGGATGGTTTTGATCGACGCCGCTTTGGCCTATCAAAGGTCGGGAAGCTGCGGTCAGGTCCCCGCGTTGTTGAAAGAAGTGGATACGCTTGTCCCCGGCGGAATTGGTTCTCCAGTATGGCGGGGCAACCGACTGACTGCGGAGGCATTGTGCTTATCAGCTGCGGGGCGAGTTGACGAGGCGAGATCTAAAGCGCGCGAGGCCCTGCCGCTGGTCAACATGCCGGATGCTTCGCCATCCAAGCAGAGTCTCGAGGCGGTCGCGAAATAGAACGCAGTCGGCTGAACCCTGGCGGGCGCAACACTCCTTCCTCTCCCTACCAATGCGTCAGCGAGCCGTCCGGTCGATAGAACACATGTTTGACTCCTGGCACGGTAATTTCCCCGATCAGCGTTAGCTGCTTGAGATCTGCCGTGACACCCAGGCCGGGCCTGTCATTCGTGTACGCTTTGCCGTCCTTGAAATCGAGGCATTCCGGCAAGTGAGGAATTGGCCGACCGCCGTAGTTGTACTCCATGATCACCGGGCCTGAAAAGCTTGACAGGCAGTTGACCAGCGCTGCAGTCGCGATGGGGCCGGTGAAGTGCGGGATGATGCCGACGGCATGCGTCTCGCAAATCGCGGCGATCTTCATCATCTCCGTGATGCCGCCAACATTGGGCAGGGTGGCGCGGATGTAGTCGAGGTCGTGGTTCTCGACTAGCTTGTTGAAGTCGTAACGCTGACCCCATTCTTCGCCGTGCGTAAGTGGCACCGTCGTCATCTGGCGGAGCTTGGGGAGGTCCTGGTGGGCGTGCTCGTCCTTCACTGGATCTTCGACAAAGTAGGGTTCGAATTCTTCGATCAATCGGCAGGCGCGCACGGCATCGCTGTAATCGAAGCGCTGGTGGAAATCGATGCACCAATCGCCGTCTTTGCCAACGCCTTCGCGCACGGCTTTGCAGTCTGCGGCAACTTTGCGCACGCGCTCATGGGTATTGAAAACGCCGCCGTCCTGGGTGTCGCCTGCGCCCATGCGGAAGGCACGATAGCCGGCATCAATGGTTGCCTTGGCTCGATCCTTCAGGCTCATCGGTGCGGCTGGCGTCGACTGGCGCACGCCGCCTGTCGCGTAGCACTCGCAATGGTTGCGCACAGTGCCCCCGAGTAGATCGTGGACCGGTAGGCCGAGGGCCTTGCCTTTGATATCCCAAAGCGCCAAGTCGAGCGCGCCGAGGGCATGGATTTTTTCTCTGCCCGGAGGGTAGAAAAACGCGATGTACATTTCTTGCCAGAGGGCTTCGATCTTGAACGGATTCTTGCCGATGAGTGCGCCGGCGCATTGCTCCAAGGTGTCCTTGGCACCGCCCTCACCGATGCCCATTATGCCCGCATCGGTTTCAACGGTGACAATCATATTACTCTGATTGAAAATGTTGTTCAGGACGGGCGGTTTGTAAATCCGCACGCGGGTAATCTTGGCCTTGGGCAAGGCTGCCTCGGCGTTTTGCGCAGCGACCATTGCGGCCAGCGGCGCGACACTGAGAGAATTCAGGAATTGTCGGCGTTTCATAACGCTCATCAGTGTATCTGGAAATCTAGTAACGCAGATAAGCCGCGATTTCAGCCTGATTTGGCATCGACTCGCGCGGCAGCAGAACGACGTCGCCACCGTGCTTGATCGTTTCGAGCATGGTCCAACTGATCAGATTCTCGCCAGAGTCGGATTCCACTATCGCATGTGCTGCCTCGTCGAAATGACCGAAGCGCTTTGCGTCCATGGATACGAATAAATTGAGAACGCGACCGTCCCAGGCACTGGCGGCGATATTGCCGAGATCGACGGAGACGCGGTGCCCGGCGGCACGGTCATAAGTGGCCAGGACGCGTTCGTTGCGACTGTCGTTGTAGGTTTTGAGTACTTCTAGCGCCCGCGTATGAAGTTCGCCGCCTTTGTTTAGCCCATCCGGGGACCCGATGACGCCACCTGCCACCAGTAGCGGATACTCGCTGACCTTGTGGTAGAGAGCGACCTCATAGTCGACACCGGCGACGATCAAAGGCAGGTGCTTGTCGGCAAGAAAGTGCTGGACCTGCTTGTCAATTTCGTTGAGGAAGTTGTGCAGGTACTCGCTCTTCTTGTCGGCTGGGTCGGAGGAACCAAAGGCCACCGAATTGCCACCCTGGGAGTGCCCGGTTCCCATCTTTCCACCTTGGACATGATTCTTGGTCTGCTGGTCGCGGTGGGTGTTGTAGTCATGGAGATTTGAGGGAAAGTCTGCCGACAAAGCGACCTCAGTTGACTCCTTGAGCGTGCAGTGAATCAGGCGAGTGTTCTTTTGGCTGAGTGCCAGCAGGTAAAACTCGTGGCATTCAGAAATCTCTGAGATAAGTGGCGAAACATTGAAAGACTTGCCGACCTCGGCGAAGTCGGAACCGGCACCTGACACCTCGAAGGACCAGAGACTATCGGCGGCTGCGTAAACTGCAATTGCCCCTGAAGTTGCCTGGTCGCTTTGCTCTTCAATTTTCTTGCGAACCGGGGCGGCCAATGATGCGGGTGCTGCATGGAGCAGTGCATCGAGCCGGAGCTTTCGACTTGCGAGGGCATCGCTCAGGTGAAACAAGACGGAGAGGCAGGGGCCAGTCTGTTTCGCCATTTCCTGAATCAGTTTCTTGGTGGGGGTAACTTCGATCGTAGCTGTGGGCATTGGTCTCCAATTAGATCACTTGTGATAGCGGAGTGTTTCGGATAGGATCGTGCAGATGAAGATGATTGTGATTTGGGTTGTCGCGATTGCGGCGCTGGGACAGGATCCGACCACGGCCGTGCCGAAGGCAAGGGCACAAACGGCGACGCCGATTGTGCCCCAAGCGCCCAGCCCGAATTCGCAATACCGAATGGGGCCTGACTCGATGGCGCAGGAGGGCGTGCCCAAGGGAGAGATTCGGGGGCCATTTGTGATCCCGAGCCAGGTGTACCCAGGCACGCAACATTCTTACTGGGTGTACGTGCCCGCACAGTACGATCCCAAGTCGCCAGCCAGCTTGATGGTGTTTCAGGACGGGCAGGCGTTCCAGTACGAAGAGGGCGATTTGCGGGCCCAGAACGTGATGGATAACTTGATTTATCGCCGCGAGATTCCGGTGATGATTGGTGTGTTCATCAACCCCGGCCGGACGCCGGAGCAGCCGGAGCCGAACCCGAAAGAATGGGGAGACAGGACGACGAACCGGCCGACGGAGTACAACACGCCGGACGACAAGTACGCGCGCGTTATCACGGAGGAGTTGATGCCGGCGCTGAACAAGGAGTACAACATCTCGAAGGATCCGGAGCAGCGGGGCATTGGTGGGGCCAGTTCTGGGGCCATTGCAGCATTCGCCGTCGCCTGGGAACGGCCGAATGAGTTTCGCAAGGTGCTGAGCATTGTCGGCAGCTTTGTCAATCTTCGCGGTGGGCATGTGTATCCCGAGCGTGTAATGGAAAGTGCGAAGAAGCCGCTGCGGATCTTTCTTTGCGACGGACGCAATGACAATCGCGGGCAGGGGCGGGCGGGGGCCGCTTACGACGACAAGCGCGACTGGTTCTTTCAGAATGTCCGCTTGATGAAAGCGTTTCAGGCCAAGGGTTACGACATGACTTACACGTGGGGCATGAACTTACACGGGCAGAAATTTGGAGGGGCGATTCTGCCTGAGATGATGCGCTGGCTTTGGCGCGATGGGCCGGTGTCAACCGACCCGGCGGACATGGTGGAGCGGGGTTTTCGGGAGGCCGTAAAGAAGTAGCTAGAGTAGCGTTCCTCTGAGCAGCAGGTGGGCGAGCGAGAAGTAAATCACCAGGCCGGTGACATCGACCATCGTCGCGACAAAAGGGGCGGAGGCGCTGGCTGGGTCGAGCCCGATGCGGCGCAGCAGGAATGGCAGCATGGAACCGGCTACCGTGCCGAACATCACCACGCCAATCAGGCTGAAGGAGACGGTCAATGCGAGCAGGAAGTAATGCTCGCCATAGGTGCTTCCGACGGACTGCCAAATGATGATGCGGAGGAAGCCAATCAGGGCCAGAACGCAACCCAGCGCGAAGCCGCTGAAGATTTCGCGACGAGCAACCCGCCAGCAATCGCGTAAACGAATTTCGCCCAGTGCCATGGCACGGATGATGAGCGTGCTTGCCTGCGAGCCAGAGTTGCCGCCGCTGCTGATGATCAGCGGGATGAAGACGGCGAGGACGACGGCGCGGGAGATTTCTGCCTCATAACGGCTCATGGCGGTGGCCGTGAGCATTTCACCGACAAAGAGGATGCCCAGCCAGCCGGCCCGTTTGCGAATCATTTCCCAGAAGCTGGTCTCCAGATAGGGCCCACCGAGGGACTCCATACCGCCGATTTTCTGGATATCTTCCGTGGCTTCTTCCTTGACGACATCGACGATGTCATCGACGGTGACGATGCCTTTCATGACGCCGTTTGAGTCGAGTACAGGTATGGCGGCGAGGTTATGGATGCCGAAGAGACGGGCGACTTCTTCCTGGTCTGTGTCGTCGTCGACGGTGACGATATCGGACTTCATCAGATCGCGGATGCGGGCTTGGCCAGAGGCCATGAAGAGATCGCGAAAGGAGACGACGCCGAGAAGGCGCTGCTCGGAATCGGGGACGTAGGCGTAGTAGATCGTCTCCATCTGACGGCCTTGAAGGCGGAGGTAGGCAAAGGCTTCGTCGACGCTCATCTCGGGACGGAGGCGGGCGAAGCGGGGATTCATCAGGCCGCCAGCTTCGTCTTCTTCATAGGCGAGGAGGGCGACGATGTCGCCGCGGGCGGGTTCGTCCAAGTGGTCGAGAAGGCTTTCGCGATCCTCCTCGGCTGCCTCCTGGATCAGATCGGCGATGTCATCAGGCGGTAGAGCACGGATGTAGCTGCGGCGCTCGTGCTCGGGCATGGTCGAGACGAGTTCGGCTTGATCCTGGGCGGAGATCTCGCGGAACAGCTCTTCGCGACGATCGCGCGTCAGAGCGCGAAAACTCTGGATGCGTTCTTCGAGATCGAGGTGAGGCCAGGCGGCGACGATTTCGGGGACGCCTGAGGCTCGAGTTTCTGCCACTAGCTACACTCCTTTGAGGGGTATTTTACTTTCAGGATGGTATCGACACTCGGATTGGCGACCAATAAAGTTGCGCCATCCACCCAACGAATTTCAACTGACTCGACGCCGCTCAAGTCGCCGAGGCCGAAGTGGGCGACCGGTTCGCCCTGACTCAAGTATCCGCTGCCGCAGTCGATCGTGCGGATTTGTTTGCGGTCACCCGCCTGGAGGCTCACAAGCGCACCGCGTGCGGGCGCGCCGCTAGCGGTGAGTGGCATGACGCGGAGCCAGTGCTGGCCGCTTGCTGCGGCCTTGTAGAGGGTTAGGGGCTGTGGTGCGGATTCTCCGTGAGCCAGGAGCAATTCCAGGCAACCGTCGCCGTCCCAATCGGCGGCGACTGCACCAGTGCCGAAGCCGCGGTCTTCTCGGGCATCCCCGCAGTCGATACTTTGCCAGGTGCCGTCGCGCCAGGCCAGCAGCCGATTTGGGCCGCCGTGGTTGTGGATGAAAATCTCCTCAAAGCCGTCGTTGTCGAAGTCGGCGATAACGAGGCCCCGGGCGTGGGACCCGCCTTCGAGATCGCGAAGGGAAGCGTCGGCAAAATTACCAGATTGGCCCTGCACGAAGAGCCGGTGTGGGCCCTGGCGGTTGGCGCAGACGATATCGAAACGGCCATCGAAATTCGCATCGATCAGGCCGATGCCGCGGCCGTAGCCGAGTGAGTCTGCCAGGCCGAAATCCATGGCGCGTTCGGCATAGCGGCCAGCGGCACCGGCGACGAAGAGCATATTCGCTATGCCTTCATTGGCGGCGTAGATGTCGAGGCCGGTCGTGACGATCGGACCGGCGAGGAGGCCGCGCCCGCCGGCGATTCTGGCCAGGCCGAGGAGTGGGGCGTTATCGACGATGCGGTCCTCGCTGAGGAGTTCGATGAGGCGGAAAGGGCCGCCTTCGTTGGCGATTAGAAAGCTGAAACGACCCATACCAAAGCGGTCGAGGGCGAGGACAGACTGGCTGGAGACGCTGCGCAAGTCAGAGCTTTCGAGGAGGTCGCGCCAGGTGCCGCGGCGCCAGGCAAAGAGGCGGTCGGGCGAGCTCTCGCCGTTGGCGACATAGATTTCCTCGCGGCCATCGCCATCGAAATCACCGGCAGCGATGCCCATGGCAAGGGCGCGGCGGTCTGCGAGAGTTGGCGTTGCGACATCGTAAAAGGCATCGCCACCCCACTTGAGGACCAGGTTGGCGCCACTCCAGGCTGCCGCGATGCACTCGAACATACCATCGCCATCAATGTCGGTGACGGCCAAGCCTGAGTACATCTGTGCCGGATTGTCGGCCAGGAGATGGGAGCGGGACTGAAACATCTTCCTCGTGCTTAGGAGGAGAGCGGCGTGGATGCCATGGTGCCCTCAACGGATCGCGGCGGATTGAAGGAAAGGATTCGCAGGCAGGATTCGCAATAAAACATCTTCTCTGGATATTGGCGGATCTGCTGGAGCAGGGCGGCGCGAATGTTCATTTGGCAGGAGGTGCAAAGGGCCTCAGTGCATTCGGCGACGACGATGCCGTCCTTGTGCTTCTTGCGCAGTCGCTCATAATCTTTGAGCAGCGCCGGAGGAAGTTCTTTAGCCAGCTTTTCGCGCTCGCGATAAATGCGAATGCCCTTCTTGCGATCTTCTTCGCTGAGGACTTTGGCGTCGATCTTTTGTTGTTCGACGTTGAGGCGTTCCTGCCCGAGATTGCCTTCTGCCTCTTTTACGATTTTGGTGAGCCGCTCAGATTCTTCGAGCAATATAAACGAACTCTCGTCGTTGGCGACGATTTCTGCTTCGCAGAAAGTGATCTCGTGATTAAAGGCGGTGAGTTGCTCCTGGGTGGTGGACTGCATCACCTGCTTTTTGAGCTTGTCGATCTTGAGACGGTGGTCCTCATTGGACCCGGCCAGTCTTTTTACCTCCAGTTGATTGGCGAGCAGAGCGGCACGATCGTCGACAAGACGTTGTTCGTGCGCACCCATCTGCGCCTCGAGGAGGGCAATTTTCTTGGGTAATCCACGAATCTCGGCTTCTAATTGCACGAGTTGGCGGTCCATCCGTTGGAGCTGTAGAGCTAGTGAAACGTCCTGAGCCATTGAGTGTTTACAAGGTACCACGCAGGAAGGGAAGCCTGCGCTTGAGGGGACCGGCCATGGCATCGGTGGCCATCGCTAATTCTTCTACGCCAAGGGCGCGAGCGGCCAGATAAAAGACGATTGCGCCGCCCGGAATGGCTAGCGCGAGCTGGGCGATAAAGGGCTTGCCGTCCATAAAATAGAGGATCGCCGAGACGGCGATGGCCATCGCGACAGTGGACAGGACGGCGAGCCAGAGGCTGCGCCCGAGAGTGCGGCCATAGAGCCCGCCCATGCGACGTCGCAGCAGCAGGAAGAGCGTAATCGAACTGAACAGAGCGATGCCGGAGGTGGACAGCGCCAGGCCCGCGTGGCCCAGGTGGAAGACGTCGACCATGGTGCGCGCCAGGGCATAGTTTACGATGACGCTACCGAGGGAAACGAGCATCGGGGTGCGTGAATCTTTGAGCGCGTAGAAGGCAGGGCTGAGGACCTTGAGGGCAGAGTAACCGGCGAGGCCAATGGCAAAGCAGGAGAGGGCCGAAGCAGTTTTTTCTGTGTCGTAGTACTGAAATTTTCCGCCTTGATAGACAGCCCCGATCATGGCTTTGCCGACGAGCACGAGTCCGACGGAACTGGGGATTGTCAGCAGGAAAACCAGACCCAGCGAGCGCGACAGAGTGCGCCGGAATTCATCCCAATTCTCAACCGCTGCGCTGCGGGAAATTGCCGGGAGTGTTGCGCTTGCAATGGCGACGCCGAATAGGCCCAGCGGTAATTGCATGAAGCGGAAGGCATAATTCAGCCAGCCGACAGGGCCATTGGCACCGCGGATTGGATCGATGATTTCAGAGGCGAGATTGGAGTTTACGAGGACGTTGATTTGCGTTGCCGCATTGCCCAGAATCGCGGGACCCATCATGGCGAGAATATGGAGCAGGGCGGGGTCTGAGAAATCAAATTTTGGCCTGAAGGAAAAGCCCGCCTTGATCAGCGCCGGGATTTGAAAGCCGAGTTGCAACGCGCCGCCGATGAGCACGCCCCAGGCCATGCCCTCGATTGCGGTGATACCCAGTCTGGGGCCGAAGTAGAGCCCCAACAAGAGGCCAGAGATGACGCTGCCGATGTTGAAGAAAGTGGACGATAAGGCCGGTACGGCAAACTGTCTGAGCGCGTTGAGGATCCCCATGGCCTGAGCTGCGAGCGCAACCAGGAGCAGGAATGGAAACATGATGCGCGTGAGGTGCGCGGCGAGCTCAGACTTGCCCGGAGTCTGGGCGAAGCCGGGCGCGGCCAGGTTGACCAGCGTCTGGCTGTAAATTGCTCCGAGGGCGCAGATCACGCCGACCACCAGAATGAGCGTCGTTGCGACCAGATTGGCGAGGCGTGCGGCATCCTCGCGACCGCGCTTGTGGAGTGCCTCCGTGAAGGCCGGGACAAAGGCGCTGGAGAGGGCACCCTCGGCGAAAAGGTCGCGTGTCAGGTTGGGGATCTGGAAGCCGATGCGGAAGGCATCGTAGGGCATGGACGCACCAAAAAGGCGGCTCATCACCATCTCTCGAACCAGCCCCGAGACGCGCGAGAGAGCGACGGCAAAGCTCATGATCGACGCTGATCGGACGACGCCGTGCGAGACGTTGGTCGTCGCTTGAGGCTCAGCCGGTATAGTGCTGTCGGTCAGTCGTCTATTCTCCGTATTTTTCGAGGAAGTGGGCTACGGTCTCGATGCCGAGATAGTAATTAGCCAGTTTAAACTTTTCGTTTGGGGAGTGCAGGCCATCATCGGGGAGGCCCAGTCCCATGAGAATTGTCGGTATGCCGAGCTGCTCGTGGAATTCGCCGACGATCGGAATGGAGCCACCGGAGCGCGTGAAGACAGTGGGGCGACCCATCATCTCAGCAAAGGCAGAGGCTGCGACTTGAATGGCTGGGTGATTGGGATTGACCATCAAGCCCGGGCCATAGGAGAGGACATTGACCGTGCAAACGATCCCTTTGGGGGCATGAGAGGCGACGAAGGCTTTGATGGCTGCTACCACCGCGTCAGGCTGCTGATTGGGGACCAGTCGGAAGGAGACTTTGGCGGTGGCGGTGGCTGGGATTACGGTCTTGGCTCCAGCGCCCGTGAAGCCGCCAGCGATGCCGTGGACTTCCATTGTGGGGCGCGACCAGACTCGCTCCAGCACGCTGCGATCTGGTTCGCCCGTGAGCGAGGTGGCACCGACTTCATCGCGCAGCATGGCTGCTTCTGAGAAGGGGAGCGACTGCCAGGATTGCCTCTCTTCCGGTGACGGATCGACGACGCCATCGTAGATGCCAGGAATGAGAATGTGGCCATCGGCATCTTTGAACTTACTGAGTAACTCGATCAGTCCGTAGACGGCATTGGGCGCGGCCCCGCCGTAGAGCCCGGAGTGCAGGTCGCGGGAAGGGCCCTGTGCGACGATCTCCATGTAGACCAGGCCGCGGAGGCCGATGCAAAGGGTTGGCAGGCCTTCGGCGTAGAGAGCTGTGTCGGAGACGAGGGCTACGTCTGCGGCGAGCTTGGCTTTGTTGAGCGGGACGAACTTGGAGATCGACTTACCGCCGATTTCTTCTTCGCCCTCGATGAGAACTTTGACGTTGACGGGGAGCTTGCCGTGGACCGCGAAGAGCGCTTCGATGGCCTTGACGTGCATGTAGAACTGGCCCTTATCGTCGACCGCGCCGCGGGCGTAAATGTTGCCGTTGCGCAGCTCGGGTTCAAAGGGCGGAGAGACCCAGAGATCGAGCGGGTCGGGCGGTTGGACATCGTAGTGGCCATAGCAAAGGACGGTGGGCTTGCCGGGGGCGTGGAGCCAATCGGCATAGACGAGAGGGTGGCCATCGGTGGGGATGATCTCGACGTTCTCAAGGCCAGCGGCGCGAAGGCTGTCCGCCGTGAAGGCGGCGGCGCGGGCGACGTCGGGGGCATGCTCCGGTAGCGTCGAGACGCTGGGAATGCGGATCAGATCGAAAAGCTCATCGAGCAGGCGTTGGCGATTGGAATCAACCCAGGAAGTTACGGCTTTAGACATGAGGGAACTTCTAGTTTAGCTCCCTGGCATTTCGTTGGGTTCCTAGAAGACGCGAACTACCATGGCTCCGAGCTGCTTGCGATCGGCGGTATAATTCATTGCTTCGATGGTGCTGGCCTTTTGATTTACGCGAATGGGGATATTGATGACCTGCTGTTGGGGAGCGCCGGGTACGTTTTGTGCAGGTGGGGAGCCAGCCCAGGCGACGCCATCCGGGTTGGCGATGATTTCGAGATCGCGCGTGTCGAGGTTGTAGATCAGGATCTGCGAGCCGACGTTTCCAGCTTTGATGCCGCGCGCGACTAGTTTGCGCTGCGTCGGCAAAAGGCCGATGTAGTTGATTGTCGCGAAGCCCTCTGGCGTGGAGAGCAGGCGCGATTCGGTCCGCTCCAGATCGAAGAGCACCAGACCGGCGTCGCCGTTTGCATTGGCGCGATTGTTGGCTTGGGCGATCAGGAGGTTCATCAGCGGGACCGGCGCGCTGCCGGTGAAGTTGTTGACGCCAACGGGAAGGTCGAAACGGAATACCGTGTTGTTGACGCCATCGAGAGCGAAGAGTGTGTCCGAGGTGTTGCGATTGGCCGGGTTTGAGTTGGAGCCCAGCACGAAATCGTTCATCTCCGTGGTGCCCCCAGAAGCATTCACCTTGCCGGAGCCAGGCAGGCTGACGGCGCTGAATTGGCGGGTGGCCAGGTCGAAGACGAGAAAGCCGTCAGCGGCGCAAGGGTTCTTGAAGGTGCGCTCCTCAATTTTGCTGGCGAGCATGGAAATGCTACGGGCCAAGTCGATTGTGTAAACGGGAATATTGGGGATGCAACTGGTGAAGTACCAGCTTTCGGGTAGCGGGATGGGTGTGGGGTCGCCGGTGGTGGGGAAATAGACGAAACCGTGGCGCCCTTCGGCGTCACGAGCTGCGACATAGTAATTGCGGGTCTGCTGCTCCAGATAGACGGGTGTCGGAGTTCGTAACTGAATCAGGGCACCTGGCGGAAGGGTGACTCCCGGCGGCAAGACCTGCGCAGGAGGAGCTGGCGCGGCGATGGGCAGCCAGCCGCCTGGAAAGTCTCGCTTGGAAACGATGTCGCCCTGAGCGTTGATTAGGGCGACTTTGGCCTTGGTGGGATTTTCCTGATTGTCGGCGGCTGTAAGGATGAACTGGTTATTGACGATGTTCACGGGGCTCATCAATTTGTCTACGCCATCGCCCAGGTCTAGAGATTGAAAACGCAGAACTAAGTTCTGGGCGTTGGCTCCACCCAAGCCGCCACCGCCGCCGCCCTGCACGAATTCTTCCACCGCTGCGGTCGCAGAGTCGATACGGTAAGTTTTGGCAGCGGCACCCGCGGTGCCTGGCACGACTGCAATGAAATCACCGCCCTCTGTGGAGTTGATGTTTGTGGCAGCGGCGGGAAGTATCGCTGTGAGGGGCGCATCTATGGAGGGATGGAAAATACGGACTTTGTTGCTGACTGGAGTTGCTTGACCGGGCAGCGGCGTGCCGGTGAAGGGACCCTCAAAGGCGGCGAAAGTGGCGGCGCGGACAGCTTCGATAAAGGGCGTGGGTGCCTGAGCTTGGGCAGTTGTGATGCAGCCATCCACCTTGCGCATGCTCTTTTTTGACGCGTCGATGGTGAAGCTGGGGTAGCAGGAGTCGGTACCACGGACGGCGTTGGCGTTGAGAAATAAACCGCGGGCGTCGCTGGAGCGGAGACTTCGTAAATCGGGTGTACCCGAGGGGAAGGGAATGTAGATGATTTCAGAGGCGATCGGTCCGCGACGGTGTGTGACGAGATTGGCTTCAGCGTTGTTGGCGACGAGGAGGATGGGGTCGCCTGCATTTGTACCCTCAGGCAGCGTAACTTCGATGTCGAATTCGCCGGGCTTAGTGGTGGAGTAAGTCGCCGTACTGGCAGCAAGCAGGCCTGCGGCGTAGACGTATATGTTGGCGCGCGGGGGAAGGGCTTCGGTGGCTGCTTCGCCATTGGGAACGCGGGGTTCAGCGGGGCCGATGGAACTGGCGCGGAGCCTGAGAACATTGCCTGTGCCGGTGTTTGAGACTGGACCGTAGCCGAGTTCGTTTGTTGCCAGTATTGCTGGCGCAAGAGCCTGAATGGTCACTCGTGCGACGCGAGACTGCTGGTCTCCGCGTGTGACGATGACGCTTGCCAAGCCGGTTGTTGTCTCAATCGGCACTTGGACGGTGAGCTGCGAGGGAAGGGCAGAGACGATGGGCGCAGGCCGATTGTTGATGAGGACTTCAATGGCGGGATCGCCGATTTTCGTTGGCAGCGGAAGCGAATCTGGCTTGATCCCTTCGGGCGGCGCGAGATTGATGCCGTTGATGACGAGGAGACCACCGGGGGCGACCGTTGCTGGCGCGGGATGTTGGGCAAAGGCATTTACTACTCCACGAGGCTGCAGGACAGGGCCGGTGGGTGCCTGTCCCAGGAGTGTGCCGATGGTCAAGCAAAGGCTGTGAGCGTAATTCCGCATAACTCCATTGAACACGATTGTTACGCTAGGGTTGCGTGGGTGGCCGATCGAATATCGAAATTCGCTTTGAATGCCAGAGTGGCTGTCGCAAGTGTTGCGAGGTGAGCGGCTACGTCTATATGACCGAAGAAGATGTGACGAATGCCGCGCGCTTTCTGGGGTTGCCGCAGGCGGACTTTGAGGCAACCTACATTTATCGGACGCGGCATATGCGGCGGATTCGCAAGCCGCGCGGCAAAGCCAAGCAGTGTCCTTTTCTTGACGCCGGCGGTTGTGGGATCCATCCAGTGAAGCCGGTACAGTGCCGCTTGTTTCCGTTCTGGCCGGAACTGGTGGAGAGCCAGCGGGAGTGGCAGCGGACCGCGAAATGGTGTCCCGGAATTGGACAGGGGGAACTGATCCAAATTGGGACGGCGCTCGAAATGGCACACGAAATGCGGGAAAAGTACCCGGAGACCTACGAGTAAGCCTGCGACGAGTTTTGGGCGGCGCTGGCAATTTATTGCCGTAAATTTGGAGACTTTGGCGTGTTCGGGAGCTTCCGAGTCGTTTGGCCCCTAATTTGCATTAGTTGTGGCGTATGTTCGATCCACTCACCGGGCGCATGGCGCAATACCTTGATCTGCTGGCCGACCGGCAGAAGTTGGTGACCGCAAATATCGCGAATGTCGACACGCCGGGCTATCGGACTAAGGACATCGATTTCAATTTCGAATTTCAGTCCTTGATCGCCGGTGGCAAAGCCAATGCGATCGAGCCCGACGGGCTGAAGACGAAAAACGATGGCAACAACGTTGACGTTGATCGAGAAATGCGGCTGCTGAGTGAGAACGCGATGCGCTTCAATTTTGTCAGCCAGTTAATCAAAGGCGATGCCCGCGATATCCGGCTTGCCATTAAGGATGTGAAGTAGCCATGAGTCTTTTCCAAAGCTTGAGTGTCAGCGCCTCTGGAATGAGCGCGCAGCGTTTCCGGACGGAGCTACTGGCTCAAAACATCGCAAACTCAGAAACAACAAGGACGGAAGAGGGTGGGCCGTATCGCCGCCAGGACGCTGTGTTTCAGAGTGCGGGAGTGGTCAGCCCGTTCGCGTCGGCATTTCAGAACTCGCTCGATGGCGGGGGCACCGGGGTTGCTGTCAGTGAAGTGTTGCTCGACGACAAAGAACCAATCAAACGCTTTATTCCGGGACATCCGGATGCGGATGAAAAGGGTTATGTCAGCTTCCCGAATTTCAGCCCGATCGAGGAGATGGTCGACTTGTCCAACGCCAGTCGGTCCTTTGGTGCCAACGTAACCGCGATGAACGCGGTGAAGGACATGATCTCGAAATCAATCGACATTCTCAGGGGATAAACGATGCAAGTTTCACTAGCGAATGCAATCAATCTCGTCAAGCCGCTGGACCCAATTGGGGCAGGCGCACAAGCAGGGGGCGGCGAGTTCCAGGCTGTACTGGGTGGAGTTCTGGACAACATCAAGACGACTGCGAACGATTCTGCGCAACAAGTAACGGCGTGGATGGATGGGGAGCAGACCGACATTCATCAGGTCGCGATGAGTATCCAGAAAGCAGGGCTGACCTTTGAGGTGGCGATGGAAGTTCGCAACAAGATGATGCAGGCCTACCAGGAAGTAATGCGCATGCAGATCTGATCGCGTGCCTGCCAGATAATGCCATGGAGAACTTTTCCGTTTGAACCAGTTACTTGAACTTATGAACGGTCTGAGCCTTCGCCAGAAGATCAGCCTCGGCGCGTCCGTACTCGCTGTGGTGGGCGGGCTGTACTGGTTCATCAACTTTCAAAAGGAGAAGGACTTCAAGCCGCTGTTTACGCAGTTGGCACCCGAGGACGCGGGGCAATTGACGCAGCGATTGCGCGAGAAGAACGTCGAGTTCAAGATCGGGGAAGATGGGGCAAGCGTATATGTCAGGAGTGCGAAACTTTCCGAACTGCGACTGGAACTGGCCGCGCAGGGGCTGCCCCGAAGCGGGCGGATTGGCTTTGAATTGTTCGACAAGACCAACTTCGCGCTGACTGAGTTTGCCGAGCAGGTGAACTATCAGCGGGCACTCGAAGGGGAATTGGAGCGCACCGTATCGAGCTTGCGAGAAGTAGACCACGCGCGGGTACACCTGACATTTGCCAAACAATCAATTTTTCAAGACAGTCGGCAGCCGGCGAAAGCGAGTGTTGTTCTAAAGCTGAAATCGGGGCTTAGACTGCCGCCAGGGTCGGTGCAATCTGTGGTGTTCCTGCTGGCAAGTGCCGTTGAGGGTCTACAACCGGAGCACGTGTCATTAATTGATCAGAATGGAAATCTGCTGAGTCGGCCCCGCAAGGCGGGCGCGCCGGGGGATGATTATCCAGAGTTGCTGCTCGAGTATCGGCAAAAGCTGGAGAAGGACATGCTTGCCAAAGTGAATGCGACACTGACGCCTTTGCTGGGGGAAGAGAAGTACCGGGCCGGAGTTACGATCGATTGCGACATGACGAGCGGCGAGGCGAGCGAAGAGATTTACGATCCGGAAAAGGCAGTGGTGCTGTCGGAGCAGAAAACGGAAGACTCCAGCGGGATACCACTGGCAAGTGGGGTGCCCGGAACGCCTAGCAATTTACCTCGACCGACATCGCGCCCAGCCTCGGCGCAGAGCGGTACACAGCGCAAGACAGCGAGCACTAACTACCAGGCCAGCCGGTCCATTCGACGAACAAAGACGCCACAGGGTGCGATCAAGCGAGTATCGCTGTCGGTGCTGCTGGACCAGGACGCGAGATGGGAGGGCGTTGGCCCGAAGGCGAAAAAGGTGCTTGAGCCACCGTCAGCCGAGAAGATCAAAGCGATCAAAGACGTCATTTCTGCCGCCCTCGGGCTGGTTCCCGAGCGGGGAGATTTAGTGATCGTGGAGAGTCTGGCGTTTGATGCGACGCTTCGCATGAACGCACCAGAAGTGCCTGGTCCTGCGGTCGCAGTGAAACCGGCCATCGAAATTCCTGAGGCCATCCTCAAGCTGCTGCCAGCGCCTTTGAAAGACCCGATGATTCTGCTGGCCGTCATTGTCGCCGCAGCGCTGCTGGTACTGGTGTTGCTGATCGGTGCATTCATGATCTTCCGCAAAAAGAAGCCAGTAGTAAGTGGGGCGCAGGGGCAGGCTGCTGTGGCCGGAGGCAAGGCCCGTTCGAGTGCGGCGGCAGCGATAGAAGGCACCGGCGACGAAGAAGACGACGGTCACACTTTTGAGGAGCGTTTGCTGGAACAGCAAAACCTTCAGAAACGCTTGGAGCAGAAAGAGTTGGAAAAGCTGAAGCTGCCTCACGTCACGACGCAGAAGGGCAAGATTTTGCAGCAGCATATTACTGAAGAGGCCAAGAAGGACCCGGTGATGATCGCCCAGGTTCTTCGAAGCTGGCTCCACGAAGGATAGGACAGAATGGCAGAGACCCAAACACCTGACAGAGTGCCCACGAAAGTTGGCGACATCCTTCCAGAGGACCCGACTTTCAAAGTCAATATACCTGGCGCGAAGAAGGCTGCTGTTCTGCTGATCATTCTAGGGGGTGACCTTACGGCGGAAGTCTTGAAACAAATGGACGATGCTGAAGTCCATCGGATTGGGCAGGAGATTGCCCGATCAAATTCGGTAACAGCGGAGTTAGCTGAAGGAGTGCTTGAGGAGTTTTATCAAATGTCGATCGCGCATCAGTACGTACTGAAGGGCGGTGTCGACTATGCGAAGAAGGTCTTGATTCAAGCCTTTGGTCCGGAAGAAGCCAAGAAAATTCTTGATCGTTTGTTGAAGCAGTTGGGCGGCGAGAGCTTGAGTTTTGACGCACTGCAGAAGGCGGACCCTGGGCAACTCGCGAAGTTCATCCATAATGAACACCCCCAAACGATCGCGCTGATTCTGTCACATCTGAATCCGTCGCAGGCCGCTGGACTGCTCTATGCGTTGCCGCTGGAAATCCGGGCAGATGTTGCGCACCGGATGGCGAGCCTTGAGCAGATCTCGCCGGAAATTATCGGGAAGATTGCGAGCATCATTGGTTTGAAGCTGAAGGACATTGGTGATTTCAGTCGCGAAACCACTGGCGGCGTACAGGCGGTCTCTGAGATGTTTAACCGCCTCGATTCCGGGACAAGCAAAGAAATTCTCGAGACTCTTGAGGGTCTCGATCCACACCTGACGCAAACCATTCGGCAGCTCATGTTCGTGTTTGAGGACATGCTGATGGTTGGTGAGGAGGGGGTTAAGGAACTACTCTCCCGCATTGATCGAAAGTTATTGACGGTGGCGCTGAAGGGTACCAGCGACAGGCTGCGCGATCACTTTCTGACGGCGATGTCCGCACGCGGCGCAGAGATGTTGAAAGAGGACATGGACGCACTGGGGCCGGTGAAGATTCGCGAAGTCGAGGCGGCCCAGCAACAGATCATCACAGTGCTGCGCCAGTTGGAGAATGAGGGCGTGATTAATCTCAAGGGGACCGTCGGCGAGGAGTATGTCAACTAGCGGGCACCCGATCAAAGTTCATAACGAAGAGCGCACCCCGGCCCCGGCTGGCAGCATGTCGCGGATTCTGGCAGAGGCGGAAGCCTTCAAGATTGGCTTGGCCCCCTGGGCAATTCAGGAAATCGGGGAGGATCTACCACTCGCGGTAAGGACGCCCGGGGCTCGCTTTCAGGAGCAGGCAATTGCCGCACCCACTGACGTTGAACTGTCGTACAAACGGGAGCTTGAGGAGGCGGTGAATCGAACCCGCGCTGAGTGCGAGAGCCGCGCACAAACACGTGTGCAACAGGAAATCGAACCATGGTTGAAGCGCATGGCGCAGTCGATCGACGACATGGCGACGATCAAACAGCGCTACCTGGCCGAGAGCGAGGAGCAGCTGGTGCGGTTGGCTGTCGCAATCGCACGGCGAATTCTGTATCGCGAAATTCAAGTGGATGGGGAGGCGCTGATGGGCTTGATCCACGCGGCGACCCAACAGAGCCAAATGCGCGAGCTAAATCGGATTCTGCTCAACCCGAGCGACCTGGAAGCCTTGCGGCCTCATCTGGACCGCTTGCGCCTGCCGCCGCGAGTGGAGGTGGTTGCTGACTCAGGACTTGAGCGCGGCGCGCTGATGCTTGAGAGCACGAGCGGCATTTTGGACGCATCGATTCAGGCCCAGTTGGATGAGGTGGAACGAGGATTTGTAGACCTATTGGGGAAACGCAAATGACCGGTTTGAATGTTCAAGACTACGAACGGCTGCTGCGTGAGGGAGACTTCTTTCAGCGCAAGGGCCATGTGAGCGACGTTGCGGGGATGCTGATTGAGAGTAACGGGCCGGCTGCGGCGTTGGGTGACTTCTGCGAAATTTTGTTGCCAGCCCAAAAGCGAATTCGGGCCCAGGTCATCGGCTTTCGCAATGGCAAGGTGCTTACAATGCCGCTAGAGGACACCGGCGGTATCACGCAGGGAGCGTCCATTCTCGCGAGGCCGGAGGCGGCCAAGGTGCCAGTCGGGGCACAACTGCTAGGCCGTGTTCTGGACGGTTTTGGGCAACCGATGGATGGTGGTCCGCCGATCGCAGCTGAGGCGCTCTACGATCTCTATGCGACTCCACCCGGACCGCTGGCGCGGGAGAATATCTCAGAACCGCTCGTGACGGGGATCCGCGTGATCGACAGCCTGCTTACCTGCGGGAAGGGGCAGAGAATCGGGTTGTTTGGCGGCTCTGGTGTTGGAAAGAGCACGCTACTGGGTTCCATGTGCAGGCACCATCAGGCCGATGTTGCGGTGGTGGCGCTGATTGGCGAACGGAATCGCGAAGTGAAGAGTTTTCTCGAGCACGATTTGGGACCTGAGGGCCGCAAGCGCAGCGTCATGATTGCGGCGACAAGCGATCAGCCGGCACCACTTCGCATCCGCGCCTGCTTTGTCGCGTTGGCCGTCGCCGAGTACTTTCGCGATCAGGGCAAGGATGTTCTGCTCGTGATCGATTCGGTGACTCGCCTGGCGATGGCGCAGCGGGAGATCGGTCTGGCGGCGGGCGAGCCTCCAGGGCAGAAGGGCTATCCGCCGAGCGCCTTCCAGATGCTGCCGAAGATCTTTGAGCGAGCGGGGCGTTTTCCCAAAGGCTCGATCACTGGCTTCTTCACGGTGCTGGTGGAGGGTGATGACTTCAACGAACCGGTATGCGACACTGTCCGCGCGATCCTGGATGGGCATATTATTTTGTCGCGTCAGCTGGGTGCGATGGGGCACTACCCTGCAATCAACGTGCTCGAGAGCGTAAGCCGATTGCAATCCAAGCTGGCCACACGAGAGCACAAGGAGGCAGCCCGCGCGGTGCGAGAGGCGCTGGCGAGCTATGAGCGAGCGGCTGACCTGATTCAGCTAGGGGCTTATGTCCAGGGTTCGAACCCGCTGCTCGATACGGTTTTACGCAACCGGCCGCAAATCGACGGCTTCCTGCGTCAGGATTCCGAGGAGACTTCGCCGATTGACGAGACGCTTAGTCAACTGCAAAGCCTGGCGACGATACTAGGGCAGGTTTCGACCAACACGCCGGTGCGCCGATGAAACGCTTTGCCTTCCGGTTGGAGCGCGTGCTTGCCTATCGAACGGCGCAGGTTGGGGTTGAGAAGGCCAAGCTCAGCGCGGTCGAAGCTGAACTTCAAGCCCGGAGGCAGGCGCTCGAAGACGTGAATGCGGATTTCGCGCGCGAGGTAAGGGACGTCTTCCCCACGCCGCCAGCGCGGACTGAATTGGGACGCTATCGACTGCTGGTGGAGTCTGAGCGCATTGCTCACGATGCCAGGATTATCGAAAAGCAGGTTGAAGTCGATGCGCAGCGCCAGCGTTACGTATTGGCCAATCAGGCGGCTGAAGTTTTGAACAAGGTCAAATCGAAGCAGCGTAAGGACTGGGAGCAGCAGTTGGGGAAAGAGCTGGACGGGCTCGCGATGGATTCGTACCTATCTCGCTGGAAGCAGTAGTCTAGAACTCGACTGCCAATTTGGCCGCCGTGCGGATACGATCCCCATAGGCGCTGAGAGCCTCAGCAAGCACCTTGATTTGTAACTGCGCCTCGTCATTTCTTCCCGCCTCAATTGCCTCGCGAATGCCCGGCAATGTCTTGGCTCCGTAGCCAGTGTATTTGCCGGGGGCGGAGAGTTGGTACTTGTACCATTCGCGGCCGGGAAGACCTTCTGGCCTCGTCAGGCTGTGCTCGCTCTGAAAAATAGCCTCGTTCAGTTTCTTGAGTTTGCTGCGGTCGAGAGATGCGAGTCTTGGCTCGATCGCATTAGATGCGGTGCCAAAAGCTTTGGCTGCCAGGCCGACTCGTTCGACTTCGCGGTCCAGGCCTTCCCAATTGAGTAGTCTTGCCTTTGGGGATTTCTTAAGCTCTTCAACGGTTTCGCGCAGAAAGCGGGACACGCGTCCGAAATCGAATGGAACCACGTAGGCATCGGCCATCCTGGCCAGGCCAGTGGCCATGAAGCCGGCAAAGGCGGTGGTGAAGACGTAGTCGGGGTCGCCGAAATACTGGAACCAGCGCAGGCTGTCGTAGATCGAATGGTAGACGCCACTCATATTCCCTTCAAAGCCGGCATTGAGACTGGCGACGCCCAGGTGATGTACAAAGGCCGTATAGTCGCTACCGCTGCCCAGTGGACCGGCGCGATAAGCCTTGATGCTGGCAGCTTCGAGCAGGCTCTTGCCGCTGGCGGGATCCGGGAAGTCGCGCATCCATTCTTCGACGAATTTTTCGAGTGAGGGGGTGGCCTGAACGCTCATGGCACCACGCAGCGTCGTATCGGAATTGAAGTATGCGACGGCGTTCTTCAGAAGATCTTCGCGATTCTTTTCGGCCCACTCGGTTGAGCCGATGAGGCCAAATTCTTCGGCGTCCCAGAGCGCAAAGACGATCGTCCTCTTGGGTTTCCAACCTTGTTGCGCGGCCTTGGACAGGATTCGGGCGGCTTCAATCAGGCTGGCCGCGCCGCTTACCGGGTCTGCTGCACCATTCACCCAGGCGTCGTGATGGTTGCCGTAGACGATGTACTGGTCGGGGTAGACGCTTCCCTTGAGAGTCGCGATGACGTCCTGAATCTGGCGGGTGGCGTTGTCGGCCTGCACCTTCAGGTGCAGTAGCGCCGAGCCTGCGCCCAAGTGGTAGGTGACGGGGATTGCGCCGCGCCACTCAATCGGGGCAACTTCCCCATCCATCTGCTCCAGAATGGGTTTGGCATCCTCCCAGGAAATTGGCATCACCGGAATCTTCTGGACGTTGTGTGCGTCTTCGAGTTTGATGCGGGGCACGCCAGGGATGCTGGGTTTGCCAGGTGTAAGTGGGTCGCCGGGGTAGATTGGCAGGTCCATGACACTACCGCGCTGGACACCCGATGGCGGGCGGAAGGGGCCCTTTGGATAAATGTCGCCCTGGAAGTAACCGTCGTCTTTGGGGTCGGAGTAGATCAGGCAAGCAGCCGCACCGTTTTCCGCAGCGACTTTGGGTTTGATTCCCCGGAAGCTGCGCCCGTAGCGTACGAGAACGATCTTGCCCTTCACGTCGATTCCCCTGGACTTGAGGAGAGCGTAGTCTTCCGGCATGCCGTAATTGGCGTAGACCACCTGCGCCGTGAGGTCGCCATTGGCGGAGTAGGCGTTGTAGCTGGGAAGCTGGTTGGCGTGGCTGGAATCGGGGTCGTTTTTGACAACCGTCTCACGGAGTTTGGCCACATAACGGATCGGGCTGACGATTTCGAGCGAACGCTGGACTGGATAGGGGAGTAGAACGTCGAAGGTATCGATCCTCGCCTCAAGCCCAAATTCCTTGAACTTGGCAAGGGCGAAATCGGCGACGGCTCTGGACCCAGGCGACCCCGCGTGATGGGGCTCTGACGCCATGCGGGTCATAAATTCGCGAATCTTGTTGGACTCGGCCATGGCACGGAGGCGCTCCTCAAAGGGTGCGCGCAGTCTGGCTTCGTCTTCGGGAAATCCACGAATAGAATCGGCAGCGAAGGTTGGCTGTGCAATCAAGCAGACCAGCGAGAGACAGAAGTACTTCATTGGTGCTTCATGCTTTTGAAAGCGCCGCGTTTAAGAAGCTGGTAAATTCCTTGACGTCCTTGGTAAGGCCGGGGAAACTTCCGACGAGCTTCTGATTGGCGTCAAACACAGCATAGTAGGGGATGGCCACGCTCTGGAAGAGACTTTCCTGCAATTTTTGATTGGCTTCGCTCGTCGCGTTGTCCAATTCGTCGGTGTAAAGCTCGACGAGAATGAACTTATCCATGGCGGCCCGGACCTCGGCTTTGGTAAACATGTTGGCCTTCATCCAGTGGCAGTTGGTGCAGGCAACACCGGTGAAGTTGACAAAGACGAGCTTGTTTTCTGCCTTGGCGCGGGCCAGGGCAGCGGGGAGATCGTTCTTCATCCAGGGGAGTTTGGCTTCGTTTTGCGATTTTCCGAGCAGACTGCCGGTCTCCTGTGCGGGCGGTACATAGGCTTCGATCTCGCCGAGGTTGGCACCGAACATTCCGGGAACCAGGGAGACAGCGAAGGCGATGAAGAGCGCGCCGATCAATGCCCGGCCAACGCCCAATTGCTCACCGATTTTAATACCATCCATTGGAAGCTTTCCCAACAGGTACAACCCGGGCAGCGCAAACAGGACGACCCAGGCGGCCAGGAATCGCTCTCTGCTGAGCACGCCCCAGTGCAGCACAACGTCAACATTGCTGAGGTATTTCAGCATCGCTGCCAGGATGAGAAAGCCCATCACCACCTTGATGCGGATCATCCAATTGCCGGCGCGCGGCAGGCCTTTGAGGACGCCTGGGAACAAGGCGAGGAAAAAGAAGGGCAGGGACAGGCCAAAGCTAAAGGCCATCATTCCCAGAGCCGGTTGCAACTTGTCACCCTGGAGTGAGGCAGCCAGCAGCGTGCCGACAAAGGGACCTACGCAGGCAAAGCTGGTGAGTGAGAAGGTGAGGCCCATCAGCAAGGTGCCCGCAATGCCGCCGCCATCGCTGGCGGCATTGAGCTTGGTCAGCAGACTGGAGGGCAGAGTGATTTCGTAGGCACCGAGGAGGCTGAGAGCGAGGGCAAAGAAGATGATACTGATGAAACCATTGACATAAACGTTTGATCCGATTGCGACAACGCCGAAGGGTCCGAGGATAGCGGTGAGGGCGAACCCGATCGCGGTGAAGAGAACTACGATTCCGAGGCAGAACAGGGCTGCGTCAAAGAGAATGCGGGCCTTGGATGAGCCTTGCTTCTGGAGAAAGAAGCTCATTGTGATCGGGATCATGGGGAAGACGCAAGGCGTCAGTACGGAGGCTAGACCGAAGCCGAAGGCGAGTAGCAGAAATTCACTGAGGCTCTTAGCGGGGGCGCTGCCGGGAGCTGATTTGCCTTTGACAGGGGCTTGTGCGGCTGTGGCGCTCCACTCAAAGCCGGCATCGAAGCTGACGGGTCGCTTACGCGGTGGCAGGCATTTGGTGTCGTCGCAAGCCTGGTAGCGGACTTCAACCACGAGGTCTGGCGAATTGGCCGGAATGTCCCGGATTGCTTTGGCGTAGAGGGTAAATTCGACGGCATCGGCAAAGGTCTCGGTCTCGGTCTGGAAGTTGGGATCGACTTTGCGGTTGGGCGCAGGCTGTTCGATGCGCAACACTTCGTAGGGAGCGCCTTCGAGTGCCTGCATTTTTGTCGGTTTTGGCGGTGGCGGAGTCGTGAGGGAATAGAGATGCCAGCCAGCATCAATGCGTGCCCGGACTGGAACCTTGAATTCGGCACCTGCTTTGGTTGCCGGAATCGGCCCCAGAGCCCAATGAATCGGATCGAGTTTTTGTGCTGCCAGGCTGCAGACACCCAGTGCGGCGAGAATCAGTGCGCGAAGCATATCTCTTTGATTGTGTCGCAGATCAAGAAGATTCCCGGAGATTCGCCAAACCTTCCTCGATCTTTTCGTTTACGCGGTTGGCGGAATATTCGGCTCCGATGCGGATCGCATTCATGATGGCGTTGGGGTTGGATCGCCCGTGGCAGATGATGCAGACACCCTTGACGCCGAGGAGTGGCGCGCCGCCGTATTCGGAATAGTCGGTTCGCTTTTTGAGCTCGGCAAAGCTATTCTTTGCCAGGGCCGCGCCCAGTTGACGCGTAATCGTGGCATTCAGGCTTTCTCGCAGCATATGAGTGAAAACCTCGACCAATCCTTCACTGACCTTGAGGGCTACGTTGCCAATGAAGCCGTCGCAGACGATGACGTCGGCCAAGCCAGTGTAGAGGTCGCGCCCCTCGACATTACCAATGAAGTGGATGGGGAGTTGCTTGAGCAGTGGCGTGGTCGCGTGCGTAAGTTCGTTGCCCTTGTGCTCTTCTTCGCCAATCGACAATAGACCAACCCGTGGACGATGGATGCCAAAGATCGCCCGACTGTAAACTGAACCCATGTAGGCAAACTGCGCCAGCATCTTTGGGGAAGCATCGACGTTGGCTCCGATGTCGACGAGGACGGTTGGTGTGCCTTTGAGAGTAGGGAAGGCGGTCGCCAACGCCGGACGATCTACACCTCGAACCATACCTTGAACCGTTTTGGCGGTGGCCATCGCGGCACCGGTATTGCCTGCCGAGACGACCCCGGCGGCAACTCCATCGCGAACGAGACGGCAGGCGACGCGAATGGAAGAATCTTTTTTGGTCCGCATGGCCTTAGCTGCGGAGTCTTCCATCGTGATCACTTCAGAGGCGTTATAGATCTCGATGGGGAGATTTGCCCACTTGCCGTGCGAGTCGAGCTCCTCGGCGATAATTTGCTCTCGCCCAACAAGAATTACGCGCACATCCAGACTACGGACGGCGCGTAAGGCTCCTGCAACTTCGCTTTTGGGGGCATTGTCGCCGCCCATGGCATCGACGGCAATGGTAATCATTGGCCGTTGGTCAAGTACTTAGAACTTCTCGACTTCGACGACAGCGCGGCCCTTGTAGAATCCGCAGGCGGAGCAGGCGCGGTGTGGCAGCTTGGAGGCACCACAGTTGGAGCAATCGCTTCCGATTGGCTTGGCTAGGGCATCATGTGCGCGGCGGGTGGAGGTGCGGCGCTTTGAGTGACGGCGTTTGGGATTAGGCATTTCATTTTCCTTCTATCTAATTCTTCAATTTCAATTCGCGTAAGGCGGCCCAGCGGTCAACAGCGTCCACCGGCTGGCAGGCACAATCGCGAAGATTCCAATTTTCGCCGCAAGCAGGGCATAAGCCCTCGCAATCCTCGCGGCATGTCTTTTGCATTGGCACAGCAAGTAAAACCTGCTCGCGCAACACATCGTTCAATTCGAGCCCCGAGCCTTCGTAAAAGGCCAATTCGGTCTCTTCATCATTCAGTCCGGCTTCTTCAGCAGGCGCATCTGCCGACACTGGCATGTAAACCAGATCGAAATCCGCCGCGATCGGGAAGCGATACGGCTCTAAGCACCGATCACAATCGATCTCGAATTCTACCGTGTAGCGTCCCTTCAGCCGGATCTCGTCGAGAACCTGCCTCAGTTCCGCCTGGCCTTCCACCTTCAAGGGAGAAGATTGCCGCAATTTCGGTTCGAAAAAGTCGATTTCGCCAACCGCCAATTCCTTGGAAATACGCAGGGGACGCAACTCCATGTCCCGCACATTCATGAACATGCAAACCTCCTCGCTTGATGTAGCGAGCCACAAAACCTCAATTATACCACCGTACTTCTAATTTCCGTCACTGCGATGTTCAAATAGCGGTTCTACTTCCAGCGAAGTCAGTACCCACAAGCCATAGGCACCTAAGATACTGCCGAAAGGGATGCTGATGATGGAGAGTGCACACAGGACCATTCCCAATGTTCTTGCCCAACTTTGTGTCCGTAGGAGGCCAAAGCCGGCAAAGGTAAGGGGTACCGCGAGAAGAATATTGAAGAACACGATGCCAACGACGATGGGACCCATCACCGAGGAAGCGCCTTCAAAAGCATTGGACAATTCAGATGGCCCGCCATTGGCGAGCATCCAGATCAGGGACAAGAGTCCTCCCCCGATTCCCATAGCGATCATTGCGATCGCCAAACCACGTAGGTGTTGCGCCATTCGAATCCTATTCTAGCGGGTTGGGCGAATAAATGCAGAAAACATCAGCTATACTAGATAAGATTCAACAGTTTCTAAATGCTTACCGGCACTGATTCTCTCGCCTTCCTCCTTGCGGCGCCTAGCGCGGCTGAAAAGCTGATTGACGCCTTTTTTGACGACACCTTTGCAGGCGTCCACTCCCTTGCACTTTTCGATTACCTGATTCTGGTCCCTTATTTCCTGATGTTGACGGTGCTCAGCTTCTATGGCTGCCATCGCTTTGCGATGATTCGGGGCTACTTCAAGGGCTTGAAGAACATGCCGAAGGAGCCGACGCGGCGCTTTACAGAGCTGCCGAAGGTGACGATCCAGCTTCCTCTGTTCAACGAGCGCTTCGTTGTGGAGCGACTGCTGGAGAGCGCCGTTAAAGTGCGGTACCCGGAGGGCTTGCTGCAAATTCAGGTGCTCGATGACTCCACCGACGATACGGCGGCCTTCACTGAAGATTTGTGCGCAAGTTATGTTGAGCGTGGATTCAATATCGAATACCGTCATCGCAAGAATCGTGGGGGCTACAAGGCTGGGGCTTTGCAGGCTGGAATCCCGACTGCAACTGGCGAACTGATCGCGATCTTCGATGCGGACTTTGTGATCCCCGAAGACTTTCTCGAAAACACAGTTCACTACTTTACGGAGGAGAAGGTTGGCGTCGTGCAAACACGCTGGAGCTATCTCAACCGCCACTTCAACCTACTTACTGAAGTACAGACAATGCTGCTGGATGGTCACTTCATTCTTGAGCATGGTGCGCGGGCCGGAACGGGCTTGTTCTTCAACTTCAATGGCACGGCCGGGATCATGCGTAAAGAGATGATCGAGGACGCTGGCGGATGGCAACACGACACCTTGACCGAAGATAGCGACCTCAGCTATCGGGCGCAACTCAAGGGATGGCGCTTTGTGTATTTGCCGCATGTGCATTGCCCGTCTGAGCTACCGGTTGAGACCTATAGCTTTCAGGTGCAGCAATCCCGTTGGGCCAAGGGCCTGACGCAATGCGCGATCAAGCTGTTGCGGAAGATTCTGGCAACCGACCTGCCGTGGCGCACAAAGATGGAAGCCTTCTGCCATCTGACGCCGAACATTTCGTATCCGCTGATGATCGTTGTTTCGCTGTTGATGTTGCCGGTGATGATCGTGCGCTTCTACATGGGGCCGCTGGAAATGTTGCTGTTTGACTTTCCGTTGATCATCGCGAATTTTGTCAGTTTGACTGCGTTCTATCTGATCGCGCAGCGTGAACTTGATCCGAAGGGCTGGAAGCGGACGATCTGGTTTATGCCGGCCTTGATGGCCGCAGGCGTTGCGTTGACGATCAGCAATACGAAGGCTGTGATCGAGGCGTTGATGGGTGTGAAGACGAGCTTTGCACGTACGGCCAAGTACAATCTCAGCGATAACAAGAAGATTAAAATCGACCAGGCGGAGTACAGGCGTAGCAGCGGCTGGCTACCATTCCTGGAGATCGGCATGGGCACTGCGTTTGCCGCCATCGTTTACTACTGTGTAGAGTCGCTCAACTTCTTGAGCATCCCGTTTCTGATGATCTTCGTTTGCGGCTATTATTGGGCTGGCTTTAGCACGCTCTGGCAAGAGTATCAGGGGCTGCTACAGTTTAAGGCCGCAACGAAAGCCGCGCTAGAAGCCGCTCCGCAGCAGCTAAACCGCTAAGGGCGGCACCTTCTACCCTGGGCCCGCCAAAAGCATCACCCGCCAGCAACAGTGGCGCGCTTGATGCCACTTCAAAGCAATTGTCCTTGTACTGGGTGGTGGGCTTTGCATACTTCCATCGGTGTAGCTTCCACGCAGTCGCTGCAACGTTGCCCAGCATTCGTTGTGCGACTTCTTCAGCGTTGATTTCCCAATTGTCAGAACTGAACTGAGGGCCGCTGTGAATTGTGACGCTGTTGGCGAGCGGCGAAATTCCTCTGCGATGATTGTCGGCAACCCATGCGATGCGCTCGCCATCGACCTTGAAATCTTGGGGGGCTTCCAGAATCGCCATCAGTGCGAGGCAGCGGTCGTAGGCAACATCGTCCAACTCCGGTATGGCGCGGTCCAGCATCGCGAGCGTTTGGGGGACTGGACTGGTGATGATGAGGGCGTCGGCTAAGATCGTTTCGCCAAAGTCGGTTTGCAGCGTCCAGTGTCCGGCCGTCTCATAGATTTGGCGCACCTTAACGCCACAGCGTAGATCGAGGCCTTGCGCCAGGTGCGCGCAGATCGAATTCATGCCCGACTGGCCGATGAAGCGATCCTGCTCCCAGAGGCGGACAAGGCCGCTGGTTTCCCAGGCCCGTTGGAAAGCGGCGAAGCGTTCGCTGCGGGCTGTGAAGAACTGCGCGCCGTAGTCGAAGGTGGCGCCTTCAAATGGGCGGGTGGCCATGCGGCCGCCTGGGCGGTTCGCTTTGTCAAGCACGGTGACGTCGATGCCAGCGCCTTTGAGGTGCTGGGCTGCCATGAGCCCGCTGATCCCCGCTCCGACAATTACAACTTGTGTTTGCACTTCTCTCTAGTTTCCCCTGAAACTGTTACAGAGAGAGCAACGCAATGTATATGGTGCGGATGGCGGGCAATATCGAGGACTGGGGATCATGGCCAATCGATGGCGCAGAAGATCGGCCGGGCGAGACCTGGGTCTATTTTTCGAACATCGTAGTGGCGAAGAGTTTTGCCAGGGCTCATGACAGCAAGGTGGAGCGCGCGCGATGGGAAGTGAATCTTGACTATCAGGACACGTGGGTCGCCAAGCCCGTAGGCGAGCGATGGTGGTTGGTGCCTGAGGGAGATGAGTCGCTTGCGCCCGAGGGACGCCATCGCCTGACTATGAGCAAGGGCCTGGTATTTGGCGGCGGCGATCACGATACGACATGCGGCAGCCTGGAGATGCTGGAAAGCATTCGGGTTGCCGGGCGGCGGGTCTTCGATCTAGGCACAGGGACGGGGATTCTCTCAGCAGCGGCGCTGTGTTTGGGCGCGTCGATTGCCGTTGGCTGTGACCTCGAATGGGACGCGGCTCGAATGGCGCATGGGCGAGGTGTGGCAGCGTATCAGGGGCCCAGTTTTGCGCTGCCTGACGGTGGCTTTGACGTTCTGCTGGTGAACATCCCTGGTTATGTGCATCTTGATCTGGCACCTGAGTATGGGCGGTTGCTGCGCCTAGGGGGCGACCTGATTTTGAGCGGATATTACGAATGGCAGGCGGCCCGGATTGAGGAGGCGTTGCCTGCGTTTTTGAAGACCAATCAAGTTGTGCGAGGCGATGGGTGGGTGGCTTCGATCTTCTCGCATGCGGCTGCAACGGCATCTTCCGATTGAATCAGGACGCCCATGCTTCGGGCGAGCTCGTTGAGTTTGGGTGCAGCCTCGAGAGCTTCCTGAAGCAGAGTTGCGTTGAAGCGTTTCCGAGGGATGGAGAGGCCAACGCCGAGCTTGACGCAACGCCGAGCGTTATCTGGCTGGTCGTGTGAGAAGGGCACGACGATCATCGGCTTACCCGCGCGCAGCGCCTGTGCCGTGGTGCCGATGCCGCCCTGATGAATCGTCACCGCGCCGCGCGGCATGAGCGTGGAGTGGGGCGCATATTGGCAGACGAGGAGGCGGTCGTTCTCCATTTTTTTGTACTCGGGATAATTAGCCCGGCCAACCAGGAAGATTGCTCGCTTGCGCATGCGCGTCACGGCGGTGTAGGCCTCGTTATAGAACGAACCGGGGTCCAGGACTGCGGAGGTGCCGAGCGTGAAGACATAGGGTGCTTCGCCAGCCGCAAAGAAGCTTTCGATTTCAGGATCAACTGCGAATTGCCGCCCGTCCAGCTTGTCGTAAAAGGGGAAGCCGCACATAGTAGTGGGTTTGGGGAAATCCGGCTGCTCGCGCATGAAGTGCTTCGAGAAAAGGACGAGGTTACCGTGCGGGGAGCTGTGGCCGAAGAGCCTTGGGACCGACGTGGAGGGAAGACCTTCCTTCTTTGCCAGGTCGTAGGCTTTCTTGAGAAGCGACCCGTTGAGCGTGTGCAGGCCGCCATAAACAAGCCTCAGGATCGCAGGACTGAGCCAGGGCAGAAATGGCATGACTGGGATCAGGGGTGGATCATAAGCGGACAGAATCGCTGCTGGCTGGAGCGCTGTGTTGATATACGGGATGCCCAGTTTGACTGCGACCATCGGCAGGGCGAGGGCGAGGAGCGAGCCGAGCAGGACGTCAGCGCCGCGGGCCTCCGCCAGGAGGATACGGTAGGCTTCTTCGATCGGTGGCAGGCATAATTCTTGGACAACGTAACGAGTGCCATCGAAGGTGTTCATGGCTTTACGTCGGACTTCCGCGTCAAACTCAATGTTTTCCAGGGCGGGCGGAATTGCGACGAAGCGAATACCTTCGCTCTCCACCTTGTCGCGGAAGATACTGCAACTGGCCAAAGTGACGGAATGGCCGCGCTGTTTGAGGCCAATCGCGATGGCGAGGTAAGGATGGAGGTCGCCGAATGAGCCAATGGTCGCGATCAGGACTTGCTTTGCCATTCGTGAATTTCTCCTCCTTCCTGGATGACGCGGCGGATCTCGGGGGTTGCTTCTTTTTCCAGGTAGGCCTCGGTGAAGAAGGCGTCGCGCCAAGGAATGTTGTCGGGCGACCCTTCGACAAACATGCAATCCTCAAGGCCAAGTGCCTCCGCCCTTGCCCTAGCAGCGTCAATTGCGGAGATGTCCTCAGAAACGCCAACCAGCAGCCCGCCAGCCAGCGTTGGCCAGTTGTCGGGAATTGGGACAAGCAGGACTTTTCGATTTGGCGGCACTCTCTTATTCTGGGATGATAATGAGCATGCTGCGATGTCTATTGCTATTTTTCTTTACCTTAGGAATGTTTGCTCAGGGAATCCCCCTAGAAGAATATGCGGCCCGCCGGGAAGCCCTGCGTAAAGCGCTGCCAGATAGCATTGTGGTGCTCTGGGCCGTTCAGCCGCCGCCGGACATCTCAGACCGTAACGGTCAGTTTCAGGAACCGTATTTCTATTACATGAGTGGTTGGACTCAAGCCAACGCAGCGTTGCTACTTTGTTCGTCCTGTCCTGAGGGGCTCAAAGAAGTCATGTTCCTTCCCAAGCGCAGTGAGCGGAAGGAGATTTTCGAAGGACGGCAACTGGCTGCAGGAGACGCAGATGCCAGGGCCAGGACTGGCTTTTCCGCGGTGCTGTCGATAGACAAACTGGAGTCGACGTTACGGCGGGCTCTCGAAGATGCGACGGGAATTTATACGCTATTTGACTTGCGCGAGACGGGCCTGGCAAAGATCGCACCGTTGCGTGAGATTAAGGATATCCGGATGCCGATCAACCGGATGCGAGTGAAGAAGAGTCCAGCAGAGTTGGTTTTACTGCAGGAGGCGATTGACGCGTCCGTTGCGGCGCACCTGCAAAGTTGGACGATCACGAAACCGGGTCTGCATGAGTATGAGGTGGCCGCGTCGATGATGCAGACTTACATGTCCAAGGGTTGTGAACGAAGCGCCTATCCGCCAATCGTGGGAAGCGGTCCGAATAGCGTCGTTCTGCATTACTTTGCGAATAAGCGGCGGATGGACGCTGGCGATGTAATGGTGCTGGACGTTGCTGGCGAGTGCAGCGCCTACGCGGCTGACATTACACGAACTGTGCCGGTGAATGGTAAATGGAACGCTCGTCAGAAACAGGTGTACCTGATGGTGTTGGGCGCACAAGAGGCAGTGATGGCCGCCGCCAAACCGGGGGTGATGCTGAAGGATCTCACCAAGGTGGCGCGGGAGTATTTCAATAAGCAGGGCAACGGGCCCAACGGCAAGCCATGGGGGACCTATTTCACACACGGAGTGGGCCATCATATCGGCCTTGATGTACACGATCCGTTTGACCCTGAGTTGCCGCTCGGCGAGGGTGCTGTCATCACGGTGGAGCCGGGTTTGTATATTCCCGAAGAGAATATCGGAGTGCGGATTGAGGACATGATTCTAATTACCAAGGACGGGTCGAAACTGCTGACGGCTGCATTGCCGCGCAATCCTGAAGAAATTGAGCGGAGGATGAAGCCCTGAGCCTGTTGCGGAAACAGTACGCTTTTCTGTTCGGTCTGCTGAGTTTGTGTTTCGCCCTGGCCTTGTTGTTTGGTTGGTCTCGCGCGGCAGCGCAACTGGACGGGCAGGCTTACGACTGGCTGTTCACCGTAAATCGACCGGAGAACTGGAAGCCGAAGGCGATGCTGCTCGCCATTGACGAGGGCAGTCTGATCGAGATCGGCGGTGCCCGGAATTTGCGTCAGGCGCTGGCCGAAGCACTTGATCGTGTATGCGCCGCCAAGCCGCTGGCAATCGCAGTGGACTTGATGCTCTCGACGAGTGAAGACGAGAAGCTGGACGCGGCGTTGGCGAAGTCTTTTGGCAAGTGTCCGAGTGTTGTCCTGGGTGCGGATATTGTTCGCGACGGAAGCCAGTGGGAGGAGCCCGCGCCTGCGTTTCGCGCTGCTGCTGCCTCACTGGGACATGTGCACGCAGACCCTGACCCTGTGAGTCGGCGAATCCCCTTGGAGAAGGCCGTAGCTGCTAAGCGCTATTGGGCGCTGGCGCTGGAGGCCTTTCGCTTGTCCAAGCAAGCGGGGCCGATTCTGGAGACGCCTGACGATCTTGAGGTGGGATTGACGAAAATTCCGGCGGGGCGGGCGACGGCGCGTAGTGTCTACATCCGCTATGCTCCGTCGCCGATTCCGCAAGTGACTTTGAAAGAACTGAAGAAGAATCCGGCGGCATCATTGTTATTTAGCGGCAAGGTCGTCTTTGTCGGCTATACCGATCAAAGCGCCGCGCGTGATCGATTGACCACACCGATGGGCCTCTTGATGACTGGTGTTGAAATTCACGCGAATTTATTTGAGACCTTGCAGCAGGGCAATTTTCTGCACGATGCCCCGGTGAGTCTGCCGGTATTGTTGACATTGGTAGCCGTTGCAGGCGCAGGGCTGGTCTTTGTGTTCCTGAGCGGATCGGTCGCCTGGATGGTTGCAGGCGCTTGGCTGGTCCTGATGCACTTTGTGCCGCAGTGGCTCTATTGGAATGACGCTGTAATTGGGCCGACGATGCCACTCACTGGTGTTTGGCTGGCGACGATTGCTTCAGCCAGCTTCCATTACTTTGTAATTCGAAAGCAATGGAAGAAGAGTGAAGCTGACAAGAATCGCTATCAACAGGCAATCCATTTTGTGACGCACGAGATGAAGACTCCGCTGACGGCAATTCAGGGGTCGAGCGAGATCATGAGCCGTTACAAGCTCAATGAGGAAAAGCAGAAGCAGATCGCGCAGATGATCCACTCTGAATCCAAGCGTTTGGCGAGCATGATCCAGACCTTTCTCGATGTTGAACGCCTGGCCGAAGGCGAAATTGAATTGAAGCGCGATCCCTTTGCCTTGAGCGACGTGCTGCTTGCCGCCCTGGAGCGGGCGCGCGTGCTGGCGGAGCGCAAGGAGATGGCGATGCTAGTTGGAGCGATTCCAGCGGCCCAGTTGCGCGGGGATCGAGAGTTGCTGGAGTATGCCTTCTATAACTTACTGAACAACGCAGTGAAGTATTCGCCCGAGCATACGGGGATTGAATGTAACTGCACTATTGAAGGTGGCAAGGTACGAATCTCGATTCGTGATCACGGCATGGGGATGGAGCCAGCGGATCTCAAGAAAATCTTTGATCGCTTCTATCGGTCCAAGCGCGCCGAAGAGAGCGGAATCACCGGCACGGGGATCGGTCTCAGTATCGTCAACGAGATCGTGCTGCAACACGAAGGTCGAATTGAAGTAGAGAGTGAAGTGGGTGTCGGCAGCGTATTTACAGTAATTCTGCCGTTTCGTGCAGGGGCTCCGCTAGACTCGGAAGTAGGGAATGCCAATCAGCGCAACACTATTGCTCGTTGAAGACGACACGAGCGTTCGCAATACACTCAGCACGTTTCTCGACCTGGAAGGTTATCAGGTGGATGCCGTGTCAAGCACCCGTGCGGCCATGGAAAAGCTGTTGAACGCACCTTACCCGATTGTAATTAGCGATATCTACCTGGATGAGCGAACGGGCCTAGATGTTTTGCGGGCTGCCAAAGAAGCCAATAGTGAGTGCCGCGTGATCCTGATGAGTGCGCGCGGCAGCATGGAGACCGTGATGGCCGCCACTCGTGGCGGTGCCTTTGAGTATCTCGCGAAGCCGTTTGAGCTGGACGATTTGCTGCACGCAATCCAGAAGGCGGAGGCTGAGCTTGAGGGTGCGGCGAGTCTGGACCGCGAGACGGAAATCGACGATCTGCCAGAGACCGAGATGATTGGAAGCTCGACGCGGATGATCGAGATTTATAAGACCTTGAGCCAGGTGGCGCCAACCGACGCGAGCGTCTTGTTGACCGGCGAGACGGGCACGGGTAAA
>JBBRBI010000027.1:0-63849 GCA_038206015.1 Bryobacterales bacterium | reverse complement strand
CGGAGGTGCTGCGGCAGCCTTCGCCGTTTCCCGGATGCGAAGCTCTAAGCTTCCGACAGCGTCGGGCTTGATCGCTCGTTTGACCGCCGCCCAATGCGAGTGACTGCGCAAAAAGACATGCGAAGTATCCGCCACGGCTGCAAGCTGATGCTGCCCACGAAGCTGAAAGAACACAGCGCGTTTGGCCAGGTCCGGCAAAATCACCGGCCACATCGCAAACCAAATTCGCAATCCGGCACGGTCGAATGGATCAACGTCGGGCTCTATCGCCGCGAGGGCGCTTAGCCATTCACTGTCGGGGCTCAGGCGACCAAACCCTTGACCATGTGGGCCTTCTCAACGCCCGTAAGCTTTTGCTCCAGCCCCTGGTATTTGTAAGTGAAGCGCTCGTGGTCGATACCGAACAAGTGCAGCATCGTCGCCTGGAAGTCGCGTACATGCACTGGGTCGCGAACGATGTTATAGCTGAACTCGTCCGTCTCACCGTAGACAACACCGGGCTTGGCTCCGCCACCAGCCATCCAAAGCGAGAAACAGCGCGGGTGATGGTCGCGGCCATAGTTAGTTGGCGTCAACTTGCCTTGCGAGTAAACAGTTCGACCGAATTCCCCACCCCAGACCACGAGTGTATCCTCCAACATGCCTCGTTGCTTGAGGTCCTGGACGAGGCCATATAGAGCCTGATCCACGTCCTTGCACTGCGCTGGCAGGATTTCCGGCAGGTCTCCATGGACATCCCATCCACGCATGTACAACTGCACAAAACGGACACCACGTTCTACCAGCCGCCTCGCCATTAACGCCTGATTGGCAAAGGTGCCGGGCTTGCGGGCCTCTTCGCCGTAGAGAGTGTAAGTGCTGGCGGGCTCTTTGCTCAGGTCCGTCAGATCGGGGACGCTCGATTGCATCCGGAATGCCATTTCATACTGCGCGATGCGGCTTTTTGTCTCCGCGTCGGCATACTTGTCGTAAGTAATCTGATTCAGCTCGCCGAGAGCGTCCAACATCCGTCGACGCATCTCGACCGGCACGCCGTCCGGGTTCTTGACATACAACACGGGCTCACCCGCGCTGCGAAGGGAAACACCAGAATACTGCGCGCTGAGATACCCGGCGCTCCACAGTCGAGCCGAGATCGCCTGCACGTTTGCCTTAGGGTGCGTGTGGTTTGCGTTTAGCACTACAAAGGTTGGCAGGTCTTCATTCATGGTGCCCAAACCGTAAGCGATCCATGAGCCGATGCACGGCTTACCGGCGATCTGATTGCCAGTCTGAATGAAGGTAATCGCCGGCTCATGGTTGATCGCCTCTGTGTTCATGGATCGGATGATCGTCAGGTCGTCCGCCATCTTTGCAACGTTTGGCAGTAACTCGCTGATCCAGGCACCACTCTGCCCGTGCTGGGCAAACTTGAAGACCGAAGGTGCGATGGGAAACCGAGTCTGACCGCTGGTCATCGTCGTAAGTCGCTGGCCCTTGCGGATGCTCTCTGGCAGATCTTTGTCAAACCAATCCTTCATGCCGGGCTTGTAATCAAGCAGGTCCAACTGCGGCGGGGCACCGACCATGTGCAGGTAGATGGCGCGCTTGGCCTTGGGCGCAAAGTGAGGCAGGTCCTTGCCCGGTTCCTTACCGGCTAACATCTGACTCAATGCGAGTGCTCCGAAGCCCCGCGCACCCGTACCCAGTAATTGTCGGCGGGTAGCCGTTAAAACAGCGTCGCGTTCGGCATCGTAGATCTTCATTTGTTGAGTACCTCGTCGAGATTCATCAGTTGGTTGGCAACCATTGTGAGCGCTGCGAATTCGGCTACTGGAAGCTTCGTGTCTGCCTTGGACTCTCCCACCAAAATCAGCTTGTGCGCATCTGTGGGCGTCGTGTCATAGTGCCGCAGATAGTCACGATACGCGGCGCGAGCGATGTCCCTCTCCTTGCCTTCAAATCGACGCGTCACCAGGCGTGCAGTCAAGTAGTCTAGCTGCGCGTCAAAGTCATTTTTGTGGGCTGCAATCGCACGCTGCGCCAAGGCCCGGGCGGCTTCCACAAACTGGACGTCGTTCATCGTCAACAGGGCCATCAGTGGGGTATTGGTACGCTCACGGCGCACGGTGCAATTCTCACGCGACGGAGCGTTAAAGATGTCCATCGACGGAGGCGGGGCGCTGCGCTTCCAAAACGTGTACAGGCTGCGGCGATACAGCGCATCGCCATGCTCTTGCTTATAGAAACGCGTGTCGGATTGATCCATCGCCACGGTCTCCCAAATCTTCTCGGGTTGATAGGGCTTGACGCTCGGGCCGCCGATGGTGGGCACTAAGAGCCCGCTCGCGGCGAGCGCATAGTCGCGGACCATTTCGGCGTCCATTCGAAAGCGAGGCCCACGGCTGAGCAGTCGATTATCGGGGTCCGCCTTGAGCTTGTCGGGTGTCGATACGGCCTCCTGCCGATAGGCTGCGCTCGTCAGCATGAGTCGCATCAGGCGTTTGACATCCCATCCACTCTCACGGAAATCGACTGCCAGCCAATCCAGTAATTCGGGATTGCTGGGTGCCTCGCCCTGGCTGCCAAAATCTTCGCTTGTGCGAACGAGACCCGTGCCAAAGAGTTCCTGCCAGTAGCGATTGACGGCCACGCGAGCGAAGAGCGGATTGTCTGGCTTCAAGAGCCACTGGGCCAGGCCGAGTCGATTCTTTTCAACCTTTGCCCCGAGCCCGCCAAGCACTTGTGGGACGTCGGCTTCCACCTTCTCACGCGGCTGATCGTACATGCCACGGAAAAGAATATTCGCCGATGGTGTTGCGTCAGATCGCTCGACCATGATGTGGGTTACAGCGCCGCGACGCAGCAGTGCCTTGCGCTCTTTCTCCAGTTGGCTAAGTTGGGCCGAGATCTTCCGGGATGCCCCGTCCTTGCTTGCAGCCCACACTCGCGATAATTCTACGGGCTTGCCTTCGCGGGCAGCCGGCAACATTTCGAGTATGGAAATTTCGTCACTGGTCAACACTCGCGTGTAGATGCGAACATCCTTCAGGGCGCCGCCCTTGAATGTTCTCTTATCTCCGTCGCCACCAATCCGCAGCGGAAGCCCTTTCAGGAAATCACCTTCAAGGCCCCAACGCGGCGTATCCTGCTTGCCCTCGTGAACGGCTTTGATGCCATTGAAATACAGTTCAAACCCGTCCTTCTTGCGACGGCTGCCGTCGTAGGTAAAAGCGACGTGGTACCAACCGCCAGCAGTCATCTTCGCCCCGTTGCCGCCGCGAGCGACAATCGATTCCCCGCCCTCGCCAATCAACTTCAGCAGCGGCTGGCGCCCCTGGATGTCAAAGCTCCAGCCACGGCGATTCTTGCTTTCTTTATCCGTTGCGTTGTATTGAGAGAGCATCGTCCAGTTGTCATCAGGCTTTGGATAGTAAACCCAGGCTGCAATCGTGAACGGTTTGTCGGCCTCAATGAGTTGGAAGTTGGGAACTTCCTTTAAACCGCCTTCTGCCGGGAACTCAATGTGATCCAGGCTCCAATCGGCCTTCAATTGCTTTGGTAGTTCGACATTTGGTTTCGCCTTTGCAGACAGTGCATCAGCCCGGCCACCTAGCTTGCCGCGGAGCGCGACCATCTCGTGATCCACTGCGGCCCAACGGGCCTCATCGCCCTTGGCCGGCAGAAACATCACGGGTGGCGTGTCGCTGATATTTCCATCGAGCGGCTTCTGCGAGGTATTGCGGAAGAACGCAGCCATCGAGTAGAAATCTTTCTGCGTGATCGGGTCAAATTTATGATCGTGGCAGGTGGCGCAGCCAACCGTCAGCCCAAGAAAAACGGTACTAGTTGTGTCAACGCGGTCCTTGGCATACATCACGGCCACTTCGTCTTCGATGACGCCACCTTCGTTTGTCGTCACGTTGTTGCGATGAAAACCAGAGGCAATCTGCTGGTCGAGCGTAGCATTCGGCAACAGATCTCCAGCGATCTGATCTACGACAAAGTTATCGAAACGCAGGTTCTTGTTGAAGGCCTGGATCACCCAATCGCGATAGAGCCACATTTCGCGATAGTTGTCGATATGCAGGCCATGAGTGTCGGCATAACGCGCGGCATCGAGCCAGTAGCGCGCACGGTGCTCCCCATAGTGGGGCGAAGCGAGCAACCGGTCGACATAGCGCTCGTAGGCACCTTCTCCCTGATCCTTCAAAAAGCTATCCAGATCAGCGTCAGTTGGCGGCAATCCAGTTGCGTCCAAAGCCGCGCGGCGCGCGAGAATTCGCCGACTGGCTTCAGGCGCCGGAGCCAGCGATTCGCGATCCAGCCGCGCCAGAAGGAATCGGTCGATTTCATTCTTCGACCAGGCAACATTCTTCACTGCCGGAGCTGCCGCCTTCAGCGGAGGTGCAAAGGCCCAGTGCTCCTGCCAGTCTGCACCCTGCTCCACCCAGCGCTTCAGCACATCGATTTGATTTGCGGTCAGGGTCTTGTGGGCGGAAGGCGGCGGCATGCGCATGGCCGTCTTCTCGTGCAGAATTCGAGTGAGAATCAGGCTCTGCGAAACATCGCCCGGCACGATGGGTGTGCCGTTCTTACGCGCTCGAAACGCCTCAGCTTTTACGTCGAGACGGAGCCCGCCCATGCGCGTTTCCTTATCGGGCCCGTGGCAGTGGAAACAACTATCACTCAGGATTGGTCGCACTTCACTGCGAAAATCCACACGGCTTGCGGCCTGCAAAACGAGACTCAACAGCAAAACGAAAAGAAGCTTCATGTCTGTGCTCATCTTATCGCGTCCAAATATTCCGTAGACTGAAAGGAAGCCGAAAACGATGAAGATTCTAGCTGTCCTCTGTTTCGCCTCCGCCATGCTTATGGCCGATGGCAAGATCTCGAGCCATCCGCGTGTCCGTGAGGCCGAGCGCCTTGTCAGCGAAGGACGAGCCGCCGTTTCAGTTGGCAATTCTGCCGAAGCGCGTGAACGCTTCGATAAAGCGATTGACTATCTGTTAGACACCCCGGCCAATGATCCCGATCGGGAGGCGTTGGATCGTTACATCCAAAATCTTGCTGAACAGATCTATGCGATTGATCTTGAGTCACTTGGAGCAGCCCGGAGCCTCGATGAAGTTCGCTTTGATAAATCTCCACTCGACGAGATTCGCGAATTGACGTTTCCAGTTGACCCGCGCCTGAAGAGCAAAGTACAGCAGGAGTTGCAAGCCACCTCGTCGCAATTGCCACTCGTAATGAATGAGACGGTTCTCGGCTTCATCAATTACTTTGCGAATGGCAAAGGCCGCAAGACTCTGGAATACGCGCTCAAGCGGTCTGGTAAGTATCGTCCGATGATTTTTCGCGTCCTCGCTGAAGAAGGCGTGCCGCCTGAGCTGATCTATCTTGCGCAGGCTGAATCCGGCTTTCTGCCCCGCGCTGTTTCCTATAAGGCTGCGGTTGGCATGTGGCAGTTCATCAAGGAGACCGGCAAAACTTATGGACTCGCGCAGAGTCCTTGGACCGATGATCGTCTCGACCCGGAACGCGCCACACGTGCGGCAGCTAAACACCTGCGCGATCTTTATGGCGAACTTGGCGACTGGCATCTGGCGCTTGCCGCTTACAACTGCGGGCAAGGCTGCGTTGATCGAGCAGTGCAGAAGACGGCATTCGCTGACTACTGGGAGCTTCGCAATCGCCATGCGGTGCCGATCGAAACCACCAATTATGTGCCGATCATCCTGGCCCTGACGATCATCATGAAGAATCCTGCTGACTACGGCCTAGCTGACCTTGAGATGGAATCGCCCCTCGAATACGACACGATTGAAGTTTATTCAAATACCAGCTTGCAACTGGTTGCCGATGCCGCTCAAGTGCCAATCACCAGCGTCCAGGACTTGAATCCAGCAATTTTACATAACCTCGCGCCTTCCGGTTACTTCCTCCGTTTACCCAAAGGCAGTACCGATGAAGTGAATCATGCCCTCAAACTAGTTCCCGCTGATAAACGCGATACATGGCGTCTGCACAAGGTGCAGGATGGTGAGTCACCAGAACTGATCGCCCGTCAATATCACGTCACAACTGCCGCGTTTGAGCAGGCTAATCCTGATTTTGTCAACGCTGGCTTTGCCGCTGTCCCGCAGATGACCCCGAAGCCAAAGCCTGCCAAGATAACGCCAACCCGCATTGCGCCGTCACGAGTACCGAAGTCGACCATCAAGCCCACCTCTACCAAGAAGTCAGCAGCGCGTATGCCCACTGCCAAGCCTGCGGCCAAACGAACAACGACCGGCAAGCCGGTCTCGAAAACTGCCACCAGCAAGCGCTAGCGGCGATACTCAACCAACCGGTCTCCGTGCCAGGGCCCGAGGCTGAATTTCAGGTTCTCAATGGTTCGCCCGGCTGCCGTCTGGTCCTCGAACAGTTCCACTCGCTTGCCATCGATGTAGCGCGTTGCGAGCAGATGAAAGTGAGTGGCTGCCACGCGTCGGAGCCGAACGGTGCTTGGCCGATTGCTCCATTCATCCACCACCACAAAGTGCACCGGTACGAGGCGCAATGCCACCAGCAATGCTGCATCGTCCGGATACAGCTCTTGATAGCCAGCCCCGTTCGCGTCCTGCTGACTCAGGAACTTTGTTCCCCGCAGCACTACGTGCTTCCGACTGCGGTCCTTGATGAGTCGATCAACAACCATCGCTCCTTCACCGATCGAATCGCTCGCGACCAAGAGAGCCAAACCGGTTTGACCTAACGGGATCAACGAAGCGAAATTACCATAGCCATTTCGAACCTGCGGCCAGAACTCGACCTTTGGCAGCAACAAGAGCGAGACGAAGACAATCCATATCCCGGACCGCCAGAGCTGATTCAACTGCATCGCGAATAGGATTCCGCCAACGGCCAAGATCGTAAGGAACGGAAGCGCTGGCAATAGGACACGGCCTTCAAAGGACAAGCCCGTAAACCCGAGGAACGCGATCAAACTGACAAAAAATGAAACGACGACCGCCCATCGACTTCGACTCAGTGTTTTCGAACCTAGCATCAGGCCCAACCCAACGAATAGCCAAGCTGCTGTCGGTAAGATATCTGTCAGTCCAATCAACGCCTGCATTCGCAGCCATAGCACCGAGGCACTTGCAGATTCCGCAATGTTGTTGATAGGGTAGGAACTTTGAAAGTTCTGAGCAATCCAGTAGAAGGGTGCGGCCAAGGTAATGGTTGATAGAATCGCGATCCAGAACGACGGTCGCAGGTAGCACCGGGAATTGCGGGCGAGCGCGGGAGAAAGACACGCGGCCATAAGAAGCACCCAGGCGTTGCCTTTGGTGAGAATCGCCATTGTGGCAAGCAGGACGAAAAGCGCTGCATCTCTTGCACGGCCGTTGTCAACAAATCGCGACCACACAAACATCGCAGCCAGGCACAGTAGCGCCACAAGGCCGTCGGAGAGCACATAAGTGATGCTGACGCCAACAATCGGCACCCCTGATAACATGGCAAACGCCGCAGCCCCGAGAATCCAATTCGACTCCAGGGCCACCCACGCCGCAGTGCCCAACAGTAGTAGCGCACCAATCAACAAGACCAACGAGCGGGCCGCCGAGATCGACTCGCCAAATACCTGAAACCACGCTGCCTCAACCACATAGAACATTGGCGGCCAATGCCCGATTGCAACTTTTGGGTAATGTGCGTAGAAGTCCGATGCAAATCGGACTGGATGCCCCCAGGCCTGCGGCGTTCTCAAGAAATCGCCCATCATGACGCCCGTTGTGAAATGTGCGGATTCGTCCGGGTGTCCCGCCAAATCTTTCCCCCAGATCGAGTACTCCCTATCGTAAAAGGCCAAGACTGCAAAAAGTACCAGTAACGCTGCTGTAAGTAGCAGCGCCCACTTTACGCGTGCTTGAGTAACCAATCCGTAAACTCACCTTCGCCGTGAACGTCCGTGAGTCGCTGATCGCGTCCCTGAAAGCGATAAGTCACTTTTGTATGATCCAGGCCTAGCAGCCGGAAGATGGACGCATGCATGTCGTGTACGTTTTTGCGATCCTCCACGGCCCGCAGACCAAATTCATCAGTCGCTCCCAGCGCCCTTCCGCCTTGAATGCCTGCTCCAGCCATCCACATCGAAAAGCCATAGGGATGATGATCGCGTCCATTCTTGCCCTCGGCCAGCGGCGTGCGCCCGAACTCCGTTGACCAGACCACGAGTGTCGAATCCAGCAAGCCCTTGCCCTCCAAGTCAGCGAGGAGACCCGCAACAGGAAGGTCGCTTTTCTTCGCCATCTTGTTATGACTCCCAAGCAGGTCATCGTGCGCGCCGTCCCAGTCGTCGCCCAGGTTAGTCCCGGAATACAGCTGCACAAAGCGCACACCGCGTTCCACCAGCCGTCTCGCCAACAAACACTTACGGCCGAAATCATCGGTCAGCGGCTCACCAATCCCGTACAGCTTCTTGGTCGCGTCACTCTCTTTGCCGATGTCGACAACATCCGGGGCTTCGGCCTGCATTCGATAAGCCAGTTCATAGGCAGAGATACGCGCGTCCAGCGTGGAGTCCTCCTCGCGGCTGGCAAAGTGCTTCCGGTCCATGCGCGTAATCAGGTTCAGCGTCTCCTTCTGTGCCTCCTGGTTCACACCATCGGGTGAAGCCAAGTGCAGAATAGGACTCTTGCCGGTACGAAAAACTGTGCCCTGATACACCGCAGGCAGAAAGCCATTTCCATAGGCACCCGCGCCACTCTTCATCGCGCCATCGCTCATCACCACAAAAGACGGCAGATTCTTGTTCTCACTGCCCAGCCCATAAACCGACCAGGCTCCCAATGATGGTTTGCCCGGAAACTGGCTGCCACTCGCACGCAAGTAAATCGCCGGTGCGTGATCAAATGCGTCGCCATAGCAACTGCGAACTACGGCAAGTTTGTCAGCGTGCTTGCGCACTTCCGGAAACAAGTCACTGATCTCCAGACCGCTCTTGCCGCCACGACGAAACTCCCATGGGCTGCCCCGCATCAACGCCTTGCGAAAGTCGATGCGGCTGGTGATCAATCCCTCTCCGACGCTCCCTGGCAGAGGCTGCCCGCTTAGGCGGGTCAGGGTCGGCTTCGGATCAAAGGTATCCACCTGGCTCACGCCGCCATGCATGAACAGAAAGATGACGTTCTTGGCTTTTGCCGTCTCTGCGGCTTGAGCAATCATGCTGGTGAGCGCAAGTCCGCCAAATCCTTTGCCAGCCTTCAGGAAGAACTTACGTCGCGATGCATTCATTTCATTACTCCACATAGAGGAACTCATTCGTATTCAACAAACCGCGCACTAACTCGCGTCGTGCAAGCTTTTGACCACCCAATAGCTGGGTCTGCTTGGCGATAAACGCTTCGGCCATCGTCGCTTCTTCGCCACTTGGATCTCGTTGCAGAATAGCCCGCCAAATCGCGCGAACCTCGCCGCCGGTTGAGTTCGCCAACGCCCCTGCCTGGTCTACCGTAAACTGGCCATTCAAAAGACTCAAACTTTGGGTTGAAGTTGTCGAGCTCTCTCGCCGCGAGCAACTCAGCACGCCGTCGGGCGAGTCAAAGACTTCCAGCATCGGCATCCTATACGTCCGCTTCACCAGCATATAAATGGATCGCCGAGTATGCTCAGTTCGATCACTCGTAGCGGGCCACGCCGAGTTAATCGGCTGGCTGATGCCAAACAACTCTTCGTCCGCCAACGCAGGAACTACCGGGCGCCCAAACATTTTGGCATTCAACGTTCCCGTCGCGGCCAGAACTGCATCGCGAACTTCTTCAGACTCAAGTCGGCGCCGCCCAAAATGCGATAGATACTGATTATCCGGATCCAGATCGCGAGTGCCGCTGGCCATCGCAGCAGACTGCCGATACGTTGCTGACAACAGGATCATCCGATGCACCTTCTTGATGCTCCAACCGTCGTCAACAAAGCGTTTCGCCAGCCAATCCAGCAGTTCCGGATGGCTGGGCGCGGCGCCGCGTGCACCAAAGTCGCTTGGCGTAGAAACAATCCCGCGACCAAAGTGAAACTGCCAAATGCGATTCACCATCACTCGGGCAGTAAGCGGGTTGTCCGGCCTGGCGATCCACTCCGCCAACCCAGCCCGTCGCCGGGTCGTCAACGAATCCAGCGGCGGCTGCGGTATGTCGCCACCACCCAACGCGGTGAAAAATCCCGCCTGCACTTCCTCGCCATAGGGAGTTCCCTTGCCCGGTACGAAGGTCTTGGGCGACTCGCGCCCAACATCTGTCACGCCTGGAGAAAAGGGCCCGGGCGAGCTATTCCCAATCATCGACAGCGCACGTGATTTCAACTTCTCCAATTGCAGTTTGTCAGAATCATTCAACACGGCAAAGATGTCATCATCGGACGGGTTGACCTTCCTGAATCGCTCCTCGTAAAGCGTCTTTTGCTCAGCGGTCCGTTTGTCCTCTTCCGTCGCAAAGGCCAACTGAATCTCCGGGCTCAGCTTGGCCAGTCGCTCTGCACGCATCTTGTCGTAATAAGGCTTCTTCAGCCGTCCAAGTTCCGCTCCCAGATCGAATGCCTTGAAGTTCCGAGTAACCTCGCCCAGATCATAGCCGCGCGCGTTGTTGTAGTGCAAGAACACGCGGTTCTTTTGAAACGGCGTAAATACAGCCTGCAATCGGTAATAATCCTTTTGTGGGATCGGATCGTACTTGTGGTCGTGGCATCGTGCGCAACCAGCAGTCAGTCCCAGGAAAAGGCCAGCGGTGGTGTCAGTAAAATCAGTGAGACTCTCAACTCTGTTGATGTCTTCCACCTTGTAAAGCATGTCGCGGTTCGGGCCAACAGCAAAGTAACCAGTGCCCTGTTGCTGCGCCGGATCTTCATACAATTCGTCCCCCGCCAATTGCTCTTTGACGAAGACGTTGTAGGGCTTGTCGGCATTAAAGCTGTCAATCACATAGTCGCGATAGCGCCACGCATACAGCGTGTAAGGGTCCTGCTCAAAGCCTGCCGTATCGCCATAGCGAACCAGGTCCAGCCAATGCTTGCCCCACTTTTCACCGTAGTGCTTGGAAGCGAGCATCTTATCCACGAGTCGGTCATAAGCATCAGGCCGCGTATCGGCGACAAACGATTCCACCTCAGCAATCGATGGTGGCAACCCATGCAGGTCATAACTCAAGCGGCGTATCAAGGTGCGACGGTCTGCCTCAGCCGCAGGCTTCATGCCCTTCTCATTGAGTTTTGCCAACACAAATCGATCCACGTCATTCTGAATCCAGCTTGAAGCTACGGCAGGCACCGCCACCGCCTTCACCGGCTCAAACGACCACCAAACCGGCCCATTCGCCTTCTTCGCACCGGTCTTTTCGGGCCACCGCGCACCGTCCTTGATCCAGTCGCGAATCACGGCCAGTTCTGTGTCCTTCAGCTTACCGGTCGGCGGCATCATCGCGCGCCCTTTGCCTGTCATCATCAGCCAGAGCCTGCTGTCGTCCACTTTGCCGGGTACAACGATGCCCGCAGCAAGATCGCCTTGCTGGTCCAGACGCAAGCCTGCCATCGCCGCGCTTCCGTGGCACGAATAGCAGTTCTTGCTCAGGATCGCCTCAGCCCTCTTGGGCAAGTCCGAGTCTGCGGAGAACAGGGCAGGGGCGATAAATAAAAGTTTCCACATACTGTTATGACGATTCTATAATCAGACGGAGCATGATGATAGCCCTATCTGTCCTTCTTTCGTCCGTCGCCCTGCTGACTGCAGCAGAGCCTGGCGGCAAACCCTACCTCAATGAGATCCGAATAGAGCGGCATAAGGCCGTGCCGATGCGTGATGGTGTCACTCTCTATGCTGACCTCTATCGCCCCGTCAAAGACGGCCGCTACCCAACGCTGATCGTCCGCACTCCCTATGGCCTGCAGCGTGACGGCATACACGAGACGCTCATCAAATTCGCCCAGCACGGCTATTCCGTCGTCGCCGTAGACGTCCGTGGCCGTTACGAAAGCGGCGGCACCTGGGAGCCCTTCCGAACCGAAGGCCCAGACGGATACGACGTGATCGAGTGGGCAGCCAAACAGGATTTCTCCAATGGGAAGGTCGCCTCCCAGGGCGGCTCCTACCTCGGCCACGTTCAGTGGGCCGCTGCCAGCCAGCAGCCTCCCAGTCTGGTTGCGATGTTCCCTGCGCTCGCCTCCACCAGCATCTACGCTAACTGGATCACTCTGGGCGGTGCCTATCGGTTGAGCTTCAACTATGGCTGGGGCGTTGTCCGTATGCCCAACCGCATCATGCTGCCGCAGTACTTTCACACCGAGGCATTTTCGCCTGAAGAGCTCAAGTACGACAACATCCTCTGGCACTTGCCGCTGAATACGGGCGACCTCAAGAGCGCCAACTCCACAGTCCAGCACTATCGCGATTGGCTGGCGCATCCCAGCTACGATGCCTACTGGAAAGCGATCGATGACGAAGCTCGCATGGACAAGATCCAGGTTCCGGCCGAAGTCTCCGGCGGCTGGTTCGACATCTTCCTGGCAGGCACGATCAACGGCTACACTCTGATGAAGCAAAAGGCCGCCACCGAGCTAGCCCGAAAGCAGACCCGCATGATCATTGGCCCCTGGGGCCACGGGCCGTCGCAAAAATACGGCGATGTGGATTTCGGCGCCCAGGCCTTTATCAATCAATTCGAGGAAGAGCTTCGTTTTTTCGATTACCATCTGCGCGGCATCAAGAATGGACTCGACCAGAACCTGCCCGTCAAGCTCTTCTACATGGGCGTCAATAAGTGGCGGTCTGAGCAGGATTGGCCCATCCCGAATACGAACTATCGCGAGCTGTATCTGGGCGGCACAAACAGCCCCAACTCCGTTCGTGGCGCTGGCACGCTCAGCTTCACCAAGCCTGAAACTGCGGCGACACACAAATACGCTTACGATCCCGATCATCCAGTTGCCACTCTCGGCGGCAACAACTGCTGCGGCACGCCTACTGTCGCTGGCCCCAAGGACCAGCGCATGATTGAAGCCCGCAACGATGTGCTCGTGTACACGGGTGAGTTACTCACCAACCCCCTCGCCATCGCCGGACCCGTCAAGATGAAGCTCACTGCTGCCACCGACGGCCCGGACACCGATTGGATGGTGAAACTGGTCGACGTGTATCCCAATGGTTTTGCCATGCCCGTCGCAGAGGGCATTCTGCGCGCCCGCTTCCGCAACGGGCTGGATAAGCCAGAGCTTTTGACTCCGAACACTGTCTACGATTTCACCGTCGACCTGGTCGGCACCGCCAACGTCTTCCAGGCTGGACATCGCATTCGTGTGGACATCACGTCCAGCAACTTCCCTCAGTTTGATCGCAATCCCAATACGGGTGAGCCCCTCGGCAGTGCCAGCAAAACTCGCGTTGCCCACCAATCCATTCAGACTGGCGGCCCTCGCCCCAGCCACATGATTCTGCCAACCGTTTCCCAACCCTAATTATTCAGGAGCATCACAATGTCATCACGCCGCAAATTTTTCGAAACCGCCGCCAGCCTGCCTCTCTTCGCAACCAGAAGCAGTGCTGCAAAACTGAAGACCCCTGACTATTTCAAGGATCTCGGCATCCGTCCCTTCATTAACGCCGCTGGCACTTACACGATGCTCACCGCCTCGTTGATGCCACAGGAAGTGATGGACGCCATGGAGTATGCCTCCAAGCATTTCGTCCACCTCACAAAGGTGCAGGACGCAGTCGGTGCCCGGCTGGCAACCCTGCTCGGCGCGGAGGCAGCCATGGTCACCAGTGGCGCTGCTGGCGCGCTCACTATCGGTACTGCTGGCTGCATCACGGGCACGGATAATGCCAAAATTGTCCGGCTTCCTGATGTCGTTGGTCTCAAAAATGAAGTACTGGTTCAGAAGTCCCATCGCTATGGCTACGACCACGCAGTGCGCTCCTGTGGCGTAAAGCTGGTGGAGATTGAAACCGAAGATGACTTCCACCGAATGGCCAGCCCTCGCACCGCCCATGCTCTCTTCTTTAACGATGCTGAACCCAAAGGCAGCATGAAGGGCAAAGACTGGGTCCGTCTCGGCAAGCAGCACGGCATTCCCACTTTCATCGATGCCTCTGCCGACTGCCTGCCCGTTGAGCGCATGAGCCTCTACAACAAAATGGGTTTCGACCTCGTCACGTTTTCTGGCGGAAAATTCATCTGTGCGCCGCAGAGCACAGGTATCCTGATGGGTCGCAAGGATCTTATTGAAGCCGCCCGACTCAACACCAGCCCCTATTCCGACACTATCGCCCGCGGTATGAAGGTCAACAAAGAGGAAATGATTGGCCTGATGGTTGCGGTTGAAGTGTTCATGAAGCGTGACCACGCCGCCGAGTGGAAGGAGTGGGAGCGGCGCGTAGACACGATTCGCAAAGCCGCAGAAAAGCTGCCAACGGTGACGTCGTCGGTTGAGATCCCCGAGATCGCCAACCATACACCGCATCTTAAAATCACCTGGGACCAATCGAAGATCAAGCTCTCGCCGCTCGATGTAAAGAAGAAGCTCTTCGACAGTGAGCCATGCATAGAAGTGACGCCGTCCACCGACAAGACAAACCTCGTCGTAACGGTATGGGTGCTCAAACAGGGCGAAGCCGAAGTCGTCGCCCGGCGCATTCAGGAAGTGTTGAAGAGCGGCCTGGCCTAAAACCAGGATGTCCTAGATATACGCTACGACGTCGATCTCAACCAGGCTGTTACCCGGGATGCCGCCATTAGCCGCAATCGTCGTGCGCACTGGCGGCTCCAGACCAAAACGGCCCAGGAATACCTCATTCATGCCCGCGTAGTCGTTGAGCGTGTTCAGGTAAACGTTACATTTCAAAACCTTCTCCATCGAAGAACCGGCGTTTTTTAATTCGGTCTCGATCTCTTTGAGTACATGGTCGGTGTGCGCCTTGATATCACCTTCAAAGTGCGCACCCTTGCCTGCGATAAACAGTAAATTTCCGTAACTTACCGCGCCATTGAACAAGGGGGCCTTGGTTGGCTTGGCACCCTTGCGGTGTACCTTCTTCTCTGGGGAGCCGCTCTGGGCAACCGCGTTTGAGGCCGTCGCGAGCCACCCGGCTAAAATCGCCGTTGTCGCTTGATAAAAACCAGTTCTCGTCATAGAGAGCACTATACCTTCAACCGCGCATGGAATGCCACAACGGCGTGCTTTTCAGTTGCACCGACAAACGGGTGAATTCCTCGGTCCGGCGGATCGCATCGCAACTGCCTTTTGGGCGGCTGCCCGGGCCGTTCCCGATAGGTTCAGCGATCCGACCGATAGTAGGGACTGGCCGATAGATAAGTCTGCGCAAGCGACGCCAAAGCCGGGATCGAGGGCAACCACTCGTTCAAAGATCGGAAGGCTCTCCGTCAGTGCCAACGATTGCAACAACCTCTATCGCCGGGGTCTCAATAAAGTGTGCAACGTATCCACCTTTGGGAAGCTCGATTCGTACCAGGCTTTGCGGATGGGTTGAATAATACTCACGCAGTTTGTTTCGCAAGCGGGTAGCTTCCACTCTCACGATGGAGCTCACTCGCGGATCGCTGCCGCTAACGACACGGTCGTCCCCGTAATGATTTTTTCCCAACCATCTATTGCAGTCTACTCACAACGCGATATGCTAACTGCACGGACCCATTCGCCATGCTTGAACGCTACCGATTTGTATCAGCCGATGAAGACGCCGATGAATTGATGGACGACATCAACTTCGGGCATGAAACAGCCGAGTACGGCTATCAGGACGACGATGATGATCTGGAGCCACCAGCGGAGCCGCAGCCCGCGCTGTTGGATGTTCCTGCCGTGCCTCCACCGCCTCCTCCGCTTTCACACGACGAGCCCCTCGCGATAGAAAAGATGGCAGCCGACGAGGTCATCTCCATTGCTTCTCCCAAGAAACATGCCTCAAAGGTGAAGGCAGCTCCAGCGAAGAAGGCAGCTCCAGCGAAGAAGGCAGCCCCAGCGAAGAAGGCAGCCCCAGCGAAGAAGGCAGCTCCAGCGAAGAAGGCAGCTCCGGCTAAGAAGGTCGCCGTTTCCAAAGCCCCGGCCAAGAAAATCGCCGCCAAAAAGAAAGCCGCTCTTCCCGCTAAAAAAGTAGCGAAAAAAGCGGCAAAGAAGACTTCTAGAAAGCGCTAGTCAGCCTTTACGATTTTCTTGCAACGAGCATACAGTTCCAGCAGCGCATCGGCGTACTGTTCGGGCGAAATGGGCCCTTTGGCCCCAAATCCCGTCTGATGTCCGCTCGCTTTTCCATATCCTGTTTGCACTGCGATGAACTTCATCATGTCGAGCGCAACTTCGGAGTGATTGCTCTTTGCGCTATCTTGTGTAGTATTTGTCGGTTCAACCATAACTCCCTCACTTTAGCGCACCTGCCATGCCAGTAACCGCCACTGCCTGGCTTCGTCCCCTTCGCGGAGGCTCGCAAACTCATCTCCTTGCCGCATCCGATGGCCATCACTACGTCGTCAAGTTCACCAATAACCCGCAGGGCCTGCGAACGCTCATCAACGAATGGATCGCCCAACGCATCCTGGCTTACCTCAAGATTCCCTGCCCCGAAGTTGAAATCATTGACATCCCGCAAGCCCTGATCGATGCCAATCCGCTGCTGGGAATCGAGCGCAGCAGGGTGATTCAGCCGCCGCCTGCGGGATGGCATTTCGGATCACGATTCCCCGGCAATCCATCCCTGCAGACCGTACACGATATCGTCCCCGACATGCAGCTCACCACATGTCGCAACATTCACCATTTCGCCGCCGCGTTGGCATTCGATAAATGGACCGCCAACGCCGACTCGCGCCAGTGCATCTTCTTCCGCGCGCGCCTGCTCGACATCATGGGAGACGGCGAAGGCTCCGCCGATCCCGAGTACACTCAGCGCGGCCTGATCGCCTCCATGATCGACCAAGGCTACTGCTTCAATGGCATCTATTGGGATTTCCCCGATGCCCCGGGCTTTGGTCTTTATTACCGCCCATCCGTCTATCGCAAAGTGCGCGGCTGGGCCGACTTTGAGCCCTGGATCGAGCGCATCCAGCACTTCCCCGACAGCGTCCTCGACAAGGCACTGCGCGAAATCCCGCGAGCCTGGCTCTCGCCAGATGATGAAGCCGCCTTGCCCGCTCTCATGGAAAAGTTAGTTCGTCGCCGCACCAGGGTCGCATCCCTGATCGAGGCGACTCACGATCGATTCCCTGATCACTTCCCCAATTGGCGCTGAATTTCGTCGGCAACCCAACGCGCCGTCCAAGGTGCCAGCAGGATGCCATTTCGATAGTGCCCATAAGCCGCCACTGTCCGCGCATCCAGTCGCCTTACTACTGGCCTCAAATCCAGACTCGCCGGTCGCAGTCCACACCAGGCATCGTCCGGTAAAAGCCCCAGCAGCGGTGTCCATAACCCTTCAGCCCGCGATTGCAATTCTGCAATCCGCAACGCGTCAATCGTCATATCAAAGCCAATGCGTTCCTCAGTGGACCCGGCAATCACCCGCCCACCATTGCGCTGCAGAACGTAGGTATGTCCATCGCGAAGAATCGCAGGAAGCGTGCCGGGGGCGAAACCATCCCAGGCGAGTAGATAGCCTTTTACCGGCTCAACCCCAGGAAGCTCTCCAAGCTGGGAAGACCAGGCTCCCGCACACACCACTACCTGCTCCCCCTCCAACTCGCTCAAGCTTCCAACTCTGCGCTGAAGCACACGAACCTTTGCACTCAATTCCCGCACCAGATCCCGCGGGTTAACATGCCCCTCGCTGCCCTGATTGGCGGCAACAAAGTCTACAGCGCCGCCCAAGGCCGCAACCCACGCCGGGTACATCGCCGCAGATTCGTTTGCAATCGCCTGCCACAATCCGTCCGGAAAGATCTCCGCATCCGGAGCCAACATCCCCGCCCCCGCCCAACTGGAGCTTTCCACGCCCATCGGCTCGCGCTCATAGACGACCGCGTCGATCCCCCGTCGTCCAAGCTCCCATGCACAACTCAGCCCGATCAAGCCGCCACCAACGATTTCAATCACTATCCTTTAGAATACGAAGAAGCTCATGCAGACTGATTCCCAAACTGGAAAATACACGCTCGCCACCGGCAAAGCTGCCGTGCGCCGTCTCCATATTCTTCACGATACTTACTCGCCTGCTGGTCGACGGTTTCTGCTCCAGGCCGGCATTTCCCCTAGCATGTCCGTTGCCGATTTCGGTTGCGGCGTAGGAGCTGTGACGCGCATGCTTGCAGAAATTGTTGGCCCCGCGGGCCACGTCACAGGCATCGACCTCAGCGCCGATCAACTCGCAGAAGGCCGTGCATTATGTCAGTCCCACGGCATCGGCAATGTCACCTTCCTTGAGACCAGCGCCACCGCAACCGGCTTGCCCCGCAATTCCTTCGATCTGGTCTATTGCCGCTTTCTGCTTCTCCACCTCACTGACCCGATGGCCGCTCTGCGCGAGATGTACGATGTGCTCAAGCCCGGCGGGATCATCGTCGTCGAGGATGGCAATCTTATGACCGCTGGCAGCCATCCCCCCAGCGCCCTCCAGCACTTTGCCGATCTTTTTTATCGCCTCGGCCCGGCTCGTGGCCTTAACTATGGCCTCGCCGACAACCTCTATCACCTGGTCGAGGCCGCCGGGTTCCCGGAACCTCACATCGAAATCCACCAGCCAGCCTTCTCGCGAGGCGACAATCGCCTTCTCCTGAAGCTCTCGGTCGAAGAGATCGGGCCCGCCTGCGTCAGTGCGGGCCTCCTTACCACCGAAGAGCTACTGCAAGTGCTTGCCGACATGGATCGCGATACCAACAATCCCCAAATCCTCGCTCTGCTGGTGCGTATGTCGCAGGTCTGGGCTCGCAAGCCGGCATCACCCAGTCCCACCAATTAGCCCGGGATCTGGCAAATAATAGAATCATGCACGATCTCATGCTGGTGAATGACAGTGTCCTCCCCACCGCCGCACGCGCGTTGTCGCCCGGCCAAGTTGGCGCCGTCAATGGATGGGGCGTCTTCTCCACACTTCGTGTCCACCAGGGCATCCTCTTCGCCTGGGAACGCCACTACGCCCGAATGTCGCGCGACGCCAAACTTCTCCAGGTTCCCTTCCCCAGCGATTCGTCGTGGTTGTGCTCCCAGCTCCTCCGCCTCGTCCAGGCCAACCAGGCCCACGACGCCACTCTTCGCGTCATCGTCATGCGAAACAAAGGTGGCCCGTGGGAAGGCGACGGCATTGATCGCCCCGCCGACATCATCGCTTTTACCGCCGCGCTCAAAGCCTGGGGCGACAGCGTAAGCCTGGGAATCCATCCGCAAGCCCGCCACGCCGCCAATCGTTACGCCGGCACCAAGATGCTCAGTTGGAGCCTGAACCTCTGTATGTATGAAGAAGCCAGAGCCAACGGCTTTGATGAGGTCGTCCTGCTCAACGAACGCGACGAAGTCAGCGAGCTGACCTCCGCCAATATCTTTGCCGTCTTTGGCAACGATGTTGTTACGCCCCCAATTTCCTCTGGCTGTCTCCCCGGCGTCACCCGCGCGCTCCTGCTAGAGGAAGTATCCGTTCCCGGCCTCACAATTCGTGAAGCTGTCTTGACACCGGCAGACCTTGAAAAGGCTGATGAGCTCTTCATCACCTCGTCCACCCGCGATCTTCTGCCCGTCCGACACATCGATTCACTGGACATTCACCAGGGCGATCGCGTGACGCCGGTGCTCAACCACGCCTTCCAACACCTGCTCGCTAGCTATTGCACCCGAGCATAACCGCGCCGCACATTTGCGGGCACCGCATATTCGTCGAATTCTTCCGGTGTTACCCAGCGCACCTCCAAACTCTCATCGCTGACCGTCAACTCAATTTGTTCCGTCACAAACCCAACCAGTACGTCATGGTGCAGATGGTAAGGTTCTACCTCCGTGCCGCCCTGCAACTTGGCTGGAATTCCATGAACATCGGCACCGATAATCCGCCCACCACTCACCACGAGTCCCGTCTCCTCCAGCACTTCCCTGGCTGCCGCCGCCTCAACATCAGCATCCCCAGCTTCCACATGCCCCCCGGGAAGCAGCCACCGTTGCAGTCTTCTATGAAACACCATAGCCACCGAGCGGCCGTCTGGATGCAACACCAACCCCGTCGCCGTAAGGTGCCCAGGCGTGTAGGTATGTCGCGAAAAGGGCGAGGCAGAGTGACGCAAAAGCATTTCGATCAGCTCAATACTCTTTTCGTCGCCTAAGGTCTCGTTTGAAAAACAGGGTATCCGCATAGTGCTTTTACCCTAATGCTAGTACGCCCCAAGTCCGATCTTAGTCTTGGAGGGAAAGTTTGGGTTTAGGCCCCAACTTCCAAGGAGCTTTTGCCAATCCGGCCTGGAAAACCATTCTAGGCCTAATGGCGAGGCCCGAGTTTGCAAATAAGGGTACCTGAGGACTAAGACTAATACCTTAAACTTCCACCTGAGTAGGACCTGAATTCAGTGGGTATAGCAACCTACTGACTAGGATATAGTCCGGAACACCGGTATTCTACCCTTGGGCGATCTGAAATATACATGCAGTGCAATTACTGTAAAGGCAATATCGGCTTCTGGCGCGGGCTCTCCGACCGAGAGTTCTGCAACGACGATCATCGCCGTCGCGGACGCACGCTCAACGCCCGTCAGGCTAGGGAAAGTGTCATTTACGGCGACGAAGAGCTTTACGCCATCGTCACCGGTGACCGCCACAAGAAACCCAAACATTCCAAGCTCCAGGCCCAGATCATTGTTGTTTTGTCTACGATCATGATCGGAGTGCTTGCCTTCTCTGCCGCAACCGGCGGTACAGGGCCGAGTACCACCCACCTGCGCACAATCTCGCTTACTGGCGAATTTTCACGAGGCAATCCGTTGCTCTCGCACGCCACCGAATACTTCAAAACAATCATCCCCACAACGTCGCCGATCAAGATCCACGAGGACTTCCGGGCTGGCATCAGTGGCTGGATGGGTTCTGGCACCGCCCTCTGGTCTCAAAACGGCGGCACGATGAAGCCCACTGGGCTTCGCGTCTGGAAACCCTCGATTGCCCTCTCCGACTACCGCATGGAATTTGAAGGCCAAATCGATCGCAACGCGATGAGTTGGGCATTTCGCGCTCCCGACCTGCGAAACTACTACGCCACCAAGATTGTTGTCCGGAAAACGGCTGGCCTTCCTGTGGCCGACATCGTCCGCTACGCCGTCCTGAATGGCGTTGAACGTGATCGTCAGCGCCTGCCGCTGCCGATATCCATCCGTGCCGATACGCTCTATCACGTGCAGATGATCGTTCGTGGCAACCAGTTCGTCACCAAAGTCAACGGCCAGGTCGTCGATAGCTGGACGGATAACCGCCTGAAGCGTGGCGGCGTGGGTTTCTTCGCTGAAAAGGGCGAAAGCGCCTCAATTCACTGGGTGGACGTTCGTGAGGACCGCGATGGCATCTTCAACCGCCTCTTCGCTATGGGCTTCTTCGTCATGCCCGTGGACCTTTCCCCGTACGAGTAATCGCGCAAACCGACTTGGATCCAAAGAGTCGATACCGCAAGCGAGCCACCAAGTCGTAAACGAAATCTCTCAGCCCCTTGGGGACAACCCGAAGCCACGATACCCAGCTCCAGGGCCAGTCCAGATAAGAGAAGATCCGCAACGCAGCATCGCTCGCCTTCCACAGTCGCCCATTCTCGATAAACAACACCGACCCTTGAAGTTGCTCCTGCCCCAAGGCCTGCAGCAGCCGCACGCCCTCCTCGCTCTGTGTCGGAACGAAGCTCAACACTCCTCGCCGGTCGCGTTGGATCGCAAAACTGACGAAGCCATCACACAGATTGCAATATCCATCGAACAGTACATAGAGACTGGGCATCGGTAGAGTTATCATAGAGGCTATTGCGGTCGTGGCGAAATTGGCAGACGCACTAGACTTAGGATCTAGCGGGGCAACCCATCCGAGTTCAAGTCTCGGCGACCGCACCAAACTCTCCTAAATGTTAATTGAGTGCGATTGGCCCAGCTACGAAAATGCGGTGGATCGCATCCAGTTTCCCCCGAAACTTCACTTCCACCGGTTGGATGCCCTTCAGGGTCTGCTCGAACGCAACAATTTCACACACGCCGTCGTCTACGCTGATCGCGAACACTTCGCCAACCTCCACTACCTCTCCAATTTCGATCCTCGCTTTGAAGAGGCCCTGCTCATTCTCAGGGCAAAACACCCGCCTCTGATCCTCGTCGGCAACGAGTGCCATGCCTACCTCCCCATCAGTCCCCTCAAGCTCGATAGCGAGGTTTACCAGCCCTTCTCGCTCGAGGATCAGCCGCGCAACAACTCCCGCACCCTTGAAGCCATCTTTGCCAGTTGCGGCATCGATGCCAAATCCAGAATCGCCGCCATCGGCTGGAAGTCTTACGGCGAGCCGCAACGCTCCGATCTGCCCAGTTACATCATCGATACGCTGCGCCAGCTTTCCTCGCTCACGGCCGTCCACAACACCACCCACTGGCTCACCAATCTCCGCACCAACGTTCACGCCTACGACATCGCGATATTCGAGCGAAACAATCTCAAGGCCTCCGAAGCCATGCGCCGCGTACAATTCGCACTGCGCCCCGGCATCACGGATCACGAACTCCTGGCCGAAGCAGTCCACTACGATGGCACTCCCTTGAGCTGCCACATGACGTGCAAGACCGGCCCAGGGCGTATCAGTCTCGCCAGCGCCAGCGGCAACCTCATCGAGCGCGGCCACACCTGGTCGGCCAACGTCGCCTATTGGGGGGCGAACATCTGCCGCGCCAACTGGATCGCCAGCGACGAGCGAGACCTCCCCGCCCCGGCCCGCGACTATCTCCCGGCCTTTGTTGAGCCCTATTTCAGCGCGATGGCCGCATGGCTGGAATCCATCCGTCCGGGCGCGAGCTGCGCTGCAATTTACGAGCGGGTTCACACCCAACTCCCGCACGACACCTTTCATGTCGAACTCAACCCCGGCCACTACATCAGTTACGACGAATGGCCCGGCTCGCCCTTTACAGCGAATTCTGATGTCAAGCTGGACTCCGGCATGGTCCTCCAATCGGACATCATCCCAAGCCATTCGACTTACTTCTCCACGCGGCTGGAAGACGGCTATGCAATTCTCGATGCCACCGCATGGCGTGACTTCCGCCAGACCTACCCCAACGCCGCCAGTCGCATCGAACAGCGGCAACACTTTTTGCGCAACACTCTCGGCATCGCCATCGACGATACGCTCAAACCCCTCTCCAACACAGCCGGAATCCTCGCGCCCTCGGGCCTGTCTCCCCGAATGATTCTTTCGCGCAAGATCTGAGGGTTCCGCTCATGTTCCTATAGGGATGTGACGTCACTTTTCCTCCTGTTGCTTGCCCTCGACCGTGACCCCGTCGCCCTTCTGGCCGATGCCATCGTCGCTGAAAAGGCGCAGGAGACACTCCGCCGGCCCTTTGTTTATCGCGAGCGCCAACAAAACTGGAAACTCAATGACGATGGCCAAAAGCAAAGGGTGGGCCCGTGGCTGAACCGCGTCTTCGAGCACATCTTTGTCGAAGGCCAGCCCTACAAGCAATTGATCGAATCGAGTGGCAAGCCGCTCTCCGGTGCAGATCTTGCCAAGAGTCAAGCCTCACGCAAGCAGGAGGCAGCCCGCCGCCTTGTTGCCCGTCGCGAAGAAAAGGTCGGCGGCAAGCGCTTCCTCCCCGGCACTCGCAACGTCCGCATGGGTAAGATCGGTGAACTCGCCGAGGCCTACAATCTGAAGTTCCTCGGTGAAGAGTTGATGGACGGTCGCCTTGCCGACAGAATCCTCGCTGAACCTAACGGCCAGGCCGAAACGCCCCGCAAAAAAGAGTTCCAGTCTTACCGACAAACACTCTGGATAGACCAGGCAACCAGAGTCCTCGCCAAGCGTCAGGTAGAAGTCATCGGACCCGACTCAGAGACGCTTCCCGGCTCAATCATCACGCTATACTTCGCCCCGGTGGAAGGCCAGGATATCTGGTTTGAACACCGCAGCACCCTCAATTTTGGCGTCCAGTCCTTCGGCATCCTGAAACAACGCGGCCTGCAAATTCACGAGTTCTATGGCTTCCGGAAGTTTCAAGTGGAATCCACACTTACGCCGATTGAGTGACAAGTCCCATTCGCGATATCCTACAGCGATATGCGAACGACTTTCGGCTGGATTGGATGTGCTCTGATGTTGGCTGGCTGTGCCCCCGCGCCCGGGCCAGATCTGGCGGCGGCCGAGGCGGCGATCCGCAAGGCGGACACGGCTTGGGTGGAGGCCGCCAAGTTGCGCAAGGCAGAGGCTTGGGCGGCATTCTACACCGATGACGCGATCGTACTGCCGCCCAACGAGAAGGTGGCGACAACGAAGGAAGCAGTGCTCAAGTCGATCGGCGCGATGATGGCATTGCCGGAACTATCGATCGCCTGGCAACCCACCAAAGTTGTGATGGCTCAATCGGGCGAACTCGGGTATATGTACGGAAGTTACACGATGAGTTTCAAGGATGAGAAGGGCGGCTTGGTGAAGGACGAAGGCAAGATGGTCGAGATCTGGAAGAAGCAAGCCGACGGCGGGTGGAAGTGCGTCACCGATATTTGGAATTCGGATATACCGGTGCCGACGAACTGACCAGTGGTGACCAAGCTCTTGCTCTGTCTAATCCCGTGGCTATCAACCGCGCAGACGGTCCTGGTGCCCTTCGTCGGTTGCCCGGCCGACGTACAAGGTACCTCGTACCCAGCGCCAAAAGGCGATTCGAAGAAGCTATCGATCAGCCCGGCAGCCGCAAACAAGCTCGCATATTACGCGGCCCAGGCCAAAGGAGTCCTCGGTCCACGCGGTTGGCGTTGCCGCGAATTCGGTGGCTCAAGCGGCTGGGAACTGCATGTATTACCTCAGTCAATCGACCCGGAAAACGCATTGACAAAGTACGTAGGTCCCGCGATTGTGCTCACCGAGAGAGATAGTGCCACATCGGGGCGATATGAAGTGGCCGAAATGATCGCGCGTATGTTCCCCGCCTACGACAGGTTCTTACCGGGAATTCGCATGGACTTGAAAGAAATAGCCGAATACTCTCACAAGCCCTCATTGGGACGCCTCCCTTCTGGCCCCTTTCCCAAGGACAAGCTGACGAACCGAACCGACGCCTCGGTGGAGTTTGAAACGTTGCCGGGCAATGAGGGATTGGGCACCTTGTGGGGCAATGCCAAAAGCGACTATTCAACTCGCGGCATCTCCATATTACGAGACGGCAGTAATGGGCCAAATGCGATCCATCTCACCGTCCGTCTCCCCTCCAATCTGACCGGACTAGCGCCCGCGATCATCAGCCAGCTCAAGCGCGAGCATCCTGCAAGCACGCGCTAAGCATGTCACGACAGCCCCTGCTCAGCATCGGGAGATCCTTCAACCTTTCCATCAACTAGACGAGCTGATCTGCTTCATGTTCCAAATCAGACGCTTGTGCAATTCGTGCCGTTAGTTGATGATGTCTAAATGAAGAACGTGATCCTAATTGGGTGCATGCTGCTTGTTGGCGGCTTAGCTAAACTCAACGCCCAGAGCAGTGCCAAAATCGTCTCCAGTGCTGATGCGTTTCTAGCCACTCTCGATCCTGCACAAAAAGCCAAGGTCCTGTTTGAGTTCAACGACGAAAAGCAGCGCGTGCGCTGGTCGAACCTCCCTGCGAGTATATCTCTGCGGGCCGGCCTTAAGCTGGGCGACCTGAGCGAGAGTCAACGCAAGGCTGCCCTCGGGCTATTGGCTGTCTCCTTGAGCAAGCAGGGCTACGAGAAAACGCTCGCCATCATGGAAGGCGACGAAGTCCTCAAGTCGGGCAGTGGAGAGAGTGGCAATATGTTTGGGCGCGATCTCTATTTCATTTCGATCCTGGGTAAACCGTCGTCGAAAGACCCGTGGATGTTGCAGTTCGGCGGGCACCATCTGGCCCTCAACCTCACCTTTGCCGGTAAGGATGGCATTCTCACTCCCAGCCATACCGCCGCGCAACCTGCTAAATACACGTTCAATGGAAAAACGATACGCCCGCTCGGACGTGAGACCGACAAAGCTAATGCCCTGGTCAACTCGCTTGACGAGACCCAGAGAAAGCAGGCGATCCTGAATTACAAGGTCGCCGATCTTGTCCTGGGCCCAGGGAAGGATGGCAAGACGATCCAACCCGAAGGTATCAAGGCGACCGCACTCACTGCCACTCAGGAAGTTCAGTTGCTCGACGTGATTCGTGAATGGGTCGGAATTGTAAACGATGAGGCAGCAGCCCAGCGCATGGCCGAGATTCAGTCTGGCATGTCGGAAACCTGGTTCGCCTGGAGCGGCCCAATCACTCCCGGCAGCGCCGCCTATTTCCGAATCCAGGGGCCGCAACTCGTCATAGAGTATGCGCCACAGGCACTGGGCGGCGACCTCACGATGCACATCCACACCATCTATCGAGACCCCAGAAATGACTACGGGCGGACATCCACCTCACGATGAAGGCATTGCTTCTGGTGCTTGGCTTTGCCACGCTTCTTGTGGCACATCGAAACGACGAGTATCTCCAGGCAACGCTGCTCACGATTGAGCGGGGTCAAATCGGAATCGAAGTCAATCTGACGCCAGGTCAGGCCGTCTGGCCAATTATTTTGGCCATGATCGACACAGATGGGGACGGTCGCCTGTCGGAGGGTGAGAAAGACGCATACACGCACAAGGTCCTTCAATCGCTGTCGCTCGAAGTGGATCACACGAAACTGGAGTTACGCCTTCTCGACTCGCAGTTTCCTGCGATCGACGCTATGGCCGCAGGCCTGGAGCCAATTCGCCTGCGAGTTTATGCCGATCTTCCCGCCTCATGGGCAGCAAATCATGAACTGCGATTTGTGAACCACCACGCCCCCGCCATTGGTGTCTATCTCGTAAACTGCCTGCGCTCCAAAGCCGATGAACCCCGAATTGCAGCGCAGAAGCGGGATTATGTCCAGTCGGAGATTAAAGTCGACTATTCATTCCAGACGAGATGGCCTCCAATTCAGCGCAGTGTGTGGTGGATTGGGGCTGTCGGGATCGCTGTCTTTGGTGGCTGGGCACTTTGGTTACGACAGCGAGCTGTAACGTTACACTGACTAAAAGAGGTGGTTGCATTGATGGTCTGGTCACGATTGGTAGTTATTGAGCTGTTTTTGGCGACGCTGATTTTGGCGCAAACCAGCGGTTCCATCTCCGGCGAGATCACCGACACCAGCGCAGCGAAGGTGCCAAAAGCCAAGGTTACGGCACAGAACGCTGGCACGGGAGAACTTAGAGAAGCCTTGAGTTCAGCCACTGGACGATATAGCTTCCCGTTTCTGCCGCCCGGTAGCTACCGGATCGAAGTTTCGCTGACGGGCTTTGCCACCAGTACGACGACCGCCGTTCTCGGTGTTACCGAACGCATAGCCGTCGACATTTCCCTCAAGCCGGCATCTGTCGGAGAACGAATCGAAGTCACCTCATCCGCCCCATTGCTCCAGACCGAAAACGCGGCTTTAGGGCGCGTCGTCGAAGGTGCCGTAGTCAAAGATTTGCCGTTATCCAGCCGTAATTTCACACAATTGCTCGCCTTGTCACCAGGTACTTCAGGCCCGCTCAACGACGCCGGGGCGCTGGGCCGCGGCACACAGAACATCTCTTCCGGGGGTGCACGGCTCGGATCGAATTCGGTTGCGATTGACGGCGTCGACGCGGTGAACATTCATAGCAACACGTCCAACGAAAACGCCTTCGCCTCCAACGGTTTAGTAGCACCAGCGCCCGAGGCAATTCAGGAGTTTAAAGTGCAGACCGGCTTGTACGATGCGCAATCCGGACGCAGCGGCGGCGCGGCAGTGGTGCTGGTCACACGTTCTGGCACGCCAACCTTTCACGGTGCGTTGTTCGAGTTCTTTCGCAACAACGAACTCAACGCCAACAGCTACTTCTTCAACTCGACAGGGCAGCAGCGCCCAGTGCTGAAGCAGAATCAATTTGGCGGCAATCTGGGTGGACCGGTGATCCGCAACAAGACGTTTTTCTTTTTCTCCTATCAGGGGACACAGCAGCGCAACGGGCTATCGGGCTCAAGCTCTCTGAGTCTGCCAGCGATTCCGCTGAACCGCTCACGCTCCGCCCTGGGCAATGCTTTCGTAGGATTGCGCGGCGCGCGCGGAGGCCCGGCAATCACCGCCGACGGAGCCAATATCAATGCAGTATCCTTTGCGCTATTGAACCTGAAACTCCCCGGTGGGCGATTTGTGATTCCTTCGCCACAAACATCTTCGACCGGAGTGAATTACGCAGTCTCAATTCCAGCGCGCTACAGCGAGAACCAATACATCTCGAATATCGATCATCAACTGGCCAGCAAGAACCGCCTGATGTTCAAATCGATCATCTCGGCGCAGCCAGCCTTTCAGCCCCTACCAGCGGCGACAGTTCCCGGCTTTGGCACCACTCAGGATTTCAAGAGCCGAATCCTCAGCCTGACTGATACGCACGTGTTCAACGGGAATCTCGTCAACGAGGCCCGAATGGGGTTCTCGCGCCTGCTGGGTGCCGTATTGCCCGAGAACCAAATCCCCTTGAGTGCCATTGGCATGAAGCGCTTCAACTCGGCCGATTTTCCTGATATTCCGCAGATGATCGTGACCGGCGTCTTCAGCCTGGGTTACAGCGTAAATGCAGATCAGGGTGTCGCGCAGGACACCTATCACGCGGTGGATACATTGTCGTGGTTTAGGGGCAAGCACCAGATCCGTACCGGAGGCGAAATGCGCCGCTACGTCGACAACTACTATTCGAACAATCGATTCCGCGGCACGCTCACCATGCAAAGCTTTGGTGATTTCCTCACTGGCCTACCGGGTTCCTCCCTTGCGCAGGGCGGCAACGGCACAGGCTTCAGCAACATCAATACGTCCAGCGTGGCGAGCGGCGTGACAGACAGGATGGACCGCATCACTGACTTGTCGTTCTTCGTGCTCGACGATTGGAAAATCTCGTCACGCCTGACTATAAACGTGGGCCTGCGCTGGGATTATCTGGGTTATGCAGTCGACACGCTGGGACGCAATGGCAGCTTCGATACACGTCTCTATCTGCCTCCACCCGTGGGCGGCTCTACCAGCGCCGGGTTTGTCCAAAGCTCAGCCTCCACCAAGCCAATAGCTGGCATCCCGAAGGTCGCCCCCACCCTCATCGACCGCGAGCCACTCCGCAACTTCGCGCCGCGCTTTGGCATGGCCTACAAGATCAGCGAGCGACTGGTGATGCGAGGCGGTTATGGCATTTACTACGACCGTCTATCGAATCAACTCGGCTTGTTGGAAGCCCTCTCGCTGCCTGGCTATGTACGTACAGATCTGCAAGCGGCATCCAACGGCTTCGCCTCTTTGCAGGACCCCTTCCCAGTGCTCCCGCAGCGCTCGCAGTTTCCAATTCTGCCGCTTCTCTACTCGCCTCCCTACACCACGGATCGGCCCGCCATCGGCTTGAATGCGGTGGACCCAAGCTTGCGAACGCCCTACCTGCAGCAGTACGGTTTGAACCTGCAATATCAGCTCACGCCCTCAACCCTTGTGGAATTAGGCTACGCAGGAACCAAGGGTTCACGCCTGGCCACGCAGCGCCTCATCAATCAACCGTTGCTGGCAAGTCCCACTACCCCGATAAACGGACAGACAACCAACACATCTGGAAACGCACAGCTGCGCGTGCCCTACGTGGGCTTCTCGCCAACGGGCTTGGTCTGGCTTGAAACTTCGACGGATTCTCGTTACAACTCGATGCAGCTCAGCGTCACCCGACGGCTGACAAGAGGGCTGCGGCTGCTCGGCGCCTATACGTGGGCCAAGTCGCTCGATAACAATTCTGGCTCGGCAACAGGTGCCACATTCACCGGCGTCGATGGCGACCAGACGCGTCTCGGCCTCAACCGTGGACCTTCAGACTTTGACCGTACCCAGCGATTGGTGGTGAATTTCAGCTACAACATTCCCAAATGGGGCTTCGCGTTAAACAACACGAAGGTGGGCAAGCGCGTCTTTGACGGCTGGCAGGTCGCTGGCGTCGCAATTGCACAAAGCGGAACGCCGATCAGCATCCTCGATACGAGTGGCGCAGCAATCTATGGCACAGCCAGCAGCCGCGCAAGCTGGGCCCCTGGAGCGACGATTCAGTCAGCTCAAGGCAGCGGCCGCACTCAGGATCGTTTGAACCAATATTTCAATACGGCTGCCTTCGTGCGCGCCGGAAATTTCTTTGGCGATACCGGCAGAAACATCCTGCGCGGGCCAGTGCAACGCAACATCGATCTTTCTGTGAACAAACAGATCCCGATTTCAGAAAAGGCTTGGCTGGAATTCCGGTCGGAGTTCTTCAACATCCTCAACATCACGAATTTCTCGAATCCTGGCGGCAGCATTACGGCATCAAGCTATGGCGTAATCCGCAATACAACCGGAAATCCGCGTGTGATCCAATTCGCGTTGAAGCTGGGGTTTTGAGGAAAATCTACGCAGGCTGGACACCTTGTTAAGGGCCGCGTAGAAAAAGAAATGGCTCCCCGGGTAGGATTCGAACCTACAACATTTCGGTTAACAGCCGAACGCTCTACCATTGAGCTACCGAGGAACGCTTACCCAACAATTACAGCAAACTCAGCGTACCCCCGTCAATATGCAGCCACACTTCTACTTCGATTCGTAGGTCTTGGTGAAGCCGTTGCGCAGGTTCGTCATCGTGAAGCGGCCCTTGGAATCCACGGCCGCCTTCAGCAAATTCCCTTTGCATTCAGCACTCGCTTCCAGATTTGCAATCATCGCTTCACCAGTGTTTACATCCTTCGGTGTATTCAACGCGAGATGCCCCTGCCAAATGTCCTGAAGGCCCTGGGACTTCCTCAAGGTCTCAAAAACGCTTGCCTGTCCGCCCTTGCGCGGTCCGTTATTCATCACCGCCACCGTCGGCTGAATCGCCCACACAAACTGCGGCGAGTTCGATCGATCCAGGCCATGATGCGTCGTCTGGTACAGATCCACCTTGCCGATCAAATTCATTGGGCAAACAACTTTTTGTTCAAATTTCCAGGTCAGATCGCCCATGTCGATGAAATCAAACTTCCCGTACTTCAGCACAAAACCAACGCTCTGATCGTTGTCTGGATCAGGCTCTGGTGCTGCCGGTTCCTTGTAGGCTGCGCACGCCGCGTTCTTCGCTCCAGCGCCCTTGCGAGCCTTCGTGATCCCCTGCCCCGCCGACATCACAACTTCAATCTCAACACCCTTCAGCGGAATCCGATCGCCCGCCTTCAAAATTCTGCGCTTTCCAGCCGCCAATTCGACGTAGGCCTTATAGGCCGCCGCTATGTTCGGACGATTCAGTTCGATCGAGTCGCCATGATCCATATACATGCCGATCGGGATCAACTTGGCCAGCGCCGCCATTGCGCCGATATGATCGCCGTGAAAGTGCGTCGTGAGCAGAATATCGATCTTCTTGAGCCCGGCCATCTGTGCCGCGGCCAGGATCCGCTTGGCATCGCGGTCGTCCGGCGTCCGGTTCGCCGTATCCACCAGCAGCGACTCGCCACTGGGCGCAACGATCAGCGTTGCCGCGCCTCCTTCCGCGTCGATCCAGTAAATTTCCAGCTTGCGTGCAGCGCCGAAAAGTCCAGCGTGCAGCAAAATCGTCAACAAAGCCAATCGAATTGTGATCATGAGCTTGAGCTGTGAATTTATCAGGGATGTGTGCCGAAGTCCAATCCAGCTTCGGCAAAGTAGCTTCATAAAGAAGCATTTGAGAAGCGTCCGCCATGTAGCCGATCCAAAGAATCCATCGAGTTAGGACACTTCCCCTATCCACGGCAAGCCCGGACAAGTTAAATTAATAGTTAGATTCCCTTTAGCAATGATTACCACCAAGCCAGAGATTCCGGTCGACGCCAGCGGACAAGAAACGTCCGAATGGTTGGAGGCCCTCGACCAAGTAGTCGATGATGCAGGTCCAGAGCGCGCCAGCGAATTGCTGCAGCAGCTGATGGCCCGCGCCGCGCAATTAGGCGTGACTGCGCCCCTGCGCCTGAATACCCCCTACATCAACACGATTCCCGTGGGGGAGGAATTCCCCTATCCCGGCGATCGCGAAATCGAGCGCCGCATCAAAGCCCTCGTCCGCTGGAATGCGATGGCGATGGTCGCCCGCGCCAATAAGTACGACGATGGCATCGGCGGCCACATTTCCACCTTTGCCTCCCTTGCCACGATCTCTGAGGTCGGCTTCAACCACTTCTTTCGCGGCTCGATCCAGGCCGGTGACGGTTCCACGCAGCCGGGCGACTTTGTCTATTACCAGGGCCACGCTTCACCCGGTGTCTACTCCCGCGCCTTTCTCGAAGGTCGCCTCACGGAGCAGCACCTCGTCAACTTCCGCCACGAGTTGCGCGACCAGCCCGGCCTTTCCAGTTACCCGCACCCTTGGCTCATGCCAGACTTCTGGCAGTTTCCAACGGTTTCGATGGGCCTCGGCCCGATCAATTCGATCTACCATGCGCGATTCCTGCGCTACCTCGAGAATCGGGAACTGATCCCGGCCACCGACCGCAAGGTCATCATGATCGGCGGCGATGGCGAGACCGACGAGCCAGAATCGCTTGGTGCCCTCACCCTGGCCTCCCGCGAAAAGCTAGACAACCTGATCTTCATCATCAACTGCAACCTGCAGAGGCTGGATGGCCCGGTGCGCGGCAACGGTTCGATCATTCAGGAACTGGAAGGTGCCTTCCGCGGTGCCGGCTGGAATACGATCAAGTGCATTTGGGGTTCAAACTGGGATCCGCTCTTTGCCAAAGACAAGACCGGCCTCCTCATCAAGCGCATGGCCGAATGCGTGGACGGCGAATATCAAAATTTCAAGGTCAAAGGGCCGGCATACGCCCGCAGCGAATTCTTCGGTAAGTATCCAGAGCTCACTGAACTCGTCGCCGACATGAGCGATGAGGAAATCGGAAATCTCAAGCGCGGCGGCCACGATCCCCTCAAGGTCTACAACGCCATGAAGCGCGCCTATGACCATCGCGGCGGCCCCACCGTCATCCTCATGAAGTCCATCAAGGGCTACGGTATGGGCGAGGCTGGAGAAGGCAAGAACGTCGCCCATAACCAGAAGAAGCTCAACGAGAATGAACTCGAATACGTTCGCAAGCGTTTCAATATCCCGGTTCCAGCCGAAGCCACGATGACCGCCAGCTTCTATAAGCCGGACGAAAATTCTCCCGAAGCTCAGTACATCCAGAAGCAGCGAGCCGCCATGGGCGGGCCCGTCCCCAGCCGCAACGAAGGCAATTGGACCCTCGCCGCTCCCGAGATGGCTGCATTCTCCGATTCTCTCGACGGTTCAGGCGGTCGCCCCGCCTCCACCACGGCTGCATTTGTCGGCATCCTCAAGAGCATCCTTAAAGTGAAGTCCATCGCCAAATATGTAGTGCCCATTGTCCCGGACGAAGCGCGCACCTTTGGAATGGAATCCCTCTTCCGCCAAGTCGGCATTTACGCCAGCCAGGGCCAGCTCTACAAGCCTGTCGATAGCGACATGTTCCTCTACTACAAGGAATCGCGCGACGGCCAGATCCTCGAAGAGGGCATCACCGAGGCAGGCTCGATGGCCAGTTTTAGCGCCGCCGGAACCGCCTACGCCAATCTCAATACGCCGATGATCCCGTTCTACATCTACTATTCGATGTTCGGATTCCAGCGCGTTGGCGATCAGGTTTGGGCCTTCGCCGACGCTCGCGGCAAGGGCTTCATGATCGGCGGCACCGCCGGTCGCACAACCTTGAACGGCGAGGGTTTGCAGCACCAGGACGGTCATAGCCATCTGTTGTTCAGCGTTGTCCCCACCTGCCAGTGCTACGACCCCGCTTACGCCTATGAGATGGCGATCATCATTCGCGACGGAATTCGGCGCATGTACACGAATCGTGAAAACGTCTTCTACTACATCACGGCCTATAACGAAAACTATCCGCAGCCCGCGATGCCCACCGATGTCGAAAACATCGAAGATGGAATCCTCAAGGGCATCTATCGCCTTAAGAAATCGCCGGTTGGCGAGGCCACTGTTCAGCTCTGGGGCTCTGGCCCGATGTTGAACGAGGCGTTGCGCGCGCAAGACATCCTTGCCGAGAAATTTGGCGTTGCTGCCGATGTCTGGAGCGTTACCAGCTACGTCAATCTGCGTCGCGAAGCCGTCGCGACAGATCGTTGGAACCGCCTGCACCCCAACGAGCCGTTGCGCACGCCTTACATCGCGCAAGTGATGGAAGGCACCCAAGGTCCGATCGTTGCTTCCAGCGACTTCATCAAGGTGCTCAAGGATCAATTAGGCTCCTGCCTCGGTGGACGCCTCACCGCACTCGGCACTGACGGTTTCGGTCGCTCAGAGAATCGCGAATACCTTCGCCGCTTCTTTGAGATCGATGCGGAATCAATTGTTGCTGCCGCGTTGTCGCGCCTGGCTCGTGAGGGTAAGATGGATGCTAATGCCGCCGCTCAAGCCATTCGCGACCTCGGCCTCAATCCTGAGGCTCCCAACCCAGCTACTGTTTAGCCTCTGCCTCGCATACGGTGCCGATACGGCACTGGATCGCTATGTAAAGGCACCAGACTCTACCTACAAATGGAACGCCGCTGGCACAACAAGCGCCAGCGGCGTTTCTGTTTCTTTGATCGAGATGACCAGTCAGACCTGGCGCAGCGCCACGGAAGTAGATAAACCGGAATGGAAGCACTTCATCCAGATCTACAAGCCGGCAAAGGTCAAATCCAATATCGCCCTGCTGTGGATTGACGGCGGCAACAATCGAGGTGGCAAGCCCAACGCCAGCCCCCTCATGACCACCATCGCCAACGATGCCGGCGTCATCGTCGCAGAGCTTCGACAGATCCCCAGCGAGCCACTCACTTTTGGCGGCGAAACTAAGACTCGCAGTGAAGATGGCATCATTGCCTACACCTGGGACAAATACCTCCAGGGGGGCGACGATAATTGGCCCCTGCGGCTGCCGATGACCAAAGCCGCAGTCCGCGCCATGGACACGGTCACTGCTTTTTTAAAGACACCCGAGGGCGGCGCGCTCAACGTCGACAAGTTCATCATTGGTGGCGCATCCAAACGCGGCTGGACAACCTGGACCGTTGCAGTGGTAGACAAGCGTGTCGTTGCCTTGGTTCCCATGGTGATCGATTTGTTGAACATGGTGCCCAGCTTCACGCACCACTACCGTTCCTATGGCTTCTGGGCCCCTGCCATCCAGGACTATGTTGACATGCGTATTCCCGATTGGTTCAATACCAAGCGCTTTAAAGATCTGATGAAAATCGAGGAGCCGTTTGAATACCGCAAACGCCTGACAATGCCCAAATTGTTGATCAACTCTGCTGGCGACGACTTCTTTTTGCCCGACAGCTCGCAGTTCTATTATTCAAAGTTGAAGGGCGAAAAGCACATTCGCTACATGCCCAACACTCGGCACAATCTCGAGCCCATCGGCGTCACCCAAAGCCTCACCGCTTTCGTCGATTCTATCGTGAACAACCGCCCCCGCCCAAACTTTGATTGGAAGGTGGACAAAAATGATGGTGCCATCTCGCTAAAGACAGAGCAGGCTCCAACCGGCGTGAAACTGTGGCAAATCACGAACCCCAAAAATCGCGACTTCCGCCTCACCACAACGGGAGCAAAGTGGTCATCGGAGAAGGTTGCCCTCGTCAACGGCAAGTACAGTGCGCGCGTCCCCAAGCCTGCAACCGGCTACACCGCATTCTTCCTTGAGTTGACCTACGACTCTGGGGCCAAGCACCCACACACTTTTACGACCGAGGTCAGTGTTGTTCCCAGAACCTACCCCTTCCCGGCGCCTAAGCCAGGCGACGGACTGCCGCCCAAAATGTAAGGTAAATTCCCTGGATGTTCGCGGGGTTTCATTCATGGCGTTTTCATATGCCTGTAGTACCCTAAAACATATATGTTCGTTCCCGTTTTATATGGAGTCCTGACTTTTCAGGCACAGGCTGGAGGGGGCATAATAGACGAAAGCCGCGCGCCCATGTCGATTCGCTACCAGGCAGCTTCCAAATGTCCCGTTGAAGTTTCAGGGCAGGCGTGGGTTGGAAATCGTACGCTCAAGGGTGGTGCCATCAAGCTCCGCGACCTCACCGGCGGCGGCATGCTCGCCGCTTCTGGGATCATCCGTATCCAGTTTGCCAACGGTCGTTACTACGACCAGGTCTGGAAGAGCCCTGCTCGTGCTGCGCCCTATTCATCTTCAATCATGGTCCCCGCCGACATGGAATTCCCGGCTGCCCTAAGTTCACCGATCAAGATCGAGGGCCAAATCATGGGCGTGTACTTCGCTAACGGCGAAACCTGTGGCGAAACTGGCGCACACCTCAAAGAACGCCACGCTCAGGTCACCGACGACACCCGGCAGGACTCATTGGAAGCGATGGCCCTGGCAATTGCGCTCGACAAGGCCCAATTCGAAAAGCAGCTGAGGGCCGGCCTGCTGAAGACTGGCCCTTATGAGCGCGAATCGGTTTCCTCATCAAACATGATGCTCCGCAGTCGGCTCATTGGTCCCGGTGGCTCGTTGGTGCCGGAGTACAAGGAATGGATCAAGCAGTGGAACGCGTCGTTCAAGCCTGCCAAACCACTTCTCCGGACACAATCGTCGCGAGCGCACGGCCTTTAAATACCCTGCCATCAAAAGGCGAATTGCGCGATTTCGATGGCGATTTATTAACGTCATAAGTCCACTTGGAGTCAAGATCGAGAATCGTCACGTCCGCCGGTAATCCCGGCGTGAGTGCACCGCGATTCAACTTGAGGATGCCGGCCGGGCCGGTCGTAAATAATTCAATCAAGCGCCGGATCGAGATGTGCCCAGGGGCAACCAGGTGCTCCAGCGACAGCGCGATCGCCGTCTCCAGGCCGAGGATCCCAAAGGGACAACGTTCAAATTCCTGCATCTTGTCGGTTACGCTGTGCGGGGCGTGGTCCGTAGCAATGGCATCAATGTAGCCAGCTTTAATGCCTTCGATCATCGCCGCCACATCATGTGAGCACCGGATCGGCGGCTTCATCTTGAAGTTTGAATCGTAGGGCACAACCTCAAGGTCGTGAATAGCGAAGTGATGCGGCGTCACTTCGCAAGTGACCCGCAGCCCCCTTCGTTTTGCTTCCGCAACCATCGCAATCGCATTGGTTGTCGACAGGTGCGCCACATGAAAGCGCGCTCCCGTAACTTCCGCCAGCAGGATGTCGCGCGCCACCATTACGTCCTCTGAGCAAGCCGGAATCCCTCGCAGTCCAAGGCGCAGCGACGCCAGGCCTTCGTGCATCTCTCCGCCAGCAGACAGATTGAGGTCCTCGCAGTGATCAATCACTGGGATATCAAAACTGGCAGCAATCTCCATGGCCCGCCGCATCACCCGCGAATTCATCACCGGTCGCCCGTCATCCGATATCGCCACCGCGCCCGCCGCCTGCATCGCTCCAATCGAGGCGAGTTCCTCGCCGAGGCTCCCCTTGCTGATTGCGCCAATCGGAAACACATTCACCTTCGCGACAGCTCGCGCCCGCTCGATGATGTAGCGCGTCAGATGAGCGGTATCGTTTACGGGGTTCGTATTGGGCATACAGCACACGCTGGTGAAGCCGCCAACCGCCGCGCACTTGGACCCCGTCTCGATCGTCTCGGAGCTCTCAAAGCCCGGCTCACGCAGATGTACATGCATGTCTATAAAGCCAGGTGCCACGATCAGGCCGGTCGCGTCAAATTCTGTCGCTCCGCGCGCCGGCAAATTCTCGCCCACGCCGCGCACAATGCCGTTGGCTAGCAATACATCGGCAACTCGATCAATGCCATTTGCCGGGTCGATCACCCGCCCGTTTCGTATCAATAATTTCGGCATTTACCGCAACACCTTTTCGAGCACGGCCATCCGGACAGCAATGCCATTCTCGACCTGACTCAGGATCACCGATCGCGAAGAGTCGGCAACTTCAGTAGAAATTTCACGTCCCCGATTCATCGGTCCCGGATGCATGACGATTGCGTCCGGCTTGGCCAGGGCCAGGTTCTCTGCTCGCAAACCATAAAAGCGCGAATACTCCCCGGCCGGGAAGCTCGTCTCATTCTGCCGCTCCAACTGCACCCGCAGCATCATGATGATGTCCGTGTCGCGCAGCGCCTCCTTGATGTCGTAGGTAATTGTCACGCCAGGGGCGAGATGCTTCAAGTCCTGCGGGGCCAATGGAGCCGGTCCGCACAGAACGATATCTACGCCAAACTTGGACAGCAAGTGGATGTTTGACCGCGCTACGCGGCTATGCAGAATGTCCCCGATAATTGCGACTCGTAAACCCTCAAGACTTGGTCGATTGTCGAGAATCGTGCGCGCATCGAGCAGCGCCTGTGTTGGATGTTCGTGTTGTCCGTCGCCCGCATTGATGATTGGCATCGGCAAATAACGACCCAGAAAGTGCGGAGCGCCCGACGCCGCATGTCGCATTACAATGGCGTCCGGCTTCATCGCGCTCAGAGTACTGACCGTATCGAGCAATGTCTCGCCCTTGGACACGCTCGACCCCTGCGAACTGATCGTCAGCGTATCGGCTCCCAGACGTTTCGCGGCAATCTCAAAACTCAATCGCGTTCGCGTGGACGACTCAAAAAACAGATTCACAACCAAACGGCCATCCAGTAAATCCAGACGCTTCTCGCGCTGGTTCTGCAGAGGCTGAAAATCCTTGGCTCGCTCCAGCAGCGATTCGATCTCTGTCCGCTTCAGGGCCTCAATATCAAGCAGGCCGTTTGCCATAGCTAAACTTTCTCTACCATCAGAACTTTTTCGAGCCCGTCGATCTCGTTCAACTTGACCTCGATAATCTCATTCGCCGTCGTAGGAACCTTACGGCCCACATAGCGGGCTTCGATCGGAAGCTCACGATGGCCACGGTCGATCAGGCAAAGCAGTTGGACACGCGCAGGTCGGCCGTGATCGAAAAGCGCATCGAGTGCAGCCCGGATCGTACGGCCAGTGTAAAGTACATCGTCGGTGAGAATGATGTCCATGCCCGTGATGTCAAAGCTGATTTCGGTCGCGTTGATTACCGGCTTGGCCCCAACAGTTGTCAGGTCGTCGCGGTACAGGTTGATGTCGAGAATACCTACCGGTATCTCCCTCTTCTCAAGGTCATGGATTTTCTTCGATAGACGCTGGGCTATCGGCACGCCGCGCCGTCTGATGCCAATGAAAGCAAGTCTGGAGAGGTCGTCGGACTTTTCGAGAATTTCGTGTGCAAGACGCACTAATGTACGATCCATCTCGGAGGCCGACATGAGTTGGGCTTTTTCGCGGGTCGCGCTCATGATTTTCTCCAAGCTAACATAGGCAGAATGAAGCGCTTCCTGTTCTCACTCTTGCCGGTGCTCCTGATGGCCGCCGAGCCGGACTCAAACCGCATCAAAGCACTAGTCGAAGAGGCCCGCAAGGCCTGGGAGGTGCCAGGTGTGGCCCTTGCCATCGTCAAGGACGACAAGACGATTTATCTCGCCGGACACGGCCTCCGCGAGCTTGGTAAACCAGAGCCGCTCACTGAACATTCCATCTTCCAGATCGCCAGCACCACCAAGGCCATGACCAGCGCCGCAATTGCCATACTCGCCGACGAGGGCAAAATGGATTGGGACGATCCTGTGCGCAAGCATCTCGATTACTTTCGCCTTGCCGATCCCCACGCCGATGCCTTGGTCACGATTCGCGATATCGTCTCGCACCGCACCGGCCTGCCCAGGCATGACGTCCTCTGGATCCGCACCGCAAACTCGCGCGAAGATCTGATCCGCCGCATGGCTTTTGCCAAGCCCTCCGCCCCCTTTCGCTCACTGTATCAGTACCAGAATCTGATGTTCACCTCGGCTGGCGAAGCCCTCGGCCATGCCAGTGGCATCGGCTGGGAAAGCTTCCTCAAGCAACGCCTTTTCGAGCCCTTAGGCATGACAGACACGCTCACTACAGCGGCCGAGATGGCCCGCATCTCCAACCGGGCCATGCCCCACACCAAGGAAAAACAAGGGCAGAAAATAGCGCAATGGGGCAACTACGACAACATCGGCGGCGCGGGCTGCGTGGCCTCCAGCGTCAGCGATTTGTCGCATTGGTTGCGACTGCAACTGGCCAACGGTGTCTACGATGGCAAGCGCCTGGTGAGCGAGAAGAATTTGAACGAGACCCGACTCCCCAACATGGTCATTCGCCTGGCCCCGCCCACCAGCGAGTTGCAGCCCGACTACACCCAAAGCAGCTACGGTATGGGTTGGCAAATCAACCACTACCGTGGCGAAATGCTCATCATGCATTCCGGGTCCCTCAACGGTTTTCGAGCGCTGATTACGATGGTCCCTCGCTTGAATCTCGGCTTTGTCGTGCTGGCGAATCTGAATGGCACCAATCTGAACGAGGCGCTTACCAACTCTCTACTCGACGAGTACCTCGGCTTGCCCCACAATCGCGACTGGAACGCGCACATGCTCTCAGTCGTAAAACTTGCTGAAGAGCGAGAGGCTCGTGAAAAGCGCGAGCGCGAGGAAGCGCGCAAGAAAGATACTAAACCTTCCCTGCCCTTAAACGCCTACGTCGGTCTGTATCGCGAGCCCGCCTACGGCGACGTCAAAGTGATCGTTGAAGACGGCAAGCTCAAGATCGAATGGGCCCAGACCAGGGGCGAGATGGAGCACTGGCAGTTTGACACTTGGCAGCTCAAGGACGGTATCAGCCTCGCCAATACGCTGGCGACATTCACACTGGATGCCAAAGGGATTCCGACCAGGCTTAGTCTGCTCGGTCAGGAGTTTTCACGCCAGTAAATAGCGGGTACAGCACTGGCAGTAAGAACAGCGTTAGGAAGGTTGCGCTCACCAGTCCACCCACGACAACCGACGCGAGTGGGCGCTGCACCTCTGAGCCCGGCATCGTCGAAAACGCCATCGGAACAAAGCCAAATGCGGCAACCAGCGCCGTCATCAATACGGGCCGCAGCCTCTGTACTGCGCCTTCTTCGACATCGCCCAGCTGATTGATCGTACTCACCATCACAATGCCGTTGAGCACCGCCACACCAAACAATGCAATGAAGCCGACCGAGGCAGCCAGGTTGAGATTCATCCCGCGCAGCCACAACATCCCGATCCCGCCAATCGCCGAGAACGGCACGGCCAACAGGATCAATAGCGATTGCCGAATCGATCGGAACGTGGCATACAACAAGCTCAAGATCAGCAGGATCGATAGCGGCAAAACTAGCGCCAAGCGCTTCGTCGCACGGGCCTGATTCTCAAACTGGCCACCCCATTCCAGCGAATATCCCGGTGGAAGCTTCAGCAGTTCCTTCAGCTTGGCCTGCGCGTCTGCAACGACGCTTCCTAGATCGCGTCCCCGAACATTGAACTGTACGACGATACGCTTCATGCCCATCTCGCGCTGAATGATCTCGGCCCCGCGCCCCGTTTCGATCCTGGCCACTTCACGCAACCGCACCTGTTCGCCCGCCGGGGCCTTCACAAAGATGTCCCCGATGCGCCCGATATCCTGGCGGTACTTCGCCGGATAGCGCAACAGGATCGGAAAGCGGCGCTGCCCCTCAATAAACTCTGATACGGGGATGCCACCGCTTGTGGCATCAATTGCCAACTGCACGTCTTCTATCGTTAAGCCGTAGCGTGCGAGGGCATCTCGGTCAGGCGTCACTCGAAGTTCAGCCACGCCAGTGATCACTTCCGTCTGCAGGTCCGCAACTCCCGGCATGCCTGCCAGTGCCTTCTCGGCTTGGTCTGCAAGTCGCTCGATTGCAGCGGTATCCTCGCCAAAAATCTTCAGCGCCACATCGGCCTTGACGCCAGAGATCGTTTCATCCAGCCGCATCGCCATCGGCATAGTGAAGTTGAACTCGATGCCCGGCATTTCCTTCAGCGCTTTCTCCATCCGGTTGAGCAGCTCATCCTTCTCGGCTGGCTTGAGCCACTTGTGGTCGTGTTTCAGAATGATGTAGACATCAGCCTCGTGGACTCCCATCGCTTCAGTGGCAACATCGGGCCGCCCCAGTTTCGAAATCACGCTCGCCACCTCCGGGAAGCGCAAAAGAATTCGCTCTACCTGCTTGCTACCCTCCACAGATAACGGCACATTGATGCCCGGCAGCTTCTTGGTTTCGAGGAGGATCATTCCCTCATCCAGCTTTGGCATAAACTCGGTGCCGATAAATCCAAGGCTGCCCACCACCACAACGAGCATCACGAACGCGACGCCGATCGTCAGCCACCGAAGTCGCACTGCGACACGCAGTGCCTTTCGATAGCCATGTTGCACGCCATCAAACCAGCGCGATTCCTTCTCAACTACTGTCTTGCCAAGCAGCAGGCTAGCCATCACCGGCACTGCAAACAGGGCAAGCAACAATGAGCCAAACAACGCCGAGACAACCGAGATCGCCATCGGCCGAAACATCCGCCCTTCCAGGTCTTCGAGAAACAACACCGGCAAATAAACCGCAATGATAATCAGCACGCCAAACAGAATCGGCTTGGCCATCTCCTGTGCGGCCAGACGAATCAACTCGCGGCGGGGGTGCTTGCCGTGATCTAAATGCAGAGTCCGGATGATGTTCTCCATCATCACCACGGCACCATCGACGATCATGCCAAAATCGATCGCACCCAAGCTCATCAAGTTCGCGCTAATACCGAAAAAAGCCATCCCCATAAACCCGAACAACATCGAAAACGGAATTACCGCAGCCACAATCAGCGCCGCGCGAAGCTCCCCTAAAAACACAAAAAGCACCACCGCCACCAACAGGCCCGCCTCCAGCAAATTTCGCCGCACGGTCTCGATCGTGATATTAATGACCTCACTTTGGTCATAGAAAGGCACGATTTTGGCACCAGGTGGAAGTTGCACCCCGCCAATGCGCTGCTTCACCCGTTCAATCGTTGCCCGCGAATTCTCACCGCGCAGCATGATCGCCATCCCGCACACGGTCTCCTCCGTATTGCGAATCGTCGCTCCCTGCCGCAGCCCAGCCTCGACGCGCACTTGCCCAACGTCACTTAGCTTCACCGCAACCCCACCGCGCTCCAGCAAGACAACTTTCTCGATGTCGGTCGGCGTCTGAAAGCGTCCAAAGCCCAGCACGTTGTATTGCTCAGCCTGATGCTCGATGAAGCCCCCGCCAAAATTCGCATTACTCATCGACAATCGGCTCATGACGTCGCGCACCGTCAACCCATAACGAGTCAGCGACTGCGGGTCCACCTCCACGGTGTACTGCTTGGAGTAGCCCCCCCAAGAGTTGATTTCATTGATGCCTGGCACTGTACGCAGTTGCGGTCGCACAACCCAATCCTGCAAGGTCTTGCGATCCATCAGCGACAGGTTGCCACCTTCAATCGTGTATTGATAGATCTCACCAAATGCCGTCGCAACGGGCCCCAGCACTGGCTCAATGCCTTTCGGCAAACGTGAGCGAACTTCGCGCAGCCGCTCATTCAACAACTGCCGCGCAAAATACAGATCAACACTATCGTCCAGCACAACGGTTACCAACGACAGCCCGAGCTTTGAAATGGATCGAAGGTTGACCATCTTGGGTACACCCATCAGAGCCGTCTCGATCGGGTAAGTGACCAACCGTTCAACATCGGCAGGAGCCATCGGCCCTGCTTCGGTGATGACCGTCACCTGGTTATTCGTGAGGTCCGGAAACGCATCCACCGGCAACCGGAACGCCGTATAAATCCCGGCTGATGCCATGATGACCAGCAGCACCAGAATCAGCCAGCGATTTTCAAGACTGGATCGAATGAGCGACGAGAGCATCGCTTAGAGTCCGGCCTCGCGCAACAATTGTCCCTTAAGAAAGTAGCTTCCATTGGCGGCAACTCGCTCGCCTTCTGTCAGCCCGGACAGAATCACCGCTCGGCCATCTTCGATCCGCGCCTCAATGTTGCGCGGAACAAACTTGCCCGGTGATTTCTCGACAAACACGGTCTGCTTGCCTTCGATCATCTGGACCGCCGCCTCCGGCACGGACAGAACGCTGGTCCCCCGAAGATGCAATCGAATGGTCGCCAGCATCTCCGGCTTCAGCACGCCCTGCGACGGAAGATCGGCGCGTATCATCAGCGTCCGCGTATTTGCATCCAAGGTGTCGCCAAGCCGTGCGATGCGAGCCGGGAACATCCGTCCAGGGTAGGCCCGCACTTCCACCTCAACATTCAGCCCGACGCGCAGGTCGCGTAACGAAGTCTCGGGGAAATTCGCAATGCACCACAGCGCCCCGCTGTCCGTAATCGTAAAGGTCTCCTGCCCCAGATTGACCACCGCGCCAGGGCTGATCTTGCGGTCAACAACCGTCCCTGCAGCCGTCGCCTTGATCGGCACCAACTCTTCATCCTCGTTGTGCTTGTGGTCGTGGCCTGGACCCTCGTCGACCTCAGCCGCAATCTCCAGCGTCTCAGTCAGATGCTGCACTTCTTTATCTTCATCGGCATGCGCCTTACGGACAGAACTCTCTGCTGTTTTGCGATCCATGATGGCCTGCTCTAGCTGTGACTGCGACACGGCCTTCAATTCCAGCAGTCGCCGCATGCGATCCTCATTCCGTTTCATCTGCTCCAGCGAGCTTTCGGCGCGCTCCCGCTCTGCCCTCGCAGAACGAAGTGCGGCCTTCGTATCGTGTACCTCGTGCGTATGCATACGCGCTAATACTTGGCCGACCTTCACCGTATCGCCGACACGCGAGTACACGAACATCACCTTGCCTGCCGCGATCGCGCCAATAGAGACGGTCTTGTCGTCGTTCCATGCCAATTTTCCCGGTGCCTCGATCAACTGATCGATCACCACGCGTTTCGCAACTACGATTTCGACATTGGCGTTCTTCTGCGCCTCGCCAGACAACTCAACAGCGTCTCGCTTCGGCTGCGGCGCAGTTGCGTTAGTGGCCGGCTTCTGGCACGAACAAATCAAGATCGCAAGTGTGATCAGGCTGAATTTCATTGAATAGATCCTGCTGCAGACTGTAGCGATGCTTCGGCCTGGCGCAAGGCGAGCATCGCGTCCAAATACATCTGTTCGGCGTCCAGCACCTGACGTTGCGCATCCAGCAACCGCAATAAATCCGCACCGCCCAAACGGTAGGCAGACTGCGCCAATCCCGCCGTCTCCTGCGCCCTGCGTCGAATGGGTTGCACCATCGTCTCAATCTGTGCCCCCCTCAGTTCCACTTCGCGCAACGCGCCCTCATACTCGGCCTTGATCAATGCCTGGGTCGCAACCAAAGCATTGCGGGCCAATCGATCCTCGGCTGTCGCGCTGGCAATGTTCCCCTGATTGCGATTGAAGAATGGCAGTTGCACTTGAACGCCCCACAGGATCGTGTCGAACTCATGTGATCGTTTATAGCCGCCTACACCATCAACATTCGGCGTCGCCAGAGCCCTCTCCAGCCCCACCTGCGCCCCTGCAACCTCAATGATCTGCCGGGCAAGCTGTGCCTCAGCTCGCTGTTCTAACGCGGCAAACACAGTCAATTCGCCAAAGCTCACAGAAGCGCTAGTAAGCGGCGAATCCAGGGATATCGTCTCGATCTCACCCCGACCCATCTCACGCTGCAGACGAATCAACTGCAACTGGGCATCAATTTTTGCGCTATTTGCGGCCAGGGCGATTTTCTGTTCCTCCAGCTGCACTCGCATCAGATCGGCCTCTGCCATGGCCCCTTCCTTCACCCGGTTGCGATGAAATTCCACGATCTCACCGAAGCGGGCCAACGCCTGTCGCAGGATAATTTCTCGCTGCTGTCCGCCCAACGCATCCCAATAGGCATTGCGCACCTTTGCCGCAATCACTTGCCTGAGCAGGGTCACTTCGATCTCGGCCCGGCGTTGGTTGGCCGTCGCAACGTCAATACGCCGCGCCCGCTTCGAGGCAGTTTCAAAGGTCTGCTGCAAGTAGAAAAAGTGATCGGCATCCTGAAAAACGCGGTGCCCAGGAGACTGCCAGGTGCGGAAATCCTCGCTCTGATAAATGAGGAGCGGATTGGGGCGCAACCCAGCCTGCTGACTTTTGCCCGCAGCAGCCTCGATACGATTGGCAGCGCTAGCCAGCAAGGGGTGCTTCGTCAGCGCTTCCCGCAGGGCATCGTTCAAAGTGATGGATTGAGCGGGCGGGGGCTTGACGAGGATCGTGAAGGCAAGAGCGAGATAAAATTGCTTCAACCTCCCTAGCGTATAACATGGACCAGAGTTGAACAAACATTTCGGACATCGCCTGCTCGACAGCCGTTGGCTCCTGCTAATCGGCTTCGGCCCTCTGCTCCTTTTGCCGCTCATCGCCTTTGTCAGCGTCCGCTCTCAATTGGCGGAGGCAAACCAGCAGAGCGCCAACCTGCGCTCTCGTTATCTGCGCCGAAATCAGTTGTTAAATCAGCTCCGGACAGAAGTTGTCAATGGCGGCAGTGATCTGCGTAATTATCTCCTTGAGCCAAACGAGGCTTCAGCGCAACTACAGCGAGCCAAGGCTCTTGAGACTCGCACCCGTTCCCTAAAGCTCCTCGACTCCCCGGAACTCAAAGAAAACGCATCTCTCTACAAGAGCTTTATCGATGGCTACTATTCCTACTGGCGCACGATGGAGCCAGTCCTGCACTGGAACACCTCCCAGCGCAAGTCCGATGGATTCCGTTTCATACGCGACGAAGGCTCCCTCAAACGAAGTGAAATTCTCGATCTGGCTGCTCAAATCGGCAACTGGAATGAGGAGCAACTTGCTAATGGAGCCGGTGAAATCCAGATATTGTTCGAAGGCGTGCGTCGCGATCTGGAACTGCGCATGGCACTCTTCCTGTTCGTGGGAATCGCTGTAGCCTGCCTGGTCTATTGGCGAATCGTAACCCTGGAACGCCAGGCCTCAGAACGCTTTGACCAGGTTGAGCTGGCTCGGGAAGAATCCCGCGAACTCGCCGCACGTCTGTTGAGCGTCCAGGAAGAGGAACGCAAACGCATCGCCCGCGAGCTTCATGACGAAGTGGCCCAGAACCTTTCCGCCGTTCGCGTCGGTCTCGAGCGGACCCTGCGCGTGCTGCCAGCAGGAAGCCGAGACCTGGCGGCAGCCGAAATTCAGGAACTGGATCGCCTCACCGAGCGCACGCTCAAGTTCACGAGGGAAATGAGCCAGTCCCTCAGACCATCGATGCTCGACGACCTGGGCCTCTCCCCTGCCCTCGGCTGGCTGGCTAAAGAATGGAATCGCCGCAGTGCCGCTCGTGTCGAACTGGACGCTGAAGGCGACCTCGAAGATCTCGACGAAGAGACCCGCATCTGCGTGTTTCGCGTAGTCCAGGAGGCGCTCAATAACGCCATCACGCATGGAGAGGCAACCGAGCTTCGCATTCGGCTTAGTCGGAGCCAATCCAAGCTCCTCGTCAGCATCCAGGACAATGGAAAAAGCTTTAACGTCAATCGTGAAAAAGGCATGGGCATCCTGGGAATGAGTGAGCGTGTGGAAAATCTGGGTGGCAAGTTCAGCATCGTCAGTCGAGCTGGGGTGGGCACTGTCGTCATGGCGGAACTAAATTGAAACCAATCCGTATTCTGCTGGCCGACGATCATGCAATTCTGCGCCGTGGCCTGCGCGCCCTGCTGGAACGGGAACCCGGCATTGAGGTTCTGGGCGAAGCTGCCGACGGCCGTGAAACCGTCGAAGCAGTGCAGCGCCTCTCGCCCGACGTGGTCGTTCTCGACATCGCCATGCCCAATCTCAACGGCATTGAGGCCACCCGCCAAATTGCCGCAAAAACGGCCGTGATCATTCTCAGTATGCACAGCGACGAAAGCTACGTCTTGCGTGCCCTGCGGGCAGGTGCCCGCGGCTATCTCATTAAAGACACAGTGGAGACAGAATTGATCCGCGCCATCGAAGCCGTCGCTGCGGGCAAGGCCTATTTCAGCCCGGAAGTCAGCCGCCTGCTCGTAGAGGACTACGTTACTGGCATGCGCGAGCGCGGCGTCGACGATAGCTTCGAGTTACTCACCGCCCGCGAGCGTGAAGTGCTCCAGATGCTGGCAGAAGGCAAGACAGTCAAAGACATCGCCCGAACCCTCGATCTAAGCACCTATACGGTCGACACCCACAAGAGTAACTTGATGCAAAAACTCGGCCTGCATAACATGGCCGAATTAATTCTTTATGCAGTGCGCAAGGGTATCATTCACTAATCGCCTGATGTGCCCTGATGTAGAGAATAGCCTCAGAAATCCTTCGACTCAGCTCAGGCTCCCCTGCATCGATCACCGGGATGTGTTTCGGAATTGCTTTGTGTAGTGGCTCCTCGGCACCGAGGACCGCAATGTAGTCCCCATGTGTGGGCAACTCACGTACCACCCGGACCGGAAGCATCATGGCAGCCTCCGCTAATCCCGCATAAGGACGGGCGGCATAGACAACCACCTCCTCGCTTTTCTCCCAGAATCGGCGCGACACCTCTACAACGCCCCTTCACCAATCTGATAGCGCAGCGCAGAGCGCAGAATCTGGTATTCATAGCGCGCACTGGCCCCAGCCACCTCAGCCGCCGTTTGACTGAGCTGCGCTTGGCTCAACTCGACAATCGATCCCAGCCCAAGCTCATATCGCGACTGCGCCAAATCGAGACTCAGCCTCGCCTGGGCCAATAATTCCGCCGTCAACCGCAATCGCTCATACGCATTTCGAGCGTTCAGATAATAGTTCCGGACATCGCGGGCGATTCGATTGCGCAGGTCTTCGCGAACCTTCTCGATCGCCAGCATTCGTAGCGTTGCTTCGCGCTTTCTCGAGTCAAATAGATGGCCATTAAAGATCGGGATCGCCACATTCACCCCCGCTGCACCGTAGTGCATCGGGTAATTACCGTGCGCCCACGGCAACACCCCGACGACGCCCAGCGCAGAAATCGTCGGGCGATTGAGCGCCTTCTCAGCAGCCAGCGTCTGCCCGGCGGCTTTCAACTCAAGCTCCGATTGCGCCAGTTCTGGCCGCTCGGCCAGAGCCTTCACAACCAGCGCATCCGCATCAACAAGCAATGGGTCATTCAACGGGCGGTCGTCGATAATGATGTTTTGCCGATCACGCATGCCCATCGCGGCCGTCAGGTCGGCTAAAGAAGAATCGACCTCATTTTGTGCACGTGAAAGCAGGATTTGCGCGTCTGACAGATTCACTTTTGCAAAGCTGACATCCAAAGTCGAACGGAGCTGGCTCTGCGCCAAAGTCGAAATCTGATCGACAATCAATTGCCGCGCCTTCACAGTTTGCTCAGCCACCCGAGTCAATTCCCGCGCCCGAAGCAGAGAATAGTAAGCGCGATCAACAGCTGCAAGAATTTGTAGTCGCGCTGACTTGACGCCCTCCTGCTGAGCGGTTGCGCGGCTAAGTGCTGCCTCAGATAACAGGCGTGTCCTGCCGAAATCACTCAACAATTGTGACAACTGCACACCGGCACCCACTCTCGATACCAGCAACGAAGACACAACACCTGCAATCGCCAGGCGGCTGTTGTCGTCCGCAACCGAGGCACTAAAGCCCCCTGACAATTGCGGTGCCAGTGACGACCGAATCTGCTTGCTCGTCTCTGCCGCAGCTTGCGCAGAAGCATCCAGCGATGCCAGCATCGGATGATTGCGCAGCGCCAGTTCCCGTGCCTCCTCAAGCGTCACTTTCAAATCCTGCGCAAAGCAAAACTGGGCCGCCAACAATGTAGATAGAATTCTCACGACGCACTCTCCCGGGATGGATGCGCAAGCAGGTAAGCCACTGGCACAACGAAGATCGTAAACACCACTGACACTGCCAAGCCCCCAAGCAGCGCTCGCGCTAAGGGTGCATAGGCTTCACTTCCTTGTCCGATTTTCAATGCCATAGGCAGCAGTCCCATGATCGTCGCCAGGGAGGTCATCAGCACTGGTCGCAACCGCACCTTTGCCGCCGTCAGTACTGCCTCGCGCACATGCAGCCCCTCATGAATCAAATGCCGCGTAAACTCGACGATCAGGATGCTGTTCGAGACTGCAATTCCCACCAACATCACCACCCCCATCAGCGACATCACATTCAGGGTCGTATCGGTGGCCCAAAGTGTAAGCAGCACGCCAGACAACCCCGGCGGCACCGCAAGTAAAATCAGAAGCGGATCCAGAAAGCTGGAAAATTGGGCCACTAGAATCAGATACAACAGCACCGTCGCCAGGAGCAGCCCCAATCCAAAGCTGCGGAAACTCTGACGCATCCCCTGCACCATCCCGCGCAAATCGATGCTCACTCCATCGGGCACTTTTAGGCCGGCAACCACGGCATCAATGCTTGTGGCCAACTCGCCCAACGCCTCCGTCTCAGGTCGCACAAAGATATCGATCGACCGCCGAAGCTGGTAGTGACTGATCTCCGTCGGCGTCTGCAAAGTTGAGATCTTGCTGATCGCATCCAGTCGCGCGGGGCTTAAGCTTGACGGACCTCTCATCGTGATTGCCTTCAAATCCTGTAAGTTCTCGATCTGCTTCTCCGGGTACTGCACAGTAAGCAGATAATCCTGGCCGGACTTCGGATCCACCCAGAAGCTCGGCGCAATCATCTGATTGGAGCTCAACGCAGTAATCACGTTTTGCACAACTTCCTGCTGCGTCAATCCAAGCTCACTTGCCCGCGTGCGGTCAATGTCCAGCCGCAGCGCAGGATAATCAAGGTCCTGCGGCAAATAGACATCAGCGACGTTTGGAAGTCGCCGAATCCGCGCCGCCAGATCAACCGCGAGATCATAATTTCGCCGCAGGTTGGAGCCCGATACCTGCACATCAATCGGTGCTGCCATGCCCATGTTCAATACCGCATCTACCAGCCCACCCGATTGAAAGAACACACTCAGCTCCGGCATCTCCGCAGACAGTCGCCGCTTCACCCTCGCCATGTATTCATAGCTGCCCACCCGATGCTCCTTCTTCAGTGCCACCTGAATGAACCCGGTGTGCGGCCCCGTGTTCGGTGAATAAATCGATGAGATGTCGCCATTGACCCCGATATTGGCAACAATCAACTCCAACTCCTCAGCAGGCACTACTTGACGCACAATGCCTTCTGCTCGCGCAAACAACTGATTGGTCAATTCGATCCTCGTGCCGGACGCCGCCTTGATGTTCATCACAAATTGGGCCGCATCCGTCCTCGGAAAAAAGCTCACACCCAGCAGCGGATACAACCCAAGGCTTGCGACAAAAAGCGCCGCCGCCAGGCTCAGCGTCAACTTCGGCCAGTCCGCAGCCTTGCCAGCCGCCAGGTGATAGCCATGCAGCAACCGCGCAAATCCACGATTGAATCCATAATTAAATCGCGCAAACAAGCCCTGCGGGTGAAGTCCGCTATCCCCATGGCTCACCGATCGGATGTAGCGTGCACAGAACAATGGCACAACCGTCATCGCGACAAAATACGAAGCGGCCAGCGAAAGCACAACCGCCAGGGCCAGTGCCGAAAACAGGTATTTGCTAACACCAAACAGAAAAGTCACGGGGAAGAACACTACCATCGTCGAAAGGGTTGCAGCCAACACGGGCAGTGCAACCTCGCGCCCCCCCTCCTCTGCCGCCACCACCGGGTCCGCACCCATCTCCAAATGACGGTAAATATTTTCAAGCACTACCACCGAGTTATCAATCAAGCGCGAAAAGGCCAGCGCCAATCCTCCCAGCACCATCGAATTGATGCTGGCCCCAAACCATTGCAACAGCAGAAATGCCGCCAATGCCGAAATCGGAATCGAGAAACAAACCGCAATCGTCGCTCGAAAACTCCCCAGGAAAACCAGGATCATGGCCGAGGTCAAAAACAGCCCGATAGCTCCTTCATCCACTAGCGTATGGATCGCTGTCTTCACAAATTCCGACTGGTCGAAAACAACTTTGTTCTTCAGTTCTCGCGGTACGTCAACCACCTTTGCAACCGCCGCCTTCATCCCGTCCACCAGTTCAATCGTGTTCGTCTCTCCGCCCTGCTTCAGGATCGACAAATACACCGACTGTTGCCCATCAATGCGCACTAGATTGGTTTGAATCGTGTGCGAATCCTCCGTGTAGGCAACATCTCGCACCCGGACAATTGAGCCATTCACGGCCTTGATCGGCACAGAATCAATCTCCCCAGTCGACCCGAGCAAGGAATTCGACAACACGTTGTAATCTCGCGGACCAATCTTCACCGACCCGGCAGGCAGAATCAAGTTCGCCGAATTCAGTCCTCGAACAAGATCCATCAGCGACATCTGATAGCCTTCCAATCGGTTCGGATCCGCGTAGACCATGATCTGCCGAAAGGGTCCGCCAAATGGCTGCGGGATGCTTGCGCCCGGCACACCAGCAAGCTGCGCACGCACTACATTGTTCGCCAGATCTCTCAACTTTGTCTCATCCAGCCCCTGCCCCTCAAAGGTCACCAGACACACCGGCAAACTCGAAGCATCAAACTTCAACACGATCGGCGGCAGCGTGCCGGGCGGCAGCCTGCGGATATTTGCCATCGCCAGATTGGAAATCGCACCCACCGCTGCATCCGCATTCGAACCCGCCTGAAAGTAAATCTTGATCAAACTCACGCCACCGAGGGAGCGCGATTCGATGTGGTCAATGTTCGGTGCCAGCGTAAAAAAGCGCTCATAGCGCGCAGTGATCGAAGTCTCAATCTGGTCGGGCGACATCCCCGTGAAAAACGTCGCTACGACAACCACCGGAATGTTCATCGCCGGAAACAAATCGACCGGCATCCTGACCAGCGCCGATCCACCCAGCACGCAAAGTGCAAGGCACAACACGACGATGAAGTAGGGCGTGCGAATCGCAAATCGCGACATCTACTTCACCGCTCCCGTCAGGTGCGGCGTCACAATGCCGCCCGCCTTCAACTGTGCCCTGCCGGTCAGGACAAACAGATCGCCCTCCAGAACTCCCGCCAACACCTCGGCCACCTCCGACGTCTCAGACCCAATTCGAAGCGTCTCTGTCTTAAGCACCCCATCCTTCGAGATGCGCATCACCTGCCTCGTCTCCCCAGCCCCATCGAGAGCCAGCAGCGGAATCACGATAGCGTCAGGTTTCGATTCCAGACGAATCACCACCTCAGCAAACATCCCGGGCTTGATCGCAAAACCAGGATTCTCGACATCCACCTGCGCCATCATCGTACGTGTCGCCAACTGCAGTTGGCTGCTGTAGCGGTTGATCCTCGCCGTTACTTCACGACCCAGGGTCGGCACACTGATCTGCACCGGAAAACCCACCTTCACCAGCGGCACAGCCGACTCCGGAATCGGCAACTCCAGCCGCAACATGTTGTCCTGCGCCAGTCGCACGACGGGCATCACGTTGGTCTGCGAACTCGTTCCCGCCTGCACCATGGCACCAACCTCGGCATAGCGACGCGAAATCACACCTGCAAATGGTGCCGTCACACGCGTGTAATTCATCAATGTATTCACACGCGATTGCTCAGCGCGATGAACTTCCACGCCTTGCTCGGTGGCAGTAAGCGCCGCTCTTGCTCCAGATAATTGCGCCCCGGCCTCCAGGGCCCTGGCCTTTGCCGAGTCGATCTCCTGTTGCGCCAGCAAACCCGGACGCTGCAGAGAAACCTTCGTCAGACGATCAGCATTCAATTGCGCAAGTTGGCTGGCGCTCTCGGCTCGCATCACTTCCTGCTGAGCCCGCTTTACTTCAGCATCGGATCGGCGCAGGGTTGCACTGGCCCGAGTTGCATCATCCGCCATCTCCGGGATCTCCAGCGTCGCCAGCACCTGACCGGTGGCCACCCGATCCCCCATGTCCACATTAATTTGTTTGACATAGCCCGAGACCTTCGCCATCAAGTCGATTTCGCGATAAGGCTTGAACTCCGCAACCATTTTCAGGTTGCGGTCGATCGATTGACGGGTCGCTCGAACCGCCGCGACGACCGTGGGAGCGGCATTGGATTGCGGGGCTTCCTGCTTGCGGGCGCAACTCGCCATCCACACAATCAAGAGAGCCAGACCGATTTTGCTGGGCATACCATCTAAGCATCCACCCGCAGTAGCCCCACGGTCATCCCGTATTCCCGGTAGTTAGGCCCCTAAACTTTGGTATCCACTCTAGACGTTGCCCTTCTTCATCTCAGCCACAAGATAATCGGTGGCCCGCCACGATAGCGCCAAAATCGTCAGTGTCGGGTTCTTCTCGCTAGCCGTCGTGAAGCTCGATCCATCCACCACAAACAGATTCTTCACGTCGTGCGCCTGGTTATGCCCATTGAGCGCACTTCGCTTCGGGTCCGCCCCCATCCGGCAAGTCCCATGCTCATGAATCGCACTTCCCAGCTTGTCGATCCATCCGTATTCGTAAGGCAGAATCTCCGCCTTCGCCGCAGTCATGATCTCCAGCGCCGTATCGTACATGTCCTTGATCATCGTGCGCTCATTCTCTTTAATCTTGTAGTCGATCACCGGCACCGGGATGCCCCACTTATCCTTTTTCTTCGCATCCAGCGTGATGCGGTTATCCGCATACGGCAACACTTCACCGTAGGGATGCATCGCCACCAGCGCCGGGAAATGCCGCTTCACATTCTCCTTGTAGCCCTTCCCAAAACCAGGCAGCACCTTGGCGTACGACACGCCCGGCTGCGCGCCCGTGTTCCAGAATTGACTGCCGTAGCCACGCAGATACTTGCGCGCTTTCGATTGCCCCGCCCAGCGCGGCATGTAAATATGCTCACCGCCAATGCCATCGTCGTTCTGCGTCTTCTTCCCCATCAACTCGGGTGCGAAACCATATATATGAAAGCGCACCTGCTCGCACAGATAGCGCCCGATCACGTCGCTGGAATTAGCAATTCCGTTCGGATAACGATTCGACTTGGAGTTCAACAGTATGCGCGTTGAGTCGACGCAACTGGCCGCCATAATCACAATCCGCGCCTTTACCTCTTCAGCCATCCCCGTATTGCGATCAAAGAAATGCACGCCATCGGCCAGACCCTTGTCATTCACCGTCACATGCGAAACGACGGCATTATCACGAATCTGCAAACGACCGGTAAGTGCTGCCGGCTCCAACAGATAGTCGGTCGAATTGAAGAACGCCGCAACATCGCAGCCCTTCCCGCAGGCGCCGCAATAGTGGCAAGGTGCCCGTCCGTTGTGCTCTTTGGTCAACACCGCTCGCCGGGAACTATTGATGTTGATACCGATTCCCTTTGCCGCCTTGCGCATCAATTGCTCACCACATCGCGGGGCCGGAGGAGGCAAGTGATTCTTGCTGCCGGGAAGAAACTCAGAATCGTCATTCCCGCCGCATACGCCAATCAACTGCTCCACTTGATCGTAGTAAGGGGCAATGTCGGCGTAATGGATCGGCCAGGGGATCTCATGCCCATCGCGTGCAGGCTCCTGCAAGTTCGCCTCGGCATAGCGCAGGCTCACGCGCCCCCAAATGTTCGTCTTCCCGCCGCGTCCCCAAACCCGCCAAAGGTCGAACTCCTGATTGTTGGGCGTATCGTAGGGCTGCTCGTCCTTGCTCAACAGAAACTGCGGCGGCGTCTGGCCTTTGCGCGTCCGCGTCCTCGCTTCCCAGGGACGCACATGGGACCAGAAACTGCTTCGGTTAAATTTTTGACCGGCATCGAGAACCAGCACGCTGATCCCTTGACGGGTAAGATTCCAGGCGGCCATTCCGCCCGCAGCGCCCGATCCGACGATGACAACGTCATAACGCTTGGCGGCCAGCTTGATCTGTGAGGTGGTAGGTGTTTGCATAGGGCTGTGAGAGGCTTAAATCAGGACTATATCAAAGGTGAAATTCAGTATTCTCATGCTGTGCGCGCTCAGCAGCTTCGCCCAGGACTTCGACAGCAACTTCGATACGATGCTGATCGAGGTCAACCAGGCTCGATTCGACAAAGCACTCGCCCAACTTTTTCCAGTGCAGAATGAAATTCGTCTTAACCTCAAGAACAGGTTCCCGACCATGGATGCTGGCCTTCGCAGCCGCTTGCTCGAAATGTCGAATTCCAGCGCGGTCCTCAGCACAATCGCCGTCCTCCGCACGCAAATGGCGGCAAAGAATTATGAGGATGCCAACGCCCAGGCCTTCCTGCTTGGCTACGGGCTGAGCGGCCTCTGGACAAAAGTGCCGCCTTTCCGAAAATTCGAATACGCAAAGACCGACTTCAACGCGTCACCCGATGCCAACACCCTACGCATGCTCGGCTACGCTGCAATTGATGCGCGCGAATGGGCCGCCGCACGCAAAGCGTGTTCCGATCTCCTGGCCATGCCTCAGGCCTCCCGCCAGTCCGCGCTCACCATCCGCGGCCTCGCCGAACTGGGCCAGGGCAACCTCCTCGCAGCCGAGAAAACACTCCTCGAATCCGGCCGCGCCCCGGCAGCAAAATCAGGCCCCAACCTCCGCCTGGTCCGCGCCTTACTCGATCTGAAAAAGAACACAATCGTCGATCAGTTCCTGACCTCGCTGGAACAATCCACCTGGACACAAAACTCCAAGGCTACGGATTGGCGCAAAGATCTGGCCGCAGGCCGTACGCCTGACTTTGGCTTACTCAATCCGACAAACTAGATCTGATGTTCGGGGTGTGTGCATCCCTCAAAATTGGCCATCGGCTTAGCCGCATCCCACTCCAGCTCCGTCATCAAGCCTTCCTTCGTCGCGTAGTAAGCGTCGACGGTCGCATTCTTAAGCACCTCGAAAAATTTCGACTTCGCCGCCAACTCCGCCATTACCGCCGCTTGATTCCCCTCGCCAGCGTCGGCAAAATCTGCCTGGAACATCCGGCGCGAAACCACATTAGCTTCTGCAATCCCCATTCTCCACGTGGCCTTCTGCGCACTCCGTGCCACCAGATTCTCGTCAATGATTTCATGCACCCGCGCATCGCGGGCCCCAGGGGTCTTGGTGCGCGGAATGATCGTGTCGCATAAAGAACCAAGTGTCTTCAGTTCAACTGCGCTCAAAACCTGCGGCACGTAGGCAACCGGCGCTTCCGCCGCCTGCTCCTCATGCACGTGCGCCTGGGGTGCGTCGTCCCCAGCCGCAAGGGCCCCGGCCCCGGCAATACCAATCAGAATTTCGCGACGAGAGTTCTGCATTTACCCGCGATTGTATCAGCAGCTCAAACCGCGTGGCTCACCCGCCCCAATGCCTCCAGCTTCTCCTTCGCCGCCCCGCTCGCCAGCGCGCCAAATGCCTTCCCTATCCCGTCCTTGAAATTCTCGACAGCCCCCGCTGCATACAGCCCCACTGCCGCATTCACCAACACGATGTCCATCTTCGCGCTCGGCTGAACCTCGAAAATCTCCAGAATCGCCTTCGCCGATTCCTCCCCGTTCGCCGCATGCAATTCTTCAATCGACGCGACAGGCACACCAAAATCCTCCGGCTTGATCGCGCGCCGCGTGATCGAATTCCCCACGACGTCATACACCATGGATCGCCCGGTCGTCGTCACTTCATCCAATCCATCTTCCCCGTGCACAACCATCGACTTCCCCGTACCCAACAACGACAGTGCCTGCGCCATGATCCGCGCCGCTTCAAAATTCGGCGCGCCAATCAACTGGTGCTGCGCCCCCGCCGGGTTCGACAATGGCCCAAGCAAATTGAACACGGTCCGCATCTTCAGTTCGCGCCGCGCCTCAGCGGCATGTCTCATCGCCGGTTGAACATTAGGCGCATACAAGAACGCGATCCCCGCCTCTGCCAAACAACGCGACATCTGCGCCGCATTCAAATCCACCTTCACCCCGAGGATCTCCAACACATCGGCGCTGCCCGTATGCGATGAGAAAGCCCGGTTCCCATGCTTAGCCACCTTCACGCCACAGGCCGCCACCACAATCGCGACAGCCGTCGATATGTTGAAAGTCGACAAGCCATCCCCGCCCGTGCCGCAGGTGTCAAGAACTACTTCGCCCGGTGCCGTCTCCACTCGCTCAACGCGCGCCCGCATCGCCTCGGCAAATCCAGTGACTTCGTCCACCCCGTCCCCCAGCACTTTGGTGGCTGCCAGAAATGCCGCAATTTGCGGCGTCGAAACGCTTCCCGTCAGGATGCTATCCATCGCATCTCGGGCTTCTTCCCGCGATAGAGCTTTGCGCGCACAGACTTTATGAAGATGATCTAAAAAGGGCATGATAAACTTAAAAATTCCAACAGTCCCCAGCATAGGACACATCCAATGAAAATCCATGAGCATCAGGCCAAGGAAATCCTGGCCACGTACGGAGTCCCTGTGCCCAAAGGCATAGTGGCTTTCACTGTCGACGAAGCAGTCAAGGCAGCAGAACAATTAGGTGGCGGCGTTGTAGTCAAAGCGCAGATCCACGCGGGAGGTCGCGGCAAAGGCGGCGGCGTCAAGCTTGCGGCCAATCCGCAAGAGACCAGGGAAAAGGCCGAAAAGATTCTCGGCATGACCCTGATCACCCACCAGACTGGCCCCGAGGGGCGACTCGTCCAGCGTCTCCTCATCGAAGAGCAGATGCCCATCGACAAGGAGTTTTACGCTGGCATCGTTCTCGATCGTGCCATCGGCAAGCTCGTGTTCATGGCTTCCAGCGAAGGTGGCATGGACATCGAAGAGGTGGCCGCACACACCCCCGAGAAGATTCTCAAAGAGACCATCGAGCCCGGCATGGGTCTGCAGGCCTATCAGGCACGCAACCTCGCCTTCGGCATCGGAATCCCCACCGGCAGCATCAACGCCGCGGTCCAGGCGATGGTGGCCTTGGCCAAAGCCTACGAGGCCATCGACGCCTCGCTCGCTGAGATCAACCCCCTGCTGCTCACCAAGGATGGCCGCATTATCGCGCTCGACGCCAAGATCGCCATCGATGACAACGCCATGTTCCGCCACAAAGACCTCATCGGTCTGCGCGATCTCAACGAAGAAGATCCGCTCGAGGTCGAAGCCTCCAAGTTTGGCCTCAACTACATCAAGCTCGACGGCACCGTCGCTTGCATGGTCAACGGCGCAGGCTTGGCGATGGCCACCATGGACATCATCCAATACGCTGGCGGCTCCCCTGCCAACTTCCTCGACGTCGGCGGCGGCGCGAACGAAGAGCAGATCCGCAATGCCTTCCGCATCCTGTTGAGCGATGCCAACGTCAAAGCGATCTTCATCAATATTTTCGGCGGCATCCTGCGCTGCGACACGCTGGCCAACGGCGTCGTCAAGGCCGCCCGCGAGCTCGACGTGAAGATTCCGATCGTCATTCGCATGGAAGGCACCAACGTCGAATTGGGCAAGCAAATCTTGCGTGAATCCGGATTGAATTTTGGCCTCGCCGACGGCATGAAAGACGGCGCGGAGAAAGTGGTAGCACTAGCCAAATGAGCGTACTCGTAGATAAAAATACCCGCCTGATTGTTCAGGGTTTCACTGGCAAAGAAGGCACCTTCCACGCGACCCAGGCCCTCGCCTATGGCACCAACGTCGTTGGTGGCGTAACGCCCGGCAAGGGCGGAAGCATGCACCTCGATCGCCCGGTCTTCAACACCGTCGCCGAGGCAGTCAAAGCATCCGGCGCAAACGCCACCGTCATTTTCGTCCCGCCGCCCTTCGCCGCAGACGCGATTCTCGAAGCCGCTGCTGCGGGCTTGCCTCTGGTCGTCTGTATCACCGAAGGCATCCCCGCCATCGACATGACCAAGGTCTGGGCCACCATCAAGGATTCCCCCACTCGCCTCATCGGGCCCAACTGCCCCGGCGTCATCTCGCCCGGCAAGTGCAAGATCGGCATCATGCCCGCGCACATTCATAAAGAAGGCCGCGTCGGCGTTATCAGCCGCTCGGGCACCCTCACCTATGAAGCCGTCGGCCAACTCACCGGCCTCGGTATCGGGCAGAGCACTTGCATCGGTATCGGTGGCGACCCCATCATCGGCACCAACCACACAGACGCCCTCGGTCTGCTGCTCAACGATCCCGACACCGACGCCATCATCATGATCGGCGAAATCGGTGGCGATGCCGAAGAGGCCGCCTCTGCCTTCTACGCCGCTTCCAAAAGCAAAAAGCCAGTTGTCGGTTTCATCGCCGGACAGACTGCCCCCGAAGGCCGCCGCATGGGCCACGCTGGTGCCATCATCTCCGGCAGCAGTGGCAAGGCTAGCGACAAAATGGCCGCCATGGAAGCAGCCGGCATCACCGTCTGCAAGACTCCCGCCGAAATGGGCTCCACCATGCAGCGCCTCATGCTCGCAGCAGGCTTACTGAAATAAGGAAATAATTATGGAAAAGACATTCGCAATTCTCAAACCCGACGCCGTTGCTGACAATCAGGTCGGCGCGATCCTCGCCCTCACTGAGGCCGCTGGCTTCAAGATCCGTGCCATGCGCATGAGCCACCTCACGCGCAAGCAGGCCGAAGGCTTCTACGCCGTTCACAAGGACCGTCCCTTCTTCGGCGAGCTCGTCGAATTCATGAGCGAAGGCCCCTGCGTGCTGCTCTGCCTCGAGCGTGAAGACGCCGTTGCCAAGTGGCGTGAAGTCATGGGCGCAACCAACCCCGCCAACGCGGCGGAAGGTACGATCCGCAAGACCTTCGCCAAGAGCATGGGCCGCAACTGCTCCCACGGTAGCGATAGCAAAGAGAACGCCGCCATCGAGCTGGCCTACTTCTTCGCTGGCAACCAGCTTCAGTAACACGCCTTCGCTTTGAACAGAAAGCCCAGAGTCGGCCGTGATTTCGCGGCCGACTCTGGGCTTTCTTCGTGTATCCCGCATCTAGATGCTAAGGTGCGGATATGCGGACTACAATCGATCTGGACGACGAGCTACTTGCAGATGCGCGCAGACTAGCGCGGCTCCAAAAGCAGCCGCTGGCCCGCACCATCAATCAACTCCTCTAACGCGGGCTTGCACGAGAAGAGCCCAGAGTCGAAATCCGCAAGGGCATCCCGGTTCTGGTGCATGGACCTGGTGCGATCCCCATCACCAACGAACTGGTACGAAGCCTCCGTAATGGGGAGTGATCTATTTCCATTCAGCGTCCGGCTCAGCGATCCATCCCAGCTCAATCTGCAGCAGGGCAAATACTCTAAGTAATTAACGGACGTGTACATCGCTGGTCTGGCGCACAACAACGTCGCACGCCTAGCCACGCTGGACGCAGGGATACCCTGCCAGGCAGTGCGTGGCGCAAATCAATCCCTGATCCACGTCTTTCAAAAACTCTAATTTCTTTGGCCCACAATTCCTCCGCATGCCGCTTACCAATACAGACGGTCAAGTACGATCGCAGATTATTTTGACGGCGGCACGAGGGCGATCTCGAAGCTACGCAAATTAGCTTCAATTTCGCTTCGGAGGAGCTTCGTGGCGCCGGAGGCACTTTGGCTCAATCTGCCAATAGCCTTCCGGGAGGACTCGATAGCCTGCCGCACTTGACCGTTGCGGAACTGCGTGATCGCTTCGGCTTCATCGCTTGCGGCTTCGCCATAAGCGACCACCTCCTTCATCGGCGGCGCGGCCTGTCCACCCACCCGCATCGCTTCTTCAAAACGATCAAGCGCCTCATCCCGCTGTCCACTCCGCGACGCCAACACCCCCAGCTTTCGTAACGCCTGCACCAACGCCTCGCTCCCCAGCGCTCGCAAAACCTCAACCACCTCAACAAGTATCGGCCCTACTCGTGGATCCAGTGGATCAAGCTCCTGCACCACTGCCCGATATTGTTCAATCGACGCCCCAGTCTGCCCATCGCGCCGCAACGCATTCCCCAATCGAAGCCGCGTTAGCAGTCGTAGCCTCGCGACATCATCCTTCGCAGGCAATCCATCGAGAATCCGCACAGCCGCCTCACAGTCCGGCATCGCCGCCTTATAATTCCCAGCAACCGTATTCGCAGTGCAAAGATTGCTGCGTGCCAACGCCTCCATTCGCGATGCCTCATCCGTCGCCCCCGCCCCTTGCGCCGTCGCCAATGACTCACGATAGGCCGCCATCGCCGCCGCACTCTGTCCGGCGTTCAACTGACTGTTTCCCAATTGCCGCAGCGTCTCGGCCAACCGCAACTTCGCCCCCGCCCCCTGCCCTACCAACTTCGATCGCAATCGCACCGCCTTCAACAGCGCCGGAATCGCCGTCGACGCACCCTCGCGTGTATCTGAAAACAGCGTCTCCAGAATGTCAGCCGCCTGCTCATACGCCCCCGCCAGATCCTCCGTCAAGGCCGGGTCATCGCCAGATTTTTGTGACAGCGCCTCCAGATGCTTCAACGCCGCCAGCACCGCCTGTTTACGCGCGGGCCCCGCTCCAGGCACATCCCGCAACGTCTCATTCACGTCAAACAAAACCGCGGTCGCCAAAGACCGCACACTCTGATAGCGAATGTCCGCCCGCGCCCGCTCCACCAGCGACTCTGCCGCCTTTTGCTCCGCCAACTGCCGCTGCGCATCGGCCTGCCTCTGCGCTGCAATCGCCAACTGGCGCTGCACCTCCGCCGTCTTCTTCTGCTCCTCGGCAAGCTCTCGCGCCGCCACCGCCTCTGCCCTCTGCTCCTGCGCAATGCGCCCCTGTTGCAGCGTCCCCAACACGCCGGCCGACACCGACACTGCGATCAATGCCGCAGCGCTCACCACCAACCGATTGCGACGAATAAATTTCCCTACCCGATAACTCCAATCGTCTGCCTGCGCAAGAATCGGCCGCCCGCTCATGTGCCGCTCCAGGTCCTCGCGCATCTGGTCGACACTCACATAGCGCCGCGCTGGCTCCTTCGCCATCGCCTTCAGCACAATCGTGTCCAGATCCCCGCGCAGTTTCTTCGCAACAATCGTCGGCGCAACCGTGCTCGGCCGAGGCGCCTCACTGTCCAGCACCGCCTGCAACACATCCGGCATGGCCTCAGATGTAGCCCGATAAGGCCGGGCCCCACCCGTCAACACATGAAACAAAACCACACCCAGCGAGTACACATCGGAAGCCGTCGAGATCGACTCCCCTCGAATCTGTTCGGGGCTGGCAAACTCCGGCGTCAACCGAACCGCCACGGTCGCAGTTGCCTCCCGATTCGGAGTCAGCACCTTTGCGATGCCAAAATCTAGCAGTTTCACATCGCCATCAGCGGTCACCATAATGTTCGACGGCTTCAAATCGCGATGCACCACCAGGCTGCGATGTGCAAACGACACAGCGCTGGCGACATCGATAAACAGCTTCAAAATGGCTTGCACTCCCGGCTGGTACTGCTTGACGTAGACATCGAGTGGCTGCCCGTCAACAAACTCCATGATCAGATAAAGAAGACCATCCTCGGTCGAACCCCCATCCAGCAATCGTGCGATATGCGGATGCTCCAGTTGCGCCAAAATCTGCCGTTCCCGCCGAAACGCATCAAGCGCCGTCTCGCTCAATACCAATCCACCCGAAACAATCTTGATCGCTACTGTTTTATGAAAAGCCTCATCCGCCCGCGCCGCCCGATAAACGGCTCCCAAACCGCCCCCCCCCAATTAATCCCCAAAAAGATAACCCCCAAAAAGCCCCCCAAAAAAAACCACCAGCGCAAAGTTGGCCCCCAAAACCCCCACCAGCACAAAAAAAACCGAAAGCCCCACAAGCCCC
>JBBRBI010000026.1:0-64003 GCA_038206015.1 Bryobacterales bacterium | reverse complement strand
CGTGTAGTGAGCCTGGATGTGCTGATAGCGGATCTGCTGGGTGACGAGTTGCTGTAGGAGGATGTGCTCGGTGGGGGTGACGGGCTGGAACTCATCGCTGAGATTGTGGATGAGGGCGGAGGTGAAGTTTGGGTCGGCGTTTAAGACCTGGAAGTGCTTGGGCGCGTAGAGGCCGTGCTTGAAGGAATTGGAGGCGGCGCGGGCTTTGCCTTCGGGGGGCCGGGGACCGGTGGACCGCTGCGCGTTGGCGCGATTGGCGGCGATTTGGGCGGATGAGGCCATGAGGGGTTACCTGCTTTTTTAGGTGTTGCACGCGGACTTGCCGCGATAGACACGGTAGCTGGGCGGGGGCGGGGATTTGGGCGTAGTTGGCGGTGTTTTCCACTTTTGCTGAGGAAAGTGGGTTGAAATATTTTCAACAAACTTGTCAAGGGCTTGCAGGGATCTGCACTTGGGCTGTGGCGCCAGAGCCGCTCAAAGCTCCTCTGTGGGCTTTCAGCGGCATCTGTGCCCTGTTTGAATCACCGGACAGTGCGGGTGTCAAGGCCAGGAGCATCCAGTTCGGTGGAGACACCTGCGGCACTCATGACCTTGCGGAGTGCAGCCGCTGTCGGAGGAGACGGGCGTAAGTTGCCCGTCCGATGAACTCCTTCTCCAATCCGTAGAGGCGTCCAACCGAGCTTGTTCTTGCGGTTCCACAATTCGATTCGCGCTCCTCTTTCGGCGAGGAGGAGCACTACGCCAGGAAGGTTCTTGTATGCCGCGCCATGCATCGCAGTCTCACCATTGGCGTCAACCGCATTAATATCGCTCCCCAATTCCAATGCTACTTTTACGGCTTCCAAGACTTCGGTTTCCGAGCCGGCATCTTCGCCCGGGGAGCGGGTTCCCAATCCGGCGGCCACCATCAACGGCGTGGATTTATCGTCGTTCGATAACAAAGAGTCCGCGCCCAGCGAAGCCAACAACCGCATATAGTCGGCATCGGCACACCGCGCCGCCATCAGGAAGGGCGTGGCACCGATTGTGTTTAGAACACTCAGCCCAGCGTTACTCCTGACTCGCATGCGAGCATTCAGGTCCGCGCCTTTCGCGGCGAGTTTACGAACCAGTGCCAAGCTATCCATGCTCCCCGAACCGGGCGGAGCGGGATCGTTACTTCCGGTGCCTGGTTTGCGCACCCAGGTCATCGTATGAAGAGGAGTCCAGCCGGGCCCATCGGCATTTGGATTGGCTCCCGCATTGAGGAGTAGCGACGCTAGCTCGAAATGCGCGTTGGCCACAGCCAGGTGCAGAGCGCTCGATCCAGCGCGCACCTTTGAGGGCTCGGTAGTGCTGGCACCGGGCGGCCGCTGCGTACGCGCAGGCATCGATTCATTCGCGTCGGCACCAGCTTGCAGGAGTTGGCGCACCACCTCTATTCTTCCTTCGCGTACCGCGAACAAAAGAGGCGTGAAACCGCCATTCGAGCGCGCGCGGAAATCAGCTCCAAACTCGATAAGCAGCTCTACGATCTGGGCATGACCCTCCGCCGCAGCCCACATCAGCGCGGTTTGGCCTCGCCAAGCTTCCTTCCGATTCACCTCTGCTCCACGGGCCAGCAGGAGCTTTAACGCTTCCTTTTTCCCGCTCCGCGCGGCGGTCATCAGTGCCGTTTCTCCTTCCGGCGAGGCGCTGTTTGGGTCGGCACCCGCCTTGAGGAGGAGGTCTGCCATAGCCGCGCTGCCGTTCGTGCACGCCAGAAAAAGGGGCGTTGCCCTATGTACGTTGGCGGCATTGGCGTTGGCACCCTTCGCGATCAGTATGACGGCTGACTCCAGATCGTCCAACTCCGCCGCCCAATGCAGCGCTGTTGCGCCGTCGGCGGCAGTGGCATTTACGTCTGCGCCTTGTTGAGTCAGGGCGCGAAGGGCGGCAGGGTCCTTGCGCTTGACGGCTTCCACCAAGCGGGGGTCCACGACGGCCGCACCAAGGCAGGACCAGGCAATGATTAAGCTAAAAGCAAGTCGGCGGAAACTCATAATATTTCTCAAAACACGAAGCGCAATCCGAGTTGGATATTTCGCGGAAAGTTGGATTGTCCATTGTCGCGGAAGATCTTACCGAAGTTAGGCGATGTCGGGTCAAGATTGGGGTCGGACGAAAAAACTGCAGTGTTGAAGGCATTGAAAGCATCGACACGGAACTGCATATTCCAACCCTCCCGGATCCGCGTATTCTTGATCAGAGAGCCGTCGAGCGTAGTGGCCCATTGGTTGCGTATGTTGCCGTAGCGAATGGGCGTAGTCCGAAGGGAGTTTGGCGGTCGAATCTGGAAGACTGGCTGCTCGCCAGGAAGCACGTTTCGCACCGTGCCGTTCACATCCACCACTCCGGTTTTGAACCGTCGATCCCAAGTTGGATTGCTAAGACGAGGGTCGCCGAGGAGATACACATTGCCTGGAACGGACATGGGATCGCCAGATTGGATAACAGTCATGAAGACACTCTGCCAACCGCCAACCAGTCCGCGCAGCACCGGATGACTATTGGCGAGGAATTTCCTTCCCTTTCCGAATGGCAACTCGTAGCTGGGGGCGATTACTAGTCGATGTGTGCGGTCCCAATCGACGAGAGTCCTACTCGGCGTGGCGTCTTGGGCGTTCAAGTAGTCATTCGCTTCGATATTTTTTGAAAGTGTGTAGGAGGTGGTGAAACTAAGTCCGTGGGAGTAACGTTTGGTCGCCGAGACTTGTAATGAGTTGTACCAGATTCTACCCGTGTTCAGTTGTTCCATGTTGAATCCAGTGAATTGCGGGAAGGGGCGAAGGAGTTGCGACCGGGGGACGGTGGCATTGTCGAGTCCGGTTCCGGGAATCAGGCCAGCGAAGGGGTTCGGCACCTGCTGGTTCAGAAAGTTCGGATTCCCTCCAATCGCGGGATTGCCCAGGTTCAAACTATCGACGCTGATCTCGTTGAAACCCCTGGTGGTTGACTGGGCCATCGACCGGGAGCCAACGTAGGATAGGTCGAGCACAATGCTACCGGGCAACTGACGCTGAATACCAAATGAAAACTGATGGACATACGGCACTCGGAAGTCTGGATTGATAAAACCAGGACCTTGGCCGAGAAAGGTGAGCAGGCCGAGAGACGGGCCCGCAGGTTGTAAGATGCCCGTCGGGAATGGATTATCAAGGATATTCGCCGGGGTGCGCCCGGCATCTAGCGAGGCAATAAAGGGCGTAGATTGGGAGAAGCCATTCAGATTGCCACGGAAAGTAGGATTCAAAAAGAAGAGACCCCATCCGCCGCGGATCACGGTCTTCTCGTTCAGCGCATAGGCTGCGCCGAAACGAGGCTGGAAGTTATTCCAGTCCGTTGAGACGGGCGAACGGGGATTTCCCTCAACACCGGCGAAACCGATACCGCCCTTCACGGCGAAGCCCGGAAATTTGCTCCGGTCAATCCGAGATGCAATCGGATTGTCGCGACCGGAGAAAAAGCCATAGTTCATCCGGTTGTATCGCTCGGTCAACGGCGTGTTAATGTCCCAACGAAAACCAAGATTTAGAGTCAGTTTGCGAGTGAGCTTGATATCATCCTGAATCCAGGGAGCGTAGTAGATCCACTGAAAGTAAGGCTGGGCCACATTGGCAACTGAGCCGGAAGATGCGTAGCCAAGAAGGAAGGACGCCGCGCCCACGCCGGAGGTGGCGTCCTGTACCAGGTAATCGCGCCGCGTGAAACTACGATTGAAGTCATATGTGCCCGCAGCAGAGCCGGGGCGGAGTTGCGTGTATCGGGTTAAGCGGAAATCGAGACCGGCCTTGATCGTATGTTTGCCGCGCACATGAACCACATTGGGCTGCAAGGAAAAAACAGTTGTTGGTTCAAATGTTACGTTTCCAGAACTGTGGCCGAGGCTACGCGCGTTGGCAATTGAGATCTGCGGGAACAGGTCTCTGCGCGGAAGTTGATCCACTAATGATTTTGGGAATCCAAGTTGGGTGGTGTCGAAGCCCTGGTTACCAAACGGACTTAGATCCTCAACCCAGTAACTAATCGCCGAGCGGAGATTGAAAATTGTAGTCGGCGTGATGTTTGCAATGTAGTCCAGCACCGCGCCATTGTTGCGTTTGCCCCCATTACGGTAGTCACCTGCAACGCCAGGAATGCCGTTCGTGTTGCGGAGCTGTTTGAAATCGTTCCACGACCAGCGGCCAAAGACCCGTTGCCGCGAGCTAATCGCGTGATCGATGCGCGAGGTCAAATTAACAAATTTGAAGTTTCCAATGTTAGGATTGAGAAAAAAGTTGTTCTGCCAGGCGACGGAGCCAGGAGTCGTTATATTGGGCTCGGGGTATAGCTTGATGATGTTCGCGGCGATAGGTGATATCCGATTCGAGGGAATGATGTTACCGGGGAAAGTGGAACGCACCCAGTTATTGCCTTCAAAACGGCCGGTGAGCGGATCGAAAATCGTGAAGGGAGCGCCGTTATTGTCAAAGGTTTTTGAGAAATCGCCGCGGCGCTGTTCGCTCGACGGCACGGATGAGATTGACTCCGAAGGATAGTAAGTGTCTTCCCGGTAGCCTTCATAAGCAAAGAAGAAGAACGTACGATCCTTTCCGCTGTACACTTTCGGGATGGTGATGGGGCCTCCCAAAGTGAATCCGTACTGGTCGAGGGCGTTGCCTTGGCGTACCGCGCCCTTGGAATTATTAGCGAACGCGTTGGCATTGAGAGAGGTCCGTTTGAGGAATTCGTACACGGAGCCGTGCAGCCGGTTGGTACCGCTGCGGATGGAGACGTTGATCACTCCGCCGCCGGTGCGCCCATACTGGGCATCGTAAGCGCCGGTCATGACTTTGAACTCTTGAACCGCGTCCACCGAAGGGACAAAGGCAACGTTATTGACGCCGTTATAGACGGCGTTGTTGGGAGCACCGTCCAGAAGAAATTCATTATTCGTACCGCGGCCACCGTTAATTGACCAGGATGAAATGCCGGAATTCGAAAAGGGGTTCAGATGCTGGGAGCCCGAGGTATGAATGATGCCCGGGGTAAGTACGGCGAGCATGATGGGGTTTCGGATGTTGAGGGGTAAGTCGGCAACCGTCTTGTTGTCGATGACAAGCCCGCGGTCGGCTTTTTCCACGTCAAGGAGGGGAGCTTCGCTGCTCACGGTGACGCTGTCGGACAGTTGGCCCACGTGAAGAACGGCATCAACCACTGCGGACTGGCTGACATGCAGCTCGATATCGTCGCGAACGAGTCCCCGGAATCCCGCCTTCTCGGTCGAGAGCCGATAGTTACCTGGATTCAGGAAGAGAAAGCGGTACTGGCCGGCCTTATTTGTTACGGCGTCGAAGGTGACCGACGTTTCGCGATTCATTAGACGAATCCGTGCTTCTGTGACTACGGCTCCGGTTGCGTCGGAGATAGTTCCACTTAGGGTGGCGCGCGTTTCCTGCGTGTAAGCCGGCGTACCGGATATGAGCACAAGCGGGATCAGGGAGAGGGCGAGTTTCATGAATTCTTAAAGCGAAGCAGGTCTAAGCAATTCACTAATCTTGCCTTGGCTATCAGCGAAGGAGTCAAGATGGACACCGACTTTATCGAGAAGCGTCAGGTGCAGATTCGCTAGCGGTGTGGGCTTATCGTACTTAATATGCCGTCCGCCCTTGAGGTTGCCTGCGGCACCACCGGCGAGGACGATAGGCAGGTTGACGTGATCGTGCACGTCGGGGTTCCCCATACCGCTCCCGCAAAGGAAGAGCGAATTGTCGAGCAAATTGCCGTTGCCCTCAGGGGTCGCCTTCAGCTTCTGCAGGAAGTAGGCAAAGAGCGAGATGTGATAGGCATTGATCTTGGCGACTTTTGCCATTTTCTCCGGATCGCCCGCATGGTGGGTGAGCGGGTGATGCGGCTCGAAGACGCCGGCGTCCGGGTAAGCACGCGTACTGGCTTCGCGGGCAAGTTGGAATGAGATGACGCGGGTAACATCGCCCTGAAGGGCGAGCACCTGTAAGTCAAACATCAGCTTGGCGTGGTCACCGTAGGACGCAGGGACGCCGACGGGACGGTCCAGATCGGGCATAGAATCGTGAGCGCTCTGTTTCTCCGCCTTTTGGATACGCCGCTCCACTTCGCGGACCGCGTCAAGATATTCGCTAACTTTGGTGCGATCGCCGGCCCCGAGTTGGCTTTGTATCCTTGCGATGTCGGAGGAAACCCAATCGAGAATACTCGCATTCTTCCGCAGTTCCGCCCGGCGTTCGGCTGCGTTACCGCCATCGCCGAACAGACGTTCGAAGACGAGCCGCGGATGCGCTTCGGCAGGGAGCGGCGTGGTTGGCGATGACCAGGAAAGATTGTTCTGATAAACGCACGCAAAGCCGTTGTCACAGTTGCCGATGGTCGTCAGCATATCCATGGCGAGTTCCATCGAAGGCAACGGAGAATCCACGCCAATCTTTTGGGCCGCAATCTGGTCGACCGTGGTAGCTAACTCGTAATCGGTGCCTTCGGTCAATTTGGCTTTCGCCGCGCTTAGGAAAGAGCAGTTGGCCGTGGCGTGATTCCCCGGTGAGTAGGCGTTCTTGAGCTCCAAGTTACTGATGACGGTGAGCTGGTCAAGAAAAGGCGAGAGCGAGCTCAGAGTGGGGGAAAGCCTGGTCATGCGTCCCACCTCAGGCGGCGTCCATTGGGAAATGGTCGCGCCCATGGGAACGTAGATGAATCCCAAACGGCAAACGGGATTTGCGGGCGTGGCCGCCAGCGCAGTCATGGCCGGAACCATCGCGTCCAGAAGCGGCAGGGCCAACCCGGCACCCAACCCGCGCAGGACGGTCCGGCGGCCCAAAGCCTTCTTTGAAATGATCATTGTGAGTTCCTCATGGCAAACGGAGTGCTATTGACAATTCCCAGAATCAGGGACGAAAAGCGATATTCCTTTCGGCCTGCTTCGCGGACTATTTTGCGGACGGCGGGCGCGTCGAACGGCTCGACGCCGCGGCCCAGCGAATAAATTAGAAGTTTTTCGGTTAGGGTGGAAACAAAGAGATCCGGACGGCGCAGCATCGCCTGCCGCAGTTCAGCCGCATTGGCAAACTTGCTGCCGTCCGGCATAGTGCCGGAAGGATCGACGGGCACACCGCCGTCGGTTGTGCGCCAGCGGCCCACGGCGTCGTAATTTTCAAAAGCGAAGCCCACGGGATCCATCAGATTATGGCAACCGGCGCAGGCGGGGTTCGCACGATGCTCGGCCACCCGTTCGCGCATGGTGAGGAGATTGCCCTTGGTGCTGGTAGCACCGGCCTCTTTCAATTGTGGCACCGCAGGGGGTGGCGGGGCAGGCGGCGTGCCGAGGATATTGCTCAATATCCACTTGCCGCGAATGACCGGAGAGGTACGGGTAGAATACGACGTAACTGTCAGAATGCTGGCTTGGCTAAGTAGGCCGCCGCGGATGGATTGGCCGCTTAAGTCGACGCGGCGGAACCGGCTTCCGTACACATTGGGAATTCCGTAGTGCCGAGCGAGACGCTCATTCAGAAAGGTATAATCGGCCCGAAGTAGATCCAGCACGTTCCGATCTTCGCGGAGAATGCTTTCGAAGAAAAGCTCAGTTTCCCGCTGCATCGCGCCGCGAAGGTTTTCGTCGAAATCGGGGAACAGCCGCGGGTCTGGAGTCGTCGAAGCCAGATTACGCAGGTACAGCCACTGGCTCGCGAAGTTGTTGACAAGGGAATCTGCGCGGGGGTCCGCCAGCATGCGGCGCACCTGCTGCTCCAGAATGGCGGGATCTTTCAATTTTCCGCGTGCGGAAAGGTCGAGGAGTGTATCGTCAGGAATCGTGCTCCAAAGGAAAAACGAGAGTCGCGAGGCCAGTTCCCCGTCGGTGATGCGATACGCCGATTTCGGTTTCCCACCGGGCGGGTCCTTCTCGATCCGGAACAGGAACTGCGGATTCACCAGCAGTGCACGAAGGGCCATTTCAATGCCACTCTCGAAGCCGCCCGTGGAGCGCGCATCGCGGTAGAACTTGAGTGGCATTTCCAAATCGGAACTGTTTACCGGACGGCGGTAAGCGCGGCGCAACACGTTCGTCAGGATGGTAGTGGCGCAGCTATCCTCCTCCGAAGTCCGCGCTGGCTGGCAGACGAAGATGCGGCGGCGACTGGGGGAATCACCCGGGCCACTTGCGTTGTAGGGGCCGAGGACCGAGATCGAATAAAGAGCAGGCTGAATGCGTGGATGGCGGTCCATGTTGAAATGGGCCTGGTAGGGCTGGCGCTCGGTTTCCAGAAGCGCGGAAGTTTTGCGGGGGAAGGAAACGCCGATGAGGTGCGGCCCGGCGGTTACGGCGATTTTTGTTTTTAGATTTTTATCGACGTCCTGGTGGTCAGTGCCGCTTGGGGGCGGCGTGACGGTATAGAGGCCAGCGCGGACACCGTCAACCGTCAATTCCACGCGATAAGCGAGGTCTAATCCTTCGACCTTCTCATTTCGGTCGCGCGCCAGCCGAATTTGGAGTTCGTAGCTGCCACTTACCGGGAAATGATAGGAGATGGCGGTTCCGCCGCGGGTGCCAAAGGGGAGCCCGTCGATGTGCTCTTCTTGCGTCAGATCCGGGGGGATGAGGATTACATCGGAACCGGGGGTACGAACGGGACTGCCGACCGCCAAGCGGCTGATTTTCTGGGCGGCGGACAGATATCGTTCCAACAAAGTCGGCGAGAGGTTCTCCACCGTCACGTTGTCGAAGCCATGGCTGGTTTCGTCGTTCGGCAGTAGGGAAGAGACGTTATAATCCACTGCCAGGATGTCCCGGATGGCTTTATGATACTCGACCCGATTGAGCCGGCGGAAAGTGCCGGTTCGTCCGGGGTTGAGGCGGGCAGAGGCGGCGCGGTCGAGTCCCTCGGTGAGCGACGAGATCACCGCGTTATAGGTCTGCTCGTCGGGACGGGGCATACCGATGGGCGGCATATGGCGGTGACTCAGCTTGGTCACGACTTTTTCCCACAGATCCGGGTTCGTTTCGGGCGTATTCGCGGTCCCTGGCTGTAGGGACACATCCGCCGTTTTCACCCGCTCGTTGTGGCAGGAAAGGCAATACCGGTCGATGACTGCCCGAACCACTGGCGTCTGGCCCCAGGCCAGAACACTTCCGGCAACAAACAGACATACGAGCCGCATGATCCAATGCTATACGCGGCAACGCCCCGTTACCACGTTCGAACTGTTCGGAACGGTCATTCTACTGGAGTTGACCAGTCCCAGATGCTGGAAGCTATCCGGATGATTTTGGGCATATCTCCGTCCAGCAGGAAACGCTCGTTCACCAACAGGCGTGCGGCGGCTTCAATTTGGCGGAGATAATCTGCCCGGTCGGGGAACTGCTTTCGAATTCGCTGTGCAGAAAACGGCAGGTAGGAACCTGTATTCGCCAGCAGTGCGCCTTCGGCACCCATGGCTGCTGCGCGCAGGTTCCATCCGGTGAAGGCACCCAGAGGAACGGCGACCCAAGGCATTTTGAGGCCGGCGATGTCATTGCCATCGGAATCGGGTTTTGGTACCAGAACCACGTAATCCGCCCCTGGATGGGGTGGCTGGTGGCTGATAATGCCTTTTGCCAAGTACTCGGCCCCAAAGTCCAGAGATTGCGTACGGTAGGCCGCCGGCTCGCCCTGGGACAGTGTGCCATCGGACAATTTCGGATAGCGCGAGGGCGGAGGCTTTGTCCCTTTCTCAACCCATTGCTGAAGGTCGCGCAGAATGGCGCGCAGTGCCCACTTGTAATCGTTCCAGTTGGGTAAATTTTTCCCGCCGCCGAGTTGAGGCGGAAACGCCGCCGGTCCGTGCTGGCCACCCGCTAAGAGGTAGAGCCTCGTGGTCTCCGGCAGTTCCAGATCCCGCTTACCATCCAGGCTCGCATGCACCAGCGAAGCGGCGGATCCCCAATACTCATAGCTTGAGTTCGTGTAAATAATTTTCGGGACCACGCCAGCGGCTCGCGCCCGCGTCAGTATGCTGTCCTTACGTCCGGTGAGGGGTTCCGTATCTTCGGCATCGGAGAAGGGGAACTGGTCCGTGGTGGAAAGGCTCGAATTGCGAAACGGCCCGGAGGTACGACTGGGCTGGCTGAACCGTTCGAAGGTGGATCGCCGTCCCCCGGCGACATGCGGTTGCAATCCATCGAAAACAATCCGGCCCCTTTCGTCGGCATTGAAGCCTTCGTATAAGAGCGCCTTTAAGGCCATCGCGCTTTGCGAAGTGCCCACCCCTATGGCTCTCTGAAACTTGCCTCCGGCGATTTCAGAAGTCCCGTACTTCAGCTCCGAAACGAAATCGCGCAGCGCGGCCAGACCGAGGCCGGCCACGGCCGGGTCTTTACATGGATACACAAACTCGTAGGTGTAACCAGGAGTGGCGGGCTTGGCCAGAACGATATCCGAACCCTCCAAGTGCCATTCGGCGGCTGGCACAGGTGATCGCTTCCCTCCCATGCCATCGCGAACCGTAAGCAGCAAACTCTTTGGCTGGCTAACTTTATAAGGGAGGTGCCCGGCATCCCCCAGCGAAAGGCGTTGGAGCGGAGTGGACGGGGTGACTTCTCCGCGCACCAACCCCTCGACACCCGCTGCGGCGGGAAGGTACGCGCGGAGCATTCCCGGTCGTTCCGGAACGTCATGCTGCCAACCGACCCACGCCATCGTATACCCCTCGCTCATTAGAAAGCCGTCGCCGAAATGCGCCGCCGCTGCAGGGTTCGTCGATGCGTTGGCGCGGTTATACATCGACAGCATTCCGATCGCGCCGCGGTTCGGCGCCTCCACCAACAGTGTTCCATTTCCTCTTTTCGCGTCTTTAGGACGGAGGATTACGACGTCCGCCGAAAATTCCACCGCAGCGTTACGTTTTTGGGGAACGAACCCAATATCGGTGATCCGGCTGTTCTGCGGAAGGGCAGGGTCCACGGCGAAATAGGCTCTGCCTCGAATCAGTTCGTACGCGCCAGTAGCTCCGAACGTTTGCCCAGCGAGGACATCGCGCCGATCCGTTACGTCGATACGCAAAAGCGCGGCCTGACACGCTGCGGCAAGAAGGATGAAGTTAGCAACAAGTTTTCGCATGAAATGCCGAGTGGACCCTCGTAGCCCGATTGCATGAGGATAGCGCAAACTCCCCGTTTTTTTGATGTTCTGACCGTTCGCGAACGGTTACGTGTGGTGCCTCCCATCTCGGCCCGTATTGGGATAGACTTTGTTCAGCTTGGAGCCCCGTTGCCCCCCATCAGAAACACCGCCACACTCGACCTCCCCGACACCAGCCCGGAAGAGGTGCAAGCCGAGATCCAGGCCGTCCTCCACAGCAGTGCTTTTGAGCGATCCGAAAAGCTACAGAAGTTTCTCTCTTACATTTGCGAACTGACCATTCGCGGCGAGGGCGGCAAGATAAACGAATATTTAATCGGCTCCGAAGTTTTTCTCCGTGGGCCTGGGTATTCGCCGAGTGAAGATTCCGTAGTTCGCCGCCAAGCGCATACCCTGCGGCAAAAGCTTCAGGAATATTATGCCGGCGAGGGGAGCACGCATTCGGTGCGTATTGAACTCCCTGTTGGGCGGTATGTTCCAACGTTTCGGCGCATAAAAGAAGCTGTTCCGCCGCCACCTGAGGTTTTCGTCGCCCCGCCTTTAAAGGCACTTAGCCCAGCTTGGGCCATCGCTCCTCTGGTTGGGATCGCGCTTCTTGCTGGCGCATATTTCCTTGGAGCGCGGTCGGCGGTTCCTTCCCCCTCCATCGGTCAGGTGACCAAAGAAATATGGGGGCCGTGGATACACTCAAGGCGTCAAACGGTCCTGTGTTTCAGCAGTCCGATGACAGCGGTCATTAAGCATTTTGAACAGGTCTTGCCCATTGATACCATTCCCAAACGGTTTCGCGCCCATCCCGATCAGGAAGACCTGTTCCGTCAGTCCTTCCACGTGCCCCCAGGCGGTGCCTTTTATTTCACACCTGCCATCAACCAGACTAAGTTGGGGGAAGCCTTGGCGGGCGTCCATTTAGCCACCCTGCTAACGCGCCTTGGGATTTCCATTCGAACCACGCAAAGCCGGTTTGTGAGTTGGGATGACCTCCGCGGCGATGACATGATTCTGTTGGGGAACAATGAGGCGAATGAGTGGCTGGATCCATTGCTTGGCAAGGCACCGTTCCAACTCACTCCGAGCAAAGGTGATCGTCAGAGGGCGATTGTCAACGCCACGCCGCGCCCCGGTGAGGCGGCTGAATACATCATCAACTATGCTGCGAAAGATCGGGAGGGAGACCAGGAGTTTGCTTTAATCAGCATGCTGCCAGGCATGGCCGCAGATCAGAAACTACTCCTCATTAGCGGGCTGAACGCTCAGGCGACGCAGGCTGCCGCTGAGTACCTGGTAACGGAAGCCTCTCTCATTGAATTACTTGGCCGTCTACGAACGGAGAGGCCGCAGCACGCCGGGCCCTGGCACTTCCAAGCGGTGCTGAAGACGGAGGTTCACGACAAAGTTCCCACCAAAACGTGGTTGGTGGCTGTTCGCGTTCTTTGATATGGAACGGTTCGGAACCGTTCCATGCTTGCTCCGTTATGATGCGACGCATAAGATGACTGAAGTCTTATCGAGGGAGTCCAATGAAATTCATCATCTGCAACGCGATGCTCGCCCTGTGCTACGGCGCAGGTTCCATGTCGGCTCAGGTAACCACAGCAACCTATTACGCAACGGTCACGGACTCTTCGGGAGCTGTCGTCCCCGCCGCCACGATCACCCTTACCCATAGCGGCACAGGGGCCACGAGCGAAAAAGTTTCCGATTCTGCGGGGGAGGCCGTCTTCCCGTTCCTCCGAGTCGGCAGCTATACGATCCGCGTGGAAGCCAAGGGATTCAAGCGCCAGGAAGCGAGCGGGTTGGAACTCACCGCCGGACAGCAGGTTCGCAACACGCTGGCGCTGGAAATCGGCGCGGCCACGGAAACCATCAGCGTGGATGCCAACGTCCCGCTGATCAATACCGTGTCTTCGGAACAGATCAATACTTTTGGTGCGACCCAGATCCGCGAACTGCCGCTCGCCCGCCGCAATTTTTCTAATCTGCTTAGCCTCGGAACAGGAGTCGTCTCGACCGGTGACAGTATTCGTATGAACGGCGTCGGCAAGAATGGCGTCGCCTTCTCGGTTGATGGGACCGACGCGGGAGGGAATCCCGAAGGTCGTGCTTCCTCCGGCTTCGGCAGGCCCAATCTGATCGACATCATGAGTATCGAAGCGATCCAAGAGGTGGATACGGTGAAGGGCGTGCCGCCAGCGGAATACGGCAATATAGTCGGCGGACAGGTGAATCTCCTCAGCCGCTCTGGAACCAATAAATGGCACGGCAGTCTTTTTGAGAATTTTCAAGCAGAGGAATTAAACGCCCGAAATCAGCGCCTAGCTAGCAAACCCGGCTCGACGTTCAACCAGTTTGGCGGCTCCGTAGGCGGGGCCATTATCAAGCACAAGCTATTCGTCTTTGGAGTCTACGAGGGGTACCGGGATCGGGCTTTTTCCGTCGTTCAGGACAACGTACCTACGCCACGCCTCCGCGCCGATATGCTGGCGGGCGTCCCATCCTTTAAGCTGCTGCTCGATTTCATTCCGCTGCCCACTGAACCTTATTCCGCCACCGCCGATGTTGGGCTATACCGGTCTGCAGCAACTTCCATCCGCAACGACAATCACGTGGACGTCCGGACCGATCTGCGCCTTGGGAAGATGAGCAACTTCGCCTTTTCTTACAGCCGCGGTCGTCCGTATCAACTCGTACCGCGCAGCTATATCAATGGCTCTAACGACCGCGATTTTCGGGTTTGGAACGAGCGCGGTACGGTGGCCTACACGACTGGGGGAGCGACTTGGACTTCCGAGAGTCGCTTCGGTTACAACCTCGCCGACACGGGCCGATTTGACCGGTTCTTTTTTGAACAAAAAGATCCTATCAACAAAACTGAAGTCCGTCCTTTCGGCCGCAGGGTGGCCCGAATCTCCACGAATCTCGGTTGGAATTCTCCGGATCACGAATATTACTTGCTCGAAGGCCGCACCATCAACTTCGACGAAAAGATCGCTCTCCAGCGCGGAAAGCATGGCTTGAAATTCGGCTTCGGCTACCGCAGCGACTGCTGCCAAAAAACAAATCCGGAGGCGCCGGTGATTAGCTTCACTAGCCGCGCAGACCTGATCGCCAATATTCCCACCGAGGTTGCTCCGGTTTTCGGGAATGGCGACTTCCGCGGGGTGCAGAAAAGCCTCGGATTCTTTGCCCAGGACGACTGGCGCATTCGTTCGAACCTAACGCTGAACATTGGCCTGCGCTATGACTCCTTCGGTAACTTCGTGCCCAAGGGAAAGGACAGCGCTAAGGATAGTGGGCTCTATAATCCGGATGGCTTGTTGAATCCGGTGACCTTTGACGTTGGTAAACTCCGTGATCGAAACAACCCTGTCGAGGCAGATCGTTGGGTGAATCTTGGGCCGCGCGTAGGCTTTAGCTACGACCCCAAGAGCAACGGAAAGATGGCCATCCGCGGCGGGTTCGGTATCCTGTTCAGCAGCCAAGTCACTGGTGCCCTCCAAGCCGCAGTACAACCAGGGCCGAACTTGCCGTTTCGCATTCGCTTCAGCCGCGCAGACTCGCAGCGGCTAGGGCTGAAGTGGGGATCTTACTCGGATGACATCGCGGCCGCACTTGAGAAAGATACGGCCGTCCGCGGACTAACGAATGTCTTCTCCATTTACAATCCGCAGCTGCAGAATCCGTACAGCATGCACTTCAACCTAGGTTTTCAACGCGCCCTGACCAACACCTTGGCAATTGAAACAGCATTCGTAGGAACGCGCGGGGTCAAGTTCCTGATGCACCGCTGGGCCAATCAACCGGATCGGGTGACCGGCCTCCGGCCGAACCCTCTGCTCAACGTTAATTACTATGTCGATAACACGCAGCAGTCCGTATATACGTCGTGGCAGACCTCTCTGCGTAAGCGCTTTTCCCACGGGCTAAGCGGCAGCGTGAACTACACCTGGGGCAAGGGCCTATCGACTGCGGGCGGCGACATCGGAGCCTATTATCAGGGTGACGGCGATGCCCGGACGCAGGAATTCCTCTATCCGCGTGCCGACCGCGGACCGAATACCGGTGACATCAAGAGTTACTTCAACGCCGAGTGGGTGTACGAGGTGCCGCAATTATTCAAGCAGGGCCGTCTCGGTAAGTCCGTGCTGGGCGGATGGCAGATCTCCGGCATTCTGCAGGCCCGAACCGGTGAGCCTGTGACGCTTTCGCAGACTGGCGCGCTGCAAATCAATCGACCGGACTACGTTGGCGGAAATGCGTACCTAGACGATTACAGGAAGACCCTTCAGTATCTAAATCGGTCAGCATTCGCTTTGATTCCCCTGGGCGCTGTGTCCCGTGCTCCGATTCGTCCAGGCAATTTGGGCAACGGTGCCCTTCGCGCCCCTGGATCGGTGAATCTAGACCTCTCCTTTGGCAAGAGCGTGCCGCTTACAGAGACTATGAAAATCCAGATCCGCGCGGACATGTTCAACTCCTTGAACCATACGAATCTAACCGGGCTGCGCACGAGCCTCAACGACGCTTTCTTCGGACAGTTACTAAGTACGGCTGGTGCCAGGGTTATTCAGCTCAACGCCAGATTGAGCTGGTAAGTAACACGAAGTCTCATGAGATCAATTACTAGCCCTGTGTCTTTGACCTCGCTCCTCTTCGGCGAAATTGCATTCGATTTCTTGGGCGTCGGGGCGTATTCCGTCCGCGTGGAGGCACCTGGGTTCAAGCGTCACGAACTGAATGGCCTGGAACTCGACGTGGCCCAATCCGTAGGGCATTCGTTCTAGCTGGAGATTGGGTCTGTCGCGGAGTCAGTCAACGTTGAGGCCGCCGCGCCATTCATCAACACAGCGACGAGTGTCGGAACTCCCGCTGGGACTCCGCATTGTAAGTAACATTCTCCAACTTTTGGCCAGATACGATTTCGGCAGCGGTCGTAGCCCGCGATTTCACAGCATCGGCGCAAGTGGAATCGGGAGCAGTGTAGGCGGGACTGACGCCAATTCGAATCCGGAATAGCTGAGTCTGGCCCAGGATGGAGGCCGAAATTACATTGACGCGATGAGAATCAACGCCATCCAGGAGGTACAACTTGTCCTAGGTATTCTGCCAGCCGAATATGGCAGCGTCATTGGCGGCCAAGTAGACAGCATGTGATTTCTAAAGATTTCATTCGCATGATGGGCAAAACTTTTTAGTGATCGACGCCCGCGATTGGCTCCGGGGGTTGAGGCGTACCCACAGGCTCAAAACTGATCCTCAGCCGGTTACCAGTCGCCTCCGCGTATTTCTCCAAGGGTGCGCGTAGACGGCTTGCTCCCGCCGCCTTCCAGCCGGGCCACCACGGGTTGGGTGGTTTTCATGCGGTTCGCCACTTGCCCTCGAGTAAGACCGGTGGCAGCACGGGCTTCCATGAGGGCAGCCGCCAGAGAGAATTCCTCATCCAAAGCGTCGTGTTCGCGGCGGTAATCTGGATTCTTCATCCACGTCATGAACAGATCATCAGCGGTTATGTTATTCGTTTGATTGGTCTCGTGCCTCTTCGGCTCGTTGTGGCGCAAGATCGACCTCACGTTTTGGCGTCTTTTGGGTTCTTTTAACGAGAGCGCGGACCACGACAATACTGAGGCCTTTCCCTCTCATCCGCATCTCCCGCAAAGGGCCTTGCCTCGATGAGGGAAGGGCACGGTTGTGGCAAAGCAACTCGCCCGAAAGGTCACGCTTAAATTTCATGCCTAAGCGAGGACCGGATCCGACACGAAATGGTCGCGGTCCGACGTTTGCATCGAGGCCGGTTCGAGATGGCATCGCAAACCATAACTTGACATAGCGCTGGAGGGTGCGCCCCCATGCCGATACCGACATCGCATCTGTGATAGAGTTTGCCTCATGATACGAATGCTTATGGGGGTATTGGTACTTTGTGCCATACCGCTCTTTTCCCAAACCAGCACCATTCAAGGCGTCCTTCTTGACCCATCCGGCGCGTCAATTAAAGGTGCCAAAGTTACCGCCACGGATCAACGAAAGAGCGTGATTGCGCGCGAAGTAATTACCGGCACCGATGGCAGCTTTCAAGTGGCTAACATCCAACCCGGGCTCTATGACCTCAAGATTCAAATGGCGGGCTTCAAGACCCGCACCAGCACAGCGCTGCAGCTTGACCAGAACCAGAATATGAACCTGGGGAATGTGACCCTTGAAATTGGTTCCACCACCGACGCGGTTACAGTAGAGGCCGAGGTGCCGCTCGTAGAAACGACGACGGCCAACAAGAGCTTCACACTCACCAACAAACAGGTCACTGACCTGTCGCTGAACGGGCGCGACTTCCAGTCCTTAATGCGCACGCTACCAGGCGTCGTTTCGAACGACCGTACGGATTTCCGGCTCGCCTTTAACAACACCGATGCCTTCAACGTGAACGGCCTGCGCGGCTCGAATAACAATGTCTTTTTGGACGGGGCGATCAATACCGACGTTGGTGCCAATGATGGCCAGTATACGCAGATCTCGCTGGACGCGGTCGGCGAGTTTAAGGTGCAGACATCTACGTTCAACGCCGAGTATGGCCGTAACCCCGGCATTATGATTTCGGTGAACACTAAGTCGGGTGGAAAGAAATACCACGGCACGATGTATGAGTTCATCCGCAACAATGCGTTCGACGCACGCCAACCTTTTGACCGGACGGGCATAACACAGAAGCTACGCTTCAACCAATTCGGTGCCAACATTGGCGGCCCGTTGATGGTCCCGAAAATTTCGTCGAGGAAGGAGCCGAAGCTCTTCTTCTTCTTCAATTACGAAAAAACCCTGGCCACGCGCCCCAGTGGCGGCAGTTTTGTCGACCTACCTCATCCCGATGTCTTGACCGGAGACTTGTCGCGTCTCTATCGCGCCGGCAACATCAGCACCGCCGGTGGCGTCGACACTGGCTTTCGCATCGGACAGGTGTTCCAGCCCGGCTCGCTGGTTCGGGAAGCTGGCGGCCGCATCATCGGCGGTAACCCGTATCCTGGCAATATCGTTCCCCGAAGCGAATGGTCGCGCAACGCGTCGGCCTTCCTGAAGGTGATCGGCGGTGCCAACTACGCTGGATTAAGCGGCACGCCTAATGTGCCGGAAACGGTGCGCTCGTTCTTCCAGGACACGTATCGGTTCAATAAAGAAGCCAAGGTGCTCCGCTTGGACTATACGATCTCCGACCGCGCCAATTTCTTCTTCCGCTGGGCGGACGACGCCAACCACGAAGAACAGGGCCTTGGCATTTTCGCTTCGACTCCGTATCCTGTGTTCCCGCAGTTTCGGCGCAAGCCGGGCAGTTCCTGGAGCTACAACCTAGTCAACGTGATCTCGCCGAGCACCACCAACGAAGTGATATTCAGTTATAACCGGCTCACCCAGCTAGTGGACGTTCAGGAGGGTGCCAATAAAGCGCTCTACGATCGCACCTCACTCGGCTTCACCTTTCCAGAGTTCTTCCCGGAAGCGAACCTGCGCAGCCGTTTCCCTCGCTTCAACTGCGGCATTGGCAGTTGTAACTATCCTGGCTTCGCCGCTGGCTGGCTCTCGGAAGCCAAGCAATTTACGCTCACTGATAACGTGACCAAGAATATTGGTAAGCATACCCTGAAGTTTGGTGGCTTTTGGAATATGAACCTGAACGGCCAGCAGCCCAGCTGGACCGACGCCATGAACTTCAACTTCGGCGATTCTGCCGATAACCCGCTCTCCACAGGCAACACCTTCGCCAATATGTTGCTGGGTAATTATACTTCGGTAAACCAGGCCAACGGCCGTTTCTACGGGTCGTTCCGGTTTTACGGCATTGAAGCCTACGCGCAAGACAGCTGGCGAGTCAACCGCAAGTTGACCCTGGAGTTCGGCCTGCGCTGGGCTTACATGGGACCCACTTACACCTACGGCAAGTATCTCCAAAACTACTTTGACCCGCGCGCATACAAAGGCTCCGAGGCGGTACGGATTGACCAGGGCCCGGGCCTAACGATTGGCACCATCGTGCCGAACTCGGGCAATCCCTTTAACGGCATGATCGAAGAGGGCAAGGGTGCGCTGCCGCTGGGTGGCGTGGAGCATCGCAAAGGTAACTTTGGCCCACGCTTCGGTTTCGCCTACGATCCCTTCGGCGACGGCAAGACTTCCATCCGCGGCGGCGGTGGCATCTTCTACGAGCGCATCCGCCAGAACGCGAATAACTTCGACGGCTTGGGCAACCCGCCACTGACCTTCCAGCCGACGGTTTATTCAGGCAAGGTGGACCAGATCAACACGGGTCTGATCGCCGGCGGGCGGCGCGCTCCGGTGGGTATCATCGCGATCGACTCAAAGGGTCAGATTCCGACCGTCTACTCCTGGAGCTTCGGCATTCAGCGCGAGCTAGGCCAGAAAACTTCGCTTGATTTGAGTTACATTGGCAACCGCGGCCGCTTCTTACAATATCGACGGGACCTGAACCAACTGCCGCTCGGCACGACGCTGCAGCCGGGTGTCCTGACGGGCGTGAATGGCGTCTCGAATGCGTTGCGCCCATACCTCGGGTACTCGAACGTGAACTTTACGGAGTTCGGTTCGACGTCAAATTACAATGGCCTGCAAGGCCGGGTAACGCGCCGGTTCGCCAGTAGCTTCACCGGTAACTTCAATTACACTTGGGCCAAGGCGCAGGGCGTAAATGAGGGCGATACCAACAGCCTGGCTTACACCTTCGACCGTAAGCGTGAGTATTCGCTACTCAACTTTGATCGCAAGCAAACCGTGACAATAGACTTTATTTATGAATTTCCTAAATTCGCCAAGACCAACGCCTTTGCCAAGGCCGTCGCCAACGGCTGGCAGGTGAACGGAATTGCGCGCTTCTGGGGCGGCACGCCGCTGACGATTACGTCGAACGGCAACCCGGGCACTCTGGGTGGCGGCCCGCGCGCCAACTACGTGGGCGGCGACGTCACCAATCCCAACAAGAGCGAACTTGATTACTTCAACATTTTCGCCTTCGCACGGCCGCTCGAAGGGAGCTTGGGCAACACCGCCGAAGCGATCATCCGCGGACCCAGCATCAACCAATGGGATATCTCGATGATCAAGACGACGACTTTCTATGAGCGCGTGAACGTGCAACTGCGCTTCGAGACCTTCAACACGTTCAACCACACGCAATGGGCTGGCATAAACACAGGCTTAAATGTGCCGAACCCCAATAGCTCGCCCACAGCTGCGACGCGCGGCACCTTTGGCCAGGTGAACTCGACACGTGATCCGCGGACGATTCAGCTTGGCATCAAGGTTCTATTCTAAGAGCGTGTACTTACTGTTCAGTTTGGCCCTGGTCTTCTGCCAGGGCCAAACTGTTTCTACGGAAATGATTTTTGTCGGCGCCGCTGCCGATCTACAGGCTGCACGCTATGCCGAGGCCGAGCGCGGCTTCGGCGAAGTACTGCGGCGCGAAGCGAATAACCTGGGGGCGCTGGGTAATCTCGGTGTCCTCTACGGTCGTCAGAATCGACCGCAGAAGGCCATTGACATTTACCGGCGGGCTTTAAAGCTCGCTCCCCAGGATCCGGGCTTGCAGCTGAATCTCGGACTTGCGTATCTGAAGCTCGACCAATACGCGGAGGCCAAGCCGCTGTTCGCCCAACTGGCGAAGTTGCCGTCGCCGCGGCAAACGCAGGCGCAGGAGCTGTTAGCCATTTGCCAGTTGCAAAGTGGCGAAACAGATTTGGCTGTGGTCGGCCTGGAGCAGTTATCCGGAGGCCCGAACGTCTCGCCGGGGGTCTACCATTTTTTGGCTCTTGCCTACGTGAAGCAGAAGGAGCTTCCTCGCGCCCAAGCTGTCCTCACTCAGCTTTTCGCGGCATTGCCGGCGGCCCAGGCCCACTATCTCGAGGGGCGGGTCTGGTATGACTCGGCAATGTTCGAGCGCGCACTGGAGAGCTTCCAAAAGGCCGCCACCGCAGACCCCTCCTTACCTGGCTTGGCACTCGAGACCGGCAAGACCCTCATCAGCCTGCGTAACACTGTGGGTGCCCTCGAACAGCTTCGCCGGGCAGGCGACTCGGTCGAAGCCCGCTATTTTCGAGGGGCTTTGTTGGTTCAGGAGGGTCAGTACGCGGAAGGCGCTACGATGCTGAGCCAAGTCAGGGAGGCGCGGCCAGACTTATGGGGAACCCTTTACTACCTGGGTAAAGCCGAACTCGCTTTGGGCCATTCCCCGGCGGCGTTGCCGCTGCTTGAGCGGGCGGCCGCGCGCGCACCAGACGAGGCCGCAGTGCAATATCAACTCGGTCGGGCTCTGCAGGCCCTGGGTCGAAAGACGGAAGCGCAGGCCGCGTTTGCGCGAGTCGCCAAGCTGAAGGCGGCCGGGCACACGGAGACGATCCTGATGAAGTAAGTTTGCTCCTTAGCGGCAGGGTGGGGGCTAATACTCGGAGTTGGAGTCTGGATGTTTGTTCGGCCAAGCAGGGTGCCGATGAATTGTCACCAGTGCGGTGGATTAGAATCGTAGAAAGTGATACGTGTGCACCGAATTCTTTGCGTCAGTGTAACTGGGCTGCTGGCGGCCACTGCGGGCGGTGCCCAATCGCTACCGAGCACGCTTGACCCTTTTCTCAAGAAGAACTGCGTGGGCTGCCATAACGCATCGTTTGCGTCCGCGAAACTCGATCTGCATGAGACTCCGACGGGACGCGGAATTCTTGAGAAATTACTTGATCGGATTGCCACCGGGCGGATGCCGCCGCCGGGGGTGCCTGCGCCATCAAAGGCGGAGCGGGAGCTTGCCAGCAGCGCGCTGGAGCGTGCACTGGGCATCAGCGACAACCCTGGCAGGGTGACAGCCCATCGCTTGAATCGCGTCGAATACAACAACTCTGTGCGGGACCTGTTGGGGGTATCGATTCGGCCTGCGGATGATTTTCCGCTGGATGATGCCGGGTATGGTTTTGACAATATCGGCGACGTTCTTTCGGTGTCACCGCTGTTGATGGAAAAGTATGCGACTGCCGCCAGACGGACGGCGCGCATTGCTGTGTATGGGGAGCCCTATCCGCTTAAGCCTTCCAAGCTGACTCGTTTGTTAGGGAAGAAAACGCAAGACGACGCGACAGCCAATGCCCTGCCCTACTCGATTCGCGGAGCGCTTTGGGCGAGCTATGACTTCCCGGTGGATGGCGAGTATGAGTTTCGGATGCGGGTGGCTAATTACCGACCGCGCGATGCGGTGGGGACGGACCGCAATGCAGTGCGACAGCGGGCGTTGACGCGGAAATTTAACTTGAATGAGGCTGAAAAGGCGGAGTTGATGGAGTTAAACCGGATTTCCGATCCGCCGGTGAAGATGGTGTTCAGCGTGGATGGGAAGGCGGTGTACTCGGAGATCGTTGAAGGTAATATCGACTATCAGTATGCGCATGGGGAGTCGATTGCCAGGGTGAAATTGAAGGCAGGGGAGCACTCGTTTCGAGCCTCGTTTCCAAAGTATGCAGGGATGGAGAAGCCCGGGACGAACGTGAATCTGGATGGTCGGCGGAAGTTGTTTACCGACTACTTCGACATTGTTGGGCCCTTTAACCCCGCGCCGGTGCGAAAGGCGAAGTTTGTTTGCTCGGCGAGGACGCCGGAGTGCTCGCAACGGATCGTTGAAGACCTGGCGCGACGGGCGTGGCGGCGCGTCGCGACCCGGATTGAGGTGGATGAATTGACGGATTTGGCGACACGGGTGCGCAAGGATAGCGAGTCGTTCGACGAGGGCGTGCGCGTGGCGTTGCAAGCGATACTGATGTCGCCAAATTTCCTGTTTCGCATTGAGCGTGAGCCGGATGGCCCGTTGAACGCGTACAGCCTGGCGAGCCGACTTTCATTCTTTTTATGGAGCGCTCCGCCGGATGAGGCACTGTTGCGGGCAGCGGCAGGTGGGACGGCGGCGGTGCGGGCTGAGGCGACACGGATGCTGGCCGATGCGAAGGCAAATGCGCTGGTGGAGAACTTTATGGGTCAGTGGTTGGGCTTAAGGATTTTAGACCGCCGGAAGCCGGACCCGGTGCGCTTCCCGCTGGTCGATGATGAGTTGCTGGAGTGGATGCGACAGGAGTCGGAGTTATTTGCACGGGCGATTCTACGGGAGAACCGGAGTGTACTGGAGTTTATCGATGGGCGCTTCACTTATGTGAACGGGCCGTTGGCGCGGCATTACGGAATTGCCGGAGTGAGTGGTGAGGAGTTTCAGCGGGTGGAACTGGATGGCGTGCAGCGCGGGGGCGTGCTTGGGCAAGGGGCGATTCTGGCTTTGTCATCTTATGCGACGCGGACTTCGCCGGTGATTCGTGGCAAGTGGGTGCTGGAGAATTTGCTGGGTGCTGCGCCACCACCGCCGCCGGCGGATGTGCCTGCACTTGACGAGCATGGAACGGGGGTGGGGTTGTCGGTGCGCCAAATGATGGAGCAGCATCGGGCAAAGGAGGAGTGTGCGGCGTGTCATCGATCCATGGACCCGATTGGGTTTGCCCTAGAGAATTATGATGCTTCGGGGGCCTGGCGGGAGCGAGAGGGTAATTTTGCGGTGAATGCTTCGGGGAAATTGCCCGGGGGGCGGGCGTTTTCGGGGCCTGGGGGATTGAAGCAGGCGTTGCTGGCGCAGCCCGATGCGTATGTGCGGAATTTTGCAGAGAAGATGTTGACCTTTGCGCTGGGTCGGGGTGTTGAAGCGTCCGACCGACAGTCGCTGGATCGGATCGTTGAGCGAGTGGCTGCCGATGGCTATCGCTTTTCGACGTTGGTAAATGAGATTATCGACAGTAAGCCATTTCGGATGCGTAAGTCGAATGTTGTAGTGAAGGTGGAGGAAGCCCATGCCCGGTAAATCAATATCGCGAAGAGCGTTGCTGCGCGGAACTGGAACGGCCATTGCGTTGCCGCTGTTGGAGGCGATGGTGCCAGCGTTTGCTCACGGGGCGGGCGCGGCGGCCTCGCCTTGCCGGATGGCCTTTATCTATGTGCCGAACGGGATCATGATGAACGAGTGGTTCCCAGCCGGGACTGCAGCGATGGTGCCTGGAGCGGTGGCGCTGCCGACGGAGCTGCCACGGATTTCGCGCATCCTGGCACCGTTTCGGAATGATATTTCACTGCTGGCGGGATTGACGCATAACGGCGGCAGGGCACTGGGCGACGGGCCGGGTGATCATGGGCGGGCCGGGGCAAATTATCTGACCGGTGTGCACCCGAAGAAGACAAATGGCCGAGAGCTGCGCGCCGGGGTGTCGGTGGATCAGATTGCGGGGCAGCGGCTGGCAGGGAAGACGCGGTTTGGGTCGTTGGAATTGGGATGCGAGGAGGGGGTGCAGGGCGGGAGTTGCGACAACGGGTATAGTTGCGCATATTCCAACAGCATTTCTTGGCGGACGCCGTCGTCCCCGAGCCCGGCGGAGATCCGACCGCGTGCGGTGTTTGAGCGCTTGTTTGGGGCCGGGGACACAGACCCGAGGGAAGCACGGTATCAACGGAGCATCCTTGATGTGGTGATCGGGCAGACAAAGCGGTTGAACTCGACGCTTGCGGGAGATGACCGTCGTAAGTTGGATGAGTATCTCGATTCGATTCGTGAGTTAGAGAAGAGGATTCAGAGCGCGGAGCGAGAGGTGCGGCCGAAGGCGGTGGGGTTTGCGGTGCCGGATGCGAGTATTCCGACAGAGTTTGGAGAACATTCGCGGGTGATGTTCGATTTGATGACGCTGGCGTTTCAGACTGATTCTACAAGGGTGGCGACGGTGTTGCTGGCGCTGGAGCAGAGCCCGAGAGCGTATCCGGAGATTGGCATCCCGGAGGCGCATCATGGCTTGACTCATCATCAAGGGGACAAAGAGAAGATAGAGAAGGTTACGCAGATCAATTGCTTCCACGTGAAGCAACTTGCTTACTTACTCGATAAGTTAAAGAGGACGCCGGATGGCGATGGGACGCTGCTGGATCACGTGATGATCAGTTATGGGAGTGGGTTGAGTGACGGGAATGGGCATGATCATTCTAACTTGCCAGTGGCATTGGCGGGGGGCGGGTGTGGGCAGTTGAAGCCGGGGCGGCTGGTCCGGTATAAGGCGGAAACGCCGATGTCGAACTTGTTTGTGTCGATGCTGGACAAGATGGGAGTGCCGGTGGACTCGCTGGGGGACAGTGATGGGGGGCTGACGGGGTTGTAGGAGGGGATTTCTCGGCCCCATCGATGCTATTCGTAGCGAAGGGCTTCGGCTGGGGCGATACGGGTGGCGGAATTGGCCGGGTAAAGGGTGGCGATCAGGGAGACTGTCAGGGCGAAGGCGGTGATCCAGACAGCATCGATCGGGTTGGGTTGGAAGGGCACATAGGCGACCGAGTAGATCTCCTCGCTGAGCGCGATCAAGCGATAGTGGTCAGCGATGTAGCTGATACCGTAGCCGAGGATCAGGCCGAGCGCGGCACCGGTTACACCAATCAGCAGGCCCTGATAGATGAAGATGCGGCGGATCTGGTCTTTGCGCGTGCCCATCGAAAGAAGGATCGCAATGTCGCGCTGTTTCTCCATCACCATCATGATCAGGGTGATGAAGATGTTGAGCGCGGCGACGAGTTGGATCAAGCCAATCGTGATCAGGCTGACAATACGCTCCATCTTGAGCGCGCCGAGGAGCTGGCGATTTTGCTCCATCCAATTGGTTGCGACATACTGATTGCCCGCTAGCTGCTGTGCGCGAACGGCGAAGTCGGGCGCCGAGTCGATATCGGCGATCTTGATTTCGATCGCATTGACGACATCGCCGAGGGACATGATTCGTTGCAAATCTGTGAGCGCCATGAAGGTGAAATTGGCGTCGACGTCGTAGAAGCCGGTTTCGACAATGCCAGCAATGCGCATGCGGTGGTAGGAGGGGCGGGGGCCGAAGGGAGTGAGTTCACCCATTGGGTTTATGACCTGGATGTAGTTGCCCAGGCGCAAGCCGAGGGCATCCGATAGTTTGGAGCCGATGAGGATATATGGGGCTTCGGGCGAGGACTCGCGCAATTTATCGAGACTGCCTTGTTTGACGAAAGGGACCAGATCACTTTGCAGGCGCGGGCTCGCCAGGTCGAGGCCTTTGATGACTGCGCCGGAGCTGGACGGCCCGGCACTGACGAAGACCTTCTCATAGAGGGCGGGCGAGGCTTCCACGGCGCCGGGAATCGCACCCATCTTTTGGGCCAGTTGCCGCCAGTCGGCAATGCCGGAACTGGAGGCCCTTTCAGTAACCGTAACGTGCGCTGTCGCCCCGAGGAGGTTCTTTTGCAGCGTGGTGCGGAAGCCATTGTTGATGGCGATAGCGATAACCAGAGCCATAACGCCAGCGGCGACTCCAGCAATGGAAATGGCAGTAATAACGGAAATGGCTGCTTGACGCCGCTTGGCTTTGAGATAGCGCTGGGCGATGAAAAGCTCGAACTGGAAGGCCACTCTTTACCGCTTGACCAGGACTTCGCGCATGCTGTCGCGGCTCAAGAAAAACTTAGTGGAAGAAAAATCTTCAAAGAGGCGTTCAATGTTGCGGTTGGAGAAGGGTTGACCAGGAGGCATTTCGCCGCGCTGGGTAATGATGATGCCGTTTTCGTCGGTGATCTTGAAATTAAATTGAGGCACTACAGTCGAACGATCATCGGCGTAGAAGTAGGCGAGTAGATGGGCACCGGGTTCGAGAATGCGGTGGAGGTGGTCGATGGTTTTTTCCAGTAGCGAAGGACGGAGGAACTGAAGGCAATCCCAGACCAGGGCTCCGTCGAAAGGGCCGCGTTGTTCTGAGAAAGTCTGGATCAGGAAGCTGTCGACGCGGGCGGGGTCGCGCTGATTTTCGTAATAGTCTCCATCGCCGAAGCAATCTTCGAGAGTGGCGAAGAAGTCTTCGGAGTAGAGCCGTGTACCGAGTTGCGTCATGAACTGGATGTTGGCGGCGTTGGCACCACCCAGATCGAGCAAGCGCAGTTCACGCTCTGTGTCGAGAGAGCGAACAAATTGCATCAGGGCCGGGCTGGTGCGCGTTTGAGGAGGCAGAATCATCGGCGGCGGTGCCGAGACCTGAGGCATCTGCTGCTGCGGGCGCTTGGGGCGCAGTGTGGGCTCTGGTTCCTCAGAACCTTGCACAGCGCGGAGTAAAGCCCGTAAACGGTTCGCTATCACCTGTAATACTAAAGTAACAGGGTTATAAGTTGGTTGCCCGGCACTAGCGCTTTGTTTCTCCGCCAGGGGAGGCAGACAGAGGCTGCTGAGAAACGTTTGGCCCAGCGATTGGCTGGGGCTTGGGGGTGACAGACTTTGGGGCTTCTGGGCGAATGATGTCGATTGAACCCTTAAAAAGTGCACCATCTTCGATGGCAATGCGAGCCGTCTTGATGTCGCCAACGAGCCGGGCGTCCTTCTTGATGTCGAGCTTCTCAGTGGCTTCGACATTGCCTTGGACGTTGCCAAGGATCACGATATCCTTAGCTTTAATGCTGGCCTTCACTTTGCCATTCGGGCCGATGGTGAGTTTGTGGTCGTGGGCTTCCACGGTTCCATCCACTTCGCCATCAATGATGAGATCCTCTTTGGAAAAGATCTGTCCAGTGATGGAGACCCCTTTGCCGATGGTAGCGGCGCGGGACGGAGTGGGGGATTCGTTATCGTAGCGAGTGGGCATAGTCTGCATTGGCGTTCCTTCGTTGCCGGTGCTTGGGTTAGCGGATGGGGAACCCAAGGGGCGATCTGTCGGTTCATCTTTTCGGCGGTTCCACATACGTTGGGACTCCTAGGGTGGATTGCGGTCTGTAAAAAGGCTAGCGAATAGACGGCGCTAAACGCAAATGAAATTGGAACTTAGATAAATTATTGCCCGTAGGAGGGTTTGTGAGTAAAGTAATTGCGTGCCATGGATTGGGCGTTCGGTATGGAGAATTCGACGCGCTGCAGAACTTCGACCTCGATTTGGCACCGGGAAAAGCGGCGATATTGGTGGGCCCGAACGGTGCGGGGAAATCTACCTGCCTCAGGGTATTGGCAGGGCTGGAGTCGGAAAGTTTCGGCAATTTGAGTGTTTTGGGAGTCAGGCCGAAGAGCGCTCCTCGGGCGTGGCGAGCTGGCGTGGGCGTCATGCCTGAGCACCTGGGTCTGTTTGAAGCATTGAGCATTGAGGAGCACCTGAAGTTGAGTGGTGATATGTATGGCGTTGAGAAGCCACAGAAGCGGATCGAAGAATTACTCGAACTACTTGGACTCAGCGAAGGGCGTGGGCGTTTCGCAGCTGCGTGCAGTTATGGAATGAAAAAGAAGACGGCGCTGGCGCTGGCAGTGATGCATGCGCCGAAGTTGTTAATCCTGGACGAACCGTTTGAGGGCCTGGATCCAGCGAGCTGCGAGACAGTGCTGGGCTTGCTGAAAGAATTGAAAGCAAGGGGAGTGGCGATGGTGGTGAGTTCGCACATGCTGATGCACGTGGAGCGGCTTGCTGACGAAGTGCTGCTGCTGGACGGCGGTGAGGTTGTTTGGCGGAGCGAGTCGATGGCTGAAGGAGAGTTGCGGGCGCACTATCTGGACGTGGTGAAGGCAAAGTCCTTGCCGACGATGGAGTGGGTGTAGATGTTTGCATTGCTGCGAGCCGTCTGCGTCTCGGCATGGCGCGAAATTTATGAGTTGGGGTCGATCACGGGGAATAATTTCACTTTTTTCGCGCTGCTGTTATCCATGCAGCCGGAGAGCATGGGGTTCATACTGGCACTGCTGGGGTCGCTTCTGATCTTGCCTGCGATCAGTGCACCACTGGCAAAGATTCCGTCGATCCGCTTGGCGCTATGGCCGCTGGAGAGCTGGCAGCGGCGAGTACTCGCACCATTGACGAAGCCAGAGATTGAGAGCAGTCCGAGGCTATGGAAGTTGATGCCGTTGCTTGAATTGAGACAGATTCCACGGACACTGGACTTCTGGCTGGCGGTGATGCTGGCGGGATCCGGAACGGCATATCGCTTTCTATATTCGAAGCCGGACCCGGAGGCTTATCCCATTTTGTCGATGTTGGTCGTGCTGGCGCTGAGCACGCTAGCGCAGAATCTGTTTGCGCTCGATGGCATTGGGGGCAGGCTGCGCTGGAAAGTGGCCCCTGCGCCGGGCTATCGAATTCTGCTGCGCAAGGGCTTGCCCCTGATTGCAACATCAATGATCCTGACGGCTGCTTTGAGCCCTGTCGCAGCGCTGGCGGGAATGCTGGCTGCCTTGGCGATTGGGCACCATGCGAGCGTATTTTCTCCGATTGACGGGGGAGCGTGGCGTTTTTCTTCGGGGCAGTTTTTCCCGCACGGTTTCTTTCAGGTGATCGGCATGTTTTCCTGTGGCATTGCCACTTCGAGAGGGGAATTTGCCTATCTTGGAATCGCGGCTATCGCCTATGGGATCAGTCTTGGCGTTTATGGGTGGATATGGGAGCGAGGCTAGTGTTAAGGTAGGAGCGAGTTTCAACATGCGCATCCTAGTCGTTGAAGATGAAAAAAGAATTGCTGACTTTTTAGGCCGGGGCCTCGAGAGTGGTGGTTATACAGTTGACATCGCGCCCGATGGCCAGAGCGCGCTTGATCTGGCCCATGCCACAGATTATGACCTCGTCATTCTGGACATGATGTTGCCGGACATGGACGGGCTCAGAGTACTGGAGAAAATCAGGAACCGGAAAGCGAACCCGCCGGTATTAATTCTGAGTGCGCGCGGTGGGGTTGAGGACCGGGTGAAGGGGCTGGAACTGGGGGCGGACGATTATCTGACAAAGCCGTTCGCCTTTGTCGAATTGCTGGCCCGGGTAAGAGTGCTGTTGCGCAGAGGGCAGCCTACACCAGAGAAGCTCGCTGTCGGAGAATTAACGCTGGACTGTATTCGCCGGAAGGTGACGCGAGCCGGGGACACAATCGAGCTTGCGCCGAAGGAATTTTCGATCCTCGAGTACCTGATGCGGAACCGTGGGAAACCGCTCAGCAGGACGATGATCGTCGAGCATGTGTGGGATATGGATTATGACGGTTTGACAAATATTGTGGATGTGTATATCCGTCATTTGCGAAGCAAGATTGACGACCGCTACCCCGCGAAACTGATCCACACAGTGCGGGGCGTTGGATACATGCTGGATCTACCCGAAGGCAGGGGCGACAGGGCACTCAGCGCCTAGAGGGCAGGTGCCTGGCGTTAGAGTAGAAGGATGTGGCGCAGCCGAATTTTCAAGGGCCTCCGGTTTCGGCTGGCGCTTAGCTACGTCGTGTTCTTTGCGATATTGCTGACGGGATTTGGGTTTGTCCTGCGCAGCATGTTGAGGAACGTAATCGAGACGACTGTTGAAGGCCTGCTTGACGAGGAATGGGCCGCAAGCAAGGGATTTCTGCGGATTGATGCCAAGGGGCAAATTGGCTGGAACTTCGACGCAAATGACAAAGAAGAGGTAGCGATTGTAGAGCGCCTGCGGCTGATCTACATGATCGCCGACGAGAAGGGCGAGGTACTGGAGAGCTCGGAGATGTACCGCGAATTGGGATTCGAGAGCCCTGCGGTGATTGCGCGAGTGATGGCGAGCAACAACCCTTCGTATTCATTTCATCCAAATTTACGCGGACAGGTTTTCATGGTGCGGCAGGGTGTGCTTCGGGAGAAGAATAGCCGGTATTTTGTGGCCTTGGGCAGGAACTTTACGCCGAGCTTGCATGTTGTCGAAGATTTCAGCACTGACTATTTTCTGGCGATGCCGCTCATTATCCTGACCGCTGCGGTACTTGGATGGGTCTTGGCGGGGCGGGCTATGAAACCGGTTACGGACGTCGCTGCGGAGGTGGATAAGGTATCTGGAAGTAACTTGAGTCTGCGGGTGCCATTGCGCGGGTCTGGCGACGAACTCGACCACATGATCGAAGCGTTTAACGGAACCGTTGAACGACTGGAGAAGAGCTTTATCCACATGCGTCAGTTCTCGACCGATGTCTCGCATGAATTGCGGACGCCGATCACGGTAGTACGTGGGCAACTGGAAGTGGCGCTGATGACAGCGACAACAGATGAAGAATTGCGGTGTGCGATCGAGGCGGCACTACTGGACATTGAACGACTGTCGCAGATCGTGCGGGCGCTGTTGCAACTGGCACAAGCGGAGGGCGGGCAGACCACGCTCCAGATGCAGGACGTCGATCTGGTGGCTCTTGTGCGCGAAGTGAGCAGCGATTTGCAAATTCCGGCGATGGATCGCGACGTTACGCTGAGCACGGTGCTGCCGAGGAACGGCACAATCTCGGGAGATCGAATTCAGATCGAGCGGCTACTTTACAACCTGATCGACAATGGAATCAAGTACACGCGCGAAGGTGGTTTTGTTCAGGTGGAACTAAATGTCATTGAGGCGAGTCATAAGATTGCGCTTGAGATTCGCGACAATGGAAAAGGAATCGCGCCAGAGCATCTGCCTCACCTGTTTGATCGCTTTTACCGGATACCGAGCCGGGAGAATGGCACGGAAAAGGGCCTGGGTCTGGGACTTAGTTTTGTCGCATGGATTGTGAAGGCGCACAATGGAGAAATACACGTCCAGAGCGAGATTGGGGAGGGGACCACGTTTACAGTCACGTTCCCATTGAAAGCACCGGAAGTCAAGGGGATTGGGGAATATGGAAATCAAAGAGAGACAGCTGGAAGGCATTCGAATTCTTGACCTCAAGGGATCGCTTGTGGCGGGAGAGGCATGCCAATCGTTGCGGGAGACCGCACTGGTAGGGGAGGAGACGAAGCCGCGGGTGGTGATGAACCTAGCGGAGGTGGACTACATCGACTCGAGCGGACTGGGGTCTTTGGTGAACTGCTTCACGACGCTTGAGAGGTGGGGAGGCGGGATGAGAATCCTGAATCCGTCTGAGCGCGACATGGAATTAATGGTGCTGACAAAGCTATCGACGGTATTTCAAGTGTTCAACAATGAGCAGGACTCAGTGAACAGCTTTTTCCCGGCACGTGAACTCAAGAAATTCGACATTTTGAACTTTGTCCAAGACCAGCGCAAGCTCAAAGAAGGTAAGTAGATCCTGGCGGCAGAACCAAATCTGAGAGACTAAAGAGACAGGACAACGAAGCGCGAAGATGGCATTGATTAACGAAATATTCAGTAACGCAGCGGCAATCGCAAAGGGTATGGGCGTCACGTTCAAGGAAATGTTGCAGCCGACTGTGACAGAGAACTACCCGGAGGCTCCGGCAGTGTTCCAGGAGCGCTATCGGGGCGTTCATGTGCTGCAGCGTGATGAGAACGGGCTGGAGAAGTGTGTCGCCTGTTTCCTATGCGCGGCGGCTTGCCCGGCGAAATGCATTTATATTGAAGGTGCCGAAAATGCCGCCGAAGGTCGGATCAGCGGCGGCGAACGCTACGCCAGTGTTTACAACATCGATTATTCACGTTGCATCTTTTGCGGTTATTGTGTGGAAGCTTGCCCGACGGATGCAATCACGCATGGACACGACTTTGAAATTGCAAGCTACAACACGTCCACGCTTGTCTACCGCAAAGAGCAGATGCTGACGCAGTTGCCATCGAATTTCAAACCATTGGTTGTCGAAGAGCAGAGCTCTGGCGGCGGGCACTAGTACTGAAGCCAGTTCCGCGAGAGCCCAACGGCATGTAGGATTGCAGATATGCGCGCCGATTACTTTGTCGACGCTCTCGCCTGCCAGGACTTCGAGAAGTCCAGCCAGCTGGAGTGGCTGGACACCAACTCCACAGGTGCGTACGCGATGGGGACTGTTGCGGGTGTTCGAACTCGCCGCTACCATGGCTTGCTCAACGCACCAGCACAACCGGGCAAGGCCACGAATGTTTGGCTGAGTTGCCTGGAAGAGACACTGACAATCGCCGGGGAGCGTTCGCTTTTGTCGGCGCAACAATATCCGGGGTTGGTGAGTCCTCGCGGGTTTGAGCTGATGGGGGAGTTTCGACTGGGGCCGCAGCCGAGTTGGCTATATCGATTGGGCGAGGCCAGCTTCGAAAAAGAAGTGCTGTTGATCGAAGGCAGCCCGGCAGTCCTGGTGCGTTATTGCTGCTCGGAGGATGCGGAGTTGGAGGTCAGGCCATTTATCGCAGGAAGGCAGCATCACGGGCTTGTGCAAGCAAGTGCTGCAATGCCCTGGTCCATTGAGAACAACTGGGATCTGGTGACGCTGCATGGCGCGCAAGCGGCACTCTACCTGCGCAGCGATGCGCGGGAGTTCATCGAGAAACCCGATTGGTATTATCGCTTCGAATACAGCATGGATCAGGCCCGGGGACTGGACCATCAGGAAGATCTCTGGACGCCGGGGGTGTTGCGGTTTAGCCTGCGTGCGGACACTTGGGCGTACTTTGTGTGTGGGTTGGAAGACGTGGGCTGCCTGGACCCGATGCAGGTATTGCGCTGGGTGGAAGCCAAGGAAAATCGCTTCCCAAAACCGGCTCGGGTTGACGAACAACTCAGCAATGCGGCGGAGCACTATGTGGCATTGCACGGAACCCGGCGCACAATTATTGCTGGATATCCCTGGTTTACCGATTGGGGGCGAGATACCTTCATTGCGCTGCCGGGGCTGCTGCTGGCTCGTGGAAAGGTGGCCGAAGCTGCCGAGACGATTGAGAGTTTTATCGCACTGCGGCAGGATGGCCTGATTCCCAATCGCATCACCGACGATGGAGCTACGCCCGAATACAACTCCGTAGACGCAACGCTGTGGCTGTATATCGCGGTGTCGGAATGGCTGAATTGTGGTGGGTCACGGGAACACTTTCAGGACCGGTTTTATGCGCCCATGCGCGACATGTTGTTGACGATGGCGCGCGGCACGATCAACGAGATCCACTGCGACCCAGACGACGGATTGTTGACGGCTGGAACCCCGGAGACACAACTGACCTGGATGGATGCCCGCTGGAATGGCGTGGCCGTGACACCGCGCTACGGCAAGGCAGTTGAGATCAATGCCCTTTGGTACAACGCACTTCGGCTGATGAGGGATTGGGCCAGGGAGCGAGGTGAAGCTGGATCTGAGTCGCGCTTTGGAGAGATGGCCAGCCTGGCGATCAACGGCTTTACGCGTGGATTCTGGAACGAAGGCCGGGGTTGCTTTTACGACGTCATTCGACCGGGTTTTCAGGACGGCCAAGTGCGCCCCAATCAGTTGTTCGCGCTATCGCTTCCCTTCCCGCTAGCGATTCGCAGCAAGGGCGAATCGATTCTTCGGGTGGTGGAAGATCAGTTGCTTACACCGATGGGGTTGCGCACGCTGGCAGCGGGTGAACCGGGGTATCAGGGGCGATTTGAAGGCGGGCCGGAGACGCGCGATGGAGCCTACCATCAAGGAACAGTTTGGCCTTGGCTGTTGGGGCCATATGTGCGTGCCTGTCTTCGCTTTCGTCAGGAAGCGGTGGGCGAGAAGGCGCGGCTTAGGACCTCGCTCAACGATTTACTGGGGCATCTGGAGAAGGGATGCCTGGGCCAATTGCCTGAGGTTTTCGATGGAAGTGCGCCGCAGCGGGCTGGCGGCACGCCCGCCCAAGCCTGGAGCGTGGCGGAGATTCTTTGGATTCTCAGGAAAGAACTGGCATTCTAGTAAGAATGCCCGAAGTAACAAAAGCAAACAATCGCGCGCTGGCGCTGGTGTATGCGACGATTTTTCTCGACGTGCTTGGCTTGGGCGTGCTGATTCCGGTGTTGCCTTACTATGCGCAGCAGTTCAGTGCAGATGCGCTCACGGTGGGGTTATTGAGTGCCGTTTTTTCTGTGGCACAGTTTATCTCAAGCCCGTTGCTGGGTGCGTTAAGCGATCGCGTCGGGCGTCGACCGGTGATCCTGTTCAACATCCTCGGTTCTGCCGGAGCGTATTTTCTGTTTGGATGGGCTGGGACACTTTGGCTGTTGATGCTGGCTCGCGTCCTTGAGGGAATTACGGGTGGAAGCGTCTCGACGGCGCAAGCTTACATCGCTGACGTGACACCGCCGGAAGACCGAATGAAGCGTTTCGGGTTGATCGGTGCGGTGTTTGGGTTGGGATTCATCATCGGGCCGGCCTTTGGTGGATTTCTCAGCACATATGGGCTGGCGATGCCTGCCTATGCCGCTGGAACGCTTTGCTTTCTGGCAGCGGTTTTTGGCTACTTCATGCTGCCGGAGAGTTTGCCGATCGAAAAGCGCGTTAGCGGTGGGATGAAGTTGGCCGATGCCAACCCGTTCAAGCAAATTGCAGCCGCACTGTCGAGGGATTCGATTCGGGCGATTCTGATTGCTATCTTCACGGTGAATGTGGCGTTTAGCGCACTGCAATCGAATTTTGCTTTTTTTACGATGAAGCGCTTTGGCATGGGTCCGCAGCAGAATGCCTGGATCTTTGTCTACATTGGAGCATTGAGCATCCTGATGCAGGGCGTAGTGGTGCGGAGACTGCCGAAGAGTTGGAACCCGGTGAAATTATGCGTTTGGGGCTTGTGCGGAACGGCACTCGGTTTTCTGGGGATTTCATTTTCGCAAGCCGAATGGCAATTGTTTCCGTCGATTGCAGTGATGTCATTGGGCAACGGCGTCGCTGGCCCGATGCTTACGGCATTGGTTTCCCGCCGAGTGGGGGAGCGTGAGCAGGGCACGGTGCTGGGTTCAACACAGGGGATCATCAGCTCGACTCGAATCGTCGGGCCACTGCTGGCGGGCTTTGTGTTTGACACATGGGGCAGTGGCGCTCCTTACTGGATGGGCGCGATCCTGGTGCTGGCCGGTGTGATGATTGTCGCCAAATCGCCTTCGAACAATCCCGAGCTTAATAGCCCACTGTCACGCACCGCTGGCGCATAATGGCGGATATGATTCGTCGACAGTTTCTTTGCAGTCTTGCCGCAGCGAGCTTGAATCCGTTGCGCGGGGCACCGAAATTTTCGAAGGACCCGTTTACGTTGGGCATTTGTTCTGGAGACCCGTTGCCCGATGGCATGGTGCTGTGGACGCGTCTGGCAATGGAGCCACTGGCGGGTGGCGGCATGGGCCAGGACAGCCACGAGGTCCACTGGGTGGTGGCTGAGGATGAGGGTCTAAAGAAAATCGTAAAGCGCGGCAAGGCAGTTGCGACTCCGCAGTTTGCCCATGCTGTGCACGCCGACGTGCGCGGACTCAAGCCAGCACGCTGGTATTGGTATCAGTTTCGTTGTGGTGGAGTTGAGAGCCCAGTAGGCCGCACGCGGACAGCGCCCGCCGTCGGCAGTCACGATGATTTGCGTTTCGCGTTTGCAAGTTGCCAGCACTTTGAAACGGGTTACTACACGGCATACGAGCACATGGCCAAGGAAGACCTGCATTTGATTGTGCACCTGGGAGATTACATCTACGAAGGGGGCGTTGCGAAAGACCGACCGCGCAGCCATAACTCGGCGGAGATCAAATCGCTAAACGATTACCGCAATCGCTACGCGCTCTATCGGAGCGACGAACATTTGCGCAAGGCGCATCAGAATTTTCCCTGGATCGTAACCTGGGACGACCACGAAGTGGACAACAATTATGCCAATGACAAGGAAGAAAATGGCGCGCCGCGAGCGGAGTTCATGGAGCGGCGATCGAATGCTTATCAGGCCTATTACGAAAACATGCCGCTGCGGAAAACTTCATTGCCCAGAGGGAGCAGCCTTGATCTTTATCGGAGCTTGGACTTTGGACAGCTGGCGCGATTTCATGTACTTGACACGAGGCAGTATCGCAGCGATCAACCCTGTGGCGATGGCCGCAAGCCGCAGTGCCCCGCAGCGTTGAGCCCCGACCAGACGATGCTGGGCGAGGCCCAGGAGAGTTGGCTCATGAGCAGCATGAAGTCTGCCGGGCAAACCTGGAACGTATTGGCTAACCAGGTGATGTTTGCCAAAATGAACGTCAAGCCGGGGGAGGGTGCCAGCGGGGAGTACTCGATGGACCAATGGAGCGGGTATGAAGTTCCCCGACAGCGCTTGTGCCAGTTCTTTGATGAGGCAAAGCCGAACAACCCGGTGGTGATCACAGGCGATATTCATTCCAGCTGGGTGAGTGATATCAGGGCCGACTTCAACAAGCCCGAGAGTCGGAATGTAGGCGTCGAATTTGTGGGGACTTCGATCACTTCTGGCGGAGATGGAGTGGAGAACCCGGCGACCGAGGCGGCGTTCAAGAAGAAGAATCCACATCTGCACTATTTTCTAGCCAAGCGCGGTTATGTAAGTTGCACCGTAACAGCTAAGGAATGGCGGAGCGAATATCGCGTCGTACCGTTTGTCACTAAGCCTGGGGCCCAGATTGAGACGCGCGCGACGTTTCGGGTTGGCGTCGGAGCGAACAAGATCGAACGCGCCTGATACATTAGGCGGTCATGGACCGTCGTTTGTTTCTTGCTGCCTCCGCTGGGGGTTTGATTCAGGCTCAGGCATCTCCCAAGCCCAATATTCTTTGGGTAACCTGCGAGGATATCAGCCCCAATCTCGGTTGCTATGGGGACCGGTTTGCGAGTACGCCAGCGATCGACAAGCTATCGGGGTCCTGTGTCCGCTATCGAAATGCCTGGTCCTGCGCACCTGTTTGCGCTCCCGCCCGCACGACGATCATCAGCGGTATGTTTCCTCCCTCCACCGGAGCCGAGCACATGCGCAGTATGACGAAGCTCGCGTCGGGGCAGAAGATGTTTCCGCAGATCCTCAGGGAGGCGGGTTATTACACATCGAACAATTCAAAGGAAGACTACAATCTTGCCCCGACCGGGAAGGTTTGGGATGACAGCTCGAATCAAGCGCATTGGCGAAACCGGAATCCGGATCAGCCGTTCTTCAGTGTCTTCAACTTCTTGATTACGCACGAAAGCCAGATTCGCTCGACGCCGCATACGTTGAAACATGATCCGAGTGAAGTCCGGGTGCCCGCCTATCAACCAGACCTGCCCGAGGTGCGACACGACTGGGCCCAATACTACGACAACATCACGACGATGGATGGCATGGTGGCCAAGACGCTGGCGGAGTTGGAGAAGGACGGCCTAAAGGATTCGACAATCGTTTTTTTCTACTCTGATCATGGGGCGGGAATGCCGCGCTCCAAGCGCTGGCCTTACAACTCTGGATTGCAGGTGCCGATGATGGTTCACATTCCGGCGAAGTTTCGACACCTGGCGCCGAAGGACTACAAGGAAGGCGGCTGGAGCGAGCGGCTGGTGAGCTTTGTCGACCTGGCACCGACGGTACTGAGCCTATTGGGCATGAAGAAGACTGAGTATCACCAAGGCCACGCGTTTCTGGGCACCGAGGCCGCGCCGCCGCAGGATTACATCTATGGGTTTCGGGGACGTATGGATGAGCGCATTGACCTTGTGCGCAGCGTCCGAAACGAGCGCTACATATACATCCGCAACTTCATGCCTCACCGCATCTACGGTCAGTACATTTCTTACATGTTCGAGATGCCCACGGTGCGGAAATGGAAAGAAGTCTTTGACGCAGGCAAGGCGACGGAAGCGCAGAGCCATTTTTGGCAGACAAAGCCAACAGAAGAACTCTATGATCTCGAAGCGGACAAGGATGAGGTGAACAACCTCGCGCTTCGCCCGACACCAGCACACAAGGCAGTGCTCAATCAACTGAGAAATGCGCAGGGATCACTGGCACGCAGGATCAGAGATATTGGCTTCCTGCCCGAGCATGAGGTGCATGCCCGCTCAAAGGGTGACGCACCCTACACGATGGCGCGCGACTCGGAGCGCTTTGACATGACCAAGACGATCAATGCAGCGGAGTTGGCGACGCTGACACCGTCGGCCCCGCCCGCAATGTTGCGGACCTATCTTGGCGACCCCGATTCGGCAGTGCGCTACTGGTGTGTTAACGGCCTACTGCGACAAGGGCGAGCGGGCGTCGAGCCGACCATGCCCGCCCTCAGGACCTGCCTGGCTGACACGGCACCCAACGTGCGCATTGTCGCGGCGGAGGCATTGGCGCGCTATGGCGATGCAAATGATTTTGCGCCCGCCATCGAGGTTTTGCTGAGCGATTCCGACGTTAACAAACAGGGAATTTATGCAGCGATGGCCGCGATGAACGCGCTAACGGACGTGGGCGGCGTCAAGTTGAAGCCCTATCGTGAGCGCATCGCAGCGTTGCCCAAAGAAGCACCAAAAGCTCCAGAGCGGACTCGTGCCTATGTTCGCGGATTGATCGACTACCTACTTCAAATTACAAGCTAGGAAGCACTCTCAACGCCTTGGCGACGAATTCATTTCTCTAATTTTCTCGACAGGGAATTTCAATTTGCGGTCATAGGTCATCAGGCCGTTGATCTCCTGCTCGACATCGGTGAGTTGCGTGTAGCAGTAACCGATGCTGGAAGGAAAACGGGCGGCAGCACGAAACAGGCCGCCGATGCGTTCAAGGGCAGCGGCCTCTGTCTTCTCAACTCCGGAATAGCCCCACGACTCCTGTGGTACGGCTGAGCCGGGAGCGACATAGGCTACGCCTCCAAATTCACTCAGGAAAAAGGCTGAGCCGTTGTATTTGAAGCCAGGAACCATTGCCATGCGGCCATTGGCGGGGATGGCCAAGCCCGGCTCCATTTTCAAACCAGCGTACTTTTCTTCCAGTTGCTGGCCAGTGCGGGCATAGTCGTGCAGGCCCATGAGGTCGGTCATGTCGGTGTGTTCCCAGCCATCGTTATCGATGACCGGGCGAGTGGGGTCGATGGACTTAGCCAATGTGTACATGGATTTCAGATGGTTCTGTTGGCGAGGATCGCTTAAGTCGGGGACGCCCCAACTTTCATTGATCGGAATCCACATCACGATGGAGGGATGATTGGTATCGCGCTCCATGGCTTCGTTCCATTCGCGCGTGAAGCGGCTGACGTACTCCTCATCGAAGAGATATGCGTTTGCCATCTCACTTGAGACCATCAGACCCATCTTGTCCGCCCAGTAGAGAAATCGCGGGTCTTCGAGCTTCTGGTGCTTGCGCGCACCATTGAAGCCCATTTCCTTCATCATCCGAATGTCGTATTGGATCGCCGCATCTGTTGGAGGCGTAAGGTTGCTCTCGGGCCAATAGCCTTGATCGAGAACGGAGCGAAACAAGATCGGGCGGCGATTGAGCAGCATCTGGCCGGATTCAATCGAGACGCTGCGGAAGCCGGTATAGCTGCTCACGCGGTCGATAACAGTGGCGTCGCGCTTGAGTTCGTAGGTAAGGTCATAGAGGGCAGGGTTGTCGACGGACCAGAGCTGGGGATTGCGTACGATGATGGCGCTCTCAACGGTTGAAAGTTCTGTGGTCTTCGTCGAAAAGCGCGCCACTTCTTTACCTGCATAAGAAATGATGCCTTCAAAGGCGAGACCGGGCTCGGGACGGGCGAGGCGCGCCTCAAAACTGGCAACGCCATCCATGCCAGCACGAATGCGAACCCGCTTCAGATAGTTGTCGCCGGTTGCCTCAATCCAGACGGGTTGCCAGATTCCGCTGGTTCTCGTGTAGAAGATGCCCTTCGACTTTGGCAGCCAGTACTGCTTGCCGCGCGGGAGATAGCGATCCGTTGGAGGGTCCCAGGCTTTGAGGACAACAGTGTTGGCACCGGCAATGAGATGCGACGTAACGTCGAAGTGAAAGGGCGTGTTGCCTCCTTCATGCATGCCGACGAAGTGACCATTCACCCAGACCTGGGCCTGGTAATCGACTGCGCCAAAGTGGAGGAGCAAGTGGCGGCCATTCCAGGCAGCAGGGACGGCGAAGCTGCGTTTGTACCAGACGTAGGGGTGGAAGTCTGTGTCGCCGATGCCGCTCAACTTTGCTTCAAAAGAATAGGGGACGATGATCTTTCGCGTGTAAGACTTGGGCGTCGATTCGCCAAATTCAAAATCCCATTGGCCGTTTAATGAGAGCCAGTCTTTGCGCTCAAACTGCGGCTGGGGGTACTCGGGACGGGGGATCGATTGGGCTACCAGAGAGGCCGCCAGGAAAAGAAAGATGAAGATTCGCATCGATTCCGAGTCTATCGCCTCCGATGGCCAAAGTCAGTGTGATAGAACCTGAAGAGACCTACTATGCCCAAGGCTTCTTCTCGAAGAGACTTCATCACAAAATCGGCGGCCACTGGTGCGGTCGCCAGTGCAGTCGAGGGACAGGCGGTGGCCGCTCCTGCTGAACTCAAGACCGCAAGCACAACGAAGACGTTGTCGATCTGTCCTTATTGCGCGGTGGGCTGCAGTGTCGTGATTCACACGATCGGCGACAAAGCGAAGAACGTCAAACCGGCGATCGTACATATCGACGGCGATCCGGATAGCCCGGTGAACCGCGGAACGCTTTGTTCTAAGGGCGCTTCGCTAAAAGAATTCGTCCAAAGTGATCGACGGCTGACCAAGATCCGTTATCGGGCAGCAGGCGGGACGGAATGGAAAGATCTCTCCTGGGCTGAGGCCATCCCGATGATGGCGGCGCGAATCAAGGCCACGCGCGACAAGGGTTTCGAGGAAAAAGACGAGCAAGGCCGGACCGTAAATCGCCTGGCCAATCTGGCGATGATCGGTGGCTGTACGGACACAAACGAGATCAACTACTTGATCAGTAAGTTTCGATTCAGCCTGGGCCTGCTGGCTTACGAGAACCAAAGCCGGCTTTGACACGGCCCTACGGTGACCAGTTTGGCCGCCACATTTGGACGAGGAGCGATGACGAACGGTTGGACCGATGTTGCCAACGCCGATGTCGTGTTGGTGATGGGCGGGAATCCGGCAGAGAATCATCCAGTCGGATTCCGTTTTGTGATGGAAGCCAAGCGCGTGCGCAAGGCCAAGATCATTTGTATCGATCCGCGTTTTACACGCACCGCCGCCGTGTCTGACTGCTATGTACCAATTCGCTCAGGCACGGACATCGCATTCCTTGGCGGGCTGATTCACTATGCTCTTGAGACGGGCAAGTATCAGCGCAAATATGTCGAGCAACACACTAACGCCAGTTTTCTGATCGCTGAAGGATTTGGTTTTGAAGGCGGGCATTTCTCCGGCTGGCAAGGCACGAAGTACGACAAGAGCACCTGGCAATATGAACTGGATGCTCAGGGTCATGCCAAGACTGACCCCAAGCTGGAGCACCCCCGTTGTGTCTTTCAACTGATGAAGACGCACTATCAGCGCTACACGCCGGAACAGGTAGCCGAAATTTGCGGATGCACTGCGGCAGAGTTTCTGAAGGCTGCAGAACTGATCACAATCGCTGCGGCGGAGGACAAGTCTGGCACCGTGCTTTATGCTCTGGGCTGGACACACCATAGCCATGCTGTGCAGCTGATTCATGCAGCGGCGATGGTGCAGTTGCTGATGGGGAATATCGGCATGCCAGGCGGCGGCGTCAACGCGCAGCGTGGCCATGCCAACATTCAAGGCTCCACCGACATGGGCGCGTGGAACATGTTGCCTGGGTATATGAAGATCCCGAAGGCGAACCAGACAAGCATCGACGAGTACCTGAATGCCAATACGCCGAAGCCCCTGGCAGCGAAGAGCCTGAACTATTGGGGCAACACGCCGAAGTTTTTCAAGAGTCTGATGAAGGCATACTACGGCAAGAACGCAACCGCAGCAAATGGCTTTGGCTACGACTGGCTGCCGAAGGTTGCCGAAGCCGGCGACCATTCCTGGGGTGCATTTTTTGATGACATGTATCACGGCAAGGTGGAAGGCCTGATCAGCTTTGGCATGAACCCGATTGCCAATGGTCCGAACACGGGCAAGATGCTGACCGCCCTATCGAAGCTAAAGTGGCTGATCGTCGCCGAGAACTTTGAGACAGAGACGGCGGCGTTTTGGCGGGCTAAAGATCTCGCGGCAAAGTATTATGCGAAGCTGCCAGACGCAAGCGAGATTCAGACGGAAGTGTTCCTGTTGCCTGCTTCAAACTTTGCAGAGAAGGATGGTGCGTTTGTGAATTCGTCACGCTGGTTGCAGTGGAAGGAAGCGGCACTCGATCCTCCAGGTGCGGCAAAGCGCGATCAGGAGATCCTGGCAAAGCTGTTTCTGGAACTTCGTCGCCTTTACAAGAAGGACGGCGGCGCAAACCCGGAGCCGTTGATGAACATGCAGTGGAATTATGCCAAGCCGGAGATGCCGTTGTTGTCTGAGGTCGCTCGCGAAGTGAATGGCGTCGATCTCACTACGACCAAACAACTGAATGGTTTTGGCGAGTTGAAGGACGATGGCAGCACGTCGTGTGGAAACTGGATCTACAGCGGCAGTTGGACGGAGGCGGGCAACATGATGGCGCGGCGGGGGCAAGCGGATCCAACTGGGTTGGGCTTGTACCCGCAGTGGGCATGGAGCTGGCCGGCAAATCGGCGCATTCTTTACAATCGCGCCTCGGCTGACGAAAATGGCAAGCCGTGGGATGAGACAAGGGCACCGCTGAAGTGGGATGGCGAGCGTTGGCGCGGGGACGTACCGGATTACAAGGCAGACGCAGAGCCGGGATCTCTGCCAGCGTTCATCATGCTTCCTGAGGGCGTGGCCAGGCTCTTTGCACCCGATCTGGTGGAAGGACCGTTCCCGGAACACTACGAGCCGGCTGAGTCTCCCGTGGCAAATCCATTGCACCCTCTGGTAAGTTCCAATCCAATGCTCAAGCGCTATGGCAGCGAGGCGGACAAGTTTGGAGAGGCCAAGGATTATCCCTACGTGGCCATCACCTATCGCCTGACGGAACACTTCCATTACTGGACCAAACATACGAGCTCGAGCGCAGAGTTGCAGTCGAACTTCTTTGTCGAGTTACCTGCAGAACTTGCGGCGAACAAGGGGATAGCCAGTGGCGACCTGATTCGAGTGACATCGGCGCGGGGCAAAGTGGAAGGCCCGGCACTTGTGACGAAACGCCTGCGGACTCTGAAGGTGAAGGGCGAAAAGGTCTACCAGATCGGGTTGCCGATCCATTGGGGTTTTGTCGGCAAAGTCACCGGTCCGCTGATCAATAATCTGACCCCGAGTGCCTACGACCCCAATTCGGGCACACCTGAGTACAAGGGCTTTCTTGTGAATGTGGAGAAAATCTGATGCTAGTCGCAAAGCTCATCGATACAACACTCTGCATTGGCTGCAAGGCCTGCGAAGTAGCTTGCCAGGAATGGAATGACCAGGAATATACGCTGGGCACCTTTGACGGCAGCTACCAAACGATGCCGGATTTGGCACCCAATTTCTGGAACCTGATCAAGTTCAACGAGATTGAGAAGGATGGCGGCACCTCGTGGTTGATGTCGAAGTATCAATGCATGCACTGTGCGGATGCGGGCTGCATCGCGGCCTGCCCGGCACCGGGTGCGATCGTGCAGTTGGCGAATGGAACGGTCGACTTTGCACATGACAACTGCATCGGTTGCGGGTATTGCATCACTGGTTGTCCCTTTGACATTCCGCGATTGAGCCCCAAGACGAAGAAGGTCTATAAGTGCTCGCTCTGTTCGGATCGGACGGCTGTTGGATTGGAGCCAGCCTGCATTAAGACCTGTCCAACGAATTGCCTGACCTTTGGCGAGCGCGACGAAATTCTGCGTGTGGCGGAAACGCGAGCTGGAGACCTTCGCGCAGACGGGCACAAGGATGCTGGTATCTACAATCCTGCGGGAGTCGGTGGCACGAACGTCATTTATGTCCTGAACGACGCTAGCTCTCCGCAACTCTACGGTTTACCGAAAGACCCGATGATTCCATGGACAGTACAGCTTTGGAAGGGTCCGTTGAAGTGGTTGGGTTCGTTTGCGTTTATAGGGGCCATCCTTGGCACCTTTTTCCACTACGTGATTTACGGCCCTCAGGACCCCGAGTTACATGGGCACAAGGACGAGAAGGCACCTCTTGAATAGCCCCGAGATTCGCATCCCGCGCTTTGACGCCTACGAGCGAACGATGCATTGGATGTCCGCGCTCAGCTTTGTCTATGCCACGCTCACAGGCCTTGCGATCTGGTCACCGAAGTTGTATTGGCTGTCTGCAATATTCGGGGGCGGGTTTGTGATTCGGGGAACGCACCCCTGGTCGGGCGTGGTTTTCTCGTGTGTGATGGGCTGGATGTTTGCGCGCTGGGCAAAGACAATGGCTCTCGACGCAGACGATCGCGTCTGGTTGAGTCGGATGGAAAAATATGTGACCCACCAGCACACGCAACTTCCGGAGTCTGGTCGCTTTAATGCGGGCCAGAAGATGTTGTTCTGGAGCCAGGTGGTGACTGCGCTGCTATTGTTCTTGAGTGGCATCGTGCTGTGGTTTCCGGAATGGATGCCCAGGACGCTGCGCCTGGCGGCCATACTGCTGCACCCGGCGGCGGCAATCGGTTCGATTGCCGGAATCATCGTCCATATCTATATGGGAGTGGCTGCGGTACCACAATCGATGCGGGCCATGCTGCGTGGGTATGTAGTGGAAGACTGGGCGCGTTTTCATCATCCGAAGTGGTTTCGTGAAACGCGTGGCGCAAATACTTTGCAGAAGCCTCGAAATTTATGATAGGAATCTCCTGATGCGGTTAATTTTGATTGGTTTATCGCTTGTCGCTGGCGCATGGGCGCAGACTAAAGCACCCACGGACCCGGCGAGTCTGAGCGCTGGTATGACTCAGTTCCAGATACATTGCGCTTTCTGCCACGGCCGTGGCGATGATGGCTTCGCAGCCAACCTGGTGTCACCAAACCTGGTGCACGCCCCGACCGATACGGCGCTGCTCAGCATAATCAGAAATGGCATCCTCGGGACCGATATGCCGCCGGCGCTTGGCATGACCGATGAACAGATGCTCCAGGTGGTGGGCTATGTCCGATCCCTTGGCCGCTCAGCGCCCATTACGGTGGCGGGTGACTTGGTCAATGGCAAAACTGTCTATCAGGGCAAAGGTTGCGGCGGTTGTCATATGGTTGGTGGGATCGGCGGCAAGAATGGCCCTGACCTCACTTTGATCGGTGCAATGCGCAGCCCGGCGAATCTTCGCACATCGGTGGTGGAACCGAACGCAGCGTTGGCTGGAGGTTGGACGATGGTTCACATCACGACCAAGGCAGGGCCGCAAGTGAACGGTATTCGGCTGAGCGAGGATAACTTTCGGATCAATGTGCGCGACGGACGCGGAAAAATCCAAAGCATCGCAAAGGATCAAACGACAGCGATCACGCGTGACTTGACAAAGTCTTCGATGCCGAGCTACCAGAGCCGGTTGAGCGCGAAGGAATTAGACGATCTGGTAGTTTATTTGTTTTCTCTGAGGGGTGCAATGTGAAGGCTGTAATCTTTTTCTGTGCTTCGATTTTGGCGGCACAGGTAGCCGCACCTCCCGGAGACTGGCTGCACTTTCAAGGCAACCAGCAAGGGTTCAGATACTCGGCGTTAAAGCAGATCAACAAATCAAATGTTGCCCGCCTCAAGCCCGCTTGGAGTTTCCAAATTGACAAGCTGGATAAGTTCGAGGCCAGTCCGATTGCACGGGACGGCATCCTTTACGTGTCAGAGCCGCCAAGCGATGTCACCGCGGTCGAGAGCTATAGCGGCAAGGTGCTTTGGCGCTATAAACGGGTGCTGCCGGACAACGTGCCATTTTGCTGCGGAAAGGTGAATCGAGGCGTCGCCATTCTTGGAGATAGCATCTTCATCAGTACACTCGATGCGCATCTTGTGGCCCTGGACGCGTCCAGCGGCAATGTCCTATGGGACGTGGAAGTTGCTGACTACAAGAAGGCATATTCGAGCACTGCGGCTCCTCTGATTGTGAAAGACAAAGTGGTGGTGGGCAGCGCGGGCGGCGAGTTTGGAGTTCGCGGGTATCTGGCGGCATTCGACGCAAAGACCGGCAAAGAAGCATGGCGCTTCTGGACTGTGCCAACGACTGGCGAGAAAGGCACCGAGACATGGAAAGGCGATAGTTACAAACACGGCTCTGCAACGACGTGGGTGACGGGCAGCTATGACGCCAGCCTAAACGCCATCTATTGGGGAACCGGCAACCCTGGTCCGGATTGGAAAGGCGACAAACGTGAGGGAGACAATTACTATTCGGACTCATTGCTCGCCCTAGACGCAGACACTGGAAGGCTGAAGTGGTTCTTCCAGTTCACACCGCACGACGTACATGACTGGGATGCGACACAGGTTCCCATATTAGTTGACGAGATGTGGAATGGCAAGATGCGCAAGTTGGCTTTGTTTGCCAACCGCAATGCCTTCTACTATGTGCTTGATCGTGAGACAGGCGAATATCTATTGGGCAAGCAGTATGTCCGCCAGACGTGGGCTAAGAGTGAGCTTGACGCAAAGGGCCGCCCTACGCGACTGCCCAATACTTTCCCCACTCCCAACGGAACCACTGTCTATCCGAACTCACCCGGTGCTACTAACTTCCAGGCACCATCCTACAGCCCTAGCACTAAGTTGCACTATGTAATGACCCGCGATGAAGGCGGCGTTTTCTACACGGGCGACGACACCTATCATGAAGGCAGTTGGTACATCGCTGGACGTTTTGTTTCCAAGCCTGGTGAAGAAGCCAGTGGTGCGATCAAGGCTATCGACCCAATGACGGGCAAAGTGAAATGGGAATATGCGTTGAGTGCCGGGTCGTGGTCAGGCGTCCTGAGCACAGCAGGCGGGCTAGTATTTGCGGCAACAGCAGAGGGCGATATGCTGGCTCTTGAGGACAGCACCGGCAAGCTGCTGTGGCGCTATCCGATGGGCGGCAGGGCATTTGCCAATCCGATTAGCTACACGGCAGCGGACGGCAAGCAACACATCGCGATTGCTTGTGGGCATACGCTGTTTTCATTCAGCGTCGACTAGAAACGGCGCTAGCCCTTCTTCTTTTTTTTCTTCGCGTCATGCTTGGACGGCATTGGTTCATCGAGCTCGAAATGCGATTCGATAAACCAGAGCTTCAGGTCAACGATGCGACTAATTTCAGTAAAGAGGTCAGCCGTGGTGGTGTCGCCAGCGTCTGTTGCACTGTCTATGTTTTCGTGAATGATCTTTGCGTAGTCAGCAAAGCTGGATGCAAGTGCGTGGAGGTGAGCCTCTCCGTGTGCAATCCCCAAGGGGTATTCCTTGAGGGGAGACCCTGCTGCCGCATTACGGAGCGTGCCCTTTACCTCTGCGCCAAGCTGTCCTGCCCTTTCAGCCAATAGATCGGCGAATGGCTGAACCGCGTCGGCGGTTTCGTCAAAGAGCAGATGCAGCGCCATAAACCGAGCACCTCGAATATTCCAGTGCGCTTGTTTGGCATGTGAATAGAGGTCTACCGATGCTGCAAGGCTGTCTTGGAGAAGACCTGCCATTTTCTTCCGCGTCTCCGCCGGAAGGTGATTCATCGTGTTTATGAATTTGCTCATGGGAATCTCCCCAGCAATTTAAGCGCCATGCTCCTTATAGCGTAAATCTGTAGAAGGAAGGGTAAAAATGTAAGACTCTACCCACCCCTTGATGGAGATTCTGCTGCGGTAATGCTTTGGCCCTCAACTTGCCTTGACAGAAGCGTCTGGATAATTACAGGAGGGCAAACATGAAATTAATCATTGCGAATCTAATGCTGGCGGCCACGTTACCACTTTGTGCGCAAACCGCGCAGGATCAAAGCAACAGTAAACCTGACGTGGAAACAACCAGGGTGATCCGTCGGGAGATTACAAAGACCAAGGGCATGTCTGTTAGCGCCCGAAACATCACGATTGTCACCGCAGGCGGTGTCGTGACGTTAAAGGGAAGCGTAAAGAACATGGACGAAAAGATGAAGGTTGAGGCTATGGCTAAAAAGCATGCCGGACCGAACACTGTCAAGAGTGATCTTGAAGTCGCGAAATAACATTAGGAGAAAATCATGAGCAAAAATACGTCCGTTTACGGAATTTTCAACACGAGAGTTGGAGTAGAGAACGCAATTGAACAATTGCAGATTCATGGCTATCGTGCAGCTGATATTTCAGTCTTGATGCCTGAGAATGTTGGCAACAAGGATATTGGCACCGAGAAGTCGACTAAGGCTTCTGAGGGTGCAGCCGGGGCTGGTGCGACCGGCGCGATTGCTGGAGGCGTCTTTGGCTGGCTTGTAGGTATCGGCGCTTTGGCAATCCCAGGCGTAGGTCCATTCATCGCGGCTGGACCGATCATGGCCGCACTCAGCGGCTTAGGTGCCGGAGCAGCTCTCGGTGGCCTCGGCGGCGCAATCGTCGGCGCGGGAATCCCCGAGTACGAGTCGATGCGTTATGAAGGTCGCGTCAAAGAGGGCGGTATTCTGATGTCGATCCATTGCGACAACAGCGAATGGACATCCAAGGCAAAAGAGATGTTGAAGAGCATGGGCGCTACCGATATCTCCTCCAGTGGAGAAGCGGGGGCGGATTACGCTGAAACGGATCGACCGATCCTAACAGGCACCCAGGTCTAGAGACTCAGAGTATCTGGAAGGCGGACTGGTTTTTCGGGACCTGTAAACTACCTTCTGTGAGCCCCGCTGGCTGGACCTTGCTGATCTGCAAATCCAGTTGTGCGGGGCTTGTTTTTTTGTCGAGAACTGCTTGAAAGGCCGTGGCGATTGCTGTAACCTGGTCAGCATTCTCATGAACAAACTCAAGCCGGAAATGTTCAATGCCAGCCGTGCGCCAGGCATCCAGATGGCGAGAAGCAGTTTGCGCCTCAGCACCAAAAACAGTATTGCGACAGCCAATGTCGGCAACAAGCGGGTGCCGACGACCGTATTCGTCCTTGAGCGAGACTTCGTGGGTCTCACAAGGCCGACCGCAGTCCTTATAGGAGGTGCCGGTAGAGAGGAATCGGCAAAAGACACAGTGCTCTGTGTGAAAGACCGGAAGATGCTGGTAGGCCACAACCTCGATGCGATCCGCGCCGACACCATTGGCAAGCGTGATGATCTGTTGGGCATTCAAATCATGCGTCGGGGTGATTCGTCGCAACCCCATGTCCAGGAGCATCTGGCCTGAGATTCGATTCGCGGCATTGAGACTGAAATCTCCAGAAATCATGGGTGACAGCCGACCGGATAATTCTTCGAGCAGGCCAGCGGAACGAACCAGAATCTCGCAATCCAGCTTCAGCAGGAACTCGACGATTTTCTCTTCGCCAGGTTTCAGCACCCGCGGACTGGCAACCCTGACGTCAATGCCACTTTTGCGCACAAGTTCAACGGAGGGACGCAAGCCGTACAAGTCGAGATAGTCAAGAGTGATGCTGGAGGGCCGGGCATTTATGGCCGCACTAAGTTGAGCTGCTGCCCTCACGAGCAGATGTAGTTGTGGCGGGGATGGGGCTTGTTTTTGTGGAAATTCTGTCGGCAAGCTTTTCGGGAAAGTCTGAAGCGATTTTTTTTCCGCAAGGCCCGCCTCAAGCTTGGCGACGGCCTCGCGTCGCAGTTCATTGAGCATAGAAACGGGCACGAATGGTGTGCCTTCGATTGCCGCTTTGAGGTCGCCGAGCTCAAACATCGTATTGCCTAAGCGTTCAAACTGGGCACGCAGCGTCTCGATCTGCAGCCCTTGCTTCTGAGCCGCAACTAATTCCTGTGGAGACTCGACGACAACTTCGCCGTTGTATGACCACGTGGCCTTCAGTGGAGAGCCGACGCGAGCTTCCACACATACATCCACCTTGCGCCGCTGGACAGGCTGCGATGCTTCTGTCCAGCGTTTGGCATAGCGTTCTGTGTCCGCGTCGTGGGTGCGCCAGATGAGGTCGCCCACACGAATTCGATCAAAGCGGATGGCCCCGTTGCCAAACTCCAAGGTCAGCACGCGTGGCGCGCTGGATTGGAGCGAATAGATGCGGCCGCCCTCTTCATCCTCTTGCGGGCTGCGCCAATCCGCAGCATCAAAGACAACCCCATCGCCGAGCTTGAGCGGCGCGATTTGATGCGCGTCATTGGTTGCCAGGCGAACGGATTTGGACGTGACTTGCGTAACTTGGCCCATCAAGACGCCGCGATGGCGAGGGCTGCGGCCGCGCACGACCGCCTGATGATCGGTGCCGCTCAAAAAGTGAGCCCCCATGCCGCGCGAATAAATTTGCTCGACGTGCAGCTTGTCCTGGCGATCACGACCAACCTCAAGGCCAGCCCAGGCGTCGTCCACAGCTTTCCGATAGGCCTGCGTCGTGATCGCGACATACTCGGCGTCTTTATAGCGACCCTCAATTTTCAACGAAGAAATACCGAGCGGCAACAGTCGCGGAATCCATTCGAGAGAATACAAGTCGGCGGGACTTAAGAGGTAACGCGCATCGGCCAGAGGCTTAATAGCGCCATCGACAACCAATTCATATGGCAGCCTGCAAGCTTGCGCGCACTGCCCCCGATTCGCGCTCCTGCCACCCCAGGCCTCAGAGCTGAAGCACTGCCCGGAGTAGGCGACACAAAGAGCGCCGTGGACGAAAATTTCCAGTTCACAATCGGTCTCGCGACTGATGGCTTCGATCTCAACCAGAGACAATTCGCGAGCCAGATTCACCCGAGTCGCGCCGAGCCGTTGTGCCAGCCTCACGCCGCCCGCGCTGGTGATGCTCATCTGCGTACTGCCATGGATTTCGAGGTCCGGGGCAATCTGCCGAGCCAGAGAACAGACACCGAGATCCTGAACGATGATTGCATCGGCTCCGGATTTGGCGATCAATTCGATGGCGGCGGCGGCCTGATCGAGTTCGCGATCAAAGACCAGGGTGTTGAAGGCGATATAGCCCTTGACGCCCCGTCTATGCAGCGTAGCGATGGCTTCTGGAAGTTCTTCTGCGGTGAAGCCAACCTTAGCCCGCGCCGAGAAATGCGTTAGCCCGAAGTAGACGCTGTCGGCACCCGCCTCTACAGCCGCACGCAGTTGCGGCCAGTGGCCCGCAGGACTCATGATTTCGGGCTTTCGTAGCTGGCGCATAAAAACGGGCGAGTTTAGTCGACCAAGCCTTCGAACAACACGCTGGTCAGATAGCGCTCGCCCGCATCGGGAAGAACTACAACTATCGTTTTGCCCGCGTGCTCCGGCTCATTAGCCAATCGCACGGCGGCTGCGGCTGCCGCGCCACACGAAATGCCACAGAGGATGCCTTCTTCTTTGGCCAATCGCCGCGCCATCTCGACAGACTCCTCGTTGGTGACTTGCTCGACGCGGTCTACCATCGTCAGGTCGAGAGTGCCGGGAATGAAGCCCGCACCGATGCCCTGAATCTTGTGTGGCCCGGGCTTGATTGGCTCATGATTAAGGGTTTGCGAAATAACCGGGCTATGCACCGGCTCGACGGCAACACTCAGTATTTTTTTCTTGCGCTCCAGCTTGAAGTAGCGACTTATGCCCGTGATCGTGCCGCCAGTGCCAACGCCAGAAACGAGAATATCCATCCCGCCATCGGTGTCTTCCCAAATCTCGGGACCCGTTGTCTTAAAGTGAATGGCCGGATTCGCCGGATTCTGGAACTGTTGCAGCAGTACGTATCGATTCGGATCGCTGGCCTTGATCCTCTCAGCTTCTTCAATCGCGCCACGCATCCCACTCGGCCCCGCGGTCAGAATCAACTTTGCTCCAAAGGCCTTCAACACTTTTCGCCGTTCCAGGGACATGGTCTCGGGCATCGTCAAGGTGATTGGAATGCCCCGGGCCGCTGCAACAAAGGCGAGTGCAATTCCAGTGTTGCCGCTGGTGGGCTCAACCAATTCTTTACCAACCCCGAGTAAGCCCTTCGCCTCAGCATCCCAGATCATCGATGCACCGATGCGGCATTTGACGCTGTAGGCGGGATTGCGACCTTCGATCTTGGCGAGCACCGTTGCGCCAGCCCCGGCTGTTACGCGATTCAAGCGAATCAGCGGCGTGCGTCCGATCGAAAGTGAATTATCAGCAAAGATTTGCATGATCTAGATCTCCCAATTTGCGATGTACTGGCTTTGTTTGGCTTGCCAGTCTTCGGCCAACTGCTGAAAGCTTGTGCTGCCCAAAGTATTCTTGACTGCTTCGTCCACGCGTCTCCACATCTCTTCGAATCCATCCGTCATGGCGCGTCGGTCATCGGGACCATCCACGTGCCGGATGATTTCGCCGACCATGATTTGAGCGGGATTGCGAGCCAAAAGATAGCCACCATCGGCACCACGACGCGACTCGACAAATCCACCCTGCTTCAAGTTAGACAAAATCAGCTCCAGGAATTTCTGGGGAATCTTTCGCCGTTTTGCGATGTCCGCAATGCGAATGGGCTCGCCACCCGGCTGCGTAGCCAGGTCAAATACTGCTTGGAGTGCATACTCGGCCTTCACCGAGATCTTCATTTTCTGGTAATCTCCCTAAACCTATAGACTATCTCGTATGCTTCGTCGAAACCTGCTTAAGCTGTTGCCTGCGCCCATTTTTGCTGCCAGCCCGGTAAAGATAACCGGCATTGAGACCCACAAGTGCCTGATGGACGGGCGCGAGTACTTGTTTGTCGAAGTGAAAACCGATGCGGGGATCACCGGCTTGGGCGAGGCATCGCTGCCGTCGCGCGTGCGCATCACGGAGGAAGCCGTGAAGTGGCTGGAGCCGCGTTTGAAGGGCCTCGACCCGTCAGGCGTGGAGGCGCATTGGAATCGCCTCTACTATCAGGAAAATCGCTGGCGCGACGGCAGCGTCATGATGACTGCTTTGAGCGCAATCGATATCGCATTGTGGGACATCGAGGGCAAGCGCCTGGGTGTGCCTGTCTGGCGATTGCTGGGCGCCAATAATGAGAAACCGATGCGGGTGTATTGGAGCCACTGGAGCGCGCAATTGAAGCAGCGAAGCCCAGAGGCGTTGGGAGAATTGGCGCGCAAGACGGTCGAGGAGGGCTGGACTGCCGTGAAGTGGGTTATCCCCCGCGCTGACAGTGAGCAGCTGCGCCTGCGCCAGGTAGTTGCCGAGATTGAAGCGATCCGAAAGGCAGTCGGCATGTCGCTGGATATTTGCCTGGAGATGTACGAGACCTATTCGATGCGTTCGGCGCTGGAACTGGCGCGTGCAGTCGCCCCGCTGAAAGTAATGTTTCTGGAGGAGCCCGTCTGGCGCGAAAGCAACCCGGCGCTCGGCCAGATCGCGGCGCAGAGCCCCGTGCCGCTGGCGGGCGGCGAGGGCTTACTCAATCGCTGGCAGTTTCGCGATCTGCTGGAAGCTCGCGGGGCGATGATCATTCAGCCGGACGTGATCCATTGCGGGGGCATTACGGAAATTCGGAAGATTGCGGCGCTGGGTGAAATCTATGGTGTCGAAATCGCGCCGCACATGTGGTACGGACCGATTGGGCACATGGCCAGCGTGCAGTCGATGGCGGGCATTCGCGGGTACCTGATGAGTGAGTGGGACGGTGCCAACATGAGGCGAATGCATGAACTGACGGGAGGGAGCCTGCCGTTGGTGGAAAAGGGTCACGTGAAGCTGCCAGATCGGCCAGGATTGGGGATCACGATGGATTTTGCCGACTGGAAGAGGCGCTTCCCGTACAATCAGTAGAAGTGCTTACGATCGACGAACAGCTCAATTATCTGCGTAAGGGCTTTGCAGAAATCATCCCCGAGGACGGCCTGCGTGAGCGGCTCCTTCTGGCTCAGAAGGAAGGTCGGCCCTTGCGGGTCAAGGCCGGCTTTGACCCGACAGCCCCGGACCTGCACCTAGGCCACACCGTTTTGCTGCGCAAGATGAGGCATTTTCAGGACCTTGGCCATACGGTGATCTTTTTGATCGGCGACATGACCGGCCTGATTGGCGACCCCACAGGCCGCAATGCAATGCGGCCGCCGATGACTCGTGAAGAACTATCGAAGAATGCAGAGACCTACAAAACGCAGGTTTTCAAGCTGCTCGACCCGGAGAAGACCGAGCTCCGTTTCAACAGCGAATGGTTGGAGGCGCTCAGCTACGAACAGCTCATCCGCCTGACCTCGCACTACACGGTGGCACGCCTTTTAGAGCGTGACGATTTCTCGAAACGCTACAAAGAAGGCGTCCCGATCAGCGTGCATGAACTGCTGTATCCGCTTTCGCAAGCTTACGATTCCGTCGCCTTACGCTGCGATGTCGAATTGGGGGGCACGGATCAGAAATTCAACTTGCTGGTGGGTCGCGCCATCCAACAGGACTACGGGCAGTTGCCCCAGATTGTCGCGACCGTGCCGATTCTCGAGGGCCTGGATGGCGTCGAAAAGATGTCCAAATCCAAGGGCAATTACGTTGGCATCACTGAGCCGCCGACGGACATGTTTCGGAAGTTGATGAATATGCCGGACGCACTGGTGCCGCGCTATTACGAACTGCTGACCGATTTGCCGCTTGCCGAGATTGCACGCCTGGACCCGATCACGGCGAAGAAAGAGTTGGCCGGACGCATCGTCAAAGACTTTCACGGTGCCGATGCAGCCGCTCGTGTCATGGAGGGCTGGGGAAGCGTGCCTGAAGCCGAGAATCACGCCGAGGCTACAGACCCGCGCATCAATCGCGTGCTGGTGGCGGCGGGCCTGGCCTCAAGCGTTGGCGATGCAGACCGACTTATTAAGAGCGGTGCAGTAAAGGCGGGCAATTCAGTGACGCTTGAGGCTGTGCACAGCCCAACGCAGAAGATGGAGCCCGGTGATTTCGTTGTCAGAGTTGGCAAACGATATCGCTGGATCCGGTTGACGATAGCAGGTTAGGGAAAACAATGGCGATTATTCGAAGAACGATTGACTGGAAGTTGAAATCGCGCACCTTGCGCCTGGGGCAGCGCACCTTCATCATTGCGCCGATCGCCTTATCGCCTTCAGATGACGGACAGAAAATCCTCGACCCCGAACGGGCATTGGCCCGGGCCATCGAACTCGATGAACAGGGTGCGGACGTCATCGATCTAGGCGCGGAACCAACCCGTCCTGGAGACCCGACGCTGCCGGCGGAGGAAGAGCTGAAGCGCCTTCTACCCGTCCTGAAGCGACTCAAAAACAAGCTCAATATCCCGATTTGCGTCAGCACCTACAAGGCCGCGGTGGCCGAAGAAGTGCTGAAAATGGGTGCCGAGATTATTAACGACCCCAGCGGATTGACCTGGGAGCCCATTCTGGCCAAGACGATCATGAAGTACGACGCGGGCCTGATCCTGAATCATATGCGCGGTCGGCCGAACACCTGGGTCAAGCTGGCTCCGGTAAAAGATGTGATCGGCGTAATCGCCAAAGATATGGACGCAGCCGTCCATCGGGCATTGCGAGCAGGCATCGAGAAGTTCCGTCTGGTGATCGACCCAGGTCTCAGTTTTGGCAAGCGTAAAGAGCAAAACTACGAAATCCTTGGGCGATTGGGCGTTTTGAACAGCATTGGCGTACCGGTAATGATTGGCCCGACCAAGAAATTGCTTGTAACCGCAGCAAACGACAGAGAAATGGAATTTGCAGGCGCAGCCGGGGTGACAGCAGCGATTCTGGCCGGAGTGTACATCGTCCGTGTCCACGACCTGGAGGCGATCAAGCCAGTGATTGCCGTGGCGGATGGCATCCTAAATCAGTGGCGCTAAAGCACTGATATCTATTGGCCAAAATGCTAAAATAGTGGTTTGGCAAACGATACGGAAGATCCACAGACTCCGGGCGGCAAACCCCCGGGCGGCAATGATCCAGCCGCGCAGATGCCTTTAGGCGAAAACCCAAAAAACCACATCCCGATCAATATCGAAGACGAGATGCGGCGCTCCTATCTCGACTATGCGATGAGCGTGATCATTGGTCGCGCGCTGCCCGATATTCGAGACGGATTGAAGCCGGTCCATCGCCGCATCCTGTTCGCGATGCACGAGATGGGCCTGCAATACAATCGGCCCACCCGCAAGTGCGCTCGTGTTTGCGGCGACGTTCTCGGTAAGTATCATCCCCATGGCGAAGGCTCTGTCTACGATTCGCTCGTACGCATGGCGCAGCCATTTTCACTGCGCTATCCGTTGATCTACGGTCAGGGCAACTTCGGCTCCGTCGATGGCGATCCACCAGCGGCGATGCGTTATACCGAAGCTCGGCTAGCCAAGATTGCCTGCAGCATGATGGACGATATCGACAAAGAAACTGTCGATTTCCGACCCAACTTCGACGACTCCGAAATGGAACCGGAGTTCCTCCCCACGGTCGTACCCAACCTTCTGCTCAATGGTTCGTCTGGCATCGCCGTCGGCATGGCTACCAACATTCCGCCTCATAACCTCACCGAGGTCATGAATGGCTTGATTGCCATGATCGCCAACCCCAAGATCACGCTGCCAGAAATGCTGGCGATCATCACCGGACCGGACTTCCCGACTGGCGCTTTGATTCTCGGCCGCGCCGGCATCTACGATTGCTACACCCGTGGGCGTGGTTCGATCAAGATGCGTGCCAAAGCCTTTACCGAGAAACTCGGCAAAGACCGCGAGAGCATCATCATCACCGAGATCCCGTTCCAGGTGAACAAGGCGAAGCTGATTACCGATATCGCCGCCCTGGTGAACGAGAAAAAGATCGACGGCATCTCGGATGTTCGCGACGAAAGCGACCGCGATGGCATGCGCATTGTGCTTGAGCTCAAGCGCAATGAGCACCCTGAAGTCATCCTGAACCAGCTCTACAAGCTGACGCAGATGCAGACCAACTTTGGCGCGATCATGCTCGCCATCGTCAATGGCCAGCCGCGTGAGCTTGGCCTGCTGGAAATTCTCAAACTGTTCATCGAGCACCGCGCCGAAGTCGTCCGCAGGCGTACAGACTTCTTGCTGCGTAAGGCTCGCGACCGGGAACATATCTTGCTGGGCTTCAAGAAGGCCCTCGACAACCTGGATCGCATCATCGAACTGATTCGCGCAGCCAAGAGCCCGCGCGAGGCGCGCGATGGACTGATCACCGAATTTGAGTTCAGCGACCGCCAGGCTCAGGCCATCATCGAACTGCAACTCCAGCGCCTGACAGGCATGGAGCAGCAGAAGATCATTGACGAGCTCAACGATATCCAGCGCCGCATTGGCGAGTATCTGGAAATCCTGGGCAGCGAGAAGGCGTTGCGCGAAGTCATCGTGACGGAGTTTGAGGCTGTCCTCAAAGACTTCGGCGATGCCCGCCGCACCGAGATCGTTGAGGACACCGGCGAAATCAACATCGAAGACCTGGTGCAGGTTGAGGACGTTGCAGTCACCGTGACTCGCGGCGGTTACCTCAAGCGCACCACGGTTGACACCTATCGCAGGCAGACTCGCGGCGGCAAGGGGCGCATCGGCATGGGCACGCGCGCCGAGGATGTCGTAGAACATCTGATCATTGCCTCCACTCACGACTACCTGCTGATCTTCACCTCAAAAGGCCGCGTTTATTGGCTCAAAGTGTATAACATCCCCGACGCCACAACTGTTGGCAAGGGTAAGAACATCAACGGGCTGATCAATTTGCAGCCAGATGAAGAGGTCAAGGCTTTCCTTCCCGTCAAGGAGTTCACTGCAGATCGCTTCATCGTGATGGTGACCAAATACGGCGTCATCAAGCGCACGGAACTCACCGATTTCGACAACCCGATGGCACGCGGCATCATCGCCTGCACGCTGGACGAGAACGACGAGTTGATTTCGGCCAAGATTTCCAATGGCCAGAATCAGATCTTCCTCGCTTCGCGTGAAGGCATGGCTGCCCGCTTTGCTGAGGATGAAGTGCGCTCGATGGGCCGTCAGGCTCGCGGCGTCACCGCCATGAAGCTGGAGCGGACAGACTTCCTGATCTCCGCCGAAGTGGTAGATGACAGCGCGCTGATGCTGGCGATTTCTGAGAACGGTTTCGGCAAGCGCACCAAGCTCACTGACTACCGTCACTCCGGTCGCGCCGTCAAGGGTGTGATCAATATGAAGGTCACCAGCAAGACGGGCAAAGTCGTTTCAACCATTCCGATTGGCGAAGATTCCGACGTGATGATCATCACCAAGGAAGGCCAGATTATACGCATCGAATCGACCAAGATCCGCCAGAGCGGACGCAGCGCCCAGGGCGTCAAGTTGGTTGACCTCACCGATGGCGACAAGGTGGCCAGCGCCGGCGCGATTCCGGAGACCGAAGAACCGGTTGTCGATTCAGCGCAGGGTAACCTGCTAAAGGATTAGCCTCATGTTTTACCGACTCTTAGCATTGGGGGCGATTGCGGCTTTTGCGCAAATGCCCCCGGTGGTTGACCCGAAGAACATCTACTCAGAGACCGGGATTGGGAATTTCAAAGAGAGCGTCAAACGCTTCCCTTCTCTGATCTACATCCCGCATACCCGCGACAACACAGTGTGGGTGTATGACCCTGCGAAGAAAAAGATCATTGAGAAATTCAGCGTCGGGACTGGCAAAAACGTCGAGCCGCAGCACGTCGTTCCGTCCTGGGATATGCAGCGGATCTTCGCTACGAACGATCTGAATAATACACTCGCCGAAATCGATCCGATGACCGGCAAGCTACTCAAGATCCACAAGGTGGATGACCCCTACAACATGTACTACACGCCTGATGGCAAGTACATGGTTGTAATGGCCGAGCGGATGCGCCGTATCGATCTGCGCGACCCCAAGACTCTCGCGCTGGTCAAGAGCATCAAGGTTCCCTGCAAAGGCGTGAATCACGCAGACTATTCTGGCGACGGCCGTTACTTGATTGCTTCGTGCGAATTCTCGGGCCAGTTGGTCAAGATTGACATGGTGAAGTACGAGCTGATCGGTGCTTTGAATTTGCCCGGTGGGGGAATGCCGCAGGATACGCGCGTGGCACCCGACGGTCGGACTTTTTATGTTGCCGACATGATGCAGCACGGCATGCATGTGATCGATGGCGACACCTTCAAACAGACAGACTTTATGCCCACCGGCAAGGGTTGCCACGGGCTCTATCCGAGCCGTGATGCCAAGCAGCTTTACATTACGAATAGAGGCGAAGGCACGATCTCAATCATGGATTTCGCAACGCGTAAGCTTGTGGACCGCTGGAAGATTCCTGGCGGCGGATCGCCCGACATGGGCGGCGTGTCAGCGGATGGAAAGATGTTCTGGGTCTCTGGTCGATACCACCACGAGATCTACGGCTTCGATACCTCAAGCGGCAAGCTGGTTGAGCGCATCCCAGTGGGCAACGGCCCGCACGGGCTTTGTATTTTCCCGCAGCCAGGCCGTTACTCGCTCGGTCACACCGGCAACTACCGCTGAGGCTTACGCGCGGCCTGATTCATCGTCTTTTGAACGGCCTTCCAACGCTTTTTCTCAGCCTGTGCCGCAGTGGCATCGGTATGGCGCTCGATATAAGCGGCTTCGCGTCGAAGCTTTTGGTATGCGGCCATACGTTCTTCTGGGACGACGAGAGCTACAGCACAGCCAGGTTCACCCTCGTGCCGACAATCCCGAAAACGGCAATTCGCTGAAGCTGCCGCTATGTCCTCGAAGGCATTTTTGACAGCCTCCTCGTCTGCCAGAAGCTGCAACCCGCGGATTCCCGGCAGGTCCATTAAAAGCCACCCCTGTGGCATCGAAATGAGTTCACGCGAAGTCGTCGTGTGGCGGCCCTTGCTGTCCTCCTCTCGGACAGCTTGTGTAGCCTGACGGTTCTGCCGGAACAGGCAATTCAGAATCGTCGACTTCCCTGTACCTGAGGAGCCAGCCAAAGCGGCGGTCTCATTCTCAGAAACATGGTCGTGGAGCGCGTCGACGCCCCAGCCTTCCATTGCACTCATCGTTAGAATCGGGCAGCCGCCCACAATCCCTCGAACGGCGCGCACGGCGGCAGAAGGATCGGAGTGTAGATCGGCCTTGTTCAAGACCATCACGGGGCGAATGCCACCCTCCTGAGCCAGTATCAGGTAACGCTCAAGTCGCCGCAGATTGAAATTGTGATCGAGACCAGCAACAACGAACAAGACGTCGACATTTGCTCCCAGCACCTGCTCATCAAAAGCACCGCCGGGATTGCGGCGACTGATTGTGGTCTGCCGATCAAGCACCTGCTCAATCGAGGCGCCTTCGCGGAGCAGGACCCAATCGCCGGTTGTGGGCCAGAGACCGGATTCCCGTCGCAGTTTGCCTGACGGTGTAGCCGTCGCCTGACCAGCTGCCGTCCAGACGACGAAGCGGTCACGGTGGGAGAGAACAACGCGTGCGGGAGTAAGACATGGGTCATCAAATTGATGGGCGAAATGTTCGCGCCATCCCAGAGATTCGAGATTCATTGGTATGTGCCTTTTGCGCGCGAAATATCCTCACGCGGGGGTCCTGAGGCGTGTCGGGGAAACTACCTTAGAGACGCGGGGAGCGTCAATTATTGGGCAAGGACGGACGTATGCAGTACCAAATCAAGAATCTAACACAACCGGAGCTATCGCTGTGTGCCGTGCTTCTTTTTGTGGAAGGCAGTGGATCGCTTCTTCTCGGCAAGGTCGGCATTGACTGCGGTCTGCCGAACCACCGCTGCGGCTTCACTCCGCAATTTATGAAACGCTTCAGCCCGCTCGGCTGGAATCAATCCAGCAACGGCGCACCCAGGCTCTCCGGTATGGCTGCAATCCCGAAAGCGGCAATTCTCGGCTGCAGCCGCTACATCTTCAAAAGTATCCTTGACGACTTCTTCCCCCGCCAACATCTGCAGCTCGCGAATGCCTGGCAGGTCCATTAGCAGCCACCCCTGTGGCATCGCAATCAGTTCGCGGGTCGTAGTCGTATGTCGACCCCGGCTGCTATCTTCCTGCACCGCCTGCGTCGCCTGGCGCTCTTGTCCCAACAGTCGATTGATGATAGTCGACTTGCCAACTCCGGAGGATCCAGCCAGCGCAGCAGTCTCATTCCTGGCGACCTGTCCCAACAGCGCCTCGACACCCCAACCCTCGCTGGCGCTCATCGCAAGAATGGGGCACCCCCCGGACACTGATCGAACCGCTTGCTCAGCGGAGGCTAGGTCGCTATGCAAATCGGCTTTGTTCAGAACCAGCACCGGTCGAACACCCCCCTTTTGGGCCAGCACGAGATATCGTTCGAGCCGACGCGGATTGAAATCGAGATCTAAACCGGCAACGACAAACAGCACATCTACGTTTGCAGCCAGGACTTGCTCATCAAAGGCCCGTCCCGGAGTTTTGCGGCTGATCAGCGTTTGCCGCTGGAGCACGCGCTCGATCGCCCCTCCACTCCCCAGCAAGACCCAGTCGCCCGTTGTCGGCCACAGTTCCGAGTCCCGGCGAAAGTTGCCGGAGAGCGGAGACGTAACATTTCCAGCCTCGGTTGTGACGATGTAGCCTTCGCGATGAGTGACGACCACCCGTCCTGGAATCAGGCCCGGATCGTCCAGCTGTTCAGCAAAATATTCACGCCATCCCAAAGATTCAAGATTCATCGCTGAAACCAGCATAGCCCCCGTTCATATAATGGATGCATGGCAAGTCTTGTCGCCATCGCTGGCACCCCAGAGAGTAAAGCGAAACTCGACCCGCTCCTGCTTGCCCCCAAGCAGGAGCAACTCGTTGAGATCCTGCGCGGCATGAAGCGCGTTCTCATTGCGTATTCCGGCGGAACCGATTCCGCATACCTGGCGTGGGCAGCAAAGCTAGCCCTGGGTGATGAAGCCGTCGCGATCACAGCAGACTCGCCCTCAATTCCTGAGTCGCACAAGCGCGATGCCATCGATTTTGCTAGAACCCACGGTATCCGTCACGAGATGATCCCAACCAGCGAGTTCGAAAACCCCGAATACGTCGCCAATAACCCCGACCGCTGCTTTCACTGCAAGGACGAGCTGTTTCGAGTCATGGATCAGATCGCGGCCGAACGCGGCTTTGAGCACATTGTCTATGGCGTAAACACAGACGACCTTGGAGACTACCGCCCAGGGCAAAGTGCGGCTAAACTGCATCATGTGAAGTCGCCGCTTGTCGATGCAGGACTGAGCAAGGCAGAGATCCGGGAATTGTCCAAACAAGGTGGCCTGGAAACGTGGGATCGCCCCGCTGCCGCTTGCCTGAGTTCTCGCATCCCGTATGGGACTGAGGTCACTCCAGAGCGCATCAAGCTTATCGAGCAGGGGGAAGAAGCGGTAAAGGCTCTAGGGTTCCGTCAGTTTCGCGTCCGGTACCATGAGAAGTTAGTACGGGTCGAGATTTCTCCCGAAGAATTGCCGCAAGCTCTGAATGTGGACTGCGCCGCAGCCCTTACGAAAATCTTTAAGTCCCTTGGTTTTCATTACGTTACGCTCGATCTAGAAGGCTATCGGCAAGGTTCGCTGAACGCCGGCCTTAGTGAAATTCTAAGACGATCTTAGTTATTCATCTAGGGTGTTCCCCGGATTGGTGCAGGACTCAAGTAACGTTACTCTCGTCAGTGTAGAGCAGCAATGCATTACGCAATTGGAGAGGATACAAAAAAATGAACAAACTCAAGAATCTGGTGTGGAACCTCCGCATCATCAAAGACACCAAGGGTCAGGACCTGATTGAATACGCGTTGATGGCCGGCTTCGTAGCCGTCGCCGCTGGCGCGATCATGCCCAGCGTAGCCGCCAGCATCAGCACCATCTTCAGCAAGGTTGCTACGACCATGTCGACTGCAGCCGCAGCCGGATCCTAGTCTTTACCAGTATTTTCAAAATTCAGTCGGCGAAAGCCCAAGCTTCGGCTTGGGCTTTTGTCATTTCAGATTTCTTTCTTCGTCTAAGTGAGAAACTAATGACCTGCGACCATTTTCTGTACCAGCGGTAAATAGTAAGCTGCCATTTTTACGTGGCAGTCAAATCGTGAACTTGCTTGGCTTCATAGGCCAAGACCTGCGCCGCAAACTCGCTCGGTGTCCGGTAATCCAGGCTGCTAT
>JBBRBI010000025.1:0-66908 GCA_038206015.1 Bryobacterales bacterium | reverse complement strand
GCCAACTACATGTTTGTCGCCGCCAATGGCCACAATGCGATTGGCCGCTTCTATGAGACTTTCGGCAACGGCGGCGCAGATACTCGCAAGCGCACGGTCCCGCCGGCGTCGACGACGCGAGCCTGGTTCCGCCCCAACCCTCCGCTGCCAGAAGTGAACTGGAGCCTGCGCAACAACGTCAACCTGCAACAGAGTGGCGTGCTGCTTGCCCTGGGCTACACGGCCCGCAACAAGATGGAGTTCCTGAACAACTTCTACCTCAAGGGCCAGCGAAGCGTGGCCAAGGCGACAACTGAAGGCCCCGCCGCTTACATCGTCCCTGGCGACACGCTGCGGCCCGCGCTGGCTGCCGATCTGATGCGCATCATGGATGCCCAGGGCGTCGAAGTTCATAAGCTGGATGCCGCCACCGAGATCACAACCAAGGCCGGCAAGCGGAGTTTCCCTGCAGGCAGTTATGTCGTCCGCATGGACCAGCCCTACTCGCGACTGGCCGACATGCTGCTCGACCTTCAGTACTACAACGTCAACGACCCGGCCCCCTACGACGACACCGGCTGGAGCCTGGGCTATCTTCGCAACGTCGAGACCGCGCGGGTGACGGATGCGGCCATCCTAAAGGCGCCGATGACGATGGTGCCGATGGTGAACGGCGTCCCGCAATTAAGCACCAGCGTTAGCGGCGCGGGTGCGGCCAGGGCCTGGATCATGCCGAACACGGCGGACATGGGCCTGGCTACCTTCCGCTTCGCGTTGAAGGACGTGAAGATGTGGTCTGCCGAAGGCCCCTTTGAGGCAGCCGGCGTGCAGTTTGGCGCGGGCGCAGTGATCATTCCCGCTGACGGCGTCAGTCAGTCTCAGATCGCCGAAGCAGCCAAGGGCATGGGCCTGAAAATCACTGCAGTCGATACCTTACCGGGTGTTGCCAAACACGAGCTGGCCGCGCCGCGCATCGCTCTGGTACATACCTGGACAAACACCCAGAACGAGGGCTGGTTCCGCGTCGCAATGGATACTTCCAAGGTCCCCTTTGAATACATCAGCGATCAGAAGCTAGGCCAGATTGCCGACCTGCGCGCCAAGTATGATGTCATCATCCTCGGGCCAGTGGGTGGGTCCAGCCAGCGCATCGTCAACGGCATTCCCAAGCGCGACGGTGAGCCGCCGATGCCCTGGAAGAAGTCCGAACTAACGCCAAACTTCGCCACCAGCCCGGACCAGACAGACGACATGCGTGGCGGGATGGGCCTTGAAGGCATCCTGAACCTTCGCCGCTTTGTCGAGGCAGGTGGCCTCTTCATCACCATCGGTAGCAACGCTTCGATTCCTATCGACTATGGCCTCGTCGAGGGCGTGAGCATCACCCCGGCCCGAGAGTTGCAGGTGCGCGGCAGCGTGCTGATGAGCACCGTAAGCGACAAGCTCAGTCCGATCATGTATGGCTATGACGATAAGACGCCGGTGTACTTCAACTCCGCTCCGATCCTGCAAGTGAGCACGCCGGGTGGCGGCTTCGGCGGTGGCGGCGGCGGTCGTGCCCCTGGTGCCGCAGCACCGGCCCGCCCGACCGGCCGCGGCGGCCCCAACGACACGGACATCGTGCAAGGCCGCGTCAACATCGAGCCCGTCAAGCCCCCAGCCCTTCGCCCTGGCGAGGAGCCTCCGATGAGCGATGAAATCCGCGAGGCAATGCGCGCCTATATCGCCCCCGAGGCAATGACGCCGCGCGTGGTGTTGAAGTTCGCCGCAGAGCCCGAACTGCTGATCAGCGGCATGCTGGCCGGCGGTCGCGAACTAGCCACCAAGCCGGCAGTGATCGACGTGCCGCTCGGCAAGGGGCACGTCGTGATGTTTGCGGTCAACCCGATGTGGCGTCAGCAGACGCAAGGGAGTTGGGCGATGATCTTCAACGCCGCCATGAACTTCGCAAATCTCGGCGCAGGCCGGGTCGTGAAGAAGGTAACAGTCAACGAATCGGGAGGGCCGCGCGTCATTGCTGATGAGCAATGATTTTTCGCCATCTCATTTTCGCAATTTGTTCGCTATTCTGGAGTGCCCCGTAGATGTCAACCGAACGGGTGGCACTGAAGAATACCGAGCAGGAGGAGATCGACGCCCGGCGTCTCGCTCTGCGCTATCGCGCTGAGTTCGTTGACCTGCGTAACGCTGAAATCGATCACGACCTGTTTCGCACGATCCAGGTAGATCTGATGTTCCGTTACAACTTTGTGCCGATGCACTCGGACAACGGAACGCTGGAAATTGCGATTGCTGACCCTCGGAACCTCCAACTCGTAGACGAACTGAGTGCGCTTCTCGGCAAGAAGCTCAAGATCAATGTCGCAACGCTGAGTCAGATCTCCGATCGGCTGAAGAAGACCGAGCAGAGCCAGCGTGTGCTTGAGGAAGTGACCGAGGGCTTCACGCTTGAGGTTGGTGATGATGAGAACTCGGAAGAGAACCTGTCGATCGACAAACTCAGCGCGGACAGCGACACCGCGCCAGTGATCCGGCTGGTGGATACGACGATCTTCAATGCGCTGGAGCGGCGAGCGAGCGACATACACATCGAGACGCGCGACCAGGAAGTCGCCATCAAGTACCGCATCGACGGCGTGCTGCAGTACGCAATGGCGCCGATTGGCAAGGACTGGCACTCGGCGATCATCTCGCGCATCAAGGTGATGAGCGAGCTCGATATTGCCGAGCGGCGCGTGCCGCAGGACGGTCGCTTTCGTGTGCGCTACAAAGGCCGCCTGATCGACTTCCGCGTGTCGATCATGCCTACTGTACATGGCGAAGACAGCGTGTTGCGCGTGCTCGACAAAGAGAGCATGAGTGAGAAGTTCACACGACTCACGCTTGAGGTTGTCGGCTTCTCCGAGCGAGACGTGACTAAATTCCGTCGCTACATCAAAGAACCCTACGGCATGGTGCTGGTGACCGGGCCGACGGGTTCCGGCAAGACGACGACGCTCTATGCGGCTTTGAGCGAGATCCAGAACGACGAAGACAAGATCATCACGATTGAAGACCCGGTTGAGTATCAGTTGAAGGGGATCACACAGATTCCGGTCAACGAGAAGAAGGGCCTGACCTTTGCCCGCGGCCTGCGCAGCATCCTGCGCCATGACCCGGACAAGATCCTGGTCGGCGAAATCCGCGATCAGGAAACCGCCAACATCGCCATCAACGCGGCGCTCACAGGCCATCTCGTATTTACGACGGTGCACGCCAACAACGTGTTCGATGTGTTGGGCCGATTTCTGAACATGGGCGTAGAAGCTTACAACTTTGTGAGCGCCTTGAACTGCATCCTGGCGCAGCGTCTGGTGCGCCAGATCTGTCCGCATTGCAAGACGCAGATCACGGTTACGGATCAGGAACTCATCGATAGTGCGCTGGAGCCGGCGGTCTGGCGCGATGTTCCGTTCTACGAGGGCAAGGGCTGCTTTGAGTGCGGCGGAACTGGCTTCCGGGGCCGGACGGCCATTCACGAGCTGCTCGACTTGACCGAAGAGATTCGTGAGTTGATTCTTGAGCGCAAGGCCACCTCTTACATCCGCACGGCAGCCAAGGCACAGGGCATGACGACCTTGCGCGAGAGTGCGGTGGAGCGGATGCGGGAAGGCATCACGACGTTGAAAGAAATCAACAAGGTGACCTTCGTCGAATGAGTATTTTTCAGAAGCTTCGCAACCTCGTCGAAGAGCCACCGCCAGCGTTTGCGTTCGAGATCGGGCCGGTGGGCATTGCCCATTGGCAGGCCAGCACCTCGAGCACCGGAACGCGCTTTGAGTCGATACCGGACCTGGCTGTCGACGCCGATTTGCTTGGCGCGCACTTGCGGCAGATTGCGCCTCCGGCAAGCGGCAATCGTCGCCGACATGCCACGGTGATACTGCCCGATCGGGCTGCCCGAGTGACATTAATGGATTTCGATACCTTTCCGCGCAAGGCTGAAGATCAGATCAGCCTGATTCGGTTTCGGCTAAAGCGGACCGTACCGTTTGACGTCGATACTGCAATTCTCCGGTATCAGGCTCGATCGCTCGGTGGAACAAAGGTGGACTTGACCGTGGCCGCAGTAGCCGTTGAGACCATCGCGCCTTATGAGGCTGCTTTCCGCAACGCAGGGTTTCAGCCGGGCTACATTACGGTGGCTGCTTTAAGCGCCGCCAACCTTGCGGCACCTAACACGGTGACCCTGCGGCTGAACGGGCCGACGCTGACGCTCAGCCATTTTGAAGGCACTGAACTGGCACTTTATCGCTGTCTGGAGCTACAGGCTGGCACACTCGACGAAGTGCTCAATGTACTGGAACCGACACTTGCCTACCTGGAGGATGAGCGGAAGCTGAAGCCAGCGCGCATTGACCTATGCGGACTGGGAGCGATGGCGGCGGACCTGGATCGGCACATCACCGAAAACTGGGGCGTCCCAACGCAGCCGCTGCGCAGCCGACTCGGTGCGGTGGAGGCTACCAATGCCGGGCTGCTTGGATATCTGGAAGCGGCGGGAGTGAACTAGGAAGGCTATGCAGGGACGAATCCACATCAACCTCGCAAGCGAACCGTTTCGGCGGGACCGGGCTATGCTCATCGCGTCGGCCTTGCTCGCACTGGTTCTTGCCGTGTCATTGGGCGGGTTGACGACAATGATATTGCAAGAGCGGACGCGTGCTCGCGAGACGCGCGAGGCGCTGGCGCAGCTCGACAAGGCGATGCGCGTGCAATCGAGCGAGCACCTGAAAGTAGACACGGTTTTGCGGCAGGCGCAGAACTCTGAAGTCCTGGACCGGAATGTATTTCTGAATACATTGATCTCGCGCAAGGCCGTGAGTTGGACGCAGCTATTTGCCGATCTTGAAAAGGTCATGCCCGGCACGGTTCGGCTGGTCAGCGTGCGTCCGCAGATTACGCCGCAGAATCAAGTCGTGCTGGACATGACGGTTGGTACAACGACGACAGAACCGGTGATCGAAATGCTGATGCGATTGGAGAGTTCGCCATTATTTGGAGCGACGACCATCTCGACGATGCTGCCCCCTTCGCAGAATGAGACGCTGTATCGCTATCGACTGAGTGTGAGCTATGCACCTAAACCTTAAGCAATTCAGCATCGAATGGCGAAACCCGGCGTTCTTCATGCGCCTGCTGCTGGGCGTGTTGTTGGTGGGAAACTTAGCCGCCCTATACATGCTGCTGTTTCCTCCTGGCGGCAATCTGGAAGAGCTGGAACAGCGCTATGCCGGCAACCGGCAGCAGAACGTACAGAAGACGCGCGATCTGGAGCGACTTCGCGTATTGGCAGCGAAAGTACAGGAGAGCAGATTGGCTGGCGATAAGTTCTTTGCCTCGTACTTCATGCCACGACGCAAGGCAGCCAGTACGATCATCGGGGAACTGACTGGACTGGCCAAGCAGGCGGGGATTCGCCCGAAGGAACATTCGTTTGTGCTCGAAGGTATCGAAGGGTCAGAGGACCTTGCGATGATGACGGTCAACGGGGCCTATGAAGGCACCTATGCGGATCTGATCCAGTTTGTTTATCGAGTCGATCGCAGCGCGCGTTTTTTGATCATCGAAAGCCTGACAGCGGCGCCACAACAGTCGTCCGGGATGCTAAATGTCAGTGTCCGGTTTCATGTGTTTGTGAGAGAGGTTCCGGGTACTTAACGCATGGGACTGGAGATGAAATTCGGCGGAGACCCGAAGCAGAACAAGACGCTAGGCGCACTCTTTGCGGTGCTGGCGGTGATCCTTTACTTCAACTACTTTTCCGGGCCGGATGCGACGCCGACGCCGACCGCCCGGCGCGCCTCCAGCAACGTAACGCCAGCAGCAGAAGCACCGAACCTCGGTCGCCGACCCGACGACAAGAAGCGCGCTCAGGCAAATACACGGGCGCAGGAATTCAGGCCGCGTGTGGGATCGGCTCGTCCCGAGGACAGGCTGGATCCGATGACTGTAGATCCAACTCTTCGTCTGGACCAGTTATCGCGGCTGGAATCGGTGCAGATTAGCGGCGGGACGCGGAGCCTCTTCGATTTCTCGAACGTGAACAGCCCGGCGACGATCGCCAAGATCGTCCCGCCCCCGAGACTGAAACCGCCTCCGCCATTCATCGGGCCGATGCAAGCACCACCACCGCAGCCTCCTCCATCCAAAGTGGTAGCGGCGAAACCGCAGGCACCTCCCATTCCTTTGAAGTTTTATGGTTATACGACTGTACAGCGCGGAGCGAACAAGCGCGGCTTCTTCCTGGACGGGGAAGACATCCTTGTCGCAGCCGAGGGGGAAATCCTGAAGAAGCGATATAAGGTGATCCGAATTGGACTGGCAAACGTCACCATGGAAGACACCCAATTCCAGCAGCAACAGACCTTGCCGATTGTGCCGGATAATGGTGGAGGAGGGCAGTAGAGTGCAGCAACAGCCAGTGGCGAGAACCAGGGAGCGCGGATTTGCGTTGCTCTTTGTGTTTGCGCTGGCCGGCATGGCGGCGGTAATGCTCTACACTGCCTTGCCTCGAGCCGTATTCGAGAGCCAACGCGCCAAAGAGGAACTACTGGTTGGCAGGGGTCAGGAATACCAGCGTGGCATTCAGCTTTACTACCGGAAGCTGCGCAAGTACCCGACGACAATCGAAGAACTGGAGAAGGCAAACGGCATTCGCTTCTTGCGTCGGCGTTATGTCGATCCGTTCACAGGCAAGGACGATTGGCGGCTGGTTCACATCAATGCATCGGGTCAGTTTAGCGACTCCAAGGTCATCAAGCCGCCTACGACAACGCAGACAGGGGGTCTATCGTCGAGTATCACGGCAGAAGCGCCGAAGGACGATGCGAATGACCCTTCGTTGAAGAAGCGGGCCAGTGATGTAAGTGCCCTTGATATTGGTGGGAGCCAAGGGGGCGCGGTGGCACCGGACCCGAATGCGTTGCCTCCATTGAATGGCCCGCTGCCCTATCAGGGCAGGGTGAATAATAGCCCGCAGGCGCAAGGCTATAACGCAGCGACGGGGGGAGTGGGGAGTGTGGGCGGCGCTGTTGGCAGTGTAGGTAGTGTTGGTGTCGGTGGGCTGCCGAGTAATACCTATCCGAACACGGGCGTGAATTCGCAGAACGGCGGGGCTATCGGAACGCAGCTTCAATCCGGCGGCCAATTGCTTCAGTCCGGGAACGGCCAACGGCCATTGACGCCGGAGCAACTGAATCCGGCACTCGATGTAATTCAACGGCTGCTAACGCAACCACGGACACCACCACCCGGAGTTCTATCGGGTAATCCTGGATCGACATCACCCGTGACGAACCCTAGCGGCAGTTTTTCGATCAGCGGATCGGCAGCAAATGGAGGCAACGGACAGTTTGGTGGAGGCGGCATTGCGGGAGTTGCCAGTAAGCACGAGGGCCGGGGGATCAAGTTAGTGAACGACCGCGACCGGATCGAGGAGTGGGAGTTCATCTACGACTACGGCAAAGACCGCGGTGGAAGGCCGAATACGAATACACAGTCGCAAGGCGCGCTCGGACAGAACGGGCAAGGCCAAGGCGGCTTTGGGCAAAGTGGGCAGGGCGGCCAGAGTGGATTTGGGCAAGGCGGCCAGCAGAATGGCGGCAGGCCGGGACAGGGGGGCCAAGGCCAGGGCGGTTTTGGACAGGGCGGGCAGGGCGGATTTGGGCAAGGCGGCCAAGGTCAGAGTGGACAGGGCGGCTTTGGCACTCGACGCCCGTAGGCAGTCCATCCTCATGATTCTATGAGGGTTACGAGGCTTAGCTTCGTTTCGTAATTTTACGTATTGAGACGAAGCTGAGCCTCGAAAGCGGATGGACTGCCATGGGAGACACCCGTGGCGTGGGTAGCTGGGGGAATGATTCAGTTGTCGATGAGCCTGAGGCTGGAGATGAGGCTTCCACCCGGAGACAAGTGTGCACGGGGCGAATGCGCGGATGGGGCGAGGATGACGGGAAGTCTTTTAGAATGAACGGAAAAAAGCTTGAAATCGCTGTGACCCGAATTCAGACGTGCTGGTCGAAGAGAATCTGGTTTCCATCAGGGTCCACCGCGATGAAACTGGCAGGGCCAGTGGTGCTCTCATCGGCTTCGGTGGCAAACTTGACGCCCTTCGTCTTCAGTTGGCGCTGGATTTCGCGAACGTCGGTGAAGGCGGGGAGTTTCTTCGCGTTGCTATCCCAGCCTGGGTTAAAGGTGAGAATGTTCTTGTCGAACATGCCCTGAAACAGACCGATGACGTGATCGCCGTTCTTGAGGATTAGCCAGTTCTTGGCAGCGTCCCCCATGAATGATTTGAAGCCCAAGCCCTCGTAGAACGTTTGGGAGGCTTTGATATCTTTGACCGCCAGGCTAACCGAGAATGCACCGAGTTCCATGGATGGCTCCTTTGTTGCTTTGCCGCCCTGAGCGGCGAGTGGCATTGCAGTTGCGCCGAGTGCGTTGAGAGCAGTTCGGCGAGTGAATCGAGTGTTCATGCTTTCGGGTATCGTATCACTTCAATTCTGCGGGAAGCACCACAACTGGATCGACCGCTGGGACGCAACTCACTTCGCCAGAAATGCACCGGCGTTCATCTTAAAGCGCTCCGCCAGTGTAATGGCAACCTTCTTTGAGATACCACGCTGACCGTTAAAGATCTGAGACGCGGTTGACCGAGTGACGCCAAGTAAACGTGACAGGTCGGCCTGGGTCATCTCATTTTCGTGCATTAGCGCCTTCAGCGTTGCCAGAGGATTCGCCGTAAAGGCGTCTGGATAGCGATTGCGCTCATACTCTACGAGCGCCACCACCATCAGCGCGGAAAGCGCCTGCTCTTCAGGCGTAGAGGAGGGGCGCATATCGATCTCTTCGCAGACCGCTGCCCACCGATCAAAGTCTTCCTCGGTCTCGATCTTCCGGGGCTGCCGCACGCGCAGCAGTTCGCCGTATTGCACTTCATCGAGGTTTAGCACCATTTCATCCACTCCTGTTTCGTATATTCCGCATGGGATAGCAACGCTTTGACATACATGGTTTTCGCGGCGTAGTTGACACCGACAATGAGCCTATAGGCGTTGCCGCGCAGATTAAAGATCAGAACGCCGCCCACTTGATCCACTGACGGATAGGATAAGCGAAGGTCCTGTAGAGAGTTCCATTGAGCGTCACGGGCAACGTTGAACCAATCCAGCGCAGCACTTTCGCAATCGCGATGGGCTTCAATCTGCTGGCGAAGTCCCTTGAGGCTGATCACATTCAATGTTGAATGGTAACATTTTGCTGACACACACGCAAGCATAAAGTTAACAAGCTGGCTCGCATATCGCGGTTTTTTTCGATGGAAAACGCTATGCAACTCCCCTGTGCGCACCTTGCAAATCCGAGTGCAGTTGACAGCTCGGAGCAAGAAAAAAGCGGAGCGCAATGGATAGTATCCACGCGCTCCGCTTTGGGTTGCAGTTTTGGTTAAGCTGAAACGGGCTGCCTACTTAGCAGTTCCGTAAACGACCAATTTCACATTCCGGATATTGCCTACGATGCCGTCAACGACATTGTCGGCTACGAGCAACTTCCATTTACCGGCTGCCGATTCGCCCCAGTTCATTACTGAAGTCATCGTATAGTCGGTAAAGTCGGCATTGTCGTCAGGCGACCGTGGGGCAGCACTGCTGAGAGTTCCGGCTGGGGATTTAAGGCCAAAGGAGACAGTGCCGCGCTTGGCATGCTTCAAAGTAAAGGTGAACTCAACGTGTTCCACCCGGATCTGAGCACTGCTAAGATCAAACTCCAGCGTCGCGACATCCGAGCCCACCTCGGGAATATCAACCGGGAAATTCACAATGGATTCCATTGAGATCTCAGGACCCAAATTCTTCCACTTGCCAGCCAGCTCGACAGCAGCGGCTACGTTTGCGACGCCAGCTCCAAAGGAGTGGCTCAATGTCAGGCCAGCACCATTCTTGAAGAAATCAGTTGAGCCCTTCAAGTCTTTGGAGTTACCAGTCGTCATGAGAATTTCTTTCACGTCGCGATAGCTGAGAAGGGGGTTCTTCTGGAGCATCAACGCGACCGCACCGGAAATCTGGGGCGCGGCGGCAGAGGTGCCGTTCATCGAGTCGGTGTAGTTCATCGGGGCAGTAGTATTCGGGGATTTTTTCTGCAAGAGCGCATAGGCTTCGGCACCGGAGTTGTCGGTGGTCCAGGTCACATCTGGTGGCTGGAATTCACCGCCGAAAGCGGCAATCGCTACAGCCATGCCGTTCTCTGAGTAGGAGCTCTGCGTGCCGCTGCGATTGACAGCTGCGACGGCGATGCCATAGCGCGATGACGAGAAGCCATCGTAGCTCTCATCGTCGCCGTCACTGCGCCCGTTACCAGCCGAGATTACGTAAACCGTACCGAGCTTATTGCGATTCTCAGTGGCACCCTTCCTCATCCCGGCGAGTTGAAGAGAGGAGATGGTGCCATCACTCTTTCCGTCGTCGGCAGGACCCCAGCTGTTGCTGGAAACGTGGGTGACGATACCTTCTGGCTGCCAGGCAAGGGCGGTGCCATTATCTTCAGCAGAAGTAGCGCCAGCGATGAGGCGGAGACCCATCATGCGGGCCTCAGGGGCGACACCGCTGACTCCTAGGTTATTGAAGCCAGTTGCGGCAGCGAGGCCGCCGCAAGAGGTGCCGTGGTTCTGTTTAACGTCGGTGGGCGCAGGATCAGCGGGATCGCCATCGTTGAAATTGCGGTGAAAGCCCTGGCCGAGAGGAAAACTGTTGGAAAACAAGTCTTCATGCTTGATCTCCAACCCGTCGTCGATGACAGCGATATTGATGTCCTTACCCGTAACACTGTCCCAGGTGTTGCCCATCGACAGATTGAACGGAGCAGCGGGCTGAAGGTGCCACTGATTGCGGTAAAGCGGATCATTGACTTCGCGGGCGAGCGCCTGACGCGTGTTCATCGTTCGCGAGAAAACGGGTGAGAACTCGAAGCCGCCCTTCTGGGTCATCCAGTCTGCGGCATCGAGTGCAGCAAAGGCGTCGGTGTAAGAGACGAGCATCCATCCAGAGAGGAGCGAAGTCTCAAAGCCTGTCGGCTGGGTTTCGGCGAGTATCTTGGTCCCCGCCTTTTCAAGGCGCACAAGCAGCTTGGCGGTCATTACGCGGCGTGCGTTTGCCAGCATGCGATCCCGCTCAACTGCAGGCAATGCAGCCAATTTTTCGGATGTCGGCAGATCGCCGCCGTAGTAGAACACGGGGGACATGGCCCCGCGACCCTTGGCAGAAGACGATTTCACCATCTTGCGGGCGGCTTCGCCCGAGCTCAACTTGAGGACAGTTCCACCGCCCCAGGCTTGGCTGCCCGCAGCTGTTGGCGTCATACTGGCCTTGCTGAAGACCTCATCTTGAGCCAATCGGTAGCTGCCCTGGCGGCCACCATCGGAAAACGTGTAATCAGACTGAGCCCAAAGGCCAGTCAGGGCAACCAGGGTTGCTAAAACAAATCGTAAGTAAAATTTCATCATGGGTTCCTCTCTAAGATAGCGAGTCGCGAACTGGCGAGGCAAGCTGATCTCTCTGTAAAGTAAGGCGCATTCGAGTGGCAAAATCCGCCAAAGTAAATTTCTGAATTCTTTGAACACCCGGAACCAGTGGTTATCGAGCAGGGTTAACCTAGAAGCTGGCCACGCCTTCACCCGATGGACCCGTCCAATTCCTCAGAAATCACCAGAATGTTGTCCGCCTGGCGCGATGGGGACTCCGAGGCCTTAGCGAGCCTGACGCCGCTGGTTTACGGCGAACTTCACAAGCTGGCGAGGGCTTATTTGGCTGGCGAGCGCCCCGGCCATATCCTGCAACCAAGCGCGCTGGTGAACGAAGCCTTCATCCGGCTGATGGAGTGGAAGCCCGATCAATGGCAGAACCGATCCCATTTTTTCGGGGTATCGGCAGCGCTGATGCGGCGGATTCTCGTTCAATCTGCGCGCGAACAGGGCGCGCTCAAGCGTGGTGGCGGCGCGCTGCGGGTGTCATTGTCGGAAGCCACCGGACTGGCGACGCAGTCACCCCAAGACGCAGATGTCCTGGCGCTTGATATTGCCCTCGATACCCTCGAAAAACTCAATCCCCGGCAGGCTCGGATGATCGAACTACGATTCTTTGGCGGGTTGAGCATTGAAGACACAGCCGAGGTAATGGGGACATCCGCCACCACGGTTCGTCGCGATTTCCGGATGGCCCAGGCCTGGCTCTATCAACAGCTGCGAGATCTAGGGTGACGCCGGAACGCTACGAGCGCATCGGTGAAGTATTTGATGCGGCATTAGAAATTGCAGCGGCTGATCGCGATGCCTACCTGAGGCAAGTGTGCGCAAACGACGAACCACTGCGCGAGGAAGTGGTGCGACTCATTGCCAACCACGAACGGGCCGCAAATTTCCTCGAAGCATCGCTGCCAGAACCCTCGCTTTTGCCGGAGTCCATTGGGCCGTACCAGATTCAGCGCCAATTGGGCGAGGGCGGCATGGGAACGGTGTATCTGGCGGTGCAAACAGCGCCGATCCGGCGTGAGGTGGCTTTAAAAGTAATCAAGCCTGGGATGGGTTCGAGGGCAATCATCGCGCGCTTTGAAAGCGAACGCCGTGCGCTTGCCCTGATGGATCACGCAAACATTGCGCAGGTTTTCGACGTTGGGGCCACCGACCAGGGGCTCCCGTACTTTGCCATGGAGTTTGTCGATGGCTTGCCGATCACTCGCTATTGCGAAGAGGGGAAGCTTAGCGTCCGGCAGCGCATAGAGTTGTTTATTTCTGTTTGCCATGCCATCCAGCACGCGCATCAGAAAGGCATCATCCACCGCGACATCAAACCCTCGAATGTCCTGGTGAAAGTGGTGGACGGGCGGGCGATTCCCAAAGTGATCGATTTTGGACTTGCCAAAGCGCTACATCCCGAAATGACGGATGAGACGCTGATGATGACGAATGCAGGGATGATTTTGGGCACCTTGCAATATATGAGCCCGGAACAAGCAGCGCCCGGCTTGATCGATATCGATACGCGCAGCGACGTGTATTCCCTGGGGGCGCTCCTCTATGAATTATTGACGGGGAGCACGCCGCTGGATGCGAAAAAGCTGGCGCAGGAAAACTATCGCGATCTGCTGGAGCGTGTACGAGAGGAAGAACCAATAGCGCCGAGCATTCGACGCCGGGAGAGCGCTTTGCTGAACCCTGCGATGCACCCTGGAGTGCTGGACCGGGAGCTGGATTGGATTCCGCTGAAGGCGCTTGAGAAGGAACGTGAGCGCCGCTATGAATCCGTCAACGGGATGACGCGCGACCTGGAACGTTACCTCGCGGGAGAGCCCGTGGAGGCGGCACCGCCTTCGCGGGCCTATCGCGCGCGCAAGTTCGTGAGACGCCACAGGATTAGCTTCGCGGTTGCCACGGCATTCCTGGTAGTGCTGATTGCCGCAGTGGTAATCAGTGTCACGATGGCCGTTCGTGCTCGTCAGGCGGAACAGGAAGCATCGGCGGTGAACGCCTTCCTGCGCAAAGACGTGCTGGCGCAGGCCGACCCGAGCAATCAGGCGAAACCCAATGTTGCGCCCGACGCGAATCTAACCGTTCGCACCGCGCTGGACAGGGCGGCGGGCGGCGTCTCAGGCAAGTTTGGAGGACAACCGCTGGTAGAAGCTGCAATTCGCGAGACGATCGGCAGTGCCTATCAGGGGCTGGGGATCTACCCGAAGGCGCAGGAGCAGGCACAACGCGCTCTGGAGTTAAGGCTTCGAGTGCTCGGCGAGAATGACCGCCGAACCTTGCAAAGCCGTCAAATGCTGGCGAGGCTTGTTTCCGTGCAAGGTCAATATCGCGAATCTGAGCCGCTGTTTGCCCAGTTATTGGCAGACAGTCGAACCCGCCTTGGGCAAGAAGATCCAGACACTCTGGAGACTTGGGCGGCGCTCGCTCGATCCTATTATTTGCAGGGGAAGTATGAGTCTGCGGCTGAACAGTTTCGACTGGTGGAGGCCGCAGAAGCAAGGGTGTTGGGTGCCGAGAATCCGAATACCCTTATGACCATGGAGGCTTGGGCAAGCACTCTTTTTATGCAGCGGAAGCTGGCTGAAGCGGAGTCGCTACAGGCGAAGGTCCTGGCGAGCCGAACCCGGGTTTTGGGCGAGGAGCATCCGGACACCCTGCGCATGATGACGTCGTTGGCGGCTACCTATCACTTGCAAATCCGGTATCCGCAGGCTGAAGCCCTATATCGCCGTGCGCTAGCGATCCAGCGTCGTGCAAACGGTGTAGCGTATCCCGACACGCTGGTCACGATGTACAACCTGGGTACGCTACTCAGCACCGAAAGGCGATATCCCGAGGCGCTGGCATTGTTTGAGGAGAACCGGGCGGCGCGTGGGGCGGTTTACGGCCCGGATCATCCGCGCACGCTGCGACTGTTGGTAAACCTGTCGTCACTTTATGGAAACGTCGGGAGGAAAGCGGACGAAATTCAAATGATGGAACTCGCACTTTCTGGACAGATGCGCGTGCTTGGTGCCGATCATCACGACACATTGGTAAGCAAAGTGTTTCTAGCCAATCTCTACGCCGATTCGCAACCTGGACGCGCTGAGGCCTTGGCCCGGGACGCGCTAAACGGTTTGCGGGGACAGCTGGGCTCCGGTCATCCAGATACTTACATGGCAGCGGAGGCGTTGGCTGAATTGGTCTTAAAGCGTAAGCAGTACAGCGAAGCGGAACGGATCATTCGGGAGTTAGTGAAAGCGCCGCTTAGTGAAGATGCGGGCCCTGTAGGGCGGTTTCGACTGATCGGCGAACTGGGTGGAGTTCTGGCGGCGCAACCGGGTCGCCGGGAGGAGGCTGAGCGCCTTCTTCTTCAAGCTTACGAGGGTATGGTTGGGCAAAAGATGGACGACTTCACCTCCCTTCGGACATCGGGACAGCGGTTGGCGGAGTTGTATGCAGCTAAGGGCGAGGCAGCGAAAGCGGCGGGATGGCGAAGGCGGGTGAAAGCCGACATTGAGCGATTGGAAGCGGCGCAGCCGAATTAGCCATGTTCCTGGCTAATTCGCTGGCGAGGGCGCGGTCATCCTGGGACGCTCAGTGTCATTGGCAATCTCGATCACCAGCTTTTCGAAAAACTGATTAAACTTGACGGCTGCGCCGAAATCGATTGGCTGATTGAGATCGTCGGCAGGCTTGTGGTAGCGATCCATGTACCAACTTCGATAAATTTTCTCTTCAGGTGAGTCTTTTTCGTAGCCGAAGATGAAAGCCAGCGAGGGGATGCCGATCTTGATGAAGTTGAACTGGTCTGAGCGGCGATAGAGCCCGCGCTCCGGCTCTTTGTCGGGCTGCAGGCGGATTCCCATAGAATCGGCAACGCGCGTAGCAAGCGGAGCGAGGGTGGATTGGTCCAGTGCCAACACCGTCAGGGTGCGCAGGGGGAAGATGGGCCGCAGGTAATCGAGATTGATGTCAGCAACCATCTTTTCCTTTGGAATCGTGGGATGCGCCGTAAAGTAAGCCGAGCCGAGAAGGCCCTTCTCTTCGCCAGTGAAGACGACGAAGAGAATGCCACGTTTGAGCTTTTGCTTCGACTCGCGAAGGTGGGCAGCGAACTCCAGCAAAGTTGCGACGTAAGCGCAATCATCGAAAGCACCGTTGTAGATTTTGTCGCCATTGACGGGATGGCCGATGCCATAGCCGTCTAGATGCGCCGAGACGACTACATACTCGTCGGTCTCCCCAGGCAGGGCGGCGACGAGATTATCGGAGACTAAGTCGCCTATAAGTGTCTTAGTTTTGATTCTCAAAGATGCTGGGGCTTGAAGTATCTTTACCGCTGTATCTTCACTTACACGGATATTGAAGAAAGTGGATGCGGGTTGAGGCGTCAGACGGACGGATTTGGCGTAGGCGACCGGCCAGCGAGGCGGCTCTGTAGCGCGGGAGTTGTCGATGGTCAGGACGCCAACGGCACCGGCTTTTGCCAGTGCAGCGGCGCGTCCGGCGGAATGGACGACTGCGAACTTGCCTTTGACATCGGCATTGAGGTCGTCGGCCAGGATGACGGGCGCTTCTATCGATTCGGGGAGCCCCCGGACGGCGGTGATGGCGATCTCATCGAGGAAGCGCAGGCGTTGGGGCTTACCGTCACGGACTAAGTCGATGGTGGTGGCTTGGGGGTCGAGTTCGACGGAGTGAAGGGGAACGGGCTGGGTGTAGCCTTTCTCGCCTGCTGGCTTGAGGCCCAGCTTCTCGAATTGTGAGATGACGTAGCGCTCGGCGCGGAGATAGCCAGGGCTGCCGGTGTCGCGGCCTTGGTTGTCGTCGCTGGCCATGACTCGGACATGCGACCACCAGCGCTGGGCGTCGGGCGGAGGGGCGGCGGCAAGGCTGGTAGCAGCGGCAAGGAGGACGATTTGCGGGATTCGCCAAGAGGCAAGCATCGAGCAAAGATAGCACGCCCAAGCTAACGGCGGCCCTCACAGCATCGATTCACCAGGTGAGCGTAGCCAGCGGCATCGTCTACTTTAATCGGAACCGACCTGAACCTATCGGAACGACGCAGCCGCAACTTTAGCCATGACCTCAACGCCGTGTCTTTCTGAAGGCTTTGATATTTGTGAATGGCCACGAGTGAAGCATGCATCTTGTCGCACACCCCCAATTTCGTGCCACGATTCTGGAATGGCTGTGGCATGAACTTCGCGTACCCCAGACTAGTGGAGAAATGAAACTAACCAGAACTCAGGAAGATAAGGGTATGGCCGTTCAAGGGCCTCAGGACTCCGCTATTTTCCGCAGGTCCACCAATTTCTGGTGGACCTGCTTGGCTTGCGCGTCCAGGGGATCGATTTGCTCCCGTCGGCTCCGTTGACCTGACTTCTCTGCTATGTAGAACACGGTTATTCCAATCGCCACTGCAATGACAATTCCAAATTCCCGAAGGTAAGACGGCAGCTCACTTATAACTAAGTAGGAACAAAATATCCCTGTCACTGACCCAAGACAACGAGGGGGGAACTCGGGCTTATCATTTTGAATTGCCTGTATCGCGGAATTGATACTGGACAGTTCAGCAGTGAGCCGGGCTATCGCCAGTTCAGCCGCAGTCTTGTCGGTTCCAAGCTGAACCTTTTGAATCGCCGCAGTTACGGCCTTGACCATGACTGCGCCGCTCCGCCATCATCTCAGTTCCGCAGGCACCGCAGTTAAAGCGCGTCATGTCGTCGTAAACATCAAGCTTGGCACCGCAATTCGGGCATGGCAGCAGGATAAAGCGTTCAGGCATCGCACGAAAATAGCATAGCGTCAAAGGTACATCCCGATGTTAGACACCGGAGTCCCCGGCCATAGCAGGGTGCCGAAATACAAAGGCCACGTTGCCACACCCGAAATCAACAGTCTCTAATCAAGCTCGGCCTGTGGACCGGCATCTGCGCGCTCGTTTAAAAACGGCGTGCATCGCCCCACCAGATGCCCTGAGTCACAGCCTCCGTCCGCGACCCCACGTTCAACATCGACATCATCGAACTCACGTGAAGCCGTCGGCCGCTCAAGGCAACCTACCAAAGATCTCGGGCGTTGCGACGTTGCTCTCGCAGCAAATTTTAGAGTTCGCGCCGCAGAGGCGTTCGGGTAAAGGTGCCGCAGTCGACGGCCTGGAACGACCCTGGAATCGCCTTATCGAGCGTTGCAATAATCTTGGGTAGGTGGTTCTTGAGAATTGGAAATTCGATTGAGGACAGCACTACAATCGCTATCGTTCGGGCGGAAAGATTCTGCTCATAGGAAAGGGTCTGGTCCCCGGTCAAAAATACTTCGATACCATCATGCTCAGCCGTACGGAGGAGCGCTCCGTTCTTGAGCCCAGCCCAGCCTTTGTAAGCAACGGTTCGATTTCGTGGGCGCCGAGGTTATTTCGCAATCGATGATCCAGGTTTTCGTCGAGAAGTACTTTCACGATTTTGAAGGAAGCCTGGATGTGTGGGCGAAATCTATGAGCCTTAGAATTTGATCAGCCGAGAGAGACGGGAAACCTTCGCGTAGATCGTCAATGCTCTCGCCCATGTCATAGCTGTTCACAATGGCGTCAGGCAGGATTCGCGTACCGCGTACGATGGGCTGCCCCGATACCTTCCCAGGAATTACTTCGATGAGTTCGCAGGCCATCCAATCGATGTGGAAATCTTGATCGATGCTGTTCATGGGGTTGTCCTTCCCCTCAATTCTAGCGATTTTGGCGTCCGTCGCGTTTTTGCTTGCAGCCGACCGGGGCTTAGGCTCGCTTGACTGAGCGCGGGGTTGGGTCAATGAAGCTACACAAACGGCGGGAAGGCTGGATTCGCAGCCTACAGCGCGACATACCCGCGCCGAATCCCCTGCGTCACAGCTTCAGTGCGCGAACCAGCATTCAACTTCGACATCAAAGAACTTACATGGAACTTGACTGTATGCTCGGTGATACTCAGGCGCCAGGCGATTTCTTTATTGCCAACGCCTTCGGCCAACAACCTGAGCACTTCTCGTTCGCGGTTGGTAATCGTGCCATCGGTCGTCACAAAACTCGGCGCGGGCCAGGTCTCGGCTTCTTGCGCGGGCAGCACTAACAGGCCAGCGGCCGCAGCCTCAAGCGCCGCGCGGATTTCGAGCGGCGTCGCGTTGGGCGGGAGGACGCCTCTCGCGCCCTGGCGCACCATCGAGGAGACGGACTGATCCGTCAACAAAACCACAGGCAAGGGTGGGGGCTGATTTTCGATCTCGTCGAATTGTCGATCGGACAACAACACGTCAGCGATCTCGCCGGACTTGGCCGTCTGGAAGCCGAACTTTTCTTCGAGGAGAGTTCGCAGACCGGCTTCGACTACAGGGCTGGAGGCATCAATGCGAACACGAGTCATGCCGCTGCGGCCAGGGGGATCACTACTTCGCGCGGTGCGGGTTTTCCGTTACGCAAGAATTCGAGATGCACTAGCCCTCCTTTCGAGAGTCGATCCGTCAAATCGTCTGGCGAGGAAAAATACTCACCGTCAATTCCAATTATGACGTCACCCGGTAACAAGGACGCAAGTTGTCCTCTGCCACCATGCTCTAAGTGTTGGATGCGCAAACCGACTGCGCGTTGCGTAGCAACTTGCAATTCGACCGGCTCGACCGTAATTCCGAGTATGGGCGGGGCCGTTGGCAAAAGCACACGCTCGACAAAGGGGACCACTTCATTCGATGGCGCCGCGAGGCCAAGCTCGTCGGCCACCATCGTGTTGATGCCGATCACTTCGCCTGTTGAATTCGCAAGTGCGCCGCCGGAATTGCCGGGTGCCAGGCGGATGGTGGCTTGTACCCAGTTCTGATTGCCGACTCCGCGCAAGGGGCCGACCGCGTGAACTACGCCCGTCGATAGCGCGCCGACGAAGCCGAGTGGGTTGCCGTCAGCGACGACGGCTTCCCCACAACAGAGGCGGCTGGAATCGGCCCATTTAGGAACAGGCATGTTTGCGCGATTGACGCGGAGCAGGGCCAGATCGCGACGTGTATCGCGACGCAAAACCGTGGCTTGTGATTTTTCGCCGTCCCAGAATTCGATCTCGATGTCGGGCCCGGTCACGACGTGAGCACAGGATACGATGCGGCCATCGCCGCTCCAGACAACGCCCGAGCCCTTGCCTGTGCGGCCTCCATCGACGCGAACCTGCACGGTCCAACGGCGGAGCTGCTCAGCGATCTCGCCGAAGGCAGCCGCACTCATGCCGAGATCCTGACTTGCGACCGCTGGCCAATTTCGACCTTCAAATCGATCTCTTGACCGGCGCGACAGATACGCAAAGGGATCACCTTGCCGACGTGCGACGGCTCCAGGAATTCCTGGATAGTGGCAAAGTCGCGCGCCGGTTGGCCGCCCATCGTGAGGATGACGTCACCCACCATCAGGCACGCGGCCGAGGAGGGCGAGTTCTCTTCAACGCTCAAGACAATCATGCCGGCAGGATGGGGGACGGGTTGGAGGCCGACCCCCAGATATCCATGCGAGACGCCGCCGTGGGATTCCACTGTGGTGACGAAGTGGCTCAGATTGGAGGCAGGGATGATGATCGCCGAACCGCGCACCAGGCCACTGGTGATGAGACCGAGGATGGCACCATCGGCACGGAGGGCGACGCCGCCCGATAGGCCGGGGTGCAGTGGAATGTCGAGGCGGAGGAAGTGATCGAGCTTGCCGCCCTTCCAGGTACGCCAGGCACCAGACAGCGCGCCGAGCATGCCGAGTGTCGCGTTGGGGCCAGTCTCGGCAGAACGGGTGACACCAATCACAAGTTCACCGAGGGTGGCACCGTCGGCAAGCGCGAGAGGCGCAACGGGGCCGTAGGGAGCTTCGAGAAGGAGAAGGGCTAGATCGCTCCCGGGATCGCGGCCGAGGAGGGAAGCGGCCGCGATTTCTCCGGAAGGTAGGAGGATTTGGATCTCTCCATCTATATCGACGCCGTGATCGACCGTTAGGATGCGCGTTGCATCAATTAAAACTCCGCTTTGGACGTTTTTCCCCCGGGCTGAAACGGCGACGATGTAGAGAGCGGCGTGCTCTACAATTTCTGCAAGGGATTGACTGAGTTCGATCAATGGATTGTTCATTTTAGTCTGGATTGGGTGGGTACCCAGAACTCTAGGATGAGGCTTGTGGCCAGGGAAAACTTCGGCCAATGGGCTAGGAGGTGGACTGGACGATTGGCTAGGGTCGTTTACACTGGAACTGTAACTATGGCTACAGAAGTGAATCAACAAGCGGCAGCAGCAGTGCCGACGCAGCCTTGGGCCTTGCCTGTGCTGCTGACCTGGATCGCCCCAGGCGCAGGGTATTTTCTGCTGAAATCGCCAGTGCGCGGTGCGTTGATGGGCGGGGCATCGCTTTTGATGTTCCTGTTGGGGCTTCTGATGCGTGGCAGTTTCTTTGAGGCGCAGACTGGCGACATGCTGACTACGGTGATCTACTCCGGTGGGTTTGCGTGCAATCTGGCATCGGGCAGCCTGTACTTTTTGGCGAAGGCCTTTGGTTACGATGCGCCGGATCTGGCGGGCCATGTAGTGGATTATGGGACGAAGTTTTTAGTGGGCGCCGGATTGATCAATGTATTGGCGATGGTGGATGTGTTTGAAATCGCCAAAGGGAAGAAGGGCTAACGATGCCGAAGATGGCTTTATCTCATTTTGAAATGGCGATTGTGTTCTCGCTATTGACCAGTGTGGCACTGGGGATCACGGGCAAGACGGGGCGGCAGGAGCAAATTCGCTATGCCGGTTATTGCTTTGGATCCTTTGTGCTGGCGTTGTTTGGAATCAGCTGGCTGATGTACTTCGGCCACCGCTAGAGCGTTTTTGTTGGCTGGATGACTTTTACCGAGACCTTTTCGAAAGCCCCCAACTTTTGGTCGCTGAGATTGGGTCGACGAACGCTGAAGCTCTCAACAGTAGTGCCGTTTGAGCCCGGCTTCACCGTCACCATTTGTTGTTCTCGCAGTTTCAGTTGACCGTCAGCGGGACGACCGGGAGCGGTCAAACCATAAATCGTAATTTCGCTCGTACTAGACCCATCCGGGTTGCGCATCTCCACCGTTACTTTTTGGCCGCTTAGCTCCATCTGGCCGCTTATGGCATTGCGGTACTCGCTGGAAACCTCGCGGATGTTCTTGCCATCGGGGGCGCGTTCGCGCGATTCGCGGACTGCCTCGACAAAGCGACCGTTGGCGTCCGGCACATAGACCGAGCGACTGGTGACTTCCCGGCCGCCGCTGCTGGCTGTCGTCCTGGAAGCTATTTTTTCGACGGGCACAAAGCCACCGCTGATGTTTGGTTTCTCGATCGTACTGGAGATGGTGGTGAGCGGGCCCTGTTGGAGAGTGGTCTGCACGGAGTGCTCCGTCGGGCTGAATTTGCCATTGAGATCGGTGCGAAAGGTTGTCGTCTCGATGACACTGGCGCCGTCGAGGGTCTTGCGTTCAACGACGCGTAATTTCTCGGCTGGCAGCGGCTTGCCCGAGGCATCGCGACGAGCTACCGACTCTTCATAAATACGGCCATTGGGGCCGTCCTCTAACAGCTTGCGGGTGCGGCTCTCCTCGAAGGATGGCAGTGTTTGTGGCCGGCCGTCAGAATCGTAGACCGTGGTCTGCGCGAGGGCGGCGTGGATGGCGAGCAAGGCGATGAGATGGCGCATGAGACTTCTATTCAGAATGATCGGCGGAGGCGGCAAATCTGTACAGTCCCTATAATTAGAGTTGGACGGGAAAATGAACAAGTTTTACATCGAGACCTTTGGCTGCCAGATGAACGTGCACGATTCAGAGAAGGTAATTGGCACGCTAGTGGGCAAGGGCTATTCCCAGGTGGAGACACCCGACGAAGCAGACTTGTTGCTGTACAACACGTGCAGCATTCGCGATAAGGCGGAGCAGAAGGTATTTCATCGGCTGCAGGAATTCAAGAAGAAGAGCAAGGATAAAATCATTGCGGTGATCGGTTGCGTGGCGCAGCAGGAGGGTGAAAAGATCTTTGAGCGCGCCCCGCATGTATCTCTGGTGGCCGGGTCGGCAAGCTATAACCAGTTGCCACAGATGCTAGTGCAGATCGAGGCGGGCAACCGGCGAGTGACCGGGTTGAGCCTGGATACGGAAGACACTTTTGAGGTGCCCTTCACCAAGCGTGACAATCCGTTCAAGGCGTTTTTGACAATCATTGAAGGCTGCGACAAGAGCTGTGCCTATTGCGTTGTGCCGATGACGCGGGGGCCGGAGCGGAGCCGGGCGAGCGCGGGGATTCTGGAAGAAGCCGCGCAGCTTGCCGAGAAGGGCTATTCAGAAGTGACGCTTTTGGGGCAGAACGTGAACAGCTATCGCGACCCTTCTGCGGCGGGGATGGACTTTGCAACGCTGCTGCGGCGGATGGGCGACGTCAAGGGGCTGAAGCGGATTCGTTTTACAACGTCGCACCCTCGCGATTTTGTTCGCGACATCGTGAATGCCATTGATGAGAACCCGGTGCTGTGCAACCACATTCATTTGCCAGTGCAGAGTGGATCGACAGCAGTGCTGGACAGGATGCGGCGGCTCTATACGCGCGATGAGTACATGCGGCAGATCGATTGGATGAAGAGTGCCAAACGCCAGATCACCATCACCTCGGACATTATCGTAGGCTTCCCTGGCGAGACAGAAGCGGATTTTGAGAAGACGCTGAAGCTGTTGGATGAAGTGCAATACGACGCCGTGTTTGCGTTCAAGTATTCGCAGCGCCCCAATACCCCCGCGCTAGCCTATGCCGAGCATATGAGTGAGGAAGAGAAAAGCCGGAGGCTGACGATCGTGCAGGAGCGGCAGCGGCAGATCCAATTGCCGAACAATGAGGCCTATATCGGCAAGGTGGAAGAAGTGATGGTGGAGTGGTTCAACAAGGCCACGCTGCAATGGATGGGCAAGACCTCGCAGTTCAAGACATTGAATTTTACGCACCCGGTGGTGCCTGTTGCGGGAGATGAAAAGACACTCGAAGGCACCTATCTGAACGTGCGTGTGACGCGGGCGGGGCCCAACTCGCTGGCCGGCGAAGCAGTGATCTGAGAAATAGTTCCCTCCCCTTTCCGGCAGGTTCGGGAGTTGGGGTGACTTTGCTGTAATGGAATTAGAAGGGAGCGCTGGCACTATGGAAGTTGAAATGAAAATCCGGACTCTAATGATGGATCCGGTGACGCAAATGCCGATCGTTGTATTGCGCGACCTGACGGGCACGACGATTTTACCGATCTGGGTGGGCGTGTATGAGGCGAATGCGATCGCGCTTGAGATTGAGAAGATCAATACGCCGCGGCCGATGACGCACGATCTCATCCGAACCCTCTTGCAGGGGATGGATACGAAGGTGAATCGGATCGTCGTGAGCGATTTGAAGGACGATACCTTTTTCGCCGTGATCTGGCTGGAGAAAGATGGCGAGATGATCAGCATCGATTCCAGGCCCAGTGACGCGCTCGCAATCGCGCTGCGCACGGATTCGCCAATCTTTGTCGACGATAGCGTGTTGAAGAGTTCGCGGATGACCGCGTCGACCGAAAAGGGACAAGGCGAAGAACTGCGTCGCTGGCTGGAGAATCTGAACGAAGAAGACTTCGGCCGTTACAAGATGTAAGCGGTGGAGAAGACTTTACATCGGCTGGCGGAAGCCGGGATCGAGTTAATCCCGGCAATGGAAATCAGTACTCACTTTGTGTTTGAACGTGGTGGTTTTGTGGTGCTCGTGGAACGGCGAGAGACGGGGTTTGGGAATTTGGGGGCTCCGGGAATTTTGACCGAGCGGGGCATGGCGCATTTGGTTTGGCGCGGGGAATCGGGGCATTTTGTGACACGGGGATGGGAACGGCCCGCCGAGGCGGAAGAAATTGCAGCGCTCCGGGTTTTTGCAGAAGATATGAGGAAAAGTTTCAGCGAATAGTGCGTTAGGGCACCTGCTCGGTATAGACTTTTCGCTATGAAGCGGAGAGATTTTATTGTTTCTAGTGGAGTTGGACTGAGTGCTGCGACTGCCAGCCCGGCAGCGGTGACCCCGGACTGGAAAGCAGTGCCCCCACCCAACGATTCCCCGATTGGCAAGAAGGGCAAGGGTCGGCCCAAGCTGGGTACACAGAATGGGTCGGACGACGCCTATCTAAAGATTCTTAGCGGGCTGGGAGTGCACAATATTTGCAGCACCCTGCCGTCACGGACACTCGATGCCAATTGGAGTGTTGAAGGTTTGACGAAGCTGCGGGAACGCGTCGAAGCAAACGGCATTCGTTTGGAAATGGTACCGCTGCCCTTGAGCTCTGCATACATTACGAAGCACGAATATCCCGACATCATGAAGGGCGAAAGTCCGCAGCGGGATAAGTCGATCGATGATATCTGCCAGATGATCCGGAATTGTGCGAAGGCCGGGATTCCGGCGATGAAGTACAACATGAGCATCCTGGGTGTAGTGCGCACGGCGCCGACCAAGGGGCGGGGTGGCGCGACGCTCAGCACTTTCAAGTACGCCGGAGCCAAACAGGACCCACCACTGACTGAGGCTGGGCCGGTACCGGCGGACGTGTATTGGGAGAGGATCAGGTATTTCCTGGATCGAGTTGTCCCGGTTGCAAATGAGGAAAAGGTGCGACTGTGCTGCCATCCCCATGATCCGGGCATGCCGAAGGGCAAGGGCTGGCGGGGAGTTGAGACCGTTCTCGGCAGCGTCGAGGGATTGAAGAAATTTGTCAGCATCAAGGAAAGCCCGTACCACGGTTTGAATTTTTGCCAGGGAACGATCAGCGAGATGCTGGTGCAGCCGGGTAAGGAGATCTTCGATGTCATTCGTTACTTTGGCTCGCGGGGAAAGATCTTCAACGTTCACTTCCGCAACATCCGCGGCGGCTATCTGGACTTCCAGGAAGTGCATCCGGATGAGGGCGATGTGGACTTCATCAAGGCAGCCAGGGTCTACAAAGAGGTCGGCTATAGCGGCATGATGATGCCTGACCATGTGCCGCATATCGATGGGGACGCCGGTGGAAGGCAGGCTTTCGCATTTGCCTATGGATATATCCGGGCACTGCTGCAACTGCTTGAAAGCGAAGGCTAAGCTGCCAGCTAAGCTACCATTGAAGTGATCTAAATATGGCCCGTCGCAATACAATGAAGGTGAGTTGTCCGGAATGCGGAAGCATAAACGTCCGGATGTCGCGATGGCGTAGCCGTTGGGAGCAGTCCCTCGACCTATTCGGAATGCCGCCAATGCGCTGCAGCGATTGCTCTCATCGGTGGCGGCATAGCTTATGGCGGATTCGCGAGATGTTTTTTGCTCGTTGCCCGCGCTGTTATCGCCTGGAGCTTATAACATGGGATGAAACTTACTACCATGTGCCCGTGCTCTGGCGGGTACTCACCGGCCTGGGTGCCAAGAAAGTGCGCTGCAAAGCGTGTCGACACAACTTCATCAGCTTCCGGTTTGTGAAGAACGTAAAGAAGTGGGTAAACAAGGACGGCTCGATCATACCGCTCGTCGAAGAAACGATCACGGTAAATGAGGTCGAAAGCGGCGATGGCACGCATAGCCGCAAGTCTTAGCGCCTTAGTGTCGGCTATGTGCGCGTTTGCGGCACCGGTGCCTGTTTACTCTACAGACGTTGCTCCGCTATTGAATCAACATTGCGTATCCTGCCATCGTCCTGGGGAAATTGGCCCGATGCCGCTGCGCAGTTATCGCGAGGCCCGGCCTTGGGCTGTCGCGTTGGCTGCCAGCGTTACAGCGCGCAAGATGCCGCCCTGGGATGCGGACCCACGAGCAGGTCACTTTCGTAACGATCGTCGATTGGCCCAGCGCGATATCGACACATTGGTTGCCTGGGCCAGGAACGGCGCGCCGGAAGGCGACCCGAAGTTGACGCCGCCGCCGCCAAGCTTCCCCGTAGGTTGGGTGATTCCCCAACCGGATCTAACGATCCCCCTCCCCGAGGAGCGGGTCATTTCGGCGGGTGGCCCGGATGAATACGTAAAGATCACGGTCGACCCGGGAATTACCCGCGACATCTGGGTGCGAGGGGTTGAGTTGAGGCCGGGAAATCGGCGAGTTGTGCATCACGCGCACGTCTTCCTCCAACGGCCGAATCCTCCAAAAGGCAATAGATCGGGCACGGTCAGCCCTTTTGTCAAAAGCGATACGCTGCAAGTGATTGCGCCGGATGCGCCAATCATCGACGATGGTTGTTCGCAACCTTCCGGTGGCTATATGATCGGTCGCGAACATGGCGACACACAGACGCTGCTGGCTTCCTTTGTGCCGGGGATCAGCCCCGATCTATGGCCTGAGGGCATGGCGAAAAAGATACCGGCGGGCAGCAAGTTCGTCTTCGACATCCACTACTCAAAAGTGTCTGGCAAGGTGGAGCGGGATCGCACATCGGTCGGGCTGGTGTTTGCCAGAGGTGTACCCAAGGTGGAGGTGGAGCGTATCGAGGCGTCGAACTTCTACTTTGAGATTCCGGCTGGGGCGGCGCAGCATGAAGTGACGGCGTGTGTAACCGCGCCGAAAGATATCGAACTATTGTCGTTGCTGGGCCATATGCATTATCGCGGCAAGGCTTTTCGAATTGAGGCAACGGTGCCAGGCGGGCAGACGCGTGTGTTGTTGAATGTGCCGCACTACAACTTTGACTGGCAGGAAATGTATCGACTGGCTGAACCGATCCGCCTGCCGAAGGGCACTGTGATGCGGATTGTCGCGCTGTTCGATAATTCGGCGAACAACCGGGCGAATCCAGACCCGACACAGAAGGTGCGCTGGGGCGAGCACACTCGCACGGAGATGATGGATGGGTGGTTTGAGTATGTTGAGGCCGTCAAGTAGACGCTCAGTTAGCCGCCAGCTTGAGTGCTTCCCGTATCAAAATCTCGCCGGTCTTTTCGCCTAAGCTCACCCTGGAGACATAGCGATAAGCAGGGAAACTCTGGTAGTCCACTTCTGTCAGGATGTAGCCGAAGGCATCGTTGGTCAGACCGAAGAGGAATTGATGATCGCCGCCCAGTTTCCGCTTCAGGTAAATGCCGATGTTGGGCAGCGCCTCACCTGGAATGGTGAGGATCCGCGCAGTGCCCAGTTGGAGAAAATTCAGCTGAGTTGTAATGCTACGATCCGCGCCGTGTGGGTAGTTTAGCGGCGAATTCTGGACCACTTGCCACATCTCTTCGTTCTCGACGGGGAATCTCACGCGGGCCGAACGGCAGACCAATTCGGGATTGGATTGCCACACCGCCCCAGCAATAATACGAAGTGCCTCGCGCCCTAGCAACGAACCAATTCGCACACACTCCGCCCAACTCCGCTCATCCTTCCAGTAGGCCCTGGCGGCATCGCGCGGGGGTTGGCTTAGGTCACGATTATCTGCCGTGACCATACCACCCTGGGCCCCATTCATGAAGACCGCAAGCCCGCCCTGGGCCTGTTCAATGGTGTCGCAAAGTGGGCCAACCAGATCTGGACTCAGGATTCCCTGCTGATTGCCTAAGACCTCAGGATGGATCGCATAGTTAATAAGTGTGGTGATCGGACGGGCTGCCTTTGACCGTAATTCAAAGACACTGACGCGCCGGTCATAGAGGTCGGGAGCGTAGTAGTTATATGCAATTTTGCCCTTGGCTTCGCCCGATGCGACGCGCAGTTCAGCAGCTTCCAATCGGTCAAGCGCTTCATTGAGTGCCGCTGCGATTTGTTGAACCACCAGTTCCAGGTAAGGCAGCGAAGCCGTGTGGCCACCCTTTCCATCCGGGAAGGCGTAAGCGTCAGGCGCGCTGTGTGTGTGCGTCGCTCCGATCAAAATTTGAGTTGCTTGGATGCGTGGTACCAGCCGCCTGGCACGATCCCCGAGCACTGAGGGGAATCCAATCAGATCGACACTGACAATGCCGACCAGTGTCGCTCCAGAGCGGAGTACGATCGCCCGAGCAAATAATTCGCCTTGCCTGGATTGCACGGGAGCCGGCGCGTCCATCCCGCCGCTCAGCGGCAGAAGCGGATCCGGTGTAATCGACCGCTTTGCTGCACCGGCTTCAAAGGGGCTTTGAGCCTTGGCGAGGCTTGTCAAAAGAAGGGGCCACAAATCGCGTCTGCGCATCCCTGAATCGTATCGAAGATGCTCTGCGGTCAGGCGCGGCTTGAGCTAGGGTTCCCCACGTAGAGTGACGATTTCATAACCGTCCGGGGCGTGAAACTGAAAGAGATTTGCAGCCAGAGGCAGATTGCGCTGTTCGTTTTGAAAGCGGTAGGTCATCGTGGAACCATCTTTGCCAGCCACCACGACCAGGCTGAGCATGCCGTCGGGCGCGGCCAGGAATTCCACAAATTCAAAAATCGATTTCGAACTCTTGGGGATGGCTTTGACCTTCCAGAACTTGCCCGCCATGCTGTGTTCGAATCGCTGGAAATCGCGCTGGAAATCCATCTTCCCCAGAAGAAAGGCCAGCGGGGCGCGCAAGTCCTCAGACTCTTTCATGGGGCTGACTTCGACGCGCCTGGCGGCAGGCGTCACGTAGTGAACCAGTTTGCCGTCAGAGAGAAAGAGCTTTCCCGCAGGCGAAGCATATTCCCAGCGCATCTGGCCGGGCTTGCGCAAGTAAAGGATGCCGCTTTCGCTGATTTGGCGACCCTGAGCAACCTGCATTGTTTGCTGGAATTCGCTCTTGAGGGTGCGGGTCGAATTGTAGCGATCCTCGATGCGCTTGAGCACAGTGTTGAGGCTTTCGGCTGGCACCGGGGCCTGCGCCAGGAAAAATGTTAAGGAGATAAACGCTGAATACGCCATGTGTCGTCGTTCAGACGATGATAGACCAATCGGTCATGGAGTCGGCCTGGGCGGCCCTGCCAAAACTCAATTTGAGTGGGGTGGAGGATGTAGCCGCCCCAGAAAGGCGGCATGGGAATTGGTTGCGCATCGAAGTCCTGCTCAAATTGACGTCGCGCAACTTCAAGGGTTTCGCGATTCGGGATTGGCGACGATTGGGCGCTGGCCCAGGCACCAATCTGACTGATCCGGGGGCGCATAGCGAAATAAACAGCACTCTCCTCCTGGGAAAGGCGCATCACCGTGCCGCTGGCGCGCACTTGTCGCTCTAGTTCTTTCCAGTGGAAACTCAGGGCCGCCACCGGGTTGGCATCCAGTTCTCGCCCCTTTTGGCTATCGTAATTGGTGAAAAATGAGAAACCGCGTTCATCCAGCGCCTTTAACAGGACAATTCGGACGCTGGGAGCGGCGGCAATTGAGGCGGTGGCAAGGCTCATGGCATTGGCCTCAACGATATTGGCGGCAAGAGCTTCATCGAACCAAAGATGGAACTGTGCAATTGGATTGTCGAGTGCGGCGTCCTCGAGAAGGCCAGAATATTTGTAGTTCTCGCGTAGCTCAGCGAATTTTTTGGAGTCCAATGGAATGCCTCTGACAGATGGATGCCAGCCTGGGTCGCTGGTTCGCTATAATTTTAAGAGCATTTGCCCGCCGAATCGTAATCTTCTCAGGAGTTTTCATGTTTGATCTGTTCCGCCGCAAGGACACAAGCTTGCGTTATTTACTTGGAGTCTTGCTGGGCCTGGTGGCCCTGTCGATGGTTGTTACCTTGATCCCCGGATTTAGCTCTGGTGGTTTTGGCGCCGGCCAGGGAGACGAAACGGTGGCCAAAGTTTGCGGCGAGCCGGTGACGGGCCGCGAAGTACGCCTGAAAATGCAGCAGATGCTGAACAAGCAGAGCTTGCCCCCAGAGAGCGCAGCGATTTTCATTCCTCAGTTTGTGGAACAGTACGTCGCGGTAAAGGGTGTGGCTTGCTATGCAAACCAGACAGGCCTCGTGGCCTCCGACACTGACGTAGCGACAAAAATCCAGAAAGATGTCCCTGCACTTTGGCAGGACGGCAAGTTTGTCGGCAGCCAGATGTACGCCATGATGCTGAAGCAGACTGGCCTGACGGTTGCCCAGTTTGAAGACAGCATCAAGAAGGACATCGAGACGACAAGGTTGCGCACCCTGATTCTGATGAGCGCCGTAGCGACTCCAAAAGAAGTTGAAGATGCATATCGTGAATCTGAGGAAAAGGTCAAGATTGAATACGCTCTGATCGATCCGAACGAAGTTACGAAGCAGCTTCCAATTTCAGATGAGGCCGTCAAGGCCGAATTCGAGAAGAACAAGGCCTCGTATGCGATTCCGCCATCGCGCATCGTGACGATGTACGTTGTGGAAACGGCAAGGATTCAAGCGGGCATTCAAGTTTCCGAGGATGAACTGAAGCGAGCCTACAACGAGAACATCGACAGCTTTCGGCAGCCCGAGCGAGCTCATAGTCGGCACATTCTCTTCAAGTCCAAAGACAAGTCGGACGCAGAAGACGCAAAGATGAAGACTCTCGCTGACACCGTCTATAAGGAATTGAAGGCCGGCGCGAAATTTGAGGACTTGGCCAAGAAGTACTCGGACGATCCCGGCTCAAAGGCTAACGGCGGCGACGTCGGCTTCATCACCCGCGGCCAGACGGTTAAGAATTTTGACGAGTATTCATTTACCGGGCCATTGAAAGTTCTGAGCACGCCGATCAAGACTGAGTTCGGATATCACATCATCGAAGTATTGGAACGCCAGCCAGCAGGGCTGCGCTCATTTGAGGAAGCGAAGATGTCGATTGCCTCAGAAATGATCAAGGCAAAGGGCAGCTCCGGGGTTGGTAAGTTTGCTGACGATCTACGCGCAGATCTCGAAAAGAATCCAAAGAGGGCCGCCGAGACCGTCGCTAAGAGCCAATTGCCGGTTATCAAGTTTGAATATCGGTCAGCTGAAACTCCGATCGGAACACTCGGCGCGAAGCCGGAATTCTTTGCTCTCGTTCGAAACCTCAAGGTCGGGGAGGCATCACAGCCGTCCGTTCTGGATGCTAATCGCACTGTGATCTTCACCGTCGATCAGTTGATTCCGACGCGGCAGGCAGCCTTTGAAGAAGTAAAGGGGTCTATCTTTGCAAACTTGCGCATTACGGCTGGCAACAAGAAGGTGACTGAGTTGAAGGATCGCGGTGTTGCACTGATGAAGACCGTTGGAGGAGACTTGGCGAAACTGGCCAAGGAGCTTGGCGCACCGGTGAAGCAGACCCAGGAATTCAACCGCGGTGGATTTGCCGATGGCTTTGGTCCGGCGTCCAGTATGCCAGAGGCATTTTCCAAGAAGCCCGGCGAGCTGTTTGGCCCAATTGCACTCGATGGCAAGTGGTTCTTTGGCAAGGTCCTCGAACACAAGGAAGCCGACATGAATGCATTGGTTCCACGTCGGGCTGAAATCGTCAACATGGTCAAGAATCGTAAGGCCTCTGAACGGGCTGACGTCTTTGAAGAAACCCTCGTGAAGCGGATGATCAAAGACGGATCAATCTCGGTAAATGAAGCCGCTAAAAAGCGGATCGCCCAGAGCTTTGGCGGCTAAAGCAGACAACAGCCAATGGACAACAACGTCGGCATTCTTGAGCTGATCAAGACATTGGTGAGCGCAGAGAAGCTGCGCGCCCTGCTCGAGAGCACGCTCACAGGCTGGCCAGGATACCTGGCTCTATTCACGATTCTCTTTGCTGAGACCGGTCTACTCATTGGCTTGGTTCTGCCCGGAGACAGCCTTCTGTTTATCGTCGGCGTCCTGTGCGGCGCAGGTAAGCTTGATTTCGCCCTGGTGAACGGGTTGATGATGGCAGGGGCGATCATCGGTGATACAACCGGGTACATGCTGGGGCGACAGACGGGTAAGGCCGTATTCAACTGGCCCGACGGTCGCATCTTCAAACGCAGGTATCTTCAACAATCGCAGGCCTTCTACGAAAAATATGGTGGCAAGACGATCATCTTCGCGCGCTTTGTACCGATCGTCAGAAGCTTCGCTCCGTTTGTCGCAGGTGTTGGACAGATGAGCTACCTTCGTTTTTTATCCTTCAGTGTGTTTGGCGGCATCGGCTGGGTATTGTTATTCACTTCGATGGGGTATTTCCTCGGTGGAGTTCCCTTTGTCCAAAAGTACTTCGAGAAAGTGATTCTGCTGATCATCCTCCTTTCCGTGCTGCCGGTTCTGTTCGAAGCCTGGAAGGCCCGTAAGGCTAGCTGATCCGGTCCAGGCGCATAAATTCCTGGATCAGCGGGTTTGTGGATTGCTCCAATCCATCGACCGGCCCAAAGTAGGCGACATTTCCTTCGCTCAAGAATACGACTCGGTCTGCAACCTTGCGCATTAATTCGAGGTCATGTGTGACCACGACGCTAGTAAGCCGAAGCTGCATTTTCAGCCGCAGCATAAGCATGGCAAGGTGGTTGGCCATGATTGGATCGACCATGGTGGTGGGTTCGTCATAGAGTACGCACTCAGGCTGCGCGGCAAGTGCCCTGGCAATCGCGACAGCGCGTCGGTGTCCGGTAGATAGATCGGCCGGGTAGGCATCCCGAAACGGCAGCAATTCGACCATGTCGAGCAAACCATCCACAACATCTTCCTTGTTTTGTTCGTCATAGTCGTCACGCAGTTCGAGCGAGAACAAGATATTTTCGCCGACCGTCAGCGAATCAAAGAGTGCGCCAGATTGGAAGACCATGGTTACTTTTTTACGCACCTGGCGCAGTTCGGCCTCACTAAAAAAGGTAATGTCTCGATTGCCCACAATGACTCGGCCCGAGTCGGGCTTCAGAAAGCCCATGATGTGGCCGAGCGTTACGGATTTGCCGACACCGCTGCGACCGATGATCGCGACAGTTTCCCCGGCAGGAACATAAAAATTAGAATCGACTAAAATCGGCCTGTCGAACGTCTTATCGACGTGCCGAAACTCGATGTAATACGGGAAGCCTTCAACAGTCAAAATTCGCTTTTCCTTCGCTGGGGTTCTCTGGCAAATCTTCCGGACGATTCCAGTTTGCCAATATTTTGGGGTCTGGTGGGATGAGATTTAGCGCATCCAGCGGTTTCATCAAGTCTCTGAGTCGAAAATTACTCGAATCGAGGGCACGCTGGACGGTTGGCAGCGCTGATTTTCGCCAAACGGCGAGCAACGGGTTGTCGCCAGTTGATACGCAGGCTACCCGTGGTGGCGCAGCAAGGGCAGTTTCTACCAGGTGAATCAGCCAGTCGCGAGTGATGTACGGGAGATCACAGGCAAGGATCAGGTTCCATTCCAAGCCGGAATGGATGAGTGCAGTTTCGATTCCGGCCATGGGGCCGCAGCCCGGACGCCGATCCACCAGCGGGCTGAACCCGAGCTGCTCGTATCTGCCCACCGGGGCGACGAGTTGTGGATCGGGCACAATCGAGGCGAGAAGTTTGTGGGTTTGTACTAGTAATGGATGGCCATCAAAGAGCAGCAGGGCCTTGTCGATGCCCATGCGACGGCTGGCACCCCCTGCCAGCAGGTAGGCACCGACAGGCAATTGACGATCCGATTGGGAAGAGTAATTCATTGATTCAAAAAGAGTTTTTGGTTATGATGATGGAGAACACGATGAGCCGCTTTTGTCTTAGCCTAGCGTGCTTCTGCCTTGCCAGTACACCAGCTTGGTGCGCTGAGCCAACCGCTGTCCATACTGATGTCCGAACGACAGTACGGGTAGACAGGGGCAGTGGGCGACTTGTGCGAACTCAAGTGATACTTCCCCGCGAGGTCCCTCCAATCGAAGTGATCGCGCGGGATGTCAACGCGCCACCCGCAACAGAGACCACCAGGCCGGGTCCGGCTGGTAAAGCGGATATGGATTTACTGGTTGAACTGAGCGCGGCGACGCATGGCGTGGACCCGCTTCTCGCCAAGAGTGTATTGCAAGTAGAGAGTAATTATAATCAATACGCACTATCTCCCAAAGGGGCGATGGGGTTGATGCAGCTGATGCCCGCGACCGCGAAACAGTTAGGCGTCCTGAACGCGTTTGACGCACGGCAGAATATTGAAGGCGGCGTAAAGTATTTGCGTTATTTGAAGACGAAATTCGATGACGACCGTTTAGTGCTGGCCGCCTACAATGCAGGTGAGGCAGCAGTGAAGAAGCACGGCTGGATTCCTCCATACCCGGAAACGATTGACTACGTTTATAAGGTAGGCAAGAAATACGGCGACGCAAAACGGCAGGCCGCGCCACCCACGATTGCAGCGCTTAGCCAGGTGCCCGAGAAGGCAGTGCCGAGGATTCAACAGGTAGTGGACGCCGAAGGGCGCATCCATTTGCAGTTGCCATAAGAAACACGATGATAAACGCACACAGCATGATCGGGATCGTCGCCGCGATGCTGCTGTGTCTTCGATTGGCGGGGCAGGCTCCGCCCCGACCTGGGAACCTGACTGCGGTGGAAGTAAGCAGCCAGGCTGGCGTCACTCGTGTCACGGTCATGGTGAATGGCTTGATCGATATCAAGGCAGATCGAATCGAGAACCCGGCGAGAATTTTTGTCGATTTCGCAGGCACGGCACCAATGCTTTCTGACGGCAAAGGCGGACGGGGCATACAGACCATCCCGGCCGGCGATGCCATTCTGAAGCAGATCCGGGTTGCAGAGAATCAGAAGGGTGTCACGCGGCTGGTATTTGATTTGGAACAGCCCGGCGTCGAGTACCGCACTAGCGTACTGAAGAACCCAAACCGGCTTTTGATCGAGCTGATGCCGGCACGACAGGATGCCCAATTGCGGAATCCGCTGGCCACCGCCCAGCACGTATTGCAGCTAACGTCGAATGTACAAAAGCTGACTGCGGTGATGAAGAGTAGCTTCCGGATGCCCGATCCGCCAATGTTGCCGGCAAGTAGCTTTCGGCTGCCGAAAGCCGAAGCAACACAGATGCCCTACCGCGTCTCCAGTTTTGGCATGCCCGAATTACGTTGGAAGCAGCTTGCAGTTGAGCCGGTGCGCCGTGGCACACCAGCAATAGCGGCAAGCAGGCTGGGCGCAGGGCGACAGTCCTTGACGCGCGTATTGGGCCTTAAGATTGGCAAGGTGGTGATTGACCCTGGCCATGGTGGGCACGATGTCGGATGCACAGGGGCGACCGGGCTGCTGGAAAAAGACGTGGTCTTGGACATCGGCAAGCGCCTGGGATTGCTGATCGAAGAAGGGCTCGGGAGCGAAGTCGTCTTCACGCGCAAGGATGACTCTTTCATCGTGCTCGATCAAAGGCCAGTCATTGCGAATGAGAGCCGCGCGGATCTATATATTTCTATCCACGCAAATTCTTCACCGGCAAAAACGGCGTCCGGAGTCGAGACTTACTATCTGAACTTCACCTCATCGCCAGAAGCACTGGAAGTGGCGGCAAGGGAGAATGCATCGAGTGGGCGGGGAGTTTCCGATTTAGGTGATCTGATCAAGAAGATCGCGCTGAAGGACAAGATTGATGAGTCGCGGGAGTTTGCTGGCAAGATACAAACATCTTTGCATTCGGGTAGCTCCAAGGCTGGGGTGCCAGGAAAAGACCGCGGGGTGCGCAAGGCTCCGTTTATCGTATTGATCGGCGCGCAAATGCCGAGCGTACTGACGGAGATCGGATTCCTGAGCAACTCGCGGGAAGAAGCACTGTTGCGTAAGCCCGAGTATCGGCAAAAGATAGCCGAATCGATTTATCGGGGGCTCGCGCAGTACGCCGGAACTTTAAGTCACTTTACGGTTGCGCAAAACGCAGCTGGCAACTAAAAGCTAAACCGGGCTGGCAACTTGAGATTGGGCCGAACGAAAGACAATACGATTGCGTCCAGATCGTTTTGCTTCATACAGGCACTCGTCGGCAATCTGGATCATTTGCTCGGCTGTGAACTTGTGACCGGGAAGTGCGGTGGTGCAGCCAAAGCTGGCGGTGAGTGCAATTGACGTGTCGGGTTGAGTCTCTTCGTTGACAGGCATCGGGTCAATAGAAAGGGCGCGGCGGATGCGGTCTGCCTGGCTCTGTGTGCAGGCTTCATCGCAACCTGGGAGGATGATCAGAAACTCTTCTCCTCCGTAGCGGCCAACGGAATCATAGGAGCGAATGGAAGACTTGAAACGACGAGCGGCTTCTCGAAGTACAGAGTCACCAGCCAGATGCCCAAAGGTGTCGTTGACAGATTTAAAGAAATCAATATCGACAAGAGCCAGACCCACTGTAAGCCCCTCTCGCTCCGCGCGGCCGAGTTCACGATCAAGGACGTCAAAGATTGAGGACCGGTTGAAGACGCGGGTCAAAGAATCGTGAGTTGCCTGCTCGCGCAGGGCAGCTTGCGTCGCCAGCAGTTCACCCTGAAGCTCCACGATGCGTCGACCGGCGCGAAGGCGTACTTGGAGTTCGTGATGGTTGAAAGGCTTGGTGATGTAATCATCGGCCCCGGCATCCATCCCTTCAATGAGGTCTTCCCGCTGGTTCTTGCTCGTCAGAAGCAGCATGTACGTGTATGCTTCTTTTTGCTGCTGGCGGACTAGACGGCACACCTCAGGCCCAGTACGAGCGGGCATGACCCAATCGAGGATCGCCAGTTGGGGCGCGTTATCTTTTTGGAGAATTTCCCATGCCTCGTGGCCGTCACAGGCCACCACTGGCTCGTAACCCCATTTCTTCACGGTTGCTTCCAACATATGCCGACTGACCACGCTGTCGTCGGCAACTAGTATTTTCATGCCAAATTGTTCTTTCCGCTATTGCCAGCGAACACTGGCCGATTCCTTTTATTCTTTGCCTATTTTCACCCAGATGCAAGGGGCTCGATTTATCGGCTCTCCAAGCATATCGACAGAAACTCAAAAGGTTAGCTATCTTTGTGATTATGTTGCGCTTATGCCTCCTCCTTTGCGGTCTCCAACTGGGAGGAGCAACGATCCGTATTGGCCCCTACCTCCAGGTGCATGTCCTGCAATACCCTGAGGCACCCAAAGCCGAAATCGGGCCTGACGAGTTTCGCTCTACCGATGGTGCCACTTGGCGGAAGGGCATCCGCGGCGCAACTCGGGACGGGCGAGTTTTCGCCAGTAGGCGTTATTTGCCGTGTGATCAAGTGCGTCGATTTTCTGAGCCCAGCAAGGGTCGCGTCCGTTTGCATACGGATTGTGGGGACACTGAGATCTGGTTTGAAGCAATGACGCTTGAGCAAAAGGCCAGGCTTTATCAGAAGGTTGCCGACCGGCATGATCGCCATGGATTTATCGGGGATTCCAAGCAAGGGACTACCACTTCCAATGACAACGATGGCCTCTGGACGGCGATGTATGCCTCTGCCCGGTTATTTGAATACAAAGCGACCGGGAAGCCAGAAGCCTTGGCGCGGGCGGAAAAGGCGATTCGCGCTGTGCTGTTTTTAGAGAAGGTGACCGGGACCCCCGGCTATCCGGCACGATCCTATGTCGTCGATGGCGAGGAGAAGCCGAATGACGGCTTCTGGTATTGGACCGAGGATCACAAGTATCAATGGAAATCCGATACAAGTTCGGACGAGATCGTCGGACATTTTTTGATGTTCTCTGTGGCCTGGGACTTGTTGCCCCGCGGGGCGTTGCGCGACGAGGTACAGGCAACCTGTCGCCGGATGATGGATTACATCCTGAAAAATGACTACAACCTGATCGATCCCAAGACAGGCAAGCCCACGCGTTGGGGGCGATGGACTGTCGCATATTTTGCCGGAGAGGGCCGCAGCGACAGCCCGTTGAACGCAATTGAACTGGTGAGCTTCCTCAGGACCACCCAACACGTCACAGGCGACCCGCGCTATCAGCGGGAGTTGCACAAGGTGGTCAACGAGTTGGGATATTTGAAGATTGCAGTTGATCTAAAGGCCCGCCGCGACGAGTTGAATTACTCCGATGAGGAGTTGGCCTTACTCAGTTTTTACCCGCTTCTTATCTACGACAATGACCCCGCGATTCTGAAGGCTCTGGATGCCTGGTTTGAGAATATCCGCCGGGAAAAAAATCCTCTCTGGAACACGATCTATGAAGTAGGCTTGGGGGAGAATCCTGCTCTGCGCAGAGAGTCGATTACGACCATGCAGCGGCTGCCGCTGGACTTGATTTCTTGGAAAGTCGACAACAGTTGGCGCAAAGAATTGCCGATTGCGCCCGATCTGGATCGCTTTGGACGCAAGCAAACGATATTGTGGCTAGCTCCTGACGAACGGCAGGTGATGAAGTGGAATGGAAACCCGTTTGTGCTGGACGGCGGCAACGACGGCCAGCGCGAGGACGATGGCACAATCCTTCTATTGCCCTATTGGATGGGCCGCTATCACAAATTCTGGGGAGAGCGCTGAATCCGTAGCAGCCAGAGGATGAAACCCCAAATCAGCTTGGGCATATCGAGCAGATCCCGCCACAGCGGCCGCCCTTCAGCGCCGATGATCATTGCACCATGACGCATGGCGTAGGCGTTGAATAACATCGCAATCGCAGTGAAGCAAACGCTGGCGAAAATGCTCGCCGCGAGTTTTGGCGTGCCCCGCAGCCAATGAATCGTAAATTCGATGATGTGGTTAATCAGGGGCAACGCGATCGACGTAACCAGCGCAGCCTGCCAGAGGGGCTGGGCTTTACGCATGCTCTGAATGACACTGCCGACGAAGCCTGCGACAGCGAAACGCCATAAAAATTCGGCCTGCATCGCGCCTACGGCAGCAGAGTGCCCGGCTGAGAGATTGGCAAAATAGAAAATTGTGGCGCGGATCACGGCGCTGGTTATCGCCGACTTCCAGTTCCATCGCAGCACCAGATCTCGCCACGGATTACGAGCCAACCGCATCAGGATTGAGGGAACGGTTTCCGTTGGCATGCCAATGGCAGGATACCTTAAAGAGCGGACATGTGGGACATCGTTCAAGTTGCGGCAGAGTCGATATCGACTGTTTTCCTGACATTGGTGAAGAGTTTGCTGGCTCCTCTGTTGTTAGGACTGCTGGTCACATCACTTGGAAAATCGCGTCAGGACGCAGCAACCGGGCGGATTGGCGTGCGAGCAATTATCTACTTCGAAGTGGTGACAACCATTGCGCTCCTGGTGGGCTGGGCGGCGATGGAGATCTTTCAGCCAGGGGCGGCACTGCCGATGACCGGGGTAGCAAGGTCGACGAAAGGTGGGCCCAGTCTGGCCGAGACCCTGGTGCAGGCCGTACCCACATCCGGCATCGAGGCGATGGCTAAAAACGCTGTCCTGCCAATGATGATTTTCTTCGGCTTGATCGGCTGGGCAGCCCGGGCGCGGGGGACAGCGGCATTGCCGTTTCTGGAATTCTGCGAAAGCCTGTTGGCCGTCACGATGGAGTATGCCCGCTACGTGATGAAGCTGGCACCATTTGGAATGGTGGCGGCTGTTGTCGCGACCTTAATGGGCGGTGGATGGAAGAGCGTCAATAGCCTAAGCCTGTTTGTGGTGGCCGCCATTTCAGCCCAATTGTTCATGGGAATCGTCGTTTATGGTTCGGTGCTGTTTCTTTTTCGAATCCCCGTCGTGAGCTTTGCCCGATGTACGCGAGAGGCCGTGGGCATCGCCCTGGCAACCACCGCAAGCGCGGCAGCGTTGCCCAAGGCGATCGAAGGAATGGAACGCTTCGGTGTGCGGCGTGAACTTCTCGGCCTCGTGATGCCGCTGGGGTTGAGCTTCAATTTGGCCGGCAGCAGCATCCAACTGATCATGGGCGTACTGTTTGCTGCGCAGGCCGCACGGATCCACCTGTCACTGCCACAAATGCTGCTCGTATTGTTGACTCTCAAGATCGCGGTCAAGGGCGTCGCAGGGATTCCGCGAGCCAACTTCGTCATCCTCAGCGCAACCCTGCCGACCTTTCAATTGCCGCTGGACACGCTGCCGCTGTTACTGGCAGTCGATGGAATCATCGACATGGTGCGCACGCCGGTAAATGTACTGGGCAACTGCCTCGCCCCAGCGGTGATTGCCCGCTGGGAAGGCGAGAGCGGTCTAGGCGAGCAGCCGCGCGAGCTTTGATCCCGGAACGATGATGGTCTCGTTGCGCTCGGGGCCATTGGAGACGCAGCCCACTTCGACGCCAGTTTTCTCCTCAAGAAACTTGAGGTAGTCCATGGCGGCCTTGGGGATCTGCTTGAGGTCCGTGATGCCCTTCGTGGGCGTCTTCCAGCCGGGAAGCGTCTCATACACCGGGACGATCTTGGCGACTTCTTCGTTGGTTGCCGGCATCTCGCTGACAACTTTGCCATCGATCTCGTAGCCAACGCAAACCGGCACTTCGTCCAGGTCATCCAGCACATCAAGCTTAGTGATGATCATGCTGTCAAAGCCATTGATGATCGCTGTGTATTGAAGCAACGGGACATCAAACCAACCACAGCGACGAGGACGGCCAGTGACGCTGCCAAATTCGTTGCCGACCTTGCGAATGTGGTCGCCAGCTTCGCCCAGAATCTCGCTGGGGAAAGGCCCGGCGCCCACTCGCGTGATGTAGGCCTTGGATACGCCAATTATTCCATCAATTCGAGTAGGAGGGACACCGGCGCCGGTGCAAGCGCCGCCGGCACTGGCATTGGAACTTGTTACAAACGGGTAGGTTCCATGGTCGATGTCCAGCATAGTTCCCTGAGCGCCTTCAAATAAGACTCTCTTGCCAGCGATAATCGTCCGGTTGACGAGGGCTGCCGTATCGCAAACGAGCGGGCGGAGCTTCTCGGTAAACTGGCGGTAATCGGCAAGGATTTGATCGAAGTCGATTTGCTCAGAAACTTTGAAGGCCGTCGCCAGAGTCATCTTGTCCTCGCAAAGCATGCGGTAGAGATGCTCGAAGCCCTGGGGCGAGACAAGGTCCGCCATGCGAATGCCGCGGCGCCCGATCTTGTCTTCATAGCATGGGCCGATGCCGCGCGAAGTTGTGCCAATGGCAACACGATCAGCGCGAGCTTCGCTCACCTTTTCAACCATGCGGTGAAAAGGGAAAATGACATGGGCGCGGTTGGAAATCAGCAACTGTGCGTGCACGTCAATGCCCGCTTTTTCAAGCGAAGCAATCTCGGTCATCAGCGCGCCGGGGTCGATTACGACACCGTTGCCGATCACGGCTTTGACGCCAGGACGCAGGATTCCGCTGGGAATAAGCTTTAAAACAAACTTCGTTTCGCCAATGTAGACGGTATGCCCGGCGTTGTGCCCCCCCTGGTAGCGCACCACCATGTCGAAGTTTTCACTAAAGAGGTCGACGATCTTGCCTTTGCCTTCGTCGCCCCATTGCGCGCCCAGAACTATAAGATTTGCCATATGCGAGTGTCCAAACTCTCCATTCTATCGCGTAGAATGAAGGTTTGGCCTCCTTCAAATGAAGTTACATGAACTCTTCGTCGCCCTTGGGGAGGAATCTTTCCGTTCCCAACTCCGCGGCATATCCTTTGGCACCCTGCGAACTTACCAGATCTACGATCGGGTAAAAACGCGCTGTCACCTTGCAAAACTGAACACAGAAAGCCTCCGGACCGCTTCCGGAAAGCTTTGGGAGCGGCTCAAGCTCGGCGAGGATGACCTGGCTCTAGAGCTGTCCCAAGCCATCCTCGTGTCGCAATTGAAGCTCATCGTGGACGTGCTGAATTATTTTCAGATTCCCCACGAGGATGGCTTCTTTGCCAAGGACACAGAGCCTAAACAGTACCTCAAGGATGGCTGGCAGCAGGATGCTTACGACAAGTTCAAGGGTAGCTATCCGCCTGCACTCGTCAGCTTTTATGTGAACCATCTGGCGCACGAGATCGACGAGAACTCACCCGCCTTTTTCCCTTCCGTATGATTTCTGCAATTGAAGCGCTGGCTAGCGGCGCGCTGGCGCGAATCGCGGCTGCAGCGAATCTCGAAGAGATGGAAGCCGTGCGCGTCGAGGTTTTGGGGCGCAAGGGGACGCTGGCCGATTTTGGCAAGCAGATGGGTAAGCTGAATGCCTCAGAGCGCGTGGATGCAGGCAAGGCGCTGAACGGGGCCAAGACAACTCTTGAGGCGGCCTTCGACATCAAGAAGACAGCCTTTGAATCCGTGGCCCTCAACGAGCGCCTCCAGCAAGAGTGGCTTGACTTGACGATCCCGCCGTCGGGGATGATGCCAGGGAGCCTGCATCCGCTCACGCAGATCCAGAATGAGATCGAATCGTTGTTCTTCTCCATGGGCTTCACCATCCTCGATGGACCAGAGGTCGAAACTGAATTTCACAATTTCGATGCCCTGAACATTCCTGCCGATCATCCTGCTCGCGACATGCAGGACACCTTTTGGCTTGAGGGTGGGCATCTGTTGCGCACGCATACCTCGCCTGTGCAGGTGCGTGGAATGCAGAGGCTGGGGCCACCCTTGCGGATGATCGCGCCGGGCCGCGTCTTTCGTAACGAAGAAGTAGACCCGTCGCACGAACACACTTTTTACCAGTTGGAGGGCATGATGGTGGATCGCAATGTGTCCGTCGCCAACTTGCTGTACTTCATGAAGACGCTGCTGAGCGGCATCTTCAAGCGCGATACAACCGTTCGCCTGCGACCGGGCTTTTTCCCCTTCGTCGAACCCGGCTTCGAGCTCGACATCCAGTGCATGGTTTGTGCTGGCGCGGGCTGCCCCGTGTGCAAGCAGAGTGGTTGGGTTGAGTTATTGCCTTGCGGCCTGGTGCATCCCAATGTGCTGCGCGCCGGGGGCATCGACCCAAATGAATTTGGCGGCTTTGCATTTGGTCTGGGCCTCACCCGCCTGGTGATGATGCGCTATCTCATCGACGACATACGCTGGCTGCAATCAGGCGACCTGCGATTCTTAAAACAGTTTTAGGAGCATCCCTTTGAAGTTCTCCTACCAATGGCTCTCTGAGCTGGTTGAAGACCTGGACATCGACGCGAATGAAGTTTCGCGCCGCATCACTCTGCATACCGCAGAGAGCGAGGGCGTCGAAATCCACGGAGCCCTATGGACGGGGGCTTGCCCGGCGACGGTCATTTCCGCCGAGCCGATTCCCAACTCGCACAACGTCCAGGCCGAAGTAGACACACTCGCCTATGGTCGCAAGACCGTTGCCTGTGGGGCACCCAATTGCCGTGCTGGCTTGCGAACAATCTACGTGCCGCTCGGCGTCAAGAAAGTCAGTGGCATCGATAGTGATGGCATGTTGGCGAGCATGGCGGAACTGGGCGTAAACGGCGATCATGATGGCATCATCGAGCTGGGCGAGGACATTGCGCTGAAGGCGGATTCCCTCATCGAAATCGACAACAAGAGCCTCACACACCGGCCTGATCTCTGGGGACATTACGGGATGGCGCGCGAGCTGGCGGCGATTCTCGGCAAGAAATTGATTGACCCGGTGAGCATGAAGCTGCTCCCCACTGGTGAGCCGCGCGTCCAGGTTGTCGTCGAGGATACCGTTCTCTGTCCGCGATTCTCCACTCAGCTTTTTGAAAATGTCAGCATAGGCGATTCCCCGGCGTGGCTGCAATATCGATTGCATTCGATCGGGTTGAATTCCATCAGCAACATTGTCGATATTACGAACTGGCTGCTGGCAGAGTTGCCGCAGCCGACACACGCCTACGACGCCGACAAGCTGCAGGGCGCGATTGTCGTACGCAAGGCGAAGGCGGGCGAAAAGCTGCTCGCGCTCAACGGTGAAGAGTACGGGCTTACAACGGACGACCTGATCATTGCCGACCAGTCGGGGCCGATTGGAATCGCCGGTGTGATTGGCGGCAAGGGCACCTCGATTGGCCCGGGGACCACGCGAATTGTCCTGGAGGCGGCCAACTTCAATGCGTCTGCCGTGCGTAAGACAAGCTCGCGATTGAAGCTGCGCACCGATGCCTCGATGCGTTTTGAGAAGGCGCAGGACCCTGAGAACACGCTGCGGGCGATTGCCCGCGGGGCTGAAATGTTTAAGCTCGTCAGCCCAGGCATTGTTGCGGTTGGCGGGCCAACGGATGTGCGCGCTGCGGTGAAGCCACTGCCAGTGATCGATCTCGATTTCGATTGGCTCAACCGAAAGCTTGGTCGAGTAGTTGAGCAGACCGAAGTCGTGGGAATTCTTGAGCGTCTGGCCTTCGATGTGAAGGGGACGAAGGTGACTGTCCCCAGTTGGCGGGCGACCAAGGATGTCTCGATTGCAGACGACCTGGTGGAAGAGATCGGGCGAATGGTGGGCTATGCGACCATCGATCCCGTTGCGCCATCCATGCCGGTAGTGCCGCCTCCCGTGAACGAGGAGCGCAGATTCTTCAATCGCTTGCGGATTGGAGCGACGCAGCAGGGCTTTGATGAAGTCTACAACTACAGCTTTATTAGCGAAGCGCAGGCAACCAGGCTGAGTGTGGCGATTGAGAAGCACGTACGCGTTCTCAACCCGATCTCGGCCGACCAAAGCCTGATGCGGACGACGCTTCTACATGGCGCGCTGAAGAATTTTGAAGACAACCGCAGGCACTTTGGGGCCTTCCGGTTCTTTGAAATTGGCAAGGAAATTCACAAACAACCAGAAGGGCTGCCTCAGGAAGTGCCGCATCTGGTGGCCGGCGTTTATGCCGGCCAGGGCGATGGGGCTGAAGGTCTGCGCGAGCTGGAACGTCTCATGCGCGGCTACGCGCCAGCATGCGAGTTTCGTCCAACTTTGATCGTTCGAGATTTTGAACATCCGCTACGGAGTGCCGAACTTTGGCTCGGCGGCCAGCAGATTGGTCGTCTCTTTGAATTTCATCCGCACTGGGTGGAGGGGCGGGCCGCCATGCTCGATGTCGATCTCGACAAGCTGTCAAAGCTCGTCGCGGGCAACGCCCGATACCAGCCGATCCGGCGCTTTCCCGCCAGTGAGTTTGACTTGAGCGTGTTGACCGAGGCGCGTGTGTTTGCGGGCACGGTGGAAGCAGCCTTGCGCGGCGCGAGTACAGATGCGGTCGAAAAGATCGAGTTTGTCCGCGAATTCACTCTGCCCGACGGCAGGCGCAGCCTGTCATTCCGCGCAACCGTGGCAAACAAAGAGCGCACTTTAACTCAAGAAGAAATCACGGCGGAGCGTGAACGCCTGATCGCGGGAATTCGCAGCGCTGGCTTTGAACTTCGCTGAGCGAAATTCCGTACTCTAGAGAGAAGATCTTTTCCTCTCATGCAACTTACAAGACTGACGCTCGTTTCCGCATTTGCGGCCCTGACCCTGCTATCCCAAGGCATGCCGCCGCTCATCGACCGTGAACTGATCTTTGGCAACCCCGAGATCTCCGGCCCGCAGTTATCGCCCGACGGAAAATTTATCGCCTTTCAAAAGGCATACAAAAGCACACGCAATATTTGGGTCAAAGCAACCGATGAGCCTTTCAGCAAAGCGCGGTTGATGACACAGGAAACCAAACGCCCGATTGGTGGCTATTTCTGGAGCCGCGATTCCAAACACATCCTCTTTGTCAAAGATAACGATGGCGACGAGAATTTCAACGTCTTCGCCGTCAACCCCAATGCCTTCCCCACCTTCGGCTTCGACGCGCCCATCGCACGCGATTTGACCGGCGTCAAAGGTATCCAGATCCAGATCTACGCAACACCGCGCAACGACCCCGACACGATCTACGTCGGCCTGAACGATCGCGACAAGGCCTGGCACGATCTGTACAAGCTGAAGCTATCCACCGGCGAGAAGACGCTGATGCGCAAGAATACCGAGAAGATCGCGGCATGGGTCTTCGACGAGCTGGGGCAGCTTCGCCTGGCAGGCCACGTCACTGACAGTGGCGAGCAGCAGGTTCTGCGGGTCGACGCGAACGGCTTCACCAAAATCTACTCCTGCGACGTGTTTGAGAGCTGTGGCCCGGTGCGCTTCCACAAGGACGGCACGCGGGTTTACATGGAGACAAACAAGGGCGCTAAGGATCTTGCAGAACTAATTCTGTTCGACCCCATCACGCTCAAGGAAGAACTGGTGGAGACGGATCCACTCAAGCGCGTCGACTTTGGTGCAGCACAGTTCTCAGATCTCACCGATGAGCTGACACTCACAACTTATACCGACGAAAAGACGCGCCGCTACTTCAAGGACAAGGCATTAGAGGCGGACTACAAGCTGCTCCAAACCAAGCTGCCTGGGCGAGAGATCGCAATGGGCTCGCACACCAAGGACGAAAAAACGTGGCTGATCTCGGCGACGGGCGATACAGAGCCAGGGTCTGTTTATCTATTCGACAGGACGACAAAGAAGCTGACACTGCAATATATCTCGCGGGAGAAATTGCCACGTACCTCCTTGTCGGCTATGAAACCGATCCGCTATAAGTCCAGCGATGGGCTGGAGATCCCAGCCTATCTGACGCTGCCCAAGGGCTTGCCCGGCAAAGGACTGCCGATCGTTGTCGTACCGCACGGCGGCCCCTGGGCACGAGACTTCTGGGGCTACAACGGAATGGCGCAGTTCTTCGCCAATCGCGGCTATGGCGTATTGTCGATGAATTTTCGCGGGTCCACGGGCTACGGCAAGAAATTCTTAAACGCCGGTAATGGCGAGTGGGGCAAGAAGATGCAGGACGACATCACCTGGGGCGTCAAGCATCTGATTGCAGAGGGCATTGCGGACCCCAAGCGAGTTGCAATTCTCGGCGGCTCTTACGGCGGCTATGCAACGTTGGCCGGTGTCGCGTTCACGCCCGACGTCTATCGCGCTGGTGTCGATATCGTTGGGCCCTCAAATTTGAATACATTGCTGGAGGCGATCCCGCCGTATTGGGAAGCCGGCAAGAAGATCATGTTCTCGCGCATGGCGGACCCAGGGACGCCGGAAGGCAAAGCCTGGCTGAAAGAGCGCTCGCCACTTACATCGGCCGACAAGATCAAGACGCCACTAATGGTGGTGCAAGGGGCCAACGACCCGCGCGTCAACAAGGCAGAAGCGGAGCAGATTGTCATCGCGCTACGCGATCGCAAGTTTCCGGTGGAGTACATCCTCGCGCCCGACGAGGGCCACGGCTTCCAGCGTCCGGTGAATAACATGGCGATGTTCATGGCCATCGAGAAGTTTCTGGCTCTGCATCTTGACGGCCGTTACCAGGAAGGCGGAACGGACGAAGTCAAGAAGCGCCTGGCCGAGATCACGGTCGACCCAAAGACGGTCACGGTGGCGAAGAAGGTCGACCCAAGCGCTGCTCTAATGACACCCAAACCGACGCAGCCGCTGGTTGAAGCCACATACAAGTACGAAGGCAAAATCTCGATGGGCGGCCAGGAGATCGCCATCAAACTGTCCACATCGATCCAGGACAAAGGCGGCAACTGGCTGGCCACTGATTCGATGGAGACGCCCATGGGCATGGTGAAGGACGAATCGACGCTGGATAAGTCGACTTTGCAGGTTATGAAGCGCAGCATGCACCAAGGCCCTGCTGTAATTGAAATCCAGTTCGCGGACGGTCGCGCCAAGGGTACGCTGTCCATGAATGGACAGGACAAGCCGATTGACGCCGAAACGGGCGGTCCGGTGTTTGCCGATGCCGCAGGCGCGCTACAGTCCATAGCAGCCCTGCCGCTAACGGAAGGATACACAGCCGTATACCGTAACTTCGACATCCAGAAGCAAAAGCAGAAGTTACTGCAGTTGAAGGTCACAGGTTCTGAAAGCGTCACCGTCCCGGCGGGCACCTTCGACTGCTACAAGGTGGACATCACATCGGCCGAAGGCGGCCCTGAGAAGATGACGATCTGGATCGCCAAAGACTCGCGCAAGGCTGTAAAAATCTTCGCACTCATGCCCCAAATGGGCGGAGCGACGATGGTTGGGGAGCTAGTGCCCTAGTATCATAGGCGACATGAGATTTGTTCTCTGTCTGCTAGCCTGCACTTATCTTTCGCCCGGCCAGATCGCCCCAGCTTTGCCAGCCAAGCCAAAGCCGGACCGGGAACTTGAAGACTTGATCCAGCGCCTCGCTTCGCTGCCGCCGGAGTTCGAAGCGGACTCACTCCTCCTTCTGGTCGAGGCTGGGAAAATAAAACTTGAATCGAAAATCGCGACGCTCGATCGCATCTTTCTTTCGGCTGGGCGAGCCAGCGTTTCCAGCCCAACGCGGGGGATGCTCGAGAACTATCGATGGCTCGGAGAAAGCACACCAGCTTTGATAGCGCAGTCCAGTGCCTCAGGGCAGGACCGGTTGGTTCTCCGCTTGCGTGCGGTTGATGCGATGAAAGACTTGAACGTTGAACATGCGGCAGAGATGTTTGATTCCATTCACCTCCCATCGCCGACGCTTTCTTGCGCGGACGCCTTGATGCCTCAGCCTCATCGCTACTACGAAACGCTTCTACGCCTGCACAAAGCGCTGCAGAAGTCTCCGAAACCCAAGACGAGGGAGATGGCCGACGACTGGCTTACTTCCCACTTTTCAGCATCCCATGAGACCCAAATCACGCCGGTCGCGGAGGCGTTGGCCCAACTCACAGAGCAGAAAGATCTATTTGAGATTTCGTTGAGCAAGTTCGGCCAGGACATTGCGAAATTAAGTCCTGCCTTTCGTTCCTATTGGGCAACAAACAAGGATGTCACAGCATCCCTCATCGCATTGACTAAAAAGGCGCAAACTGCGAGGTATTCGGCGGAGCCTCTGTGGAGAGCGTACCTGAGCTACGAGACCAGCGTGCTGGGAGGAGAGCGGTGCGCAGACATCAAGGCGGCCGACGTGACTGGGCGATTAGACGCGTTAAAGGTTGCGGTCGAAGCGCTGCCCATACCGATAGATTTAAAGGAAGGCTTCAGTGCCTTGGCAAAGATCGAGCCTCGGCGCATCGATGATGTCAAACCGAAGTTCCCCAATTACAGGTCGGACCCGCGAGTGGCCGAACTCATTGATCTCTATCGGAATCTTCGATTTGGGCCGGAGGAGAAACGGAAGGAAGTAGCAGCGGGTCAGCGCCCTGACGGGCTAATTAATTTCCTGCCTCTCGATCAGCGCAAGACACCTGAATGGCAGAACGAGGCGGAGAGATACCTGCGCAAGCTGGAGGAATACGCCAAGCTCGATGAGGAAGATAGAGTGGGGGCGTTCAGCAAGACGAGCAGCGAATATGCTTCTCTCATCGAGATCACGCCGATCGGATCAAGACAACTTGAAGCATGCGTCAACGCCTATATTGGCTATCTAGCTGGCTCACCGATACTCAAAGAGCAGCCGCTTATCTGGTTGATGTACTTCAAAATGTTCCTTCGCCGGGGCACACTGGACGAGCACGAACAGGGCTTGGAGTTAGTCCGCAAGCTGTTACGAGAGCGCGGGTCACACGTAATGAATACGCTCGTGGATGTTGATCGATACGACACGAACCACGCGATTCTATGAGGCGTTGAGTCCTAGTGCGCCAGCGGGTAAGTCAGTCCTTCCCTTAGCCATTCCTGATTGAGCTGGACAGAGTTCGTAAGTGAGCTGACCAGCTCATCGCGCTTCTCATAGAGCCGATAGCCAGCCCTCGACCGCAGGTAGCCCCTTGCCTTGGGATTCATCTCGAACAGGTGCTCTTCGCCAACCTCTTCCGCCTTCTTCGCGTAATAGGCCCGGTTGTCGAGGAGTGCCTTCACGATAAACGGCATGACGATTGAGTAGTCGGCTTGCAAGCTCTCGGTCGCCTCCATGTAAGTGTCTTTGTCGACCTTGCCCCAAGTTACAGCTTCTGCCGGAAAGCAACTCGACAGCGAGCCGTCAGTGACAGGCGCGGTGACGATCTGTACATCGAAGTTGTAGCCGCGCACGTTCGGCAGACCCAGGATCTGCCCAAGGGCGGGCTCGGGCTGTAAGTTGTAATTCTTGGGCACGCCGCCGCCCAGGATCAGCGTAGCCAGTGCCTGGACCGGGTTTTCAAACAGACCCCAGTAATGATATGCACAGGCTTCAAAAACCTCGGCGTGAATGTCGAGATCGAAGTCATAGTTCTCGATCAGCCCAGCCTTCTTCATCGCCCACAGTTTCATCGAATTCAGGAATACGCTACCGTCCCCAGGCGCGCCGACAAAGATCGGGATCGCCAATCGCTCACACGCCGCTAGCAGCCCCTCGCCAATTCCGTTCGCCTTCTCCTGCGCCGCATAGAAGCGCCCCAGTACATTGCGCATCTCGGTCCCGGTCATCTTGTGTTGAAACTCGGGCCGCTGCAGCATCGCCGTCAGAAAGCGATCCTGGTCGAGGAGGACATCTTCATCAAAGGCCATGTCCGTCACGCGGATGGTCTTCTCATCGCGCAGCGCGGCGTCGTCACCGAAAATCGGCACCTCGTGCACAGGGTTCTTGTGACCGTTCAGACTGCGATGCCCGTCGTGATAGCAGACTGCATCGGTAGTGGAAAGATAAGCCACCCAACCCGTTTCCAACAGCGGCACCAGCCAGGTTTGGTGTTGTCCACTGACCGTAATCGGACCGGCGATGGACAGCGTAAACGGGCAGCCCATGCCGATGGCATTATCAAGAATCGTATAGACACGCCGTAGATAAGCGCCGCCAAAGGCCGGCAGGCAATTCAGGAAAACTTCGTGCAGGCTGTCGCACTCGTCAACGCGCTTGGTGAGGACGGTTCTTTTATCGGAGGGGTGGTGGTTCATAGGGCAACTACAGTCGTCAGTTCTTCGAAAATTTCCTGCAGTAATGAGGACTGCGGATACGGATGGCCATGATACTGACGAAATCCCTCTGCATATTTGAGGCCCCCAAGGGTGCCCCGCTTGGCCGTCCACTGGATGCTCGTCTCGACATAATCATCAAGGCCGTGCTGCTTGCGCAGCCAATTGCGTTGCGACTCGTGACAACCAACAAGTGCGCGCTTCATATCGACAAGCTCAGCGACGTCAACCAGAAATTCAGGCCGCAGGATCTGCCCATCGCGATCAATTCCATCGGTGGAATCCATGAAGTAGAGATGAGGAATCTTGTCCAGCGCGGCGTGCTCGCCCTGCGCATAGTTGGGAGCACTGGCGCCAAAGCAAGCGTCACGGACAAGGGCGTGTGTGGCCTCGTGGTCGCAATGATAGTCGGGCGTATTGGCGGTGATGACGATGTCCGGGCGAGTTTCGCGCAGAATCTGCGTGACACGGCGGCGGCCCACATCGTCGTTGAAGATCGCCATATCGCGGAACTCGCCGCAGATGTAATCGGCACCCAGCATCGCGGCGGCAGTGGCTGCCTCCATGCGGCGCAACGCCGAGATGTCTTCAGGCCCCATCTCAGCGGAGCCGCAATCGCCGGGGGTCATCGTGCACAAGGTCAGCGAGACGCCAACGCGGGCCAGCAGCGCAAGAGCGCCGCCAGCCAGAATCTCAATGTCGTCAGGATGAGCGTGAATCGCCAGAATTCTCATATTTCTTCGGGGAAACTCTCATTCTCGCATGGGGGATCTGGCTTGCGGATTGATAGAATAGACAGTTTATGAATCTCAAAAGCTACACGATCACGCAGGGACGGGACCGGGCGCCAGCGCGTTCGATGTTGAAGGCCATCGGCTTTACGGATGAAGACTTGCGCAAGCCGATCATCGGCATCGCAAACACCTGGATCGAGACGATGCCGTGCAACTACAACTTGCGCGAACTCGCCGTCAAAGTGAAGGAAGGCATTCGTGCCGCTGGCGGCACGCCGATGGAATTCAACACGATTGCGATCAGCGATGGCGTGACGATGGGCACCGAAGGGATGAAGGCCAGTCTGGTGAGCAGGGATCTGATTGCCGACTCAATCGAGCTGTGCGCACGCGGCTATATGTTCGATGGCATCATCGCGCTGGTGGCTTGCGACAAGACGATTCCAGGGGCCGCGATGGCGCTGCTGCGGCTGAATGTGCCGGGCGTGATTCTGTACGGTGGGACGATCATGCCGGGCAAGCGTAACGGCATCGACATCACGCTTCAGGATGTATTTGAGGCAGTGGGAGCAAATGCCGCTGGCAAGATCAGCGATGAGGAATTGTTGGACATCGAGAATAAGGCCTGCCCGGGCGCGGGCGCGTGTGGCGGGCAATTCACCGCCAACACGATGGCGACCGTGATGGAGTTGATCGGCCTGGCGCCGATGTATACAGCGAGCACACCGCAGGTGGACCCCGCTAAGGACGAAGTGGCGCGGCGCTGTGGCCGAATCATCGTCGAAGCTGTGAAGGCCGATTTGAAACCGCGCGACATCTGCACCCGCACAGCGTTTGAGAACGCTATCGCGAGCGTAGCGGCAACCGGTGGTTCAACCAACGCAGTGTTGCACCTGTTGGCAATGGCGCAGGAGGCAGAGGTTCCCCTGCATCTGGATGACTTCCAGAGGATTAGCGAAAAGACTCCGCTGCTTAGTAACTTGAAGCCTGCGGGGCGCTTTACGGCGGCGGACGTGCATACAGCTGGCGGCATCCCGGTGGTTGCGAAGTACTTGCTCGAGGGTGGCTTTGTCGACGGTTCGGCTATTACCGTGACGGGCAAGACCTTTGGGGAAGAAGCGATGCGGGCCGTGCCGACTCCTGGGCAGGAAGTTATCCAGCCGACAACGAATCCGATCAAGAAGTCCGGCGGGTTGGTGATCTTGCGCGGATCGCTGGCACCAGACGGCTGCGTGATCAAAGTGACGGGTATCGAGCGCAAGGGCCAGCGTGGTCCAGCGAAGGTATTTGAACGCGAAGAAGATGCAATGAAGGCGGTGTTGACCGGGGGAATTGTGGCCGGCGACGTCGTTGTGATTCGCTATGAAGGGACAAAGGGCGGCCCAGGAATGCGCGAGATGTTGGGAGTGACGGGAGCCGTTATGGGCGTGGGCCTGGGCGACTCGACGGCACTGTTGACCGATGGGCGCTTTAGCGGCGCTACGCGCGGCTTCATGGTTGGCCATGTAACGCCAGAGGCGGCGGATGGTGGTCCGATCGCGCTGGTGGAAAATGGCGATATCGTCAACATCGACATCGAGAAGCGGATCATCGACATTGAGGTGGACGCGGCGACTCTAGCGGCGCGCAAGGCCAAGTGGAAGGCACCAGAGCCGAAGTACAAGACCGGCGTCTTTGCCAAGTACATCAAGACCGTCGGCCCGGCCAGCGAAGGCGCGATTACTTCCAAGGTTTTCTAGGGCTAGATCAATGAGTTTCGCTAAGGATTGCAAATCCACGGTCATCCCGGCCCTGAACTATAAAGATCCGGCGGCGGCGGTGGAGTGGCTTTGCTGTGCCTTCGGCTTTGAAAAGCAAGCCGTCTTTGCCAACCCCGACGGTACGGTGATGCACGCACAGCTGATCTTTGGCAACGGGATGGTGATGATCAGCCCAGCGGTTGACGGCACGCCATACAGCGCACTAATCCGGCAACCCAACGACATCGGTGCCGAGACCCAAACGCCGTGCCTGATCGTTTCCGATTGCGACGCAGTGTACGCGATGGTGCCGGCGGCTGGGGCCACGATGTTGCTCGACATCGAGGACAAGGATTATGGCGGTCGCGCGTTTACTTGCCGCGACCCCGAAGGTCATATCTGGAACTTCGGAACTTACGATCCCTGGGTCTAGCTTAGACTCTGCAATTCGGACCGCAGCTCACTCAACCGTCGGCTTCTCGTAACCAGCACCGCCACGGTCCAGATTAGCGCGAGCAAGGCAAACGGCAAAACTTTAACGCTCAGTTGACCGCTGCTGATTGTGCTCGCGATAAAGGCCACGATGGCGAAAACCATCGGCCCGATCGACCACATCAGCGAACGCACAAACAAAACGCGCCGGAGATCTACAAGGCTTTTGTAATAGTCAAGACCGTTTGCGGCCGGGGCGTCCCCAGGGAAGGCTTGCGGCTGTGGATTGCGATTCACCGCAACCGCGCCCGCAATGCCCCAGGCGATTCCAATCGCGGCGAGCCCAAATTGTATGGGATCATCCTTCACCCACACGCCGATGCCACACAGACCAGCTGCAAAAAGCGGCACGGCTGTATTGGCTTGCAATTCCCGATGAGTCTTGGCGTGTAATGCCCTCGCCTTGGCGCGTATCTGTTCGAGGTTCATTTGAGAGGGCTCCGTTCGTTGATTTTTCCAAATGGATTTCAGGTCGATTGGCATCTTAGTTTTCCCCTTGAAAGCGTCGCGCCAGGACGCGTTTGATCCGGTGCACTCGCATGGAAACACTTGCGGGCGACAGCCCGGTGATCTCGCCGATCGCTACAGCGTCCATGTCTTCGAGGTAGCAAACGATCACTTGGCGGTCGAGCGGCTTAAGCTGTTGGATCATCGCCGCCAGATGGTCAAGGTCGCGACGATCTCCGCTCCTCGGTGGCCTGTCCGGAAGCTGATCCAGTTCCTCCAAGCTCACCAATCCCCCAAGCAGCCGCCGCTCTTTCAGCACATGCGAGGCACCTACGTTATGCGCGACCCGATAAACCCAGGTGCGCATGGAACAGCGCCCGTCAAAGCGCTGAAAGCTTCGCCATAGCTGCATATGGATGTCCTGAAGCAGATCCCGTCGCTTGTCGATGTCTGCCTCATACGCTGCGGCCAGCCGATCAAGCGACAAGCCAAACTGGCCCGCTGCGTCCGTGTAAAGGCTGTCCTGGCTAATCGTTTGCGGTGCTCCCACAATCAAGGTAGTCGTTGTGGAGAACAATTTCTAACAGAAGATATTTAGAAATGGCCAGCGACGACGTAGATCAGACCCATGAAGATACCGCCAACCAGGGCGGCGGCTGGCAGGGTAAGAATCCAGGCCCAAAGGATATTCGTCGCCAGAGCCCAGCGGACGGCTTTGGGGCGGCGAATGGCACCCACCCCGGCAATGGCACCAGTAATGACATGGGTGGTCGAGACCGGGATACCTAAATATGTTGGGAACAGGACAGCCAAGGCACCGGCAGTTTCAGCGCAGAATCCACCGCGAGGTTTCAGCCGGGTAAGACGCGCTCCCATCGTTTTGATGATCCGCCAGCCGCCAGTCATCGTACCGAGTGCGATGGCTGAGTGCGCAGCCAGGACGACCCACCAATCGATCCGAAACTTGTCGAGATAACCAGCAGATACCAGCACCCCGGCGATGATGCCCATCGTCTTCTGAGCATCATTGGCACCATGTGCATAGCTGAACCCTGCGGCGGAGAGGAGTTGGAGACGTCGAAACCAATGATCCATTCTGCGCGGCGTGGAATTCCTGAAACCCCAGTACACGGCGATCATCAGGATGTAAGCAAGGGCCATGCCGAGCATGGGAGCCAGAACGATGAAGATCAGAGTTTTGATCCAGCCCGCCAGCAGGATCGCATGGAAGGCATTTTCGGCACCCTCCTGGACAACAACGCGAGCCATCGCCGCTCCGGCGTAGCCACCGATGAGCGCGTGCGAGGAACTTGTCGGCAGGCCAAACCACCAGGTGATGAGGTCCCAGGCGATGGCACCGAGCAAGCCTGCCAGAATGACCAGCGGGGTGACGTACTTGAGATCGACCATACCGGAACCGACGGTCTTGGCGACGGCCGCGTTCCCGGTCAGAAGCAGAGGGATCGCAGCAACAAAGTTGAAGAACGCTGCCCAGACAACAGCCTGAAATGGAGTCAGTACGCGGGTGGCAACGATGGTGGCGACGGAATTTGCCGCATCATGAAAACCGTTGATGTAGTCAAACGCCAAGGCAACCACGACGATGAGTACGACGAGAATCAGGGTCTCATTCATGGCAGTTTGGCATAGTTGCGAACAAGTCTAGCCGTTTTTCACGACGACGGTTTGCAGCACGTCGCTGACGTCAGCGTAGGCGTCGGAGGTAGATTCGAGGAGATCGAGAATCTCTTTGAGCTTCATGACCTGGATGGCATCGGTAGTCTTGAAAAGCGCGGCTACTGCTTTGCGATGAACGCTGTCAGCCTGGTCTTCGAGGACGTCAATCTGGCGGCAATATTCGACGATCGGTTTATCCTTGCTGAGTGCGCCGAAAGCTAGGACCAAGGACTTGGCGCAGTTTTCGACAATATCGCAGAGATCGACGATGGCCTCGGGGATCGGCGAGATTTCGTAGGCGTCCAGGCAATGGACGGTGTCTTCGAGCAGATCGAGACAATCGTCGAGGTGAGACCCCAACTGATGAATGTCCTCCGGATCGAGTGGGGTGATGAAAGTCTGATTGAGGCGAGTGAAGATCTCGCGAACGATTTTGTCACCCTCGCGTTCAATTTCGTCAATGCGTGCAGCTGCTGCCGGCAGTGCCTCTGGGCCTGTGTGGCAAGCCTCGGCCAAAACCGAGGACGCCTTCAGGATCAAAGCAGCCTGTGCTTCGAACTGGTCGAAAAATTTCTCTTCACGTGGAAGGAGCCGCATAATCCGATTCTCAGTCTCTCATTACATCGAGTGTCATCTAGTCACAACTTGGTTACGATTCTGTGAATATCTGAAATGGGCTGGCCCCGGTTGCTTCGAACTCGTCATCGAGTTCGGTGTCGAGGTAGCGACTATCGAGCAGACGCTGAGTCTTGATATTGCCCAAAGCGCTTAGCATCGATTCTTTTAGCCGGGGGTGTTCCTGTTCCATTTCAGCGAAAAAATCGCGAACGCTTCTGCGGACGGTCCCGGTCTTCTGGGAGCAACCACAGGGTACCACCGGGCAGCCGAGGTTGCGGGCATATTCGGTTGTGAGCGATTCCTGTACGTAGACGAGGGGCCGGATGAGGCGGAAGTCCCTGTTCTTGGAATAGGTTATAGGCGGGAGGGAACTGAGCGCGCCGGTGAACATAGCATTGCGAAGGAAGGATTCGCAGAAATCGTCGGCGGTATGGCCGAGGGCGATTACATTGACGTCAAGGCCCTTACACACTTCGTAGACGGCGCGGCGGCGGAAGCGGGAGCAGAGGTCACAGCCATGATCGGGTTGCTCGTCCAACAGTCGCAGGCTGGGAGGATCCTCAAAGTGGTGCCACTCAATCCCTCGCGCCAGCAGCCACTCGCCGTAGGGACGGATGGGGGCGAGGAACTTGCCCTGTTCAATCGTGAAGGCGCAGACTGAAAATTTAATCGGGGCACGACGCTGCAGAGACAGCAGGGCCTCGAGCAGAGTGACTGAGTCTTTGCCGCCAGAGACGCCGACGGCGACGCGGTCGCCTTCGCGGATCATTTTGAATTTTGTTACTGCTTCGCCGACTTTACGGAGGAGCGTTTTTTCGAGGTCCAAGGATCTATTATCCGCGACTTCAGAAGGGGCCGTGCATTTGAACGGCTTCAAAATGCGCAACGTCGAGGCCTTGGGCGCGAAGCGAGGCGAAACAGGCCGCGGCCGAATCGCCGATTGCGGTGATCTTACGCAAGGGGAGGCGGTGGATATCGTAGAGTTCGAGGGCGACCCAGTGGCCATCGATCAAGGTGCGTAGGGCGGGCGAAAGCTCTTCAGGAGCGTGCCCGAGGGCGTCAGCAAGCTTCATTGCTTGTTGAGCTCTTCGAGCAGCACAGCCATGCCGCGGCGGCGGTAGATGTCGCTGAGGCGCTGTTCCTCGACGCTGCCAGGAACCAGCTTGAGAAGGCGGGCTTCATGGCGGAAGGAAGTTGGCGGCACCCAGACATCGCCATTGGTGAACTCAACCTGCTGGACAAAGCCGCTGATGCTTTCGATCCGGAGGGGCAGGCCCTGGCTGCGGTTGAGCTGGAGGCTGGCCGTGGGTTGCACGGTGCCGGTGCCATTTGGTTTCATCGAGAGCGGGGCGGGTAGAGAACCGGCGGAGAACTCACGGCCTTCGGCATCGCGAATGATGAGGCCGAGTTCGACGGATCGAACCTCGCGCTTGTCACGATTCTCAAAGGAGAGACTGGGGATGCGGAGTTCATTGCCACTGGCCATCACCACGCCGCCGGTAGCTTCCACCGGGAAATCGGTCTGGCGCATGAAAGCGACTTCAATCTGACGCTCATTGGGAAAGGAGGCGGGTGCGCGGGCGAGGCGAACATCGAGCTTGGGGCGGGCAGTATCCTGGGCGAGGATCTCGAGCATTGACTGGCGGAGGCTGTCTTCCCCGCCCTTGGCGAGAACCTGTTTGAGGTGCTGGCGATCGCGGCGGGCTTCGAGCTCCCAGGCGATCAACTGGCGGCGGCTGTTGAGGCGGTTGGGGCCGAAGAAAGAAAGGTCTTCAAACAATACGCCATCGAGCTGGACCTGGACAATGGCCGCGCCAGCGCTGGCGTTGGGCTGGAGCAGGCGGAGGTCAATCTTGACAGGAAATTCCTGGCCGGGATAGACATCGAGGCTGGGCACGGAGACGCTGGCTTTGCCGCCAGCGGCGACCTCCAGGGCGGCTACCTGAAGGCTGATGCCCCGCAGGCGCAGGCGCGAAGTGTTCTTGAGCTTAAGAGTCGTGCGGAGGTCGACGACTAGGGCACCGCCACGGGCGGCAGCTCGCGACTCACCCCAATTGGAGCTGATGACGGCAACGGGTGAGTCTGCGGGGAAGTTGACGCGGAGCGTGTCCTGGGCGGCGAGGCCGAGGCCTAGTAACGCAGTGGAGAGGAGGGCTTTAGTCCACATAGATTTGACTCACTGTGATCTGTCCCGATTCGTTATCGACGCTGGAGCGGCGGACGCTGCCTTCGAGGCTCACCTCAACACGGGAGGGCTGGGAAGAAGAGCTACGCAGGATCATACCGGAGCCACGACTCTCGACACCGACGCCGGCGTTGTCGGCTTTGAGGAGCATCGCACCGCTGCGGACCTGAGCGATCGGCATAACGGGCTGGTCGAGTTGCATATAGGAATTGCCACGGGGGCCAGCGAGAAACCAACCGGTCATGACAGTGGCGACCAGGGCACCGATGGCGATGGCGGCGCGCCAACTGAGGCGTGGTGCAGCCACCTGCCTAGCTAAATCAGAGTGGAGTGCGTTGACATCGGCACCGAGCCGGATGTTGCCGAACATTTCGTCCTCGATCTCTTGCCACTTCATGGCGCGGGGCAGTTCAAAGTCCGGAACAATGGCGCGGATTCGGGCGCTATCCTGCTTGAAGCTGGCGAGTCTTGCGGCACAGTCGGCGCAGACTAGGCAGTGGGCCCGGGCGCGCATTCTGGCCAGGACGGGGAGGTCGCCGCTGGAGGCGAGTGCGGCTTCGGGGTTGGATAAATGTTGGTTCACAGGGCCTCCCTTTTCTTTTCGCTTTTCTTTTCAATTTTCTTTTCGCTCTTTTCAAAAACAGCGCGAAATTTAATTCGGGCATTGGCGATATGCGAACGGACCGTGGCCGGGGAGCAGCCAAGCACTTTGGCGACTTCACTGGCGGGCATGTCCTCAACATCGCGAAGAACCAAGGCGGTGCGTTCGCGGACGCTTAAAGTGCTGAGGCACTGATCAAGATGTTCAGCTTCTTCGCTGCGCAGCATCTCGACGTCGGCGCGGCGGGCGACCGGGTCTGGCAAGGGTTCGGCAAGGGAATCGATTTCGGTAAAGTTAACGCGGGCTTTGCGGCGGAGAAAGTCGATGGCGGTATTGCTGGCGACGCGGCCGAGCCACTGGGCCCCTTTTTGGGCGTCTTTAAGCTGATCTTTACGCTGGAGCGCCTTAATGAAAGTTTCCTGAGTCAAGTCCTGGGCATCGGCGACATTGCCGACAATGCGATAGACGATCGAGAAGACACGGCGAAGATTTTCGCGGACAAAGCGATCCTGGACTTCTCGTTCAGAGGGAGAGGGAGCCGAGTTAGGAACAGAAGCTGCCGACATTGGGCGTTGTTCAATCAGTTCTGCCACAACGATCTTCATCTGCAAGTAAAGACGAGTGCGAGGTGAAAAGCGTGCAGCGCGGCAAACAGGTCTACGATTGAATTATATGAGAACTGTCCACGTCGGTGGGATGGGAAAGACGGCTTTCGGCGCATTTGCGGGGCGGGGCCTGAAGGATCTGGCGGTTGAGGCGATTGCCGCTTGCCTGGCGGACAGTGGCCGGACGGCGGCCGATGTGGAAGCTTTCTACCTGGGAAACTTTGATGGGCCGTCGTTTACGAATCAGAATCATCTTGCACCTTATGTCGCTGGGGCGGCGGGAATCACAGGGGTGCCGGCGACCCGTTTTGAGGCGGCCTGCGCGTCAGGGGGCAGCGCGTTTTTCCATGCCTGGCAGGCGGTGGCGAGCGGCTTGTACGACACGGTGCTGGTGTGCGGGGTGGAGAAGATGACCTCGCAGACGACGGCGCGGGTGGCGGATATCCTGGCGGGGGCGGGCGATGCTGAGATGGAATCGAGTGTTGGAGCGACGTTTCCGGGCATCTTTGCGATGATCGCGCGACGGCATATGCATCAATACGGGACGACGCGAGAGCAACTGGCGGCGGTGGCGGTAAAGAATCACTACAACGGGAGCCTGAACCCACAGGCGCATATGAAGAAGGTGATTACGCTGGAACAGGCGTTGGGTGGCAAGCCGGTGGCTGAGCCTTTGACGATCTATGACTGCTCGCTGGTGAGCGATGGTGCGGCGGCCATCCTGATCACAGCCGAGCCGACGGCGGTGGCGGTGGCGGGGTGTGCGCAGGCATCGGGGCCGGTGGCGCTGGCGGACAAGGCGGACATCACGACGTTCTCGGCAACCAAGGCGGCGGCGGCGCGGGCCTACAAGCTAGCGGGGTTGCGGCCGAAGGACATCGATTTGGCTGAGGTGCATGACTGCTTCACGATCGCTGAGCTGATTGCGATGGAGGACCTGGGCTTCATTGAAGTGGGCGAGAGCGGGCCTTGGGTGGCGGGAGGGGCGACGGCGATTGGCGGGGCGCTGCCGGTGAATACTTCGGGTGGCTTGAAGGCGAAGGGGCATCCGATTGGTGCGACCGGAGTGGCGCAACTGTGCGATCTGGTGATGCAGATGCGTGGGGTGGCGGGGGCGCGGCAGGTGGCACGGGCGACTCATGCACTGGCGCAGAATCTGGGTGGCAGCGGGGCCACCAGCGTTGTTACAATCCTCAAAAAGGTTTAAGAAAATGCAGCACGGAATTGTTTATACAGAGACAGTGATTTATTCAGCACCGGAGAAGTTCGCTGCGGAGGCGCCGTATCAAATCGCGATCGTTGAATTTGAAGATGCCAAGCGCGAGATGGTGAGGATCTCCGGGCAGCGCGTTGCGATCGGCGATCGAATTGAGAAGAGCGAAGACGGCCACTGGGGGGCCAAGTGAAGCTCGCTTCGCGGATTGCCTCACGCATTGATGCCCTACAGCTTGAGGGTGCTTTTTCGGTGTTGCAGAAGGCGCGGGCGCTGGAGGCCAAGGGCAAGCACATCATCCATCTGGAGATTGGGGAGCCGGACTTTGACACGCCACCGAATGTAATCGAAGCGGGCAAGACGGCGCTGGATGAGGGGTGGACGCACTACGGGCCGACGATGGGCTATGAGGACTTTCGGCAGGAGATTGCGACGCATGTTGCGCTGACGCGGGGCGTGCCGGTGGATGCCTCCGAGGTGTGTGTGGTGCCGGGTGGGAAGCCGATGATTTTCTTTCCGATTCTGGCGCTGGTTGAGGCTGGGGATGAAGTGATTTTGCCGAACCCGAGTTTTCCGACCTATGCAAGCGCGGTGCGATTTGCGGGGGCGACTCCGGTATCGATTCCGTTGGTGGAGGCGAATGATTTCAGTTTCGATATGCAGCGACTGCGGGACAGCATCACGTCGCGGACGAAGTTGCTGATCTTAAATTCGCCAGCGAATCCGACGGGCGGGGTGATTCCGCCGGAGGACATTCGCGAGATTGCGCGGTTGGCTGTTGAGCATGATTTTTATGTGTTCTCCGATGAGATCTATTCGCGGATGTATTTTGATGAGGCACCGCCATCGGTGTTGTCCGAGCCGGGGATGAAGGAGCGGACGATTCTGCTGGATGGATTCTCGAAGACTTATGCGATGACGGGATGGCGGCTGGGTTATGGAGTGATGCCGCGGTGGATGATGGATGCGATGCAGAAGTTGTTGGTGAATGCGCTGAGTTGCACGGCGAGCATGGTGCAACGGGCGGGGCTTGAGGCATTGCATGGGGACCAGACGCCGGTGGACGCGATGATGGCGGAGTTTCGTGAGCGGCGGCAGTTGTTTGTGGGGTTGTTGAATGAGATCCCGGGAGTGAAGTGCCGGATGCCGAATGGGGCGTTCTATGCGTTTCCGAACATCACAGGAACGGGGATGCGCAGTGAGGAACTGGCGGAGCGACTGTTGAACGAGGCGGGAGTGGCGGCGTTGGCGGGGACGGCGTTTGGGGAATACGGCGAAGGGTATCTGCGATTCAGCTATGCGAACAGCCGTGAGAACCTGGCGGAGGCGGCGGCCCGGATGAAGAAGTTGTGTATGGGCTAAGATGGATCTTTCGCCAAGCTACGTCCTATGAAGATCCTACACGCCCTGATGCGCTTTTACAGCTACCTGTTTACTCTTTTGATTTCTGCGTTCCTGGGGGGAGTTGGCATGATTGCTTTTATCTCCGACCAGCACAACTGGAAGATCGATACCTTCATTTGGAGCGGTAAGGATCTATCGATCGCGCTGTTGATCTTTGGGGTGATGGGCGGGGCGGCGGTGCTGATGGCTTTCTTCGATGTGTTTCGGGGCTTGCTGCCGGTGATGGCTTTGATCCTGTTTGGAATGATGATCTACGGTTTCTTTTTGGGGTCGTTCAAGTTTGCAGATAGCGATCAGTTTCAATGGGTGGCGGGGCTGGCGGCGGGGGCGGCCGGGAGTTTCCTTTGTAGCTTGATGGTGTTGAAGCGGCGGTAGTCGGGGGCTTGAGTTCGCCCAGCAATCCGGCTGGATCGCTGAGCGATGAGTACCGACACTTGTGGTGTCTGTGGTTTGGAATGCGGATTCGGTTGTCAAAGAGCTGTGGGGAAGGAGTAAGAGTGGCCACTGATTCACACAGATACACACTGATTTTATTTTAAGCTGGGTAGAAACGGTCGACGGCTAGCTTGGCTTCGTTCCTCATTTCTTCGGTGATTTGGTCGGAGGTGAAGGCTGTCTCGGGGTGGCCGAACTTTTGGACGATGTGTTTGGCGAAGCGTTCGAAGACGATTTCGCTTTGGATACGCTCCACTGCTTTGGTGCGGGCGGGTATCGCGTTGTTGACGCGCATGGCTTCGCTGTGAGGCGGGAGACGGGGGAGATCGTCAATGGGTTCGATTTCTGTATTTTCGTCGCGACGGAGCTGCTCGTCACGGATGGCCTTGATGCACTTTTGCATTTTGACGGGGAGGCGGTCGAGCTCGCGGAGCATGATGGGGAGGGCTGCGGGAGGGTTTTTGATGAAGTCGAGATCCTGGCCGGACATGGCGGTGTTGAGGAGTTTTTCCATGAGTAGGAAGCGGATCTGGAACTGGATGAGCTGGTGGACGAGGGAGCATTCGACGGGGGTGATGGGTTCGAATTCTGCTAAGTAGTTGTCGACGACGGCGAGGCAGAGGTTGTTGTCGTAGCAGAATTCCTCGAAATTAGTGAGGCTGAAGAGGCCGTGCTTGAAGGAGTTGGAGGCAGAGCGGGCTTTGCCCTGGGGCGTGCGGGGACCGGTGGAGCGGCGAGCGTTGGCACGGTTGGCGGCGAGGCGGGCGGCGGAGATGGGCGGGGCGGTTTGCGTATCGGTTGTTGGGTTTTCCATGGCTTGAAATTAGCAGGTGGAAAAATGGTGTTTGGGGGTGGGCTTGACTGTTTTCGCGCTTTTATTGGGGTTTTGGGGTAGAAGAAATCTGAAAAACGCTGTGAACGGGATTTTGGAATGCCCCGAAAGGGGGCTTGCGGCGGCTTGTTACCGGAGGTCGTCTAGGAATTCCGATCCTGGGCTGGTGGCAGTGATGAGGAGGTTGTCGCGGGCGCGGGTGCAGGCCACGTAGAGGAGCTGTCGCTCGGTATCGTAGGTCTCCTCTAGGTCCGCTTCGTCGCCGATAGATTCGATTCGGAGTTGAGAGGGAATGATTCCGTCGTCACAGCCAATTACTGCGACGGCTCGGAACTCCAGTCCTTTTGCCTTGTCCATCGTTCCTATCGAGAGGCGACCGACGGTGGAGTCGGAATCTTCGTCCAGCAGTTTAAATGGCAGGTCGGCTAGACTGGCCGCGTCGCGGGCTTGATCGAGTTGCGAGCTATCGCGAACGAATATGCCGATTTCTTGAGGCATGTATCCGTCGGCGATGCGGGCAATGAGCCAAGCCGCTACCGCTTCTATTTCGGCGGCTTTGGTTTTTTCGATTCGGACGGTGGGCTCGGGTCCGTTGAACAACGAAACCGTTCCTGCACGTCGTTCTGCGTTGCCATCGAGATCTGCAAGTTCTTTAGCCAATAAAAGATCGGCTTGGCGGCGAATCTGGTGGGAGGTGCGGTAGTTGGTGCGAAGTGTGGAGGCTCGACCGCGGATATCGACGCCGAGAGCTTTCCAAGAGAAAGGCTGCTGGAAGATGCGCTGGCCAAGATCTCCGGCAAAGAATAGGCCGTTGGGGAGATTGGCCGCCAGGGCCGCGAGGAATTCGAGTTGGGAGACGCGGATGTCCTGGGATTCGTCGACAATGACGAAATCGAAGGGCTTGCCAGCGGAGGCGCGGAGATGCGCGGCAAGCTGGTGAAACATCGCGGAGTAAGTGATCTGAGCGGACTTATGCAAGCCGGCGCGAACGATTTCAAAGATGGACCAGAGGAGCTGGCGCTGACTTTCGGGTAGGCGAGTTTTGCGCCCGAGGCGGGGCTGATCGCGATAGGCGGGCCAAGAATCCAGGTTCCAAGCGTCGACAATCTGGTCCCATTCGGCTTTGAGAAATCTAAGATTGAATCTTTGATTACTCAAAGGTTTGGCAGCGGAACGGAGGAGGGTTTGGATGACCGTAGGGGCGGCGATTTCCAGCCGACCGAACTTGGCGAGGTAGAGTTGTTTGCCGATTCCGTCCATGGAGTGGACCTCAATGCGTTCGCCGAGGCTGGGTTGATTTGCGATGAGGCGGCGGAGCTTGGCGCGCAGGGACCCGGCCAGGGTGCCGGAAAAGGTTGTGAGGAGAACGCGGGCAGTTGGGTTGGCCTTGGCGAGATGAACGGCGCGGTGGAGGGCGACGATGGTCTTGCCGGTTCCGGCAGAACCGGAGACACGGGCCGGACCGGAGAAATTCCGTTCCACGATTTGCCGCTGGGCGGGGTGGAGGAAGATCGTCCATTTTTCCCACGGCGCGTCAAGCGCGGCGGCGAGGTCGTCGATGTTGTCCATAACGCGGAAGCGGCGGAGGGCGTCGGGATGCTCGAAGGGGTTGGTGGGTGGAGTTTGTTGGGGGAGGGCAGGCTTGCCACCGGTGGCGAGTTCGAGTACAGCCTCAGCCGCCTCTTTGGGGAGATGGTCCGCTAGCGTGAGGATGGCGTCTTCCGTAGCGGCGCGAACGTCCAGAAGCCACTCCGCTGGGACACCATAGGCGAGGAGTTCTTCGTCGGACAGGGCCGCCAGAGGGAAGGCTTTGGCGGGGGCTGGGGCATCGACGTAACGGGGGATCTGGATTTCAACTACCGTTTCGCGGACTTCGACAAGTTGGGCCGCGCCGGTTTTGGGATGAGTTTCGAGCTTGCGGCGTTCCGCCCAATGGTAGGCGGCATCGTGATGGGCGACGTAACAAAGGAGGAGGCTTGAGTCGGAGCGATGGGCAATGAGGCGGAGGTCGGCAGTGACGCGGATGGACCAGAAGCGGGGGTCTTTGGCGCGGTCGAGTCTGTGGAATTGGAGGCTGGGGTGGGCGGGATTGAGTTGAAGATCGAAGGCGGCGGTTTTGACGGATTTCTGCTCTTCGCCAGTGAGGCGGGAGAGGCTATCGGTGAAGGTGTCGGCGATAAGGAATTGGATATTGACCCCATTGTGACATTGGAGAGGCTGGTTGCCAAAACAATGGTGCCGAAGCGCGAACCAGGTGACACTAAGCTCAATATCCGATAATGTTGAAAGTGAAGAGACAAGGACCATGACGGTGATCGAATTGCCGGATAATCATGCCGCCGCACTGAAGGCAAGAGCGGACGAACAAGGACTTAGCTTGGAAGTCTGGCTTGGGAAATTGGCGGAAGTGTCTTCCGCTTCTCCTAAGCCACTCAAGACTGGCCGGGGAATGCTCGCCAAGTACGGGCCCGCGCCCTCCGCCGAGGAGATCGATGAGAACCGTCGCGATATGTTTTCGGGCTTCGGCGAAAAGTTCCGATGATCGTGGGCGTGGCCGATACGCATACGGCCCTCTGATATCTGTTTGACGATAGTCGACTGTCCGCAGATGCGGGCAGCTTTATCGACAGGGCCGCTGCTGCGGGAACTCTGATCGCGGTCTCATCCATTAGCTGGCTATTCTTCTGATCTCGATCACTGTTTTTCCTGATTGCGATCAGTGTTTTTGTTTTCACCGATCAGCTCGGAGCGCAGCGACGCTGGTGATTTGATTTTGCTTGAGGTGATCGCAATCGTCAATAGGTTTCTCGATT
>JBBRBI010000024.1:0-67931 GCA_038206015.1 Bryobacterales bacterium | reverse complement strand
ACGCTCGTCCAGGCTCCGTTCTGCGGCCACCAAGGCCGAGGAAATACCATTCGTCTGATGCTTGCTCATGCGGGTTCTCTTTCCCGCCCTGCTCACTAATTAGGCAAACCGGAAGTGTCTCAGCTATGTTGGCACGGAGGGGAATCCAGCAAAGATACAAAGTGACCCAGAACGATCCCAGCCCGCGAACCGAATCTGGTAGGGGAGAGGCAAGCGCTTCTAGATCCGAGTCTGAAAGTCCAAAGTGACTCTCAGTAAACGAGTGGACCAGGAGTAAACCGATAAACTTAGAATCGGGCGGTCCAGCGCGAAGTTCGGCGAAGGAAGTTGGCGTTTTCTTTCGACGAAAGAAATCTCGAATACTCATGGTCAAGAATGGCTCAACACGAGTATCCCAAAAACTCGGATAAAGAAACAGGAGGACTGCCTGGGAATCCGAGACGAAACGCGGGAGGAAAATTGGGCAAGGGAAAGGGACTGAACCCATGTTGTCCCACACGGACCGTTGACTGCACTCTGATCATGAGAGCCGCGCCAAAGGTCGAAGGGTCACGGAAGCAGGGTGGTCCATAGCCCTCGGAGGCGAGGCTCTCGCCTAGCAGATAGCCGCCAATAGGTGAGCAAATAACCCCCGCGTGAACCTGCTAGCCTCGCGTGTCATAGACATTGTGCTCACCAATCCAAAACCAGAGGTACTGAGTGGAAAGTTTCACTGCTAATGCCCGGTATTTCAACGTCACTCGCGCCGACCAAATCTCCTGGCCGTTACGGTCGCCAAGCTTCTTGAGGTGCAGAGATGGGTGTTGAGGATTCTCTTTCAGGAGCGAAAACTGTTTGTCAGCGCGAGTGCGAATGTCGGCGGGCAACTTTCCATACCCGCTCCAGAAATCGGCGTTCGTCCGATGCATCATCGGCGCTAAAGCGATCGTGTTCTACCGGCTTTGTGGTCAGACAAAGCGCGGTCGATAAGATCATCGAGGCGACCCGCATGAAGATCGGCCTCCAACTTTTCATCAATCGGCTGAGGGTACTGCCGATCAAGCCACAGTGACAGTTCTTCTCGCTGATGCGGTGCCAGAGCGTCTATCGCACGTTCAATGTCCTGTAGGCTGCTATCCATTCACTTCTGTTTGTACCATGTGACAAGCTTCTGTTCAGAATTTGAGTCCTGATCGCGGCGAAATCCCTATCCGCATTACCATGGTAATGTAAAATCATCGCTCTCGCTCGATCCCGCATCACCTCTCAGAGCCAGATCTCGATCCCCCTCGAGATCCGGCGCAAGCTCAACGTCGGCCCCGGCTCGATCCTGGAATGGCAAGAGGAATCCAGTAAGATCGTAATCCGCCGTGTAGGTCGCTTCACCTCGGAAGACATTCACACAGCCGTCTTCCGTGCGGGCGCTCCAAAACCGAAGACGCTCGATGAACTCAAGGCGGGCATCCCGAGCCACATTCGAAAGCGTTATGCGCGCAGTTGATACCGATGTCCTCGTTCGGCTGATCGTTCGGGACGATTCCCGCCAGGCCGCTGCGGCTGAAACCTTCATCGCCCCAGGCGCTTGGATATCTACATTGGCGTTGGCGGAGACCTCATGGGTTCTCGCCAGCGTCTACGAATTCACCGCCAAGAACATCGCAATCGCCATCGAAATGCTTCTCGACCATCAGCATCTCGTGGTTCAGGATTCCGATACCGTCGCTGCCGCGCTCGAACTCTATCGATCCAAACCCATCCTCGGTTTTTCAGCCTGCCTGATGCTCCACCTGGCCCGCCGCGCGGGCCATCTCCCCCTCGGCACATTTGATCGCCATCGCTCAAAGTCCGAAGGCGCCGAAAAGCTGTAACCCGCCAAATCAAGGCTCGACGTCCGGCACCGAAATCAGCTTACGGCAGCACCGGCGTGAGCTTTCTGACGCGATGATGAAGAGTGTCCGACACAAAGATCGCGCCTTCGCGGTCCACCGTGATCGCGGATGGCAAGCCCAGGCTCGCCACGTTGGCAAAGCCTCCATCGCCTGCAAACGCGGTCGACCTTGTGCCTGCAACAAGCCAGGTGACGCCCTCGGGCGTGATCCGGCAAAGCGAAGCAGACCGTGCGAATAGCAGGCTGCCGTCCCGATCGTACGCCATCGCGGTCAAGCCGCTTATGAAGCAGGATGGGCCAGTCGCAACGTCTCCAGGTATTAGTCCGTAACGGGCCAGGGTTTCCGTTATCCCGGTCGCCGCAATCACCTTACGCAATTTTGAACCCTGCGACTCGTAGATCACCAGATTCCCATTTGGGTCCACAGTCAAAAGGGTTGGCCCCCTCAAGGGAGTTTCAGTCGCTGGCTTACCGTCCTCCGCAATGCCCGGCTCTGGAGTCCCGGCGAATCGTTCGATCACGCCGTCCAGCCTGAGCACCCGTACGACGTTGGAAGTGGAATCGCTGATGTAGAGCTTTCCTTCCCGATCAACAGCCAAGCCGCTGATGGATTTGAATGTGGCGGCGATTGCGGGGCCGCCATCCCCCGATGAGCCGTAGTCGCCCGTGCCTGCAACGGTATCGATGGTGCCATCGCCTTTGATCCGGCGCACCTTCACGCCGGAGCCGAAGTAGATGTTCCCGACGGAATCCGTAACCATGTGATAAGCTCCCGACCCCTGCGCGAGGGCAGCGGGGCCGCCGTCTCCAGCAAATCCAGGCACGCCCGTGCCCGCAATCGAGTTGATGATTCCGTCGGCGGAGACGCGGCGAATCCGCGAATTGCAGGTATCGGCAATCAAAACCGCGCCGGAGGGATCAAGAGCCACGGTGCCAGGGCGACACAGCAGAGCGTCGCGGGCGGCCTCGCCGTCTCCGCCGAAGCGGTCCCGGCCAGCCAGCAAACTTTGGCTGCCATCGTCTTCCATGCGGAAGATCTTGGGGCCAGTGAGCATAAGGAGCCTGCCGCTGGCGTCGGTCGCGATGCTGCTCAGGGGGGCCGTCGAAGTTGTGCTTTCCAGCAGCCCCTGAGGGGTGACCTTGACGACCAAATTCGAGTACTGGTCGTAAATGAAAAGATCCCCAGCGATATTGACGGCCAAGCCCCCGAGCACGGTGAAGGGCGTCTCCGTCGCTGCACCACTGGTCTTTGGAGTTCCAAACTGTCCATTGCCAGCGATGTGGGTAAGCAAGCCGTCAGGCGAAAGGCGGAAAACCCGGTTGTCGTTTTGCCCGATGTAGAGGTTGTTCAATCGATCCATGGCCAGCAACATGGGCCAACCGGTCAAGGCGATCTTTGTCCCAAAGCCCGCATAAGGAGTAGAGGTCAAGTCAGGCTGCACTCGCAAAATGGTGGAGTACGGGGATTTCGGCATTGCCACGTAGGCATTGCCGTTGGAGTCAGCCGCCACATCGGCGATGGAGCCGACTATCGGACCGGAGCTGGGCCGAATGGTGGTCGTCGTTTCGTCTTTTCGAATGTAAAGCTCCGGGCCGAGAATGGAGAAGATCGTGCCCTCATTATTGACGGCCATACGCCCTAGTCCGGGGAAGTCGAGGTCTGAAATGACGCCGTCGCCGTGATCTTGCGGATGATCTACCGCTCGTCGTTTACATAGATCGCGCCGTCGGGGCCTACGGCTAAGACCCAGCCGCTCAACAGAGCGCTCGTCGCCGGAATGCCATTGCCATTGGGAAGCGTGCCGGCAACCGTTTCGATCATATATTTCTTGTCAGCTTGGCCGACAAGGCAGGAGGCGCAGAGGGCTGCGACCAATAATAGCTTCACGTCACCAAGGATAGCGTGGTAAGCCGCTCGGGCCACTCAAAAGAAGCCCGATTTACGGCTTCAAGACCAGATGCTTCTCATACTGCCCCGCCATTGCATAGCCAGCACTCGAATCTACCCGCAGCACAACCTGAAAAATACTCGGCCACTGCTTATACCCTTGCTTCTCCATCAATCCCCAAAGCTGCCCCACCGCCTCTTTGTTCGTCAAATAATCAAGGCCAGCAACAGACCCATCGGACGTGATCCCAGAGAACACAAACACCCGCGAGGGTCCATCACTCAGCACAGTCACCAGCCCATGATTCACCTCATTTGGCGGCTGCGTATTCAGATAACGATCTTTCGTGTCCGACTGTCTGTAAATCGAGTAATGCCGGATTTCATTAAGCATGCCCACCGTATAACCGCCCGCGGCAAGTAGATAACGTTGGATCGCCGGGCTATATTCAGGTCTCCCAAACGCCAGCACCGGTCGCCCTCGCAAAGCCACCTCACTTTTCAATCCAGACTCCGGCATGAACTCAGATTGTGCTTGCCGAAACGCCAAAAATCGAGCAGCCGCAGCAGCCCCAGCCGCGTCACCCCACAAAGTTGCATTCGGGCTGGGATGCAATACTGGCTGAGCATTTGCGGCTAGTCGTGGACGTATGTAGTCCAAAAAATATTTCGAACTCGGCACAGCATCCGGGAAGTGTACATAATCCAGCGGCTCCGCTTGCCCCCTTACATCGCGAACCCACACATGCACCGGTTGCCCCACCAACAACACGGCCGGCTGAGGAGAATTCATCATCGGACGCCACAATAAATCAAGCGGCGTCGCCGCCCACACACGCCAGTACAAAGCACTCCCCAGCCCAATTACCAAAACAACCGCTGCGACACTCAGCCACACTCGCAACCGAGACTGCGGCGCAACCACTCCCGCTTGAAACTGCACCCGGTAACTCCCCTTCGGGATCTCGATGCGCAACCCCTCCCCGCCACCCAAGCCCCGATAATACTCTTCCAACTTTTGCCGCAACCCGTGCATCCGCGTCCGAACCGTAGAGTCTGTCTCCGGCGAAAAACTCTCGGGCCTCCCCAGAGCCTTGGTGCCTAACTCATACTCCGTAACCTCATGGGCCCGCCCCAATTCCTCCTGCTCATACAAATACCCAAGCAGTCGCTTCAATTGATCCGCCCTGCGGAACGTCTCACTCGCATACAGCGCATCCAGCGCTTGTCGCCTCCCAATCGCAACTCTAACCACAGCAGGCTTCACAATCGAAACAATATAACGTTTCTGTAACGCTTGGCAACCTGCTTAAAAGAAAGCACTTGCCAGGGAACATCAATGCAACCTCAACAAACTGGTTTTCCTCCTCCAACTCTGAAATAGTTTGCCAAGCTATGAAGTCCAATCGCAAGCAATTCCTCTCCGGCCTCCTTGCCGCTCCCCTCGCAATGGCACAGTCTCAAACCGGCAACCTGCCCAACGTCGGGGTCAAGGCCGATTCCGGTCCCGCCCGCTCGGAATGTGGCATCGGCGCGCTTCTCCCGTGGGCCGATTCCCTCTGGGCCGTCACCTACAATTCCCACAAACAAAGAACCGGTACCGGCCTTGGCCTCTATCGCATCGGAGAAGATCTCAAAGGCGAACTCGTCCACGTTCATGACGGCACCCACGCCAACCGTTTCGTTCACAAACAGAGCAATCAGGCCTTCATCGGCCCTTATGCCATCGACACCAGCGGCAAATGGCGCTTCATCGAAGCCCTCAAAGACGTGCGCCTCACCGCCACCATGCGCCACCTCAAAGACCCCGCCAACCTCATCTACATGCTCGGCATGGAAGGCGAATTCTACGAGCTCGACGTAAACACCCTCAAGGCCCGTCTCATCGAGAATCTCACCAAGACCCTCGCCCTCCCCAGAGTGCCCCATTTCAAAGGCGGCTACACCGGCCAGGACCGCGTCGTCGTTGCCAACAATGGCTACTACGCCTTCGGCGAAGAAAACCCCGGCCTTGCTGAATTCGACGGCACCAAGTGGCGCGTCCTCAGCAACAAACCGCACATCGAATGTATGGGCCGCGAGAACATGGGCAACGTCATCTTCGCCACCGGCTGGGACGAAAGCTCGGTTCTGTTCTCTGCCCTCGTGAAAGGCAAGTGGCAAAAATACCGCCTCCCCAAAGGCGGCCACGTCCACAACCAGGCCTGGCAAACCGAATGGATGCGCATCCGCGAAGTGGAGACCGAACACTTCCTCATGGACATGCATGGCCTGATGTATGAACTCCAGCCCATCGCCTTTGAAGACGCCATCTGGGGCGTCAAACCCATCTGCAATCACCTCCGCGTCATTCCAGACTTCACCGGTTTCCGTGGCCTCCTCGCCCTCGGCGGCAACACGACCTCTCCCAATCAGGACAATAACCTCTATGTTGGGCAACCCCAGGCTGGCATCTGGTTCGGCAAAACCGACGACCTCTGGCAATGGGGCAAACCCTCCGGCTGGGGCGGCCCCTGGCGTCGTACCCCCATCAAAGCGGGCCAACCCAGCGACCCCTTCCTCATGACCGGCTTCCAAAACAAAATGCTCCACCTCAAAACCGACAAGCCCGCCACCGTCAAGATCGAAATCGATTTCCTCGGCAACGGCTCCTGGGAACCTTATGAGAGCATCTCTGTCAACAGCTACAACAAACACATTTTCCCCACAGGCTTCACGGCTCACTGGGTCCGGCTCACGTCCAACACCACTTGCACTGCCAGCGCCGAGTTCATGTACACCTAGCTAGACATTTTGTCGTAGAGTTGTGATAGATTATTTCAGATTTCAGAGATTTTCATGAAGAACCATTCAACCATCCATCTTCTCCTTTCCGTCCTGCTCCTCGCAGCCATCCCCGGCTACACCCAGCAGGGCCGCGGCACCATCCTCGGCTCCGTTACTGATGCAACTGGCGCGCCCGTCGTGGGCGCCTCCGTGCGTGTCGTCAACCTTGCCACCAACGCCAGTCTCGATACCAAAACCACGAGTGGCGGCCTCTACCAGGCCCCCAATCTCGCCGTCGGAGAATACACCGTAACCGTCGAGCTCACTGGCTTCCGCAAAGTCGTCCGCTCCGGTCTCCAGCTTCAGGTCGACCAGCGTGCCCAGGTCGACGTTCGTCTCGACATCGGCCAAGTCACCGAATCTATCGAAGTCAAAGGCGAAGCCCCTCTCGTCGACACCTCCAACACCTCCATCGGGAAAGTCGTCGACCAGAAGCGGGTCAGCGAGCTTCCCCTCAACGGCCGCAATGCTCTCGCGCTCACACTTCTCACTCCCAGCGTCAAATCCAACGCCGGCTCCACCGCTTCCGGCTTTGCTGACCGCGGCATCCAGCTCTCCTCGATCTCAATCAATGGCGGCCCCAATGCCATGAACGGTCAGCTCCTCGACGGCGGCAACAACATTCAGAGCTACATCGGAGAGGTCGCCATCAACCCCGGCGTCGATTCCGTCGAAGAGTTCAAGGTCCAGTCTGGCGGCATGTCTGCCGAATACGGCTTCACCGCTGGCGGCGTCATCAACATGGTCACGCGTTCCGGCACCAACAAGCTCCATGGCAGCGTCTACGAATTTTTCCGCAACGATGCTCTCGATGCCCGCAACACCTTCGCCACCGTCAAGCCCCCCTTCCGCTATAACCAGTTCGGCGCATCCGTCGGCGGCCCGGTCATCAAAGACCGCACCTTTTTCTTCGGCAATTGGGAAGAATACCGCTACCGCCGGTCCACGCCCCGCATCGCCAGCTTCCCCACCGCCGGTCAACGCGATGGCAATTTCTCAGATTTGTTTAACGCCAACGGCACGCCAATCCCAATCTTCGATCCCGCCTCGACACAAGGCTCCGGCGCCGCCGCTACCCGCCAGGTTTATCCCGGCAACATCATTCCGGCAGCCCAAATCGACCCTGTATCCAAAGCCATCAACGCCTTCTACCCTCTGCCAAATCGCGCCCCTTCTGATCGATTCACCAATGCCAATAACTACCTCGGCACCGCCAGTGAAATCCAGCAAATGCGGCAGTACACCATCAAGGGCGACCACAGATTCACAAACAATAATTCCATGTTCGGTCGCTACTCTTTCTTCAACCACCGCACGGACAATGGCGGCGGCGGCGCAGCCCTCTACCCCAACGAGGTAGTAGGCAAGCGCGACGACAATCTCAAAAACTGGAACGTCGTCCTCAGCGACACCCACGTCGTCTCACCCACCATCGTCAATGAGTTTCGCGTGGGCGCAACCCGCGGTTATTTCCCCTTCGTCGTCCGTAGCTTCGGCGGCGGCTGGCCTGCAAAATTGGGCCTCCCGTCCATCGTCCCGGCTGACACTTTCCCGGCAATTAACAACGGCCTCACAGGCTTCAACACCGGCGTGGCCGGCCTTCGCGGCAGCCTCAATTGGCAATTTCTCGATCAGGTCAACATTGTCCGCGGCGCGCACTCGATGAAAATTGGCTTCGATCTGCGCCTCCTCCAGGGCCACAACCTCCAACGTGGTGTTCCTTCCGGTAGCTATAACTTTGCAGCTGGCCTCACCGGTAACCCTACCGCCCCGGCCGGCACCGGCAGTGCCTACGCGTCTTTCCTCCTCGGTGCCGTCAGCAGCGCCAACGTAACCACCCACGTCGGGGAATCGCAAGTTTCACATAGCATCAGTGGCTACTTCCAGGACGACTGGAAGATCTCCAAGCGCCTCACCGTCAACCTCGGTCTCCGCTATGACTACCAGTCACAAGCCGTAGAGCGCAACAACGGTGCCACAAACTTCGACCTCACCTGCAAGCTCCCGAACGGCCTCAACGGCTGCATAGTTTTCGCCGGTGTCAACGGACAGCCCCGCAACTGGCGCGGTGAAGATTACAAAAACTTCGGCCCACGCCTCGGCCTCGCCTATGACCTCTTCGGAAATACAAAAACAGTTCTCCGCGCCGGCTATGGCATGATGTACCCCTCACAGATGTGGCGTGAAAACTACGGCAATGCCAACGGCTTCGCCCAGACCAACACAACCTATCCGCAGAACGATCCCAACCGCGCTGCCTTCCAGCTCCGCCAAGGTTTCCCCTCCGCTCCCGTTCCCCCCTTGGGCCGCGCCCTCAGTTCCGCAGCCTTCCTTGGCCAAGCCGTAGCCTATGACGAATCCAACGGCAACATCCCGCGCATCCAGCAGTTCACCCTCAGCCTGCAGCAACAGTTGTGGAAGAGCTGGCTCTTTGAGGCCTCCTACGCTGGCAACCTCGGTCGTGGGCTCACCGCTGGCGGTTACGATCTAAATCAACTTGACCCTCAATTCCTGGCTCTCGGCCAAGCTCTCAACCAACAAGTCCCCAATCCCAATGCCGGTCTCTTCCCAGGTGCCCTTGGCGGTGCCACCATCTCGCGCGAACAGTCCCTCCGGCCCTTCCCGCAATATAACGCCATCACCGTCCGCAACCCGCGGCTTGGCAGCTATAACTCTCACCTCCTGCTACTAAGCGCCGAAAAGCGCCTCGCCCAAGGCCTCGCCCTTTTGGTTTCCTTCACCGGCGGCAAGGTCATTAGCGATAGCATCCAAACCCCTGTCAACTTCGGCGCCACCCTGGAACAAGGTGCCGTCACCGGCTACCAGAACGGCAAATTCAACCGCGCCGCCGAGCGCAGCGTCGATCCATCTGACGTCTCCAAGCGCGCTACGGTCAGCGCCGTTTATGAGCTTCCATTCGGCCGCTCGCAACACGGCTTCACCAGTCGTCTCATCGGTGGCTGGCAGCTCAACACCATCGGCATTATGCAAACCGGCATCCCGCTCCTAATCGGTGGCGCAAACAACCAGCGCGCTACGCGGCCTGACTCTACTGGCATCTCAGCCAAACTCGATAACCCCACCGCCCAGCGCTGGTTTGACACCACTCAGTTTGTCAACCCCGCCCCCTTCACCTTCGGCAATGTCGGCCGCGTACTCCCCAACGTCCGCACCCCCGGCACCGTCAACTGGGACTTCTCGGTCATCAAGAACACCCGCTTCAACGAGCGCTTCAACATCCAGTTCCGCACTGAGATGTTCAACTTCATGAACCACGTCAACCTCGGCGTACCAGGCACCGGCTTCGTGCCCGGCCCTAGCGGCCTGAACCAATCCGGCTCCTTCGGAGTCATCACCACCGCCCGCGACGCTCGCACCATTCAGCTCTCCCTCAAGCTGATGTTCTAAGCGGAAACGACCGGCAAAAACCAAGGGGGGACACACTTTAAGTGTGCCCCCCCAGAACTTTCACCCGTCCGCTCTCACCCTTACTGCGCAATCGGCAGAAAGGTTCCCGCAGGCGAAGGCTGCCCGTTCACCACAAGGACAGTCTCATAGTCGCCACTCGGAAGACTCGGCACCAGAAACACCAGCTGATGCAGACCCGGAAAGCCCGAGAGTCCGGAGTAAGCCGGAACCACCGTCGTGGTCTGGCCATTCAGCGTGAGTCGGATTTCAGAGGAACTGGCGATCGGATAGCCGCCATTGCGGGGAGGCGGAATCTGACCAGCCGGAAGTGGAGGAGTTGTCGGCCCAAGACCCGTGCCATAGAGCACAACGTATTCGCCCGGACGCGCCGGACGCAGCGCAAGGCCACTCAGTTGACCGTTCGTACCGAACAGATTCGCCGGCCCAATATACGCACTGCCATCATTGGCCGTGGCCGCCAGATAACGGCTATCCTGCGGCGTAAAGCGGAAAGTCGCCGGGTTAATCCGGCGTGATTGTGTCGGCACCACTGTACTGCGCAAGTTACTGTATTCAACAGTAACTGTCACCGGACCCTCGGGGATATTATCCGGCGCGATTGCGTTGATCTGAGCCGAACTGGTGAATGCGATAAAGGCTTCCTGGTCATTCACCAGCACGCGGACATTGTTCAGGCGCCGCGGTGCGAAGTTGTTCACAAAGGACTGACCCCAGTCTCCAAAATCGTCGCCAAGATCGGTGCCAAAGATCGTGAAGAAACCACCCGGGGTGATCGCATTGTTTGAAGAGAAAGAAGCGCTGTTTACAATGCCAGAGCTCTGGAAGCCAGGCTTAGGCAGCCCAACTGTCGATGTAAACGGACTGGCATAAATCTCCTTCACTTCGGCGGCTGAGAGCGGCCCCGCATAGGCCCGAAACAGCGCAATGCGCGCAGGCGCCCATTCAAAAACATCGTTACTAAGGAACAGCTGAACCAACTGTTCAGGATTGACCGCAGCATCCATCACACCGAGCGTAGTACCAACTCGGGATGCCACCAGGGCACCGTTGAGATAGAGCAGCACTTCGCCGGGCTTCTTCACCATCACGACGTGGTAGTAAGTGCCCGCAGCCAGCTTGTCGTTGGCTGTGCTGCTGACACCTGAATAGTAGGCCAGATATCCAGAAGGGTCGAGAGCAAGGCCTTCTGAACGAGTCCGGTTCACGCAGCCGTAAACCCGCCGCCAGCCTGTGCTACCGGCGCTCATGGCAAAAACGAGCTCGATCGAGTAATTGTCGCGGGACACCTTGTCTTTGGCCAGATAGGTGAGTCCGCCCTGCGCAGACAGCGGACTGCGTGACCCCTGCATGTCATAAACTTTGCGAGTCTGGCCGAACACGGTATCGGTGATGAAGCGATTGTTGCCGCTTTCGTTGGATGCAATTAGGGCAGCACTCCCAGCTCGTTGCGGGTTCAGTGTGTCCTGAAAAAGATAATTTGAAACCTGTACTGCATTTTGAGCCTGACTCAGGCCCAACGTAAGAATGAATAGTGGAAAAAGTACGCGCATTTTAACCCTCTGAGCAAAGTGTATCGTATCCCGTATACCGAACCAAGTCTTGGCTGTCGGAGCCAATCGAAGGGTTTCTAAACCCACATTCGCCCCCGTCAGGGAGGCGCATAGGGAGACGCAGTGGGCAAAGCGCAACACCTTACCTTAAAATCGCTCTCAGCCTTTCGGCAATCTTTGCTGTGGTCGGAACTCCGCCCCGATATAGGCGTCACGAGGGAGCAGTATCGATGGAATCTGGCTCCACCAGTCCAAAGACATCTTTGTTCCGATACAGAACGGTAGGAGTTCCGTATCCGCGGCGGCGGTCTGAAGCATTTAGTTTGTCTATGTCAACTAGAGCGTAATCTTTTGGCAGACCCAGCGATGCTAACGCTTCATTCAGGCTGAGCCGCATTCGGGTCGTGTTGCCACATCCATCCCGCGTCAGGAAAACAAGATCTCGTGCTGAGAATCGTTCCGCTGTGTTGGCCTCCCCAGACACCACGATGACAACCGCAATCAGGAAAAACCATCGCATGCGCTTCAGGCTAGCATGAGGCGTGGAGACCTTTGGCGTGGGACCCGAAGGGGACATCCTTCGTCCCTCTCTCGTCAAGAGCAAAGCTTGTTTGTCAGCGTGGGTATAAATATCGGCAGGCAATTTTCCATACCCGTTCGAGAAATCGGCGTTTGCCCGATGGATCATCGGCGCTAGTGCGATCGCCTTCTGCTGGCTTTGTGGTCCGACAAAGCGCGGCCGATAAGATTATGCTTGATCACATCCGGACGCATCGCGAGAGAAACTTCTCATAGTTCGAGCCGGTGATCTCTTTGCAAGTCCAACGGTGAAAGCAGTCGGCGACAAAAGGCAAGAAGTAATTTTTGAGGCGACCGGACGCTTGCCACTTCATGGCGGAATCCTGCTCAGAGACAGCAACCGGGTTGATTTGTGACTTTATGAGACCAACCCTTTTCGGTCGCACTAGAGAAACGGAGTGAAGGTGTGAAAAACATTCAACATTGGCGCTATTAAGTGGCTTGCGCTGACGCCTGATTCTCACGCCGAAGCGATGAGGGACATCCACCCGCCCGATTACCACGTCTTTCGATATTCAGTCGGCATGGAATGGCCGATTACCTAGCGCATTGTGTTGGATTGGCTTGGTTCTGCAATACCACTTGCCCTAGGATTGGTTTACCAAGTGCCCATGCGGAGCACGAAGCCGGTAGAAAAGTTTAGAGAATCGCGGTAGTTGCGACCGTCGAGGATGGGGAGCGAGGAATGGCGGTAATCTGCGGTGATAACGCGAAGCTGGAGCGCACTGTTGATGCGGTAGTCCAGGCCAATGCCGCCCTGAAACGAAACAGCGTTTGCCTCTGAACTGGTGGTGTACTTGTCGTGATGCGGCTCCTGGGAGGGCACACTGCCAGTTGCTCGCCATTGGGCGTAGAGGAGTTGTTTGACGTTGGGGAAAAGTATTTCGTGAGTCATCTTCTCACCGCCCAGAAGGAAATCGGCATGAGTGCTCCATTTGCCAGCAGCCCAGGGTGTCCAGCGGAGGCCTGCCAGATAGTGGAGCGAGTCGCCCGACCAGTTTGTGCGTAGGCCGCGGAGATTGCAGCCACCAACATCGATCAGGGATTGCAAGCGGCTTGCCATGCGGAAGGCGAGGGTTGCGCCTGCCCCGAGGCAGGGTGGACCTCCCTGCCCCGTGTAGAAAGTAGGCTGGAAGGTGAGGTGGAATTCCAGGGGAGCGACAACGTCATTGGCCTGAAGCGAAAAGACGGGGTCCAGCGCGCGGCCTTGCGATTTTACTTTCGGGAGGGCGCGCTGGGCGTCGCCTCTGCTGACGTTGGCACCGAAGAGATTAGGCCGAGAGTAGCGATGCCAGGGGACGTTGAGATTCAACATGTTGGCGAAGCTGCGCGAGGGATTGAGCCAGCTTCGAACTAGCAAGCGAGCTGCGGGGTTGCGGAAGCGGCTTTCGAATTTGCGGATGACATAGCGGTCGAGGGCGTCCTCGACAATCATCCAACCGAGGCCGACGCTGGTAGTGATGACATGGTCGACGAAGCCATAGGCTGGATACTTGCGCTGGACGCCGCCGAGGGTGGCTTCGCTGGCTGGACCAATTTCAAATTGGATGCTGTAGACGGCGGAGAACGCCGAGGCGCGGAGGCGGCTGCGCCAGTATTCGCGATTTCTGCCGAACTCGGAATTGCGATATCGGGGGATGTCGTTCTGGACAAAGATGAAGCCGGAGATTGCGCCTTGAATAGGATGTCCGACGTAGTTTACGTAGAATTCGTCGCCGTCGGCCCAACCATGGAGACTGCCGAGGGAATCGGCGTAGTTACTGAAGAAGGGACCTTTGAGGCCATCGCGGGTGCCCTGTTCGCTGCCAAGCCGAAAGGCATGCTGAATGCCCAGGAAGATGCCTGACTCCTTGAAGAGCCCTGACCAATTTACTGTGGTCTGGGTGCCGATGGGGGCGGGAGTGGGGGCAGGAGTAGTCGGCTGCGGAGGCTCCGGTGGAATTAGGTCCTGGGCCGAGAGGGCAGTGAGCGTGAGGAGGCAGAGGGAGAGTACTCTATACATGGGCTAGGGGCGCGGGTTGTTTGATCTGTCCGTTGATCAACGATACTTAGCTTCCATCTTGGACCGATTATCGCGCATTGTGTCTTTTTCGGACGGCGAAGGGGGGAAGATGCTCAGGGCTTTGTAGAGGTTCTTCCTGGCATCCTCGTCGGCCTTGGCGCAATCCTCAATTTTCTGCTTAAGGAAAATTCTCCAGACGAGTTCTTTGGTTTCGGGGGCGATCCAATCGACGATCACGGTGCCTTGGACGGAGTGATTGACGACGTACTCGTTGTAAGAGTATGCCCATATCCCGCCCCAATAGGAGGGGTAGGCACCCCGGTATGCAGGATAGGAACCGTAGGGGCCGTAGCCCATGGTGGGACCAGTAGAGATAACAGTGACGTCGGTTTCTTGGCGAAGCGCGACCCGATAGCGGCTGGCAAGGCCGTATTTTTGATCGCGCATGACCGGGTCGCTGAGGATAGCGGTTTTCTCGATCTCGAGGCGATTGAGGAAGCTGAAGGTTTTGAAGCGAGTGAAGTCGATATTGGGGTCAAAGTCGTTCTTGACGTCGCTGGCGAGGCCAAGGACGGAGAAGAACACAATTATGGCGATGCGGAAGTAGAGGATTGAAGTCATAGCAAATGCAGAAGAAGCTTAAGTACTTTCCTCAATTCTCCCGCAAAACCTGTAACAAAAGCGGAAGGTAAATTGTCATATACCGAGAACTGGAGTAGGCAGATGCCCTTAGATCGCCGATGGTATCATGACGATTAAGTCGTGGTGCGTTGTTTCATCGGAGTCAGCCGCCAGTTGTCAATGACGACCTCAAGTTAACACGGAGAATTTACAAGTATGAAAAATATTGCTATCGCTGCGGCCATGCTTAGCTGCCTGGCGGCCGAATCCACCCTTCTGGCGGAAACCTGGAACAAGAAGACGAAGGTTACCTTTTCTCAACCGTTCCAGATTCCTGCTGCACACACCACAGCTGGCGTAATCACGCTTGGACCAGGTTCCTACATCTTCAGGCTCGCTGATTCGAACTCGAATCGTCACATTGTGCAAGTCACCAACGAGCGTGGCGACAAGGTGTACTCGACGATTCTCGCGATTGCCGACTACCGTTTGAACGCCACCAGCAAGACAGTGATGTACTTCTCTGAGCGCAAGGCCGGTTCCCCGACGGCGTTGAAGAGCTGGTTCTATCCTGGTGACAACTTCGGTCAGCGCTTTGTTTACCCGAAGGTAGCCGCGACCGCGATTGCCGTTGCCACGAATTCGCCGATCCCTTCGTACACCCCGCCCCCGCAGCCGACTGCAGAGCCGGTTGAGACGATCCGGTACGTCGAAGTTCCTGTCTATATCCAGACGCCCGCCAAGACGGAAATCGTTTATGCTCCTGCAGCAGCAGCGAAGACCGATGCCACGGACACGGCTGGTGAAGATGGTGAAGCCGTGAAGGCGGCTGCGCCAGCCGCAGCCGCAGAACCGAAGGCTAAGTTGCCGAAGACTGCTTCGTCGATTTACACGATGAGCCTGATGGGGATGCTGCTTTTGGGCGCATCGCTGTTGGTTCGCCGCGTATCCACGCAGTTAAGCTAGTTTAGTCGACGTCGGCGCACGGCCAATTGATTTGGCCGTGCGCTGGCGTCTTCCTGTTATGAAAATCAAGCTTCAAGGATCGGTTGCTCGAAGAGTTCCCAAAGTGCTCAATGTAATTCATTACGCTGGGTTTCTAGTGGGAATTTGTTTTTTAGGTTGGCCAGTTTTTGTCGGTGTGGAATCGAGTTACGCACAGTGGTCGGGTGAGCGAGAACTCGCTAAACAAAAGCCGAAGCTTGCGACGCCCGCAGGAAATGAAACGATCGTACAGCGCAAGCCGTGGATGAAGGCCGACGCAAAAGTAATCAAGACAGGCACTTTGCTGGGAAAGTTTGAAGTACCCAGGTTGGAGCTGTCTTTTGTACTACTGGAAGGTACAGACAGCAGGACATTGGACAAGAGTATTGGGCATGTCGAGGGGACTGCGCTGATCGGTGAACAGGGGAACATAGGTATCGCCGGACACCGCAACACACACTTCCGAAAGTTGGAGTGGCTACGGCGCGGCGATGAGATCGACCTGACGGCCGAGGGTGTTACGCATCGATATGCAGTGGAATGGGTGAGACTGTTTACTCCGGAAGATGTAGAGGTATTGGACCCCAGTCATGGACCGGCTGTGACGTTGGTAACGTGTTTTCCGTTTGAGTATGTAGGTTCGGCTCCGCTCCGCATGATTGTGAGGGCGTTGCCGATGCCGGAAACCGAGCCGCAGGCAGCGTTAAAGAGCGGCGATTCATCGCACTAAGGTAATCAGGAAAATGAATAGATCAGCAGCAGTCTGGTTGTTCTTGGGAATTGGGCTGATGCCCATGCTAGTTGGGGCGCAGGTGCAAAAGGCCGACCCGATACAAGACCATGTAATTTCGATGGACGTGAGGCGCGTGGTGCTTTACGCGACCGTGCGGGACGGCAAAGCACGATTCGCTGGAGACTTGAAGAAGGAAGACTTCACGGTGCGGGAAGAAAAGATCCCGCAGGAGATTCTTTCATTCAGCAGGGACGACGTGCCGGTTGCCATTGGACTGCTTGTGGACAATAGCCAGAGCATGCTTAACAAGAAGGAAGAAGTGATTGCGGCGGCGAAGGCATTTGTTCATGCCAGCAAGCCGGGAGATGAGATTTTCATCATTCACTTCAACGAGAAGCTTAAGTATGGGCTGCCGCCGGAGGTGCCGTTTACAGGAGATCGCAAGTTGCTGGATGCGGCTTTAGATAACGTCTACCTCGACGGGCAGACGGCGCTGTATGATGCGATCCACGAAGGACTGAAGCACTTAAAGACGTCAAACCTGACGAAGAAAGCGTTGATCGTGTTGAGTGATGGTGGAGATAACATCAGCACTAACACAGCCAAGGACGTTGTTCGAGAGGCAGACCTTTCGGGGGCGCTATTTTACGGCATTGGGATCTACGACCCGATGGATGGCGACGCCAAGCCGGATGTGCTTCGGAAGCTTGGCCAGAGCACCGGGGGCGAGACCTATTTCCCTAAGGGTGTGAGCGAAGTTACTGCGCTGTGCGAGACGATTGCCCGAGATCTTCAGAGCCAGTACATGATTTCTTACGCGCCCAAAGATCAGCCGGGTGCCAATAATTATCGCCGAATCCAAGTAACTGTCAAAGATCCGAAGAATCGGAAATTGATTGTCCGAACGCGGACCGGCTATTTTGTTGAGAATCCAGCTCCGACAGGGGGAAAGAAGCCATGATGACAAGCAGACGCCAACACTTACAGATCTTGTTCGGGGCAGTCGCTGCTGGGAGCGCCACCCGGGCCGAAGGCACCGATTTTGATGCGTATACCGATGCGCAAAAAGAGAACTTTATGATGAAGGCCACGATCGTCTCGGCCAAGGAGATCGGGCACGGGATTACCAAGCCAATTCGACTGGAGATGAGGTTGGGTGAAGCGGTGCATTCCTCCAAGGTGCAGTCAATCGATAAGGCGCTGTCTGACTTCTTCCCGGAGGGGGGAGGTAAGGGAATCCCGATGAAGGACTCCTGGCACTACAACGTTGCTGCGTATAAGTTGGACCGATTGTTGAAGATGAACATGGTTACTCCTGAGGTTGCGCGGCCGTATCAGGGGAAGCCGAGCGCACTTTCCTGGTGGGTGGATGGCGTTCAATTTGAGGAAGTAGACCGAATCAAGAAGAACATTACTCCGCCTGACGTGGGTGATTTTGATAACCAGAAGGCCATAATCACTGTTTTTGACGAGTTGATCATCAACATCGACCGCAACCTAAGCAATTTGCTGATCACAAAGCCCTGGAAGATCGCCCTCATTGACCATTCGCGGGCGTTTAACGCTTATCCTGGCATTCGGAACAAAGCGAATCTCACGCGGTGCAGCAGAAGCTTACTGAAGGAAATGCGTGCCCTCACGGCTGGGGCGCTCAAGCGGGCTGTGGGCGCGCACTTGACGGCTCCTGAGATGAATGGTGTTTTGGGGAGACGGGACAGGATTGTTGAGTTTTTCGAGCAGGAGGTCAAGGCCAAGGGTGAGCAGTCGGTCTTGTTCTCGTAAATTTTTCGGATCAGAGGCTGGATTCAGCTGCCGGGGTTGCTTTTTGTTGGCAATAGCTATTTGGTGTGGTGGGGTTGCACGGGGCGAAGAATTACGCCAGATGGTGCCCGCATCGACCACTGCACCCGCTGCGGGATTGGATCAATTGATCTCGAAGATGAGGAAGCTTGTGGAGAAGCGCGACTACCGTGCGTTGGAACACTTGATGGGTCCAACCTTTCGTGTGGAATTCGACGCTGGCAAGGGGCCGAAAGACTTTGAAGCGTATTGGCGGCCTGCTTCCTCCAAGAGCAGGCTGTGGGAGGTTCTTGAGCAGTTGCTGTCGCTGCAAGGGACATCGTATTCCGAGACCCTTTACGTTTTGCCTTCGGTTTATGCGCGGTTTCCGGTGGACCTCGACCCGCTTGCGCATATTGTCGCGGTGCGGGAGGATGTAAGCCTGTTTGCGGAGCCGAGTGTGGATGGGCAAAAGGTTGGGTCCTTGAGTTACTCGATTGTGCCTCTGGCGACCCCGATGACCTTACCGGTCATCCTGCCGACTGGCGGATTTATTGAAGTAATGCACCCGGAGTATGGGCGCTGTTATGTGGCTGCGGCTGATGTGTATCATCCGTCGGCACATCGTGCATTTTTTGAAAGACGAAACGGCAAGTGGCAGTGGATCAGTCTGGCATCTGCGACGTTGGCGGATGCACCGGAACTGAAGCTGCATCGCAAAGGACCATGACCACATGAACATTACACGACGTGGCTTTATTGGAGCAAATCTGGCCTTGGCACTGGCACCTGCCGCTACAGTGGACAGCTGGCAAGGGGTGGGGCGCATTGTTGCCGTCGGAGATGTCCATGGCGACAAGGATGCCCTTTCGGCAGTCTTAAAGATGGGTGGACTGATCGATGAAAACGAGCGCTGGATTGGCGGTGCTGCACATCTGGTGCAAGTTGGAGACGTGCCAGCCCGTGGTACACAAACCCGGCAAGCTTTTGACCTGCTGATGCGCCTCGAAAAAGAAGCGGCAAGCGCGGGGGGCAAAGTTCACGCGCTGATCGGCAATCATGAGGCGGGGATCATATCTGGCGATCTCAGGAATATTTTGCCGGGTGAATACGCCGAATTCGCAGGGCCGGATTCTGTCAGGAAGCTGGAAAGGGCCCACGCTGCTGAAGCCACTGCACAGACTGCGCCAGGGAAACCAGAACTGAGTCCAGACGAACTCGAACGGAGGATGGGCGAGTGGCGGGAACGTCACCCGCCAGGATTTGTCGAGCATCGTGAAGCGTTCAGCCCATCGGGTTACTATGGCTCGTGGATCCGCGGCAACAATTCAGTCATTCGAATTAACGATACCTTGTTCCTGCATGGTGGAGTATCGCCCAAATTTGTGAGCCGGACGAGGGCATCAATGAACGCGGCGATACAAGAAGAGCTATCAGACCCGGAACGTCTTCTACCGGGAACAGCGACGGATGTGCAGGGGCCGCTTTGGTACCGCGGGTTGGCCGAAGGGGAGGAGGCAACGCTGGAACGCCATTTGGCGGCGGTACTGGAATTTCATGGAGTACGTCGGATTGTGATCGGTCATACGGTGACAAGAAGCTGCATTCGGCCGCGCTTTGGCAGCCGGGTAATAAACGTTGATATTGGTCTATCGAGATTCTATGGAATGCCGCCGGCATGCCTGGTGATCGAGGCTGCATCGGCCTCTGTGATGCATCGCAACGTTACGATTCCTTTGCCCGGACGTGGACCAGGTCAGTTGCTAAAGTATCTCGAGACGGTTGCTGAGGCGGATGAACGGCCATCGCCAGTGCGGAAGTTGATTGCCGACCTTGCACTGCGGCGTTAACCCTTAGCGGGAAGCAGGGGAAAAGGGATCGGTGGGAGCGGCTGTGTCCGGTGTGAACACACTAACAGTATGGCCTCAATCTTAGGTGTGCGGCCTTGGGGGAAGCTATTTAGCTTTTTCTGCGGGTGTTTTTTTCGCTACCGCTTCCAGCTGCGCCAGCACTTTGCCTGAGTCGTCAAGAAGGGTAAGGCTCTGACCAGCAATCTTGTAAGATTTGACACGGGCTAGGGCCTGGGTAAAGAGCTTCTCGATCTCCATGCCCTCAGCGCAGGCCATTTTTGTTGCTGCAATGGGACTGAAGCTTAGCTCTTTTCCTTCGAGCTTGTAGCTGCCGCTGAGGCGATTGCATCCGCTGAAGCCGACGACTCGACGGTCTTTATGGTCTTTGGCTTCGAGCTTAAGATAGGGCTTCTTCTGGCCCTTCCCCGACGCTACGGCCTGGTCCCCAATTTTCTTGAGACGCCACTGTGTATCAGTAATCGCCGGGCTTTGGGCGATGAGGGCGATTGACAGGGTGAGAAGCGTGAGCAGACGCAAGGTTATTGTCCAACGATGGCGAAGGCTGGCGCTCGCGATGGCTGCGCCTCGAGAGGATTCTCGAGTTCAGGCATGGGCTTGGCGCGGAACAACTTCACCAGCGGCATAGCCAGCCACTTGGCGGAACTGTTGGCATTCTTGCGACGGGCGCTGTCGGTGGCGATACCGGTGTTGGCGTACATCTGGCGGTAAAGCTTGGAGATGAGGAAGAAGGCCAACTTGGCTTTCATCGACTTGACGCAATCGGCGCGCTTCCAGATGGAGGCGTTGTCGTAGAAGCTGTCCCAGACCTTCTGGGTGCGGCTGCGGATTTGATCGGGCGTCATGGTGGGGTGGGGAGTGTAGAGCTTGGGGCGCTTCTCGGGAGGGATGAGCCAATAGCGGGTGACGGGGATGCCGTCGATCTTGGCGACGTTTTCGCCTTGGTCTTTTTCCCATTTCTGGAAGTCTACCGTGCCGGGGAAGGGCGTCATCATGACGAACTGAGCGAAGGTGATGTCGGCTTTCTTGGCCAGTTCCGCAGTGGCGGCGAAGGTGTCTTCGCGATCAGAGGAGAGGCCGAAGATGAAAGAGCCGAGAACATGCACGCCGCTCTTTTTGAAGAGCTGGAGCTGGGTTGCGAGATTTTCACCGGAGGGATTGAAGTCTTTGAAGACCGTCTTGAGGCCCTCTTTGGTGACGGCTTCCACGCCGACGAGGGCGCCTTTGATATTGGCCTTGTTCATGGCAGTGAGGAACTCGGGGTCCTCGGCAGCCTCGATGGTGATCTGGGTGAAGAAGACCATGTCCTTGGGCAACATGGACATGGCTTCCATGATGCGGAAGCGCTCTTCGCGGGTCTCCTTCAATTCAGCGATGCGACCGGGGTTACCCTGGCGCTCGGCAAGCCGTATATCGGTCAGGGTGACGGGATAGAAGTTGTCGTCGGAGAGTACGACGAAACGGTAGCCTTTGCGGCGGAGTTGGACGATCTCGCGCATGATCGATTCGGCTGTTCGCTGGCGCGGCTCTTGGCCGTCGGTGCGCCACACGGAGCAGAAGGAACAGTGTTTCGGGCAGCCGCGGACGGTCTGTACGGAAGCAAACATATAGCCCTTGTCGGGGAGCAAATCCCAACGGGCTTCGAGGAAGCGATCCGAGCCAACGCGACCGCCATCATAGACGCGCTCGGGGGTGCCAGCGAGGACGTCGGCAATGGCTTTGGCCCAGACGTCGTCGCCGTCGCCTTTGACGACGGCGTGAGCGCCGCCCAATTCATAGACTTCGTCTGGAAATAGCGTGGCATGGATGCCGCCAAAAATTACATAAGCACCTAGAGCGCGAGCGCGGCGGCCAACCTCGTATCCACGAAGGACGTTGGCGGTGTGGATACCAATGCCGACGACATCTCCTGGTTTGACGGTGGCGAAGTCCAATTGCGCCAAGGTCTCGTCGGTGAGAAGCGGGTCGCCGTAATGACGGGGGGTTGCGGCTGCGAGGACAAACAGCCAACGTGGTGTGATCACGCTGCTGCCAAAAGAGATGTCGCTCGGATTAATGAGGTGAATCTGCACGGTGCCCTGAGTTTAACACCTCGTGTGGGGGCGAATCGGCTATTTGGCGGGCTGTTCGTCCTTTTTCCGAAGGACGGGATACGGAATCCCCAACTGTTCGAGATAGGTACTGTACTTAGTTGGGTCATAGTAAAATTTGCGCATTTGATCGCGGAAGGATTCCATCTTGTCGCGGTTCAACTCGATGGCGGGCTGGTCGGAGTCGGCAATGAGCGGGACGTACTTCTGATCCTTGGTCTGGACCTCGCGGAAGTAAGTCCAGGCTTGGGCGACAAGCTCTGGTTTTAGCAAATAATCGAGGGCAGTGGTGGCCTGGACCTTGGCACCTACGGAGGAGCCCTTGTGGGCGATCGGGGTAGCCATGGAGATGGCATCGGCCCAACTGTGGCCGGGGAGATTGGGGATGTTGGCGGGGTAACGCATGTAGACCATGGGGAGAACCCAGGAGATGTCGCCAACGTCGTCGGAGCCGCCACCTTTCCAGGCTGTTGGGGCTTCGAGAGGCTTAACTGTGGAGGCGAGCGGTTCGACTTTGGCTGCTTTGATTTCACGCTGAAGCTCGCGGGCGAGGGCCTGATCGGCATCGGACCAAACGGGGAGGCCGACCAGTTCCATATTCTTCTGCTGGACCTCGGCGAGGGGCTTGTTGAAGTGGTTGGGCCAGGCGGAGCCGACGACCCGCTGGGTGAAGGTGGTGCTGGTGGCCATAGCGGCGGCCTTGGCCATCGTTGTACCAAACTCGTGAAGTTCCTTGATCCGGGCGAAATCTTCTTCGCGGAAGTAATACCAGACGGTGGCCTCGCTGGGGACGACGTTGGGCTGATCGCCGCCGTTGACGATGACGTAGTGGGAGCGCTGCTCGGGCCGGAGATGTTCGCGCTTGTAGTTCCACATGACGTTCATGATTTCGACGGCGTCGAGGGCACTCTTGCCTTTCCAGGGGGCACCGGCCGCGTGGGCGGCCTCACCGTGAAAGCTGAACTGAACCGAAACCAAGCCGCTGTTATTGGCGGCATGGCCGTAGGAGGTGGCGAGTTCGCGACCGACGTGACAACCGAGCATGATGTCGACATCCTTGAGAAGGCCGGCGCGGATGTAGAAGGCTTTGGTGGCGACGAGCTCTTCGGCGACGCCGGGGAATATTTTGAGAGTGCCTGGGATCTTATGTTTTGTCATTAGATCTTTCAAGGCGAGGGCGGCGACGATGTTGACGGCGTTGCCGGAATTGTGGCCTTCACCATGGCCGGGGGCACCTTCGATGATGGGATCGTGAAAGGCAACGCCGGGCTTTTGAGAGGCGCGCGGAATGCCGTCGATGTCGGTGATGAAGCCGATCGTGGGTTTGCCGGTGCCCCAGGTGGCGACCCAGGCAGTGGGCATGCCAGCGACGCCGCGCTCCACCTTGAAGCCATTCTTCTCGAGAATGCCGGTGAGGTACTTGGAGGTTTCTATTTCCTGAAAGCCGAGTTCGCCGAAGCTGAAGACCATGTCGACGATCTCTTGAACCATCTTCGAACGACCATCAATGTTGGCGATGGCGTCGCGCTTGAGTTGTTCGAGGTCTGGGGTTTGAGAGAGGAGGAGGGTGGGCAGGAGGAGCGCCGGGAGGAGTCTCATAGCTGATTAGGTTACAACATTAGGGGGCCAAGTTGGCGGGCGGAGGCGCTTTGCCTAAATTGACGACGGCGTCGGGAGTTTTACCGGGCGGGATTGGATGGAACTTGAGACGGACGACGGCGAGAGCGGGGTCGTTGAACTTGAGGCTGAGCAGCATCTGTAGCGCGTAATCGTCGAAGGGAAAGGGATCATCCTGGACGACGACCAGGCCGCTGCGGGGGACTTGAAGGGACGCCAAGGCGGGCGAGGCGAGGACTTGAATGGTGGACTGGGACAGAGCCTCGATGGCGGGGCGGTACTTGGCACCGCTGTTGCGATCCCATGCAAACAGGGTGCAGAGAGAGAGAGCCGCTAAAACGAGCCATGCGTGTTTATGGAGGCGCACGAGACGGTCGACGACCGGGAGGATACAGAAGGCGAGGGCGGGCATGGCGGCGAAGAAAACGTAGAGATTGCGATGCAGCGGGAAGAGTAGAAGCGCCGTGTAGAAGAGCAGGACAACCCAGCCGAGGAGGGGACGTTTGTCGCGAAAGAGCGCCGCGAGGATTAGAGGCACGGCGGCCAGTAGCAGGATGAGCTGGATTGAAGGTTCATCAATCAAGAAATCGGTGGCCCAGCGGGTGTACGAGATGAGATTTTCAGCGGCGCGGACGGGGGTGATTTCTAGACTGTAGCCGCCATTTGCAGTCATCGCGCTGGGGCCGAAGAATTTGCGAAAAACGTACCAAAGGGTTTGGGGTAGGACGAGGGCGAAGCGAAGGAGGGAGGTGCGGTTGCAATTGAGGAAGAGCCAGTCTGCAATGAGGAGGACGGGGAGGCAGAGGGCTACTTCTTTAGCGCCCAATGCGAGTTGGTAGGAGAGGAGGCCGAGGAACGCGGGCAGCCAGCGGGGGCGGTCGGCCTGCTTGAGGAGGACGTAGGCAGCCCACATGGTGAGGCTGGCGAGGGTATCGTAGACCGTTGCGGCCCCCAGATAGATGTCGTGCAGTTGCGGTCACCAGGAAAGAAGTGAGACGCAGACGAGGGCGCTTTGCCAGGGGGCGTTGCGTTCGAGCGCGAGGAACCAGACGAGGGCGTTAGCGGCAAGGAGGAGAGCGAGCGCGCCGTGTAGAGCGAGAGGTTGCAGGCCGAAGATCTCGTAGGCAGAACGATACACGAGCGCGCCGGTGGATCGATCAAGGGGGATGGAAAGGGTAAATATGTTGGCGAGTTCTGCGGACCAAGTGCGGGGCATTGAGTGTATCCATGTGTTCATGAGGTCATCAGAGCTAAGGCCGATGTTGGACGAGCGCGAGAAGATGAGCGTCGCGTAGAAGGTGAGGGCGATGAGAGTAAAAACAATACGGATTTTCACAGGGATTTTTGGGACGCGGGGCAGTGCGTCGCGACGTAGGACTTGAGGCTAGAGAGGTTGTTATTGAAGAGTTGCCGGAGGTCGGAATTGTAGACATCTCGTGATGGCACCAAGGGAATGATCTCGGTTTCTGCAATGCGGTAGATCGTCGATGGCCCGCCGGCGGGAAAGCCCGTGGCACCGCCGGATTCGAGAAATACCGCGAGGAGGTACTGATCGCCAATCTTAAGTTTGAGGCCGCCCTCGGGAGCGGGCTGGCCAAAGAGATCTTCGCCGATGATGGATTCGCTGGATCCGCCCAGCGTCAAGAATTCGCCTGGACGCAGCGGAAACAATTCTTGAGGCAGTGAGTCGAGGAGCGGCTCGCTTGATATTTTCGGTTGGAGACAAAGAACTTCAATCGTCGATACCTTGTAGTAGTCGATTGAGATTTGGCCAGAGACGAGGATTGAAGCCGCAGCTTCGACGCGACCGTGAATGAGCGTATAGGCGCGGAGGACTTCGCTGAAATTCGGAATTTCCAGCGGCATCGCTTGCCAGGAAATTGCGGGTCGGATTGCTTGGGGCGCGCGCGCATCGCAGCCAACCAGGTAGGCGAGCGAGACAAGGAAGGCCGCTTGCGAGACTCGCTTGGCTAGCATCGCCTTCATGCTAGCAAGACGGCTTAGTTTGTAGCGAGGCGGGGACCCCTTGGCGATAGGAGGGGTAAGCCAGGGTGAGTCCCAGCAGATTGCGGATGGCAGTGCCGTCGACGCGGCGATTGCTGGCAAAGCGACTGGGTTGGTCGTGGCCAGCGGCTAGTGGGATGTTCAGGAGCTTCGCGCAGAATTCAGCCATTTGACGGGATGTACAGGGCTCTTCATCGGCGACTGGGTAGGCTCCGGTGAGGTTGGAGAGAAGCGCGGCCTCGGCGTGTGCGGCGAGATCGTCGACGTGGATGCGGCTGACATAGGTGTCAGAAAGACTGTATTGGCCCCGCTGGATGGATTCGTGAATGCCGCGACCGGGGCCGTAAATGGCAGCGGGGCGGAGGATGACGGAGGAGGGAGAGTGGTCGGTGATGTGGCGTTCGGCGTCGAGACGGGCGCGGGCGCGGGGTTCATTGGCGTCGACGGGGGATGCTTCGTTGACATCGGAGGTGGTGCCGTAGACGGCGGTGGAGGAGAGGTAGACGACGCGGGCGGCGGTGTCGGCGAGGAGGTGGAGGAGATTGGGCGGGCCGTCAGGGGGGATCGAGTGCAGGACGACACTGTTTGGGTGGAGGTGGGACCGAAGCTCCTCTAAGGAGATGATTTTGGCTCCGGGGAGCTTTAGATGTTGAGGCTGGCGGGTGGTGGCTGTGACTGGGATGCCTTTGGCCAGGAAGCGGGCGGCGACGCGGCGGCCAGTGTAGCCGCAGCCGAGGATGAGGAGGGACACTAGATTTGATTGTAGACGGGGAGGGAGAGCGTCGAAGTCCGACTCACACAACGCTTATCGAAAGCCACGGCTACTTCAAGCGAAAGTGCTCATTTCTTTTGCGCGGCTGGCCGACGCGCCTCGTTGAGGATGGGAGGAACGAAATCGAAATCGGTGATGAGCTTTTCCTGCAACACAGCCATGAGAGTCTGCTGAATGTCCTTGTATTCCGGCTTGCCGGCCAGGTTTTGGAGCTCGCCGGGGTCGGCGTCGAGGTCAAAGAGCTCGAGAACCGGTCGAGGAGTCTGGAAGTAAGCGCGATCGTGCTCGGGCTTTAGGGAACCGGCCTTGTGCGCCGCGAGAATCTCCTGCCAGCCCGCATCTCCGCTGCTATCGACAGGACAATACTCCATCTTGGGAGTCAGGTTGTAGATGAGTTTGTACTTTGAGTCACGGACGCAACGGGACAAATCGAAGGTGCTTGCTTTGGTGTCCGGAGTGAAAACATCATTGCCGTGGTAGAGTCGGGCCGCGAAAATGTGCTCGCGCGGTTTGTAACTTCCGCCCGTTAAAAGGGGGTAGAAGCTTTTGCCAGAAACACCAGTTGGCGGGGTTGCGCCGCCGATGTCCATGAAGGTGGCAGCGAGATCTTCGCCAGAGATCAGCGTCTTGGAGACACCCGGTTTGATGTGACCGGGCCAGCGCGCGATCAGCGGGACATTGAGGCCCGGATCGTAGAGCGAACCTTTGCCATGTGGGAAGGCCATGCCGTTGTCGCCCATAAAGATCACGAGTGTATTAGCTTCTTCACCGCTCTTGCGCAGCAGCGACATCAGGACATCGAAGGAACGGTCGGCGCGCTCGATTTCGCCACAATAACGGGCGAGGTCGGCGCGGACGCCTGGGAGGTCGGGAAGATGAACGGGGAGTTTGATCCTGGCGGGATCGACTTTGCCGGCGTCAGCATCCCAAGGATGATGCGGATCGTTGAAGTTGATCCAAAAGAACCAGGGCTTGGCGGCAGGCTTTTGCGCGAGGAACTGCTCGAAGACCTGCGGAGCTTTGGCTTGCGAGGAGATGTCCATGAAATCGACGCGCTTCTTCCAGGTACGCATGTCGAACTTCTCATAGGTCGCAGCGGTAACGGGCGAAGGGTTTACAGAACCATCGAGGTGGAAATAGCGGCCGCAGACACCGGTGTAGTAGCCCCTGGTGCGAAGCACTTCTGGAGCGGTGGGAATGTCTGGAGGGAGGGGTGAGCTGAAGCGGCCCATGCGGGCAGCCACTGGAGAGCGACCGGTCATGAGGGCAGTGCGGGAGGGGACGCATTGGGGCGCGGCGGTAAAGGCGCGGGTGAAGAGCATGCCCTCGCTGGCGAATTTGTCGAGGTTGGGAGTCGACATCCAATCGGCACCGTAGGCACCGAGATAGGGGGCGCTATGATCGTCGGAAAGAATGAAAAGGATGTTGGGAGGCTTGGTGGCTGTGGGTTGCTGGCTGGCGGTAGCGAGCAGAGGGAAGCCTGCGATCGACTTCAGGAGGTCCCGGCGCTTGGTAGTCATTTCTGATCATTGTATGATATCGGACCGCCGCTGTTAGGCGTTTTGCGCCAACTAGCTGGACTTCTTTGCACGCTTTTTTGCGGCCCAGTCGGCCTTATTCGTTTGACGGCTGCGACCGATGGCCAGAGCGTCGGCAGGCACGGCATCGGTGATGACGCTGCCTGCGCCGATGTAGCTGCCGGGCTCGAGTTTGACCGGGGCGACGAGAGTGGAGTTGGAGCCGACAAAGACACCTTCGCCGATTTCGGTGGTGTGCTTGTGAACGCCATCGTAGTTGCAGGTGATCGTGCCCGCTCCGATGTTGACGCCAGCGCCGATGACACTGTCGCCCAGGTAGGCCAGATGCATGGCCTTGGCCCCGGCACCGAAGCTGGTTTTCTTAAGCTCGACGAAGTTGCCAATGTGCGCGTTTTCGCCCACATGGTTGTCCTGACGGAGGCGACTGAAGGGGCCGATGTGCGCACCTGTCGCGACAACCGAGGTGCCGACGAAACAATACTCGCCGATCTCAACGCCGTCGGCAATGGTGCTATCGCGAATGACGCTGCCGGTGCCGATGCGGCAGTCTGCGCCAATTTTTGTGTTGCCGGTGATCTGAGTGAGCGCGCCAATGATTGTGTCCTGACCGATTTGGACGCGAGTGTCGATGGCAACCGTTTCGGGCTGACGAATTGTGACGCCATCGAACATCAGTTGGCGAGCTTTGCGAGCACGGAGGATGCGGTCTGCTTCGGCCAGTTCGACGCGATGGTTGATGCCGAGGATTTCGGTTGCGTCTTCCAGCACCAGAGCCTCGACGCGCTTCCCTGCCCTGCCGAGCAACTCCACAATGTCGGTGAGGTAGATTTCGCCAGAGGCCGGATTGGGAGCGATCGCGCACACATGCTCCCACAGCAACGCGCTGTCGATGCAGTAGATGCCTGAGTTGATTTCGCGGATCTGTTGCTGGTCGAGGGTTGCCGCTTTTTGCTCAACGATCAACGCGACAGCGCCGCTGGAATCGCGCACAATGCGGCCGTAGCCGGTAGGGTCTTCGAGCATGGTGGTGATGAGAGTCGCCGCTGCGCCGCTGCTGCTTTGAGCTTTTACCAGCCGCGTAATTGTTGCCGCAGTCAGGAGGGGGCAATCGCCGTAGAGAAGGAGGGTGAGGCCGTCCGTGGCGGATGCATCGGCGCAGATGGCAACGGCGTGACCGGTACCGCGCTGCTCTGTTTGAGTGACGAAGCGGCAGCCGCGCTCGGCGATGCGCTTCTGAACTTCTTCTGCCTGATGTCCGACGACAATCGTAATGCGATCTGCAGGAACACTGGCTTGCGCTGCGTCGAGGACATGCTCGACGAGAGCCTGTCCACCGGCCTCGTGCAGGACCTTTGCCTTACGGCTCTTCATTCGCGTGCCGAGGCCGGCGGCGAGTACGATTGCACTCAGGGTTGTGTTGTTCTGCATGTTGTTTACCTTGACGATGGACTGCTTAGACTGGACGGGCTGCGGCGCTCACGCGCCTCTCGTGCCAACTCCATCGCAACGCTGGCGATAGCGCTGGAATCGTGCCTGATTTTTTCTCCCTTGGCAAGTAAGGGGCGGGATACAACTTCGACACACAGCTCGGCAATGCGAGGGGTATCGAGCTCGACGGGGAAGACTTTATCGGCCGCATAAAGGCGGCGCTGCGAAGCACTGATGGGCCGTGAGTTCAGAATGACCTGCTCGACTGTGCCTTTGCCACCGTGATCAAAGATCGCTTTCAAATGGTCGGAGGCCGAAAATTGCATCGTCTCCCAGGGCTGCCACATGAGATTGGCGAAGTAGACTTTACGCGCTTTGCTGCGGCGGATCGCTGCGGCGATCCCATCGACGAGGAGATTGGGAATAACACTGGTGTAGAGGCTACCGGGCCCCATCGTAATGAGGTCGGCTGCGGCGATGGCATCGAGGGCATCCTTGAGCGGCTTGACCTTGGCGGGTGTCAGTTCGAGTCTAACGATTCGCTTGCGACTTTTACTGATTCGGGTTTCGCCTTCGACAATTGAGCCGTCGTGCATAATGGCGCGCAGGCCAACGTTTTGGGCCGTTGAAGGGTAGATACACCCGCAGATGGCGAGCACCTCGCAGGAGAGCTTGACGGCATGAGGAAAATCGCCGGTAACGTGAGTGAGTGCGGTGAGGAAGAGATTGCCGAAGCTGTGCCCCTTCAGACCGCGACCGGCAACAAATCGATATTGGAAGAGACGACCGAGAAGGGCCTCGTCCTCGCTGAGGGCGACCATACAGTTGCGGATGTCGCCGGGAGGAAGAACATCGAATTCGCGCCGCAATCGACCGGAACTGCCACCATCATCGGTGACCGTCACGATCGCCGTAAGGTCGGCTTGCCCCTGAAGGGCGTAAGATTTGAGGCCCTGCAACAGACTGGATAGGCCCGTGCCGCCGCCGAGGGAGACAATGCGCAACGGGCTGGCTGGATCTTTAGAGCCGAATAGCGGCGCGCTCATCGGCGTTTAGTGGGAGATCAGCAACTCGCGGATAGGCAAGTGCTGCATCAACTCAGCAAAGTCCGGATCATTGTGAGCCGCAACACGGTTTTTGGGTGCGATCTCGATGGCACGTTTGAGGTGGGCCACGGCGCCCGGGATGTCCTGCTTGGCACCCATGACGAGGGCGAGGGCGTAGTGAACGAAATCGGCATCGTCGTGCTTGAGAGCTTTTTCAAAGCTAACCTGGGCACCGTCGAGGTCACGTTTGTTCATCTGGCTGATGCCAAAGTTATAGAGATCTTCGGCGTTGTCCAGCTTCATCGTGTTCTTTGCAAGACGCTGCTGACACATCAATAAATGTTGTTTGGCGGCGTAGCCAATCTCTTTCACAGGGCCTTCGAGGGAGGCCTCGAACAGGGCCTTCGCTTTAGCGAAGTCCCGCATGTGAAAAGATTGCATCGCTGCGTCAAAGGACTTCTGTTGGGCCGAGGGACCCTTCGCAACTGGGGCGCTGGTGGCGGAGCGTGTGGCAGACTTTGCCGGGGCCGCTTTAGTATTACTCTTCTGCATCAAATTCCTGTCGATTCGTGTGTTCATCCACAACGAACCCACCGCCATATTGTAGCGTCATCAACGACTCTCGTTGTAAATGGTCAGGGCGGCGATGCTTCGGTAGCCGAGTCGGCGATAGAGCGGGAGGGCAATCTCGCTGGATTCCAGCACCGTTGTAGTCAAGCCAGTCTCAGCTGCCAAGGTCTCCAATCCGTAGCGCAGCACGCGTTCTCCAATGCCTTTGCGCTGCACGTCAGGCAGCACCGCGACTCCATAGACGCCAAGGACTCCAGCGGCCGGAAGCACGCACGCGGTGCCAACAGCGCGGTTGCCAGAGTATGCGACGAAACCACGCAAGGGACCGTCCCAGTAATCGGGAGTGTTGTAAACGTCGATGAAAACAGATAGGGGCGTACGGAAGGCGACCGACATGACGTGGCAAAAATCAAAGCGACTGGCAGGGGAGTAAACAGGATGGATCTCCAACTGAGGAAGTGTTCTGAGTGGGAGCGCAAATTCTGTCGCAATCATGCCCTGTCCGCGGATGATGTTCTTCAATCCGTAACGATCCAACATGCCGCCGATCCCGCCAAGCAAAGTGTCCGGGACGTAGTGCTCCACCAGCCATAGGCTCCAACGGGCATGTCGGCGTTTGTACAAGGCGTCGACGTATTCGAGCTTGAGTCGCAGTTCTTCCCGGTCGAGGACAGGTTGAGTGAGCAGAACGGAATTGAAGACTGCACCAGGGAGACCGGAGTAGACGCAGAGGAGGCCCGCATCTTCCCAGACTTCGGCTTCGGGGCGACAGCGAGCAAAGGTGCTCATCATCGCGAAGAGGTTTTCGACGAGAACGGCTTGCTCAGTCGTGCTCATAGGAGGCTCAGTGGATCGACGTCAATTACGAGCGAGGTGGCGGGCCAGTTGCGCTCGACAGCGCAGTCCCGGATGGCTTCGAGGATCTCTGCCAGGCGCTTGCGCTGGCCAGCCTTGACGAGCATCTGATAGCGGAATTCCTGATTGACACGCGGGACAGGGGCTTCGGCAGGGCCAAGAATTCGTACGCCTTCTTTCTGGTCCTTGACGAGTTCTGCGATCTCGCCGCTCATGCGCAGCGCCTCTTCCTGCTTCTCACTGCGAAAGACAATGTTGGCGAGAGAGGCAAAGGGTGGGTAGCGCATGACTTTGCGGAACTGAAGCTCTTTGTTGTAGAACAGCTCGTAGTCCTGGGCGGCGCTGAAGCGGACGGCGTAGTGGTCAGGGTTGATGGTTTGCAGGATCACGGTGCCAGGGAGGCCGCCACGACCGGCGCGGCCAGCGGCCTGAGTGAGTAATTGAAAGGTACGTTCTGCGGCGCGAAAGTCTGGCATGCCAAGGCCGACGTCAGCGTTGACGATGCCGACAAGGGTGACATTGGGGATGTCATGGCCCTTGGCAATCATTTGCGTGCCGACCAGAATATCGAAATCGCCCTCACGGAAGCCGTGGAGGATTTGCTCGTAGTCGGCCTTGGAGTTGATCGTGTCGCGGTCCATGCGGGCGATGCGGGCATCGGGAAAAGCTTCGCGCAATTCCTCTTCGATTTTCTCACTGCCGCTGCCGACGAACTGGATGTGTTCGCTGTCGCACTTGACGCAATGGTCGGGCACTTTCTCGGCATAGCCGCAATAGTGACAGAGCAGGCGGCGATCTTTGCGATGGTATGTGAGCGTGACAGAACAATTGACGCATTCCACGCGATAGCCGCAACTGCGGCAGACGGCAAAGCTGGCAAAGCCGCGGCGGTTCATCAAGAGCATTGTCTGCTCGCCGCGGGCGAGCTTGTCGGTTACGGCCTCAATCATGCGACGAGAAAATAGGGCGTTCTTTTTGGTGTCGAGAAACTCCTGGCGCAAGTCGATGATTTCGACGGCGGGCATGGGGCGTTGCTCGATGCGGTCGGGTAGAAGGAGGTGGGTGTATTTGCTGCGGTCGGCGTTGTAGCGAGTTTCAAGCGATGGGGTTGCACTGCCGAGCACGACGACTGCGCCGATCTGTTGGGCGCGTACTACTGCCACATCGCGGCCACTGTAGCGGGGGGCTTCTTCCTGTTTGTAGCTGCCATCGTGCTCTTCATCGACGATGATCAGGCCCAAGTCGGGCATAGGGGCGAAAACGGCGCTGCGCGTGCCAATGACAACACGGGCTTCGCCCCGGCGGATGCGGCGCCAATATTCAGCACGTTCGCTGTCCCTGAAGGCACTGTGAAGAATCGCAACCTGCTCACCGAAGCGTAGAGCGAATTGCCCGGCTACCTGCGGAGTAAGTGCGATCTCGGGGACGAGCAGGAGCGCGCTGCGACCCTGTGCAAGGGTTGCTTCTATAGCGCTGAGGTAGACCTCGGTCTTGCCGCTTCCGGTAACGCCTTGCAGCAGAAATGCGGCGTACTGGTTGGCCTTGACGGCGGCTTCGATGGCGGCGAAGGCGGCGGCTTGCGAGGGGTTTAGATCATGGCGGGGACGATCTGCGGCGAGACGGATTGCGCCCATGCGCGGCGTGAGTTTGACGATCCCCTGCCGGGCCAGGCTGCGGGCACTCTGCCCGGCGTTCTTGAGAAAATTCTCGATCTCATCGAGAGGATGGGCACCGGGATAGAGGTGGAGGTAGGCGAGGAGTTCACGTTCCCACTTGGGTACTTTGGTTTGCGGTTCAAGGCCGAGACCTTCAACGTTGAGCTGGGTGGAGGGGGCGCGGAGAGGGTCCTTTTCGCTGGCTTGTTCTTCGATGCGCAGGTAGCCCTTTTTCTGGAACTCGGCGACGAGTTGAGGAGCTTCCGGAGTTTTGCGAGTGAGAGCAGCAAGGGTCATACTGCGGCCATCGAGAGCCTGGAGCAGGATGAGGGCAGGGTCGGCTGTGTTGAGAAGGCCAAGCATGGATTGGCGGGAGAGATCGCGACCGGCGTCCGTGAGCGCATAGAGCTTACTGCGACGAACTTCCCCGCTCAGGGGCGCCATGATTCGAAACACTTCGCCGACCGGCGCGAAGTAGTAACGAGCCACCCAGAGGCCGAGGGAGATAAGCTTGGCGTCGAAAATGGGTTCGGCGTCGAGAAGCTTTTCGATGGGACGGACTTTGTAGGAGGGGGTATCCTCGTGAATTTTGAGAATGGTGCCGCTGAGTTTACGCTGCTGAAAGGGAACCAGGACGCGGCAGCCGACTTGCGCGGTTTCGCGCCATTCGCCAGTCAGTGAGTATGTAAAGGGACGGTCGAGGGGGACGGGCAGGCAGACGTCGCAATATTTAACCGCCGGAATCCCCATCCTTGGAGGATACAAGCAAAGGGGTTGAGCGGGGCTTGGTTGTGCGACAGAATGATGATCATGCTCACGAATGCGGCTCTCGACTTTGGCTACCCTTGGTGGCTCCATTATGGACATTTGGCGGTGGCAGTGCCGACGCTGGTGCTGCTGGTAATCGGGTTTGTCCGCGAGTGGCCGAAGTGGGCGATGATGCTGCTGGGAGCAACAGCGGTTTGGGCGGGGACGGTATTTCTGCTGATGGCGTTTGGCGTGGGCATCAACAAAGTGCCACCGCTGCCAACGGAGGCGTTCTTGCGCGCGGGTACAGGACGAGTGCTGGATCTGGGCGCTGGCACGGGACGATCTTCGATCATGGTTCTGCGGGCGCGGCCGCAAATTACGCTGGTGGCGTCGGACTTGTTTGGCGATTCTTTCGATCATCACTTTGGACCCGGCGAGCAGCCAGAAGAGCGGCTGCGGCGGAACCTGATCGCCGCTGGCGTAGAGCAACGGGCGACGATCGTCAAGGCGGACATGACGAAGCTGCCGTTTGATGCTGGGAGCTTTGACGCCGTGGTGAGCGCGTATGCGGTGGATCATTTGAATCGCGCAGGCATTCGGCAGGCGCTGAGCGAGGCCGCTCGGGTGGTGAAACCCGGGGGAGAGTTTCTGCTGATTCTGGTAGCGAACGACTGGTGGGCAAAGCTCGCATTTGGGCCAATGCTGACACATGGGGGCACGCGCGGTCGGGAATGGTGGACTGGGGGCCTGAAGGATGCGGGCTTTGCCATGGTTGAGGATGGGACTACGCCGGTGACGCTATATTTGCTGGCACGACGGACGTAGTTGATCGGCTATTCGAGCAGGCGGAAGGTGCTCCTGAGCGTCGGATAAAGAGTGCGGTAGATTTCGTGCTGGCGAGTGTAGGCAACAGACTCGCGAGGGCGGGGGTCTGTCGTCGAGACTTCTGTGGTGCAGGCAGCACAGGCTTCCGCGACGCTGGAGAAGCCGCCGGTGCCAACCATCGCCAGCAAGCCAGCGCCATAGGCCGAGCCCTCCTGGGAATCGAGAGTTGTTACTCTGCGGGCAAAGGTGTCAGCCATGATCTGACGCCAGAGCGGACTTTGCGCTCCGCCGCCCGAGGCGCGAACGCGATCAATTTCCACGCCAAGTTCGAGGATGACGTCGAGGCAATCTTTTTGCGAGAAGGTGACGCCCTCGACGATGCTGCGGACAAGATCATTGCGGGTGTGGCGGGCTGTGAGGCCGATCCAGCCACCACGGGCCAAAGGATCGAGATGGGGGGTCCGTTCGCCCATAAGATAGGGGAGCCAGAAGAGCCCTCCGCAGCCGATCTCAGCATCGGAGGCATCCGCCATCAGAGCGTCGTAGCTGGTGCCGGGGGCGAGATTGTTACGGAACCATTGCAGGCTGAGGCCGGCACCCTGGGTGACGCCCATGACATGCCATTTGCCTGGGACAGAGTGGCAGAAAGTGTGGACACGGCCCTGTTGATCGTAGGCGGGCGCATCGAGGTGCGCGAAGACGACGCCGGAGGTGCCGAGGGTGCAACTGGCGATGCCGGCTTCGACGATGCCATTGCCGACGGCGCTCGCCGCCTGATCGCCGGCTCCGGCGACCATGGGCGTGCCGGGGGCGAGGCCAGTGCGTTCTGCCGCATCTTTGGTGATGCGGCCGCAGACTTGAGCGCTCTCATAGACCGGTGGAAACCAGCTCGTTGTGAGGCCGAGTTCTTCCATCATCGGGCGCGACCATTGTCGATTGACAACATCGAAAACTCCGGTGCCTGAGGCGTCCGAGACGTCCTGCCCGAGTTCACCACAGAGCTTGTAGCGGACGTAGTCTTTGGGGAGGAGGACGGTGCGGAGGCGATCATAAGAGGCTTGGTCGTTGTCACGCACCCAGAGGAGCTTGGGCAGCGTGAAGCCGGTAATTGCGGGGTTGGCGGTGAGCTGGACAACGCGATCGCGACCGACTCGGGCATGAATGGCATCGACCTGAGCCTGGCTGCGTTGATCGCACCAGATCAGGCTGGGGCGGATGACTTTGCCTTCGGCGTCGAGCATGACGAGACCGTGCATCTGGCCGGAGAAGCCGATGCCTTTGACGGAGTCGCCCCCAATGTTGGCTTGGGCGAGGACGCCACGGATGGCGATCTGGGCAGCGCGCCACCAATCATCGGGGTCCTGTTCGGCCCAGAGAGGTTTTTCCATGCGCATCTCCGCATGGGGTTCGGTGCAAGTCGCGACGATCTTGCCCGCTTCATTGAGCAGCAACGCGCGGGTGCCGCCGGTTCCAATATCGATTCCTAGCCAGTGCATGTTCTTGTGACTCTCGCGATGGTATCAGGGACGTTCTTTCTGCGCTTGGAATGGTAGATAGGCTGCGCCGTAAAGGCCAGCTTGGCCGCCGAGTTTGGCCTTCTCGATCCGCGTCTTGGTGTTGCGGAAGGTGAAGCTGCGACGTTTGACTTCGTCCATCATCGCGGGGGCAAAGAAGTCCCAAGCCGGGAGGACGCCACCGCTGAGAAGGTAGAGCGGGAAGTTAAAGGTATTGATGAGCGTGGCCAAAGCGACGCCGAGGGCTTCCCCCATGGAGCGGAAAATCTGTTGGGCCTTCCAATCGCCAGCAAGGGCCAGTTTGTAGATGTCTTCGGAAGTGGGATTGGGGTGCGAGGTGACCTTCATGAGCTCGGCCGTGCAGGTAATGGCCGTGGCCGAGGCGTGCTTTTCGAGACAACCGACGTTGCCGCAACCGCAGGGGTTACCATTCGGGACGACGGTGATATGCCCGAGTTCGCCCGCCATGCCTTCGCGACCGTGCATGACCCGGTTGTTGTAGATGATGCCGCCACCGATGCCGGTGCCGAGCGTGAGCAGAACGAGATCGTCGACCTCTGCTCCGGCACCAATCCAGCTTTCGCCAAGCGCGGCGGCATTGGCATCGTTCTCGAGGATCACAGGCGCGCCGAGACGATGTTCGATGTCGTCGCGAAGCGCGAAGCCTTCGAGGAAAGCCAGATTATTGGAACCCACGATGATTCCTTTTTCGATGAGGATGAAGCCGGGGACGCCGATGCCGACGCCGACGAAACGGCCGGCGCTTTGTTTGGCGCGCAGTTCCTGAATGCAATCGACGAGTTCGCCGATCACGTAGTCGCGGCCCTTTTCTGGACTGGTAGAGACGCTGACTTGAGCGAGAATCTGGCCGTCCTGATCGACAGTGGCAGCACGGAGGTTGGTGCCGCCGAGGTCGACACCGATGGAGTATTGAATCACCAGATTAGGCTATCAAGCCTAGACGTCGCAGATGTTGACGCCCTGCCGCAGAGAGGCCAGAACGTCGGGGCGCTTGGGGACGAACTCCTGGGCGACGTGGCCCTTGAAGCCGGTGGCGACGATGGCTTGCATGATCGCGGGATAGTTGAGTTCTTGCGTTTCGTCGATTTCGGCGCGACCGGGGACGCCTCCCGTGTGATAGTGCGCGAAGTAAGTGTTGTACTTACGAATGGTGGCGATTACGTCGCCTTCCATAATTTGCATGTGATAGATGTCGTAGAGAAGCTTGAAGCGAGGGGAACTTACTTTGTCGCAGAGGGCGACGCCCCAGGCGGTCTTGTCGCACATGTAATCGGCATGGTTGACTTTGGAGTTGAGCAATTCCATTACGAGGTTGATTTTGTGCTTTTCGCAGAGGGCCATGAGGCGCTTGACGCCAAGCGCGCAGTTTTCGATGCCTTTCTCATCGGCCAATCCGTCGCGGTTGCCGGAGAAGCAGATGACGTTTTCAAGGCCGACGGCGGCAGCTTTGGGGATGAGGTCTTCGTAGGCGGCGACCAGCTTGTCGTGGTGTTCGACACGGTTGAAGGAGCGAGCGATACCGCCGAGACCATCGACGACCGGGTTGGTGGACATGGCGCAGGTGAGGCCGTGTTTGGTTAGAGTTGGCCAGTCAGCGGGGCCGAGGAGTTCGATCGAGCTCAGGCCCATCGACTTGCCAGCAATGCAAAGGTCTTCGAGGGAGACTTTGGGGAAACACCACTTGCAGACGGAGTGATGAATGCGGCCTTTCATTTGCGAGGCTTGATCGGCGAGGGCGAGGCGTTGGGCGAGGGCGGCGGTGGCCAGGGCGGCACGGCGGGTCATGGCCGACAGTCTATCAGTGGCGGGGGCTTCAGCGGGGCTCTACACTGGAGATATGCGTTCTGTGGCCCTTGTCGTTGGCCTTCTCATCCTTTCCTCATGCTCGACGAAGCCGAGGCCGTTCTCAAGCATTGCCGAGGACTTTGTGTTCGCCACGCTCACTTTTGCGCCTTCGGCGGCGACTGCGGCAGGCTATCACCGCCATAATGGCGTGCCACTCGATGAGTTGCTGGACGAATTCTCGCCGCCCACCGCAGCGCGGCAGCGTGATTATTATGCGCGTTTCCTAGGGGGGTTGAAGAAGGACATCGATCCGGCCAAGATGACCCCAGAGGACTTGGCGGACTTTGAGTATGTGAAGCAATTGATCGCTCTGGCGCGTTTCGATCTGGATGAGGCCGCCGTCTGGACACATTCCCCACAGCTGTACGCCGAGGCCATCGGCAACGCACTCTTTGTGCCGTTTACTTCAGAGTATGCGCCACGCAACAAGCGCTTCTACGACATCCTCAAGCGGATGGAGCGCATCCCTTCGCGGGTCCTGCAGGCCGAGGGCAACCTGGTTGCGGTTCCAAAAATCTGGCGCGATGTGGCCATCGAGGAGACTCAGGGCAATATCGACCTGATCGCAACGATCCGCAAGGAACGCCCTGAAGAGATGTCGAAGAAATTCGATGAGGCCGCCGACCTGGCTACGCGCAGCATGCAGCAGTTTCAGCAGTTTCTGAAGAAGGATCTTGAGGGCAAGGATTACGACTGGCGACTTGGCACAGAAGCATATACAAAGAAGTTTCAATTGACCTTTGGGACGGCATCGACACCCGATGCGATGCTGGCGGCGGCGGAGAAGGAGTTGGAGCGGACGCGCCAGGAGATGGCTAAGCTTTGCGGATTTACCGGCAAAGGAGACAGGAACGCGGCGATTCGCAAGCGACTCGATTTGATCGCAGCCAAGCACACAACGGGCGAAAATTACTTTGCTGATGCCAAGCGGGATCTTGCCGAAGCGACAGCTTTTGTGAAAGAAAAAGGACTGCTTCCACTGACGGATGGCAAGAACTTGCAGGTGATCGAGACCCCGGCCTTTATGCGGGGCATCTACGCAGTGGGCGGCTTCAACCCTGCCCCGCCTATGGATCCGCTGCTGGGCGCACAATATTGGCTGACTCCGATCCCGGCACAGTGGCCGCAGGAACGCGTTGAATCGAAATTGCGAGAGTACAATTTCTACGGCCTGAAGCTGCTTACGGTGCATGAAGCGATGCCTGGGCATTATGTTCAATCGGAATATGCAAACCGGGTGGAACCGCGTGGACGAAGGTTGCTGCGCAGCGTTTATGCCAATGGCGCATATGCCGAGGGATGGGCCGTCTATGCCACGCAAATGATGATCGAGGCGGGATACCTGGGGAATGATCCGGATTTAAAACTGACTTTTCTCAAGCAACAGTTGCGGGTGATCTCCAATGCAATTCTCGACATCCGGCTGCAGACCGGGCGCATGACAGACGACGAGGCGATCGCGATGATGATGGATCAGACTTTTCAGGAGAAGGAAGAGGCAGTCGCCAAGCTGCAGCGGGCCAAGTTGTCCAGTGTGCAGCTGGTGACCTACTTTGCGGGTTGGCGCGATCACCTCAGGATGCGCGAGATTGCCAAGGAAGCGCAGGGATCGCGTTTCAATCTGGCTGCGTACCATAAGGCAGTGCTGGAGGCGGGTGGGCTTCCTGTAGCGAGGGTGGCGAAGCTAATTACGGGACGGGAATTCAGCTATTGAAATTTTTTGCTCCCCAACCGCGTCTGCATTCGTTGTAGGATCATTTCGTGCAAGACTTGCCAGCACCAGTAGCTTCACCAGTTCCCACGCAACACGCATTGACTGGCCCCGGGTTCTTCCTGAGGGATCTCGTACTCAGCGTCCTGATCGCGGTGGCAATCATTTTGTTCCTCTATCAACCGGTGAAAGTGGAAGGCACTTCGATGTTGCCCGCACTGGCCGACCAGGAACGAATCTTCATCAACAAGTTCACCTACCGCTTTGGCTTTGAAGACATCCAACACGGCGACATGGTGGTCTTTCTTTACCCCGGCGACACATCCAAATCCTATATCAAACGGGTCATTGGGCTACCCGGGGATTGGGTTGCTGTGACCGAGGGTATTGTTTTCGTGAATGGCAAGAAGCTTGACGAGCCTTATGTTCCTGAAGAGTTCCACGACCGAATTACGTCGCCACGTGTCCAAGTTGGAGATGGGCAATACTACGTGATGGGCGATCATCGGAGTGCGTCGAATGATTCGCGTTCCTGGGGGACGGTGCCGCGCGAGTACATTTATGGCAAGGCAGTTTTTGTCTACTGGCCGCTCGGCAAACTAGGCGTCCTGCGTTAAGCCATCAGCTGTTTTAAGGAGCGTGCGTAGACAACCCTTAGATTCGGCTTTTTGGGTGTAGCCGAGTTGGGAGCCGTCTCAGTGAGCAAGCGATCACTGACATCGGCAACCAGAAGGTACTCTTCCACCGAACGAATTAACTGGATGAGCGCGATTCGGCGCCGATGAAGACGATTCAACTCTTTCTGAGCATCGTGTGCTTGAGAACCATTGTGGAGGGAGGGAGAGGGATTAGTAGACCGCATATGTCTTTTGTACTAGTACTACCCCTAAAACTCAAGCCCTAAAACGCGGGTAGTCTCACGGTCATTTGCGGGTGCTTACTACCACCTTTTAGGGGTATCTAGACGTATGAATCAGTGAGTACTACTCTTGAAGATAACGCTATTTTCGAGGTCATGCTAGACTAAAAGGTAAGTGTCAGGACTGACCGTTCTAACCCTAACCCTTTCATTCCAATGGACTTTCTCGAAGGCCTCAACCCCTCACAACGCGAAGCTGCTGCGCATGGCGAAGGTGCGCTACTGATCCTGGCCGGCGCTGGGTCGGGGAAGACTCGCGTCATTACGCACCGGATGGCGAACCTGGTACACGCGCATGCGGTACCCGGATATGCGGTGCTTGCCGTTACGTTTACGAACAAAGCCGCCAAAGAAATGAAGGAACGCATTCATCAGCTTCTGGCATCGACGGGCGAGAATTACGACACGCCTTTTGTTTCAACGTTTCACTCTTTCTGTGTACGCCTGTTGCGGAAGGATGGCGACCGCCTTGCTGACTTGCGGCAAGGCTTTACGCGGCAATTCAATATCTACGATGACGATGATCAGATCATGCTGATCAAGCAGATATTCAAGGGGCTCGGGCTGGATGAGAAGTTCATGCAGTATCGAGCGGCACTATCGCGAATTGGCAGCGCCAAGAGTCATCATGAGGTGCCGCAGGATCTGCACAAGAACGCCAAGGACCCGAAGGCATCGCGGATGGCCGTGATCTATGAGCAATACGAGGCGCGGCTAAGGCAGGCAAATGCGGTGGATTTTGACGACCTCTTGCTTGAGAGCGTCCGCCTGCTCAGGCACGACAGCACGCTTCGCGATCTCTATAATCGCCGCTACCAGTTTGTGATGGTGGATGAGTATCAGGACACCAATCGCAGCCAGTACGAGCTGATGCGGTTGCTCAGCGACTCACACGGCAACGTTGTGGCGGTTGGCGATGAGGACCAGTCGATCTACAGTTGGCGCGGCGCGGACATTCGCAACATTCTCGATTTTGAGCGTGACTACCAGGGTGCCAAGATCATTCGGCTGGAGCAAAACTACCGATCGACTAAGAACATCATTGAGGCGGCAAGCGCGGTTGTTGCCAACAACATGCAGCGCAAGGGCAAGAATCTTTGGACAGAGCAGACGGCCGGACCAAAGATTGGGTTGTACGAAGCGATGGACGGCGAGAACGAGGCGCTTTGGATCGCAGATCGCATTGATAAGACTCTTGATCGTGACCACTCGACGCAAATCGCGATTCTGTATCGGACGAATTCTCAGTCGCGCCAGATTGAAGAGGCGCTGCGGCGCTATGGCAGGAAGTACAACGTGGTGGGAGGCGTCAGCTTCTACCAGCGCGCCGAAATCAAGGATGCGCTCAGCTATTTGAAACTGATCGTCAATCCTGGGGATTCGATCGCGTTTTTGAGGGTGGTAAATACGCCGGCACGTGGAATCGGCAAGACAACCCTTGACCAGGTGGACGCTTATGCGCAGCCAAATGGCTTAAGCCTTTGGGAGGCGACGGGGAAGTTGATCGAGGCCCACTCGCTGGGGTCGCGGGCGGAGGCGGCGCTGGATGCGTTTCGGCGGATCATTCTGGAGCTGCGCGACACGCTTGAGACATCGAACATACGCGACTTACTCAAAGAGTTACTCACGCGCACGGGCTACATCAAGTCGCTGGAAGACAATCCGGTGCCCGAGAATGAAGGCCGGATCGCCAATTTGAATGAATTGATCAACGCAGCGGCAGAGGCGGCAGAGCGGGGCGAATCGATCGGCGATTTCCTGGATCATGCGGCGCTGGTCAGTGATTCCGACAAGCTGGATGAGAAGGCACAGATCTCGCTGTTGACGATGCATAACGCCAAGGGGCTGGAGTTTCCAATTGTCTTTATCGCGGGCCTTGAGGAGGGATTGTTTCCCCATTCACGGGCGCTTGTCGATGACAACCAAATGGAAGAAGAGCGGCGGCTTTGCTATGTCGGAATGACGCGAGCCCGCCAGCAATTGTTCCTGACATGGGCTCGGATGCGGCGCAAGTATGGCGGGGGGATGCCGGAGCCAGCGCTGACATCGCGCTTTATCCGCGAAGTGCCGGAGCCTTATACCGAAAAGCTGTCGCGGCTTTCGGTGGTGCCGCAGATCGATCTGCGCACAGAACAATGGGAAGCCAGAGACACGGTTCGCAAGTACAGTTATGGGTCAAAGCCATCGGCGAACGCTGACAACATCAATCAGTTCTTTGGCGCTGGAAACTCGGCGTCGACCGTGAGGCCGACGCTACGTCCACCGAATCCGCCTGCGGCCCCGCCGCCGCCACCGAGAGCAGTATTACCGCCAAAGCCGGCAGCGCCGCCGAGGCCGGTGAATGCTTCCTTGTTTGGGGATGACGATGCACCGTGGGATACGAAGCCTAAAGCGGCGGCATCAGCGCCACCGCCAGCACCAGCAGTGAAGCCCGCGCCGCCGCCGCAGTTGGCGCAACGGCCAGCCGCCGCAGCAGCCAAAGCCTTTGTGCCGGCGCGCCAGCAGAATGCGCCCTCCAGCGGCATTCGGCTGGGTTCAACCGTAATGCATGCGCGCTATGGCAAGGGGACGGTAGTGAGGCGCGAGGGCGACGGTGACGAAACCAAGCTCATCGTCAACTTTGCCGGTTATGGGTTAAAGAAACTGGTGGAGAAATTCGCCGGAATCAAGAAGCTCGATTAAGCCTGCCATGCCGTTACAGCAGTGCGTGGCGCCGATAGAACCAGGCTTTTACCCACTGCACGAGAAGCAGGTAGGTGCCGGTCAGGGCCGTAAGCGTAGCCAGCAGGGTCCAGGGCAGCGGGACAAACTCAATCAACCGACCAATTGGCGTGTAGGGCAAAATAATCGCGACCGCGACGATTGTCGACACGGTGAAGGCTAACATGCGGCTGGGTAAGCTCTTGAACGGGTTGCCGGCGGTACGGATCACGAACACCACCAGTGTTTGCGTCAAAAGCGATTCAACGAACCATCCCGTATGGAAGAGAGACGGGTGCCCGAGTGCCCCAAAGCCCCAGAGAAGGATTGCAAAAGTCAGGAAGTCGTAGATCGAACTGATCGGGCCGATGATCGTCATGAACTGCCGGACAAAAGTGATATTCCAGCGTTTTGGTTTATGTAACAGTGCCGGATCAACATTGTCACTGGGGATACTTAGCTGCGAGAGATCGTAGAGGAAATTGTTCAACAGAATCTGGGTGGGCAGCATTGGCAGAAAGGGCAGAAACAGCGATGCCGCCGCCATGCTGAACATGTTTCCAAAGTTGGAACTCGTGCCCATCACGATGTATTTCATGATGTTGGCAAAACAACGGCGTCCCTCAATGATGCCGTCGTTCAAAACGGATAGATCCTTTTCAAGAAGTATGATCTTAGCCGCGTCTTTGGCGACTTCAACGCCATTCATGACTGAAATGCCAACGTCCGCACTGTGCAGCGAGGGCGCGTCGTTGATGCCATCGCCGATGTAACCGACGACATGGCCACGGGCCTTCAAGGCAAGGATGACGCGGTTCTTCTGCTCAGGAGCGACACGAGCGAAAATGCTTCCGTGCTCAGCCTGATAGGCAAGCGCAGCATCGTCCAACTTGTCAACATCCGCTCCAGTAAGGATTCGATCCGCATTCAGGCCCACGTCGGTTGCGACTTTGTGAGTTACAAACTGGTTGTCTCCGGTCATGATGACAACAGAGACGCCGTTTTGTTTGAGAGCTTGAAGAACAGCGGGAATACCTTCCTTTGGAGGGTCAAGGAAGGCGGCAAAACCAGCCAGCGTCATTGCGCTTTCATCAGCCTGTGAGTACCCGTCCTGCTTGGGGACCGTGCGGACGGCAACGCCCAGCACGCGAAAACCTTCAGAGCTGAGTTGCTGAAACATGGCGGAGGCCTGAGCTAGCCGAGCTGAATCGAACGGAGCCGGTTGCCCATCGATCATTACAGACTGGCAAACACCGAAGATACTCTCGGCCTCGCCTTTGGCAATCAGGAAGCACTCATCGTGTAGCCGCGCAACCACCGAAAGGCGCTTGCGATTGAAATCGAAAGGGATTTCATCCACCTTCTCGTACTCGACAATCCTGGGACGATCATGCTTCAAAATAGCGTCGTCGAGAGGACTCTTGATACCCGCCTGAAAGTAGCTATTCAGATAGATGAAGCGTAGAACGTTGTCGTCGTCTTTGCCAGCAATGTCGACGTGTCGGTCGAGAATGATTTCGCCTTCGGTGAGCGTGCCTGTCTTATCACTGCACAGGATGTCTATGCTGCCGAAATCTTCGATCGCGGCCAATTGCTTGACGAGGACTTTTTTCTTCATCATCCGCCGTGCAGCCTGCGACAGCGTGACCGTTACTATCATCGGCATCAACTCTGGCGTCATCCCTACAGCAAGTGCGATTGCAAAGAGAAATGACTCAAGCAAAGGTCGGTGGAGCGCGATATTCACGAGCAGCACGAAGAGAACCAGCAGCATAATGACGCGGGTGATCATCGACCCAAAAAGACGAATGCCACGAGCGAATTCTGTCTCCGGCGGACGGGCAGCCAGATTATCGGCAATCGCGCCCATGGCGGTCTTGCGACCGGTACGAACAACCAGCATCTCAGCGATTCCGGTCTGCACTGATGTTCCAAGAAACACACTATTGGTGGCGTCGGCGAGGGCATGGACACCAGCGGGCAGATCGCCCACGCTCTTGTCCACGGCAAGAGATTCCCCGGTGAGGGAAGACTCGCGAACATGCAAATCCTTGGCGCTCAGAAGGCGACCATCGGCAGGAATCAGATCGCCCGCATTGAGACGCACAATGTCGCCGGGTACGAGTTCGGCGACCGGAACTTCGATTTCTTTACCATCGCGAAGTACGGCAGCTGTTGTCGCCACCTGCTTCTGAATCTCTTCGGCCGCGTGCCGCGCCTGGTACTCCATAAAGAAGTTCAGGAAGACACTCAAAAGCACCATGGTGATGATGATCAACCCGCTAGCAGGATTACCAAGGGCGAGCGAAATGGCGCTTGCTGCCAGCAGGATGAGGACCAGCGGATTGGCAAAAAGGCGCAAGAACGCGAACAGCGCTGTGAATCGAGATTCGCTTGCCAAGCTGTTGGAGCCATGTACTCGGCGTCGCTGCTCAATGTCAGCTGACTTCAGCCCTTCCGAGGAAGCATCGAGTGATCGAAGCAGATCTGCGAGCGGGCTGTCCCAGAAATTCACGCGGGCCAAGTCCAATTGCGAATCTCGGGCATGTCCTCGCCATGTTGATTCACATAGTGTCTATGCTCGATCAATTTGTCGCGCAGAAACTGCTTGAAGTGCCCAGTGGTATCGCGGAGATGCAATACGCGATCCACCACATCGCCAGCAAGATGAAATCGATCGAGGTCGTTCAGGACAGTCATATCAAAGGGGGTTGTGGTCGTACCTTCTTCCTTATAGCCCCGGACGTGGATGTTATCGTGATTCACTCTTCTGTAAGTGAGGCGATGAATGAGAGTCGGATATCCATGGAAAGCAAAGATGACGGGCTTTTCAGTTGTGAAGATGGAATCGAATTCCGCATCCGACAGTCCATGCGGATGTTCACTCTTAGGCTGCAGGACCATCAGATCCACAACATTCACAAAGCGGATTTTCAAACCAGGAACATGAACTCGAAGCAGGCTGACGGCGGCAAGCGCTTCAAGCGTGGGAACGTCGCCAGCGCAGGCCATCACCACATCAGGTTCCCCAATCTCATCATTGCTGGCCCAGTCCCATATCCCCAAGCCAGCGGTGCAGTGTTTGATCGCAGCTTCAATGTCGAGCCATTGCAATTCCGGCTGCTTGCCCGCAATGATGACATTGACATAGTGTCGACTTCGCAGGCAATGATCCATGACAGACAGCAGCGTGTTGGCGTCAGGCGGAAGGTAGACGCGCACAACGTCGGCCTTCTTGTTCACAACATGATCGATAAAGCCCGGGTCCTGATGACTGAAGCCATTGTTGTCCTGGCGCCACACATGAGAAGTGAGCAAGTAATTCAGCGAGGCAATCGGATGGCGCCACGGAATCTCGCGAGTTACCTTCAGCCACTTGGCATGCTGATTGAACATCGAATCAACGATGTGGATAAACGCTTCGTAACAGGAAAAGAGGCCATGGCGGCCCGTAATCAGGTAGCCCTCCAGCCAACCTTGACAAAGGTGCTCGCTGAGGACTTCCATGACTCGCCCGTCTGGCGATACATGGTCGTCACCGGGGATGATCTCTGCCGTCGAAGTACGGTCGGTGATTTCAAAAAGCGGAGTGAGGCGATTGGAGGCTGTCTCATCCGGGCCGAAAATGCGGAAGTCGCGTCGATCCCAATTGAGCTTCATTACGTCGCGCACAAACTCACCGGTGACGCGTGTACTCTCTGCGACAACCGACCCAGGCGTGGGCACCGCAACGGCGTGAAGCCGCAAATCCGGCATCTCCAAATCCTTGAGAAAGACGCCACCGTTGGCGTGTGGATTGGCCGACATACGGCGGTTGCCTACGGGAGCCAGGGCAGCTAATTCCGGAAGCAACTGGCCTTCGGGAGTAAATAGTTCTTCTGGCCTATAACTCTTCATCCACTCTTCGAGTAGCTTTAGATGTCCGGGGTGAGTGCCAAGTTCTGACAGGGGCACCTGATGAGAGCGAAAGGTGTTTTCTACGGGAAGGCCGTCCACAAAACGGGGGCCCGTCCAACCCTTTGGAGTGCGCATGATGATCATTGGCCAGATTGGCCGCTTGCTGAAGCCCTCGGTGCGTGCCTTGCGCTGGATCTCCCGGATCTCGGCAATTGCGGTCTCCAGTGTGCCTGCCATCAAGGGATGAAGCAAGGCAGAATCGTTGCCTTCCACGAAATAGGGTTTATAGCCATAGCCCCGAAATAGCTGCTCTAACTCTTCGGGTGGAATCCGAGCAAGGACGGTCGGGTTGGCGATCTTGTAGCCATTCAAATGAAGGATTGGCAGGACAGCCCCATCGTGAACGGGGTTGAGGAACTTGTTGGAGTGCCAACTTGCGGCAAGTGCCCCCGTTTCGGCCTCGCCATCGCCGACGACGCATGTCGCAATGAGGTCTGGATTGTCAAACACCGCCCCATAGGCATGAGTGAGGCAGTAGCCAAGCTCGCCACCTTCATTGATGGAACCAGGGATCTCAGGCGCAACATGACTAGGGATGCCACCGGGAAACGAGAACTGAGTAAAGAGGCGCTTCAAGCCCTGGCAGTCGCGGGAGATGTTGGGGTAATACTCCGTGTAAGTGCCTTCCAAGTAAGTGTTGGCAACAATCCCCGGTCCGCCATGCCCGGGTCCGGTCACATAAATCATGTTGAGATCTTGCAGCTTGATCAGGCGATTCAGGTGGGCGTAAATGAAATTTAGCCCAGGCGTCGTTCCCCAATGGCCCAGCAATCGGGGCTTAATGTGACGGAGTTCCAGCGGCTCTCGCAGCAGGGGGTTGTCGAGCAGATAGATCTGTCCAACGGAAAGGTAATTTGCCGCGCGCCAGTAGGCGTCAAGATTCTTCCATTCGTCCATTGAGCGTGGCCTCTTTTCGACTTTTGAGCATGTCAAATACAACGTTCGCGATGACGGATTCCTCGTCAGTTGGGATCATGCGAACACAGCAGCGCGCCTCGGTCGACGAGATAATCGCTGCGTTTTCAGCGTTCTTTGTCTCATCGAGGTCGACGCCGAGGAACCCGAGCCCCGCGCACATGCGCGTCCGCACCTCGGGGGCATTCTCACCGATGCCGCCAGCAAAGACCAGCGTGTCCAGGCCACCGAGCGTGGCCGCGAAAGCGCCAATCCATTTGCGGGCCTGATAGCAGAAGAGATCGACCGCTTCCGCCGCGCGAACGTCGCTTGACTGGGCGGCAAAGAGATCGCGCATGTCCGAACTGGTCTCAGAGACACCCAGCAGGCCAGATTCGAGGTGAACGATGCGACTGAACTCATCGGGACTCAGGCCGCCTGAGCGCAGTAGGTAGGCAGCCAGGCCGGCATCGAGATCCCCCGCACGAGTGCCCATCAGCAGCCCGCCAGCAGGAGTGAAGCCCATGCTTGTATCGATGCATTTGCCGCCGTGCAGCGCGGCCATGCTGGCCCCGTTGCCGAGATGCGCAAGGATCACGCGCCCGTTTGCTGCTGGCGCTCCCGCGACCCTCGTCAGCTCTTGCATCAAGTAGGTATAGGAAAGTCCGTGAAATCCATAACGCTCAATGCCTTGTGCTTCAAAGCGTCGCGGAATCGGTAGCATTCGGGCGACGCGAGGCATTGTTCGATGAAAGGCAGTATCGAAGCAAGCGACTTGAAGGAGCTTTGGGTTCCTTTGTTGGAGCACATTCATCAGATCAATCTCGCGGGGCAAGTGTTCCGGGTCAAAGAGAGAATACTTGCGGAGATCATCCAATAACTGTTCTGTCACAATTTCGGGACCCGTTCGTTGCATACCGTGAACCACGCGATGGCCGACGGCAGCGATCGAATCCAGGCTAAGTTCTTTGTCGATCCAATCGACCAGCGATGTCCCCGGAGGCAGTGCAGACTCTCGGGGGATTTGCTCCCGCAGATCGTGAAAGATGAGCTTTTGATGGCTGCCCCCGATGCCATCCAACTTCCCCGAGGCCCAGCGGGAGGGAGACTCGTCATCGAGTGAGTAAAACGCAAAACGTATGCTCGACGACCCGCCGTTCAGGGTTAGGATGCTTTGTTGGGGGGGCATTGATGATTCTTTTGCGTCCTTAATCCTCCCACATAAAGTCGTGGCACAATGGCGATCGGTAGAGCACGTGGACGAATCGAACTTTCCTAGGAGCTACAATTCTAGAAACATTCAAATGAAGTTCATTCTGCTTTTCGCGGCACTGTCCCTGGCCGAGGCCCAGACCAATCCGCCCATCGTGTTCGTGCATGGCAATGGTGATGATGCAACCAAGTGGCTCCCGGTGATCTGGCTCTTTGAATCGAATGGCTACCCGGCGGACCGGCTGTTCTCGATTCGCTTCACAGACCCTTCGGCACGGCGAGAGAACACCAAGGCAGAAGCCTTCCGCTCCTCTACGACTGACCAGGCCAGTGAGCTGGGTGGGTTCGTTGCGCGCGTGCTTCTTGAGACAAAGGCGAGCAAAGTGGTGTTGGTGGGAAGCAGTCGCGGCGGTATGACGATCCGCAACTACGTGAAGAACGCAGGAGGGGCGGCGGTTGTATCGCATGCCATTCTGTGCGGTGCGCCTAACCACGGCGTCATGGCGATGGACACTATGCTCGACGGTGAGTTCAATGGCAAAGGGCACTTTCTTCGGCAGCTGAATGACGGATCCGAAGTCGTGGAGGGTGTGAAATTTCTGACCTTGCGCAGCGACAAGCTGGACAAATACGCACAGCCCAATGTCGGCTACGACAGCCCGGCGTTGAAGGGTGCGGAAAATGTCGTGCTGCCAAGCCTGGACCATCGCGAAGTGGCCTTCCATCCTCTGGCATTTGCGGAAACTTATCGGTTTGTTACGGGCCAGACTCCGGGCACGCTGAAACCTGTTGCGCAGGCCGCGCCGATATTCAGTGGCCTCATCACGGGCTTTGCGGGAATCGTGCCGACGAACCGTCCGCTGGCTGGTGTTCAGCTTCGGGTGTTCGCCCTGAAGCAGGGAGCGGCGGACCGCGATGGAAATGCAGTGCTGGAAGCGACCACGGGGGAGACAGGGGAATGGGGGCCTCTGTCGCTGCTGGCCGATCGCAACTACGAATTTGTGCTTGAAAAGGATGGCCGCAAAGTTAGCTATTTCAAAAGCGGGTTGCTGCGCTCAACGACTTTGCTCAACTTTCGCTTTTGGCCTGAGGCAGCAATGCAGATGCTGGGCGGCCAAGCACTAACCGGCCCGCGTTTGTTGATCCATCGTCCGCAAGGCTATCTGTCCAGGGACAGAGATCCACTGATGGTGGACGGGGTCGCGGTTGCATCACTGCAGCCAGGGGTACCGACGCGTGACGGGGTGGGCGTCGTGATCGCCTCAGAAAAACGAGCGGGAGTGCGGGTAGAATTGCGGGGCGAAGTCATTCATGCACGACCGGCCGAGGACGCGAACGAGCTAAATATAGTGGACCTCATTTGGGAGTAGCAATCGGCAGCTTGGGTTGAGGCCATAATGTAAACTCATGCAACAAATCGCGCTTTTCCTCATACTGTGTCCTTCACTAGTGGCAGCAAATCCATTGGTGGGCCGGTGGAACTTCAACATCGCAACGCCAGGAGGCAACCAGGCAAGCTGGCTTGGAATTGAAGAGAAGGCAGGCAGTCTGGAAGTCTGGTTTCAACCAACAGGTGGCAATGTCTACCGGGTTCAGGATGTTGTAAGTAAGGGCAGCCACCTGACGCTGACTTTGGGCAAGGCGACCGACAAGGCACCAAGGACAGTTTGGGAGCTTGACGTTGCAGGCGACAAACTGGGCGGCGTGTCCCGGCGCGGCGACAGCACGCAGCCACTCAGCGGCGTACGGGCACCTGTACTCAAGCGGCCGATGCCTAAGTCGTGGACCGCGCCAGAGCCTTTGTTCAATGACAAGGATCTGAGCGGCTGGGAGCCCATGGGAAAGGCCGCAGACAACCACTGGAGCGTAAAAGATGGCATGCTATTCAACCAGGATCATGGAGCGAACCTTAAGACGACTCGCAGCTTTGAAGACTTCAAGCTGCACTTTGAAGCCAATTGCCCGGACCATGCCAACAGCGGGTTCTACCTACGCGGGCGTTATGAAATCCAGCTCGAATATGAACCGCTAACCAGCAACCCGCCAGAGCGCAGAATTGGATCCATTTATGGCCGCATCGCGCCGCAGGGCGACCTGCCGCGCAAGCCCGGCACTTGGGACGTATTTGACGTCACGCTCGTCGGTCGTACGCTCACCGTGGTTCGCAATGGTGTCACAACGATCGACGCGAAAGAGATTGAAGGCATCACGGGCGGCGCGCTTGATGCCAACGAAGCCGATCCGGGACCCTTCTACATCCAGGGGGATCACACGGGCGGATTGATGTTCCGCAACATCACGGTCGCGTTGCCAAAACGATAGGAATCAGAATGAAATTTACAATTTTGGTTGTGATGTGTTTGACGACACTGGTTGCCCAAGCGCCCCCGGAATACGGTCCGGCAAAGGGAACGCTGTTCATTGTTGGAGGCGGCAATTTTCGCGGCACCGGCATTGCGGAAGCCTTCATCGCGCGCGCTGGCGGGCCATCGGCCAAGATCATCATTGTGCCAACAGCAGGCGGGAACAAGACGACTGACGGCCACATACGGGTATACAAAGAGGAAAACGTCATCGCATCGTGGAAGAAACTGGGCTGCGAAAACGTCCACATGCTCCACACACATGACCCAAAGGTTGCCGACACGGAGGCTTTTGTAACGGAGCTGCGTGATGCCAGCGCAGTCTGGTTCGATGGCGGCCGCCAGTGGAACATAGTCGACTCCTACGCGAACACGCTCACCTACAAGGAGTTTCACAAGGTGCTGGAGCGGGGCGGCGTCATTGGCGGATCCTCGGCGGGTGCCACCATTCAGGGCGACTATCTATTGCGCGGCGCGGTCTCAGGGCCAGATGTGATGATGGCTCCCGAGCCGGAGCACCAACAAGCCTTTGCGTTTCTGCGCAAGGTTGCCATCGACCAGCACATCAACACACGCAATCGCTGGGATGATCTGACGCCTGTGATCAGGAAGATGCCGAAGCTACTGGGCATCGGCATCTCAGAGGCCACTGCGATCATCGTCAATGGGGACCGATTCGAAGTGATGGGTAAGTGGAAGGTGGCAATCCACGACAGCACGCGCATTTATCAACCCTGGGAAAAGCCATTTTATGTGCTGGCGGCCGGGGATGTCTACAACATGCAATCGCGGCGTATCGAGAAGCTCGGCATCGGTACGCAGTCTGCGCCCGCGCTTCGATAGACTTGACCCGATGCCCACACGCCTTGCTTTCGTAATTGGAGTATTAGCCTCTACTTCGTTATGGGCGCAGGCAGACGGCTACTCTGGATCTCTGTCCTGCAAGCCGTGCCACGCCAACACCTACGAGCGGTGGGCCAAAACGCGGATGGCCAATGTCATCGTTGACCCCAAGCAACACCCCGAAGCGATCATCCCTGACTTCTCAAAGCCGGACCCGCTTCTGACTTTCAAGTTGGAAGACGTCGCCTTCACCTATGGCAGCAAGTGGAAGCAGCGCTACTTCAAGAAGGTTGGCGACGATTATTTCCCCATGCCCGCACAATGGGACGTCACCAACAAAGTCTGGCGCGCCTACAACCCAAAGATTGGGACAGACTGGTGGACCGCCCACTACCCGGCTGGCAACATGGAGCGCCCGACGGGACCGCTCTGCGACGGGTGCCATTCGGTCAATTACAACCCTCAAACCAAGGCTGTAAGTGAGTGGAATGTTGGCTGCGAAAAGTGTCATGGCCCCGGTGCGGCGCATACCAGACAGCCATCGCGCGCCAACATCGTAAACCCTGCCAGACTCAGCTCCGTCCGCGCAAACGATGTCTGCATACAGTGCCATTCTCAAGGCAAACCCCTCACAAACCCCATCGCCGGACGTTACTTTGATTGGCCCATCGGCTATGACGTCACAAAGCATCTCGGTGATTTCTGGGAGCTGGAAGAACACAAGTTGGGCGAAATGACGTTTACACATTTTGCCAACGGCACGGGCCACAAGAATCGAATGCAGGGCAACGACTTTGTCCAGAGCAGCATGTACACCCATGGCGTCACCTGCTCCAGTTGCCATGACCCTCACGGCAGCGCAAACAATGCCGATTTATTAAAGCCCGCTTCCACGATGTGTCTCACCTGCCATGGGCCCAGTTCTCCAAATGGCCCGCATACGGCGACGATCGAACAACACACACAGCACAAGGCGGGCTCGACAGGCAATGAATGCGTGAGTTGCCACATGCCAAAGATTGAGCAAACGATCGCCGACGTGAACGTGCGCAGCCACACTTTCAAGTTCATCTCGCCCTCGATGACGGACAGATTCAAAATCCCAAACCCTTGTACAAGTTGCCACACGGGCAAGTCGACGGCGTGGGCAATGAGCGAATTGAAGAAGTGGCCCGACGTGTCGCACTGGCGTGTTGCAGCGAAATAGGCCCGAAAACAACAATATTCTGGGGTAGTTCGCCAGAGCACCCCATTCCGCGACATAATCTTGATTTGGAGCCAAATTCGAGCATGGGTAAAGATAGCCTTACCGTCACCGACAATCGAACCGGAAAGACTTATGAGCTTCCGTTGAAGCATGGCAACATTCGCGCCATGGATCTTCGGCAGATCAAGACAGATGAGAAGGATTTTGGAGTCATGTCTTATGACCCCGCTTTTCTGAATACCGCAGCTTGCGAAAGCAACGTTACATTCATCGACGGTGACCTGGGGATCCTGCGCTATCGCGGGTATCCAATCGAGCAGCTGGCCGACAAGTGTAGCTATCTGGAAACGGCCTTCCTGTTGATGTACGGGGAACTTCCAAACGCCACCCAGCTTTCCGACTTTACAGAAAAGATCGCTCGCCACACCTTCATTCACGAAAACATGAAGAAGTTCATGGAGGGCTTTCGTTACGATGCCCATCCGATGAGCATGCTGGTGAGTTCGATCGCGGCATTGTCCAGCTTTTATCCGGAAGCCCGCGACACGCACGACCCGGAAGTGCGCGAGTTGAATGCGATCCGTTTGATTGCCAAAGTGCCGACGATTGCCGCCTACGCCTTCCGCCATACCAACGGTTTGCCTTTCGTCTATCCGGACAACGAGCTAAGCTACACCGCCAACTTCATGAACATGTTGTGGAAGATGGCCGAGCCAAAGTACCAGGCCAACACAGTGTTGGCGCGGGCATTGGACATCCTCTTCATCCTCCATGCCGATCACGAGCAGAACTGTTCGACCTCGACGATGCGAGTGGTTGGTTCTTCACAGGCCGACCCGTTTCTGAGTATGGCCGCTGCGGCCTCTGCTTTGAGCGGCCCGCTGCATGGTGGCGCCAACGAAGAAGTGTTGCGCATGATAGATGAGATCGGCAGCATCGACAACATTGGCAGCTTCATCGAAAGCGTTAAAAAGGGCGAGCGCAAGCTGATGGGCTTTGGCCATCGCGTGTACAAGAACTACGACCCGCGCGCGCAAGTAATCAAGGCAACGGCTGACAGTGTGTTTGCCGTGACCGGGCGCAATCCCAAGGTAGACATGGCTCGCGAGATCGAGAAGATCGCCTTGAATGACGAGTACTTCGTCAAGCGCCGCCTCTACCCAAACGTCGACTTTTACTCGGGCATTATCTATGAAGCGATGGGCTTCCGTCCCGAGATGTTTACGGTGTTGTTTGCCATTCCGAGAACGTCAGGCTGGCTATCGCATTGGGAAGAACAATCAAAAGATGCTGACACCAAGATCAGCCGCCCCAGGCAGGTGTACCTCGGTGCTGGCGCACGCGACGTGGGCTAAGGCCCTTCTCCTTATTTTGATAGTGGCGCTGGACCTGGAGGCGCAGACGGTACACAGGCGTAGGGCCAGCACGGGTGGACTGCGCCGCAAAGTGCATGTTGCCGATCTGATTACGACGCCCGGCACAGTTGAGGCAGAGTGGTATCACTCGCTATCGGAGAGCGGTAATTACTGGATGCCGTCGCTGCTGAAGATGACGCCATCTGCTGGAGAGGGTTTCTGGGGACAGACGGAATTGAGCATAGGCTTTGATGGAATCGACAGTGAGATCGGGGACAACGGGCGCGTGACCCATTCGAGCGATCACATCACCCTAAATTCAACGCACGTGCTGTGGAGTGAAAACCACTTCAGTTTTGCACTTGGTCCGCAGATCACTTTTTCTACAAGAGGCCAGCAACCTGTTCACGCTGGGGGCAGCGTGATTTCACGCTGGGATTTTGGGCTGAATAATCAGAATAACCTGGGGCTGACCGCACAATGGGTAAACCCTGGGATCCTCGATATCGGTGGTGGCGCGGGGAGGCAGCTTTCACAAACGGGATTTGGCAAGTTTGTGACGCCACATGTCAGCGTGACATGGGAAAAGGTAAATGGCTCGTCGGGATTCATGTCGGTGAATGAGGGCGTGGCGTTTCAAGTTACGAAGAAGCTGGCGCTCGACATTGGCGCACAACACGTCGGTGCGCCGGACGCGCCGATGGATCACCAGTTCCAGATCGGTCTGATCGCAAACTTCGGCAAGATCCGGCACTAGCGGCGGGGCTTGCGCTCGCGATCCTCGTCATCGATATCCAGGCTCAAAGGCGAAAAGGCACGTGACTTCGGTGCCGGGTACGGAGTGTGCCAACCCTTGATCTGTCCCCAGAGGATGCGATTGAGGCGCTCGGTGGGCGCGGCGTCGGGCACTGACCAATTCATTCGCGCCGAATCAATGGCGGCCTGGCGTGGCTTACCAGTGAGCGCCTTGACAACCGGATTCATCTCAAAGAGGTCATGTCTCGGCTGCTCAACGCTGAACGGTCGAAGATCCGCCTCACCAGTAAAGCTGGCACGCATGTCGTTGGCGATCAAATCAAAGAGACTCATTGTCGGCAGGCCCAGCATCAATTCGATTGTCTTGAGCATGCTCTGGTGTGAGTAAAAAGTAGAGTCGATATGCTCGCGACGTGCGTAGGGGCTCACGACGAACGCAGTCGTACGATGTCCATCCACATGATCGACGCCATTCTGAGCGTCGTCCTCGACGATGAAAATCGCCATCTTGGGCCAGAACCTGGAATGGCTCAAGGCGTCAACAATCTGCCCCACGGCAAGATCGTTATCCGCCACCATCGCCTTGGGAGTGGATACTCCCGGCGACGCACCATTCGTGTGATTTGACGGCAACTGCAGCAGAATCAAGTTGGGCAACTTGCCGGATGCTTCATAGCCTTTTAAATCCTTGAGGAAAATCTGGGCCCGTGCAACATCGGGAATCGCGGTTGAATAAGCGGGGAAATTTGCGGCCAGTATCTTGTTCATCGCCGCGATGGGTGCCTGCGTGCTCCAGTCGTTGCTGAAGTCGGCACCGTCGCGCCAGCGCTGCAGCAGGCTCATACGCCCTTTCATCGCTGCCGAGTTGCGGCCTGCATATTCTCCATAGACTTTGACGGAGCGGCCACGAGCCAGCGCGTAGTCCCAAAGGAAACCGCCTGAAGAGTAGGCCATTGGGTCGTCACCATCGTAAGGGTAACTGCGCCCCTGATAGCCAGGCCAGAGGCAGTACTCAGTCTCATTTGCCTGGGTGAGCCACTGATGGCCATCCGCACTGTTGCCGCCTGTGGCGTAGAAGTTATCGAGTAGCACAAAGTCTTCCGCCAGCTTGTGCTGATTGGGAGTAACGTCTTTGCCAAACATCGTTAGGCTTGGGTCTCCATTGCCCTTAGCGATGTCCCCCAACACCTGATCGTAGGTGCGATTCTCTTTGATGATGTAGACGACGTGCTCAATCGTTGAAGCCTCACCAGAACGCTCCGGCACCGCGCTGGGCGGCACGGCGCGAGCCAGGCGAGGCTCGATGGCGCTACCGGCTAGGCGCAGACGATTGTTCTCGGCAACAGCGGTGGTGTAACTGGCAAGTTGCGCACGATCGGGGACATCGATCACAGCAATCGAGCCGCGATATGAATGAACAAAGCGCTTGGCGGGGGCGTCTCGCCAACCGGAGCCAGCGCCGAGGAGCGAGGAGACAGCCAAATGCTTGCCGCTTGGATCCATCGCCAGCCCGTTCGGATACCAGGCAGTCGGGATCATGCCGGACAGCGTGCCTGCTGCGGTGTCGATCACAACAACAGCATTGATGCCGCCACAAGCAGCAAAGAGCGTTTTTCCATCAGCGCTCAATGCCAGAGCGGTCGGAGCAATGCCCCGGACTTTCACACTAAACGCCTGCAGTGCAATGGTTCGCGTCACGACATTGCTTCGGGTATCGACGACGGAGACTGAATCGCTGTTGCCATTGGCGACGTAGAGGCGGTGGCGCGCCTCGTCCCAGACCATCGCCGTCGGATGGAGGCCCACCGCGATCGTGTGCGTTGCCTTGCCACTGACCAGGTCAACGCGGGTGAGGGTACCCGTTGAGGCAATGCCCCGTGCATCCACCGTAACTTTTTCTGTCGGCTTCTGCATCGGGCTGGCAAATGCTTCGCCATTTTTTGGGGGCCTGCCACCAAGATTGCTGACATACGCCACCGTGCCTGCGCGATCAACGACAGCAGCAAATGGCGCGATGCCGGTTTCGATTCGCTGGAGGACTGCACCCTTTTCTAAATCGATAACCGCCAGCTTGTTTTCCCAAACCAGGGGCACGACCGCAAGTCGACTTCCAGCTATTCCCATCGCCCCCGGCAGATAGCTGCCAAGTGAAGACGCAATCGGCTTGAGCGTCCCATCGACGATGGCTGACACCTGCGCCTTGGCGGGGCTGTGGCCGACGTAAACGACCCCGGTCTCCTGGTCAGCCGCAATGGCCTGCATGCCAGGAGAGCCAGCAAAGGCAATGCGCTGCTTGACTTGGTTATTGCGCCAGTTGAGTCGATAGACATGCGTCGCGTGAAGGACCCAAAGATCTCCTTCCCTTCCCCAGGCGACGCCGTAGACGCGGCCGTCGAAAACACTGGGAACACCCGCAGGAGTTATGGCCTGGCGGGTTGTGATCACGCCGGGGTCGGTCACGATGCGAAGCGGTTGGGCGACGGATTGCGCAATGAGGACGAGCGTGAGTAGGGTGAGCATATTGTCTTAGTGAAGGATAGCCAAGTGCCCGCCGGGCGTGCGATCCTGCGACTGCTCAGATTCCACGCTAGGATAAAAGATTCCCCGCATCCCATGTCGCAACTAACTGAAAAACTACGCGGCGTCTTCGGCTTCCCCGTCACGCCCTTCAACAGAGACCTCTCACTCGACCTCGCCTCGTTAGAGAAGAATGTCGACGAGATGACCAAGCACCCCTACTGCGCCATCGTGGCCGCAGGCGGAACTGGTGAGATCTATTCGATGACGGCCGAAGAGGCTGGTCAGGTGGTTGAGGTCGCCGTAAAGGCCACTCAGGGCCGCATGCCGGTTGTCGCTGGCGTCGGTTACAACACCGCCATTGGTTGCGATATGGCACGCCGCATGGAGAAGGCTGGCGCCGACGCACTGCTCGTCATGCCGCCCTATTACATCAACGCGCCCGAGCAAGGCTGGATCGATTACTACAAGACCATCGCCAATGCCAGCGGGCTGCCGCTTGCGCTCTACTCGCGCGACTGGGCTGCCTTCACACCCGATCAAGTTGCGCGGCTGGCCGATGCTGTCCCCACGCTTGAGATCTGGAAGGACGGCCAGGGCAACATCCGCATGTACCAACGGATCATGGCAAAGCTGGGCGACCGTCTCGCCTGGGTCGGCGGTCTCGGCGACGATTGCGCAGGTGGCTATTGGTCCATCGGAGTCCAGGCCTTCACCAGTTCCATTTCAAACGTGAGCCCTGCTATTGCGCTTGCGATCTCAGCGGCTGGCCAAGCCCAGGATTTCACCAAGCTCAACCAGATCATGATGGAGTACGTGCACCCGCTCTACAACCTGCGCGACAAGATGCGCGGCTACGAAGTGACGGTCATGAAAGAGCTGATGGAATTGCTTGACATCCCTGCTGGCCCGGCGCGCCCACCATTGTGTGCGGTACGCGAAGACCATAAGGCAGAGTTAGTGAAACTCGCCAACCTGTACCGCAACGCGACACCCTAGGGCTCGCACTTGGCGGGAGTGGGCTTCGGCGGATTCGGAGTAAAGGTGAGCGCTTGCACCTTAGGAGGATTGGTGGGAGCCAGCGTAAATCTCACATCAACGCGGCCCTCGTCGCAGGCCATCTCAAAGCCGCCACGCAGCCAGTTCTCCGGCGTCAACTCTCCCGCTTTGCAATTCTTGAACTTGCTGTTTAATTGCGCCACTTCAGCCTGATAGGTCGCCCGTGGTTTATCGAGGAAGAGATTATCTGCCGCAAGCCCGTCCATTGTCCCGTCGCTCCAGGACTTCCACAATTTCACGAGTGAGCCCTGGGTTGCTGCCAATATCGGCGACACGGGCAGCGCCCGAGGCTCAAGCCCGCCGGTCTTCACCAGCACCTCGAAAGCTTCTCGAATCGCCGACGTTGGCCCGGAGTAAGTGAAGTTAGTCATCGCAAAGATGCCCACGCCATAATCAGGCAGCCACATCATGTAAGAGCCAAAGCCAGGCAATCCACCACCATGCCCAACAATGTGTTCGAAGCGGCAATTGGAGCTCACACTCAACCCGTAGCCATAGCCGCTATTCTTGGACGCGCGCCACGCACGCTGCATCTCCCGAACACTGGCGCGATTCACCGGTCCAGCCTCCGCGTCATCACGGCCCGGCTCCGCACTCAGCTGGAACGCAACGTATTTTGCCATGTCTCCAGCGTCGGTCAGGATGCCGCCCATCGGCCCAAACGATCCATGCCGCAGCGACTCGATTTCAAATAGCTTGTCATTGCGCCGGCCATAGCCAATTGCGCGACGACCCGCTGGCACATCATTGGGGTCTAGCCACGTCGATTTCAAACCGAGTGGCCGCAAAATCTCTTTCTCCAGGTACTCAGCATAGGGCTTGCCACTGACCTTGGCCACGATGCGCCCCGCCAACGCAAATCCATAGTTGGAATACTCGAATGTTGTGTCAGGCGTCGTAGAGAAAGGAATGCCGCTGTCCAGCCATTTTCCAAGCGCCGCATCCGATATTGCCAGTTGCCGATCCCCCCACGGATTGTCTTCCGGGAAGCCCGCACCATGCGTCAACAATTGCCGCACCCGCAACGGCGCGCTATCCCGGGTTGGATACTTCAGGCTGGCGATTTCGGGCACCCACTTTGACACCAGATCGTCGAGCGACAGCTTTCCCTCATCGCGCAATTTCAATATCGCCAGTGCCGTGTAGCTCTTGGTCATCGAGGCAATGCGGAAAACCGTGTTGGCCGTCACCGGGTCATTGCTGCCGATATCGCGCACGCCAAAGCCCTTCACACGGACCAGCTCTCCATCCACAACGACGCCGTACACCATGCCAGGCACAGCCTTTTCCTTGAAGTACTTTTCAAACACACGGTCCAGTTCCGGATAGGCAGACGCCAGTAGCGCCCGCCGCTGCGGGTTGGTAAAGCGCGGAGTCTGGGCGAGCAGGAGGACGGGCAGAAGAATGAGTAGTACACGCATCATCACTCAAGAATACGGTAAATGATAAGCTTTCTACATGTTGTGCCTGCGCGGATTAGCGCTTTTCCTGCTCAGTTCGCTGTTGTTCGCTCAAGAAGATGGTGCCGCATTTTTCGAGAAGAACATTCGCCCCATCCTGGTGCGGCAATGCCTCGGCTGCCACTCTGCATCTAGCCAGCCCATCATGGGCAATCTACGCTTGGACACGCGCGAGCTTACGCTCAAGGGCGGCACACGCGGACCCGCCATTACGCCGGGTAATCCCGCTGAAAGCTTGCTCCTGAAGGTAGTCATGCACAGCGCCGGAGCGCTCAAGATGCCCCCGGGGCCCAAGATGAAGGACGCCGACACAGCGCTGTTGGCCCAATGGATCGCGATGGGCGCCCCGTTTGGCGCAACGCCCACTGCCGCAGCCAACAAAGCATATTGGGCCTTCGTCAAACCATCGATGCCGACAATCCCGACCGTGAAGAACACTCAGTGGGCGCAGTCGCCCATCGACGCATTTCTGCTTGCATCACTCGAGGCCAAGGGCCTCGCCCCCGCCGCACCGGCCGACAAGCGGACGCTCATTCGCCGTGCCACTTACGATCTCACCGGCCTGCCGCCGACTCCCGCCGAGGTCAATACTTTTCTCACCGACAATTCGCCTCAGGCCTATGCCAAAGTGATTGATCGACTGCTCGCCTCGCCCCGTTACGGCGAGCGTTGGGGCCGACACTGGCTGGACGTTGCGCGCTATGCCGATTCCAACGGCCTCGATGAAAATCTTGTCTACAAGAATGCCTTCCGTTATCGCGATTACGTCATCAGTGCCTTCAACAAGGACAAACCGTATAACGAGTTCCTCACTGAGCAATTAGCGGGCGATCTCCTCCCCGACACCGGTGAACTCAAGACCAGCATCGAGCGTTGGACCGCCACCGGCTTCCTGAGCCTGGGAGCCAAGATGCTGGCTGAAGACGACCCGGTCAAGATGCAGATGGACATCGTCGACGAACAGCTCGACACCACGGCACGCGCCTTTATGGGCTTGACGGTGGGCTGCGCCCGTTGCCACGACCACAAGTTCGATCCGATCCCCACAGCCGACTACTACGCCCTTGCTGGTATCTTCAAATCCTCAAAGACGATGGACAACTTCAAGGTCGTTGCCAAGTGGCACGAGTATGTCCTCGCCCCCAAGGAGCAACGCGATCAACTCGCCGCTCACGAGGCCCTGATCGCCGCCAAGCGCAAGGAGATCGAGCATCTCACCAAAACGGAGAACGATACCCTGACCCTCGAGGCCAAGAATCGTGTTGGTGCGTATCTGCTGGCTGCCAATCGACTCAAGCACGACCAGGAAATTCAAATTGCTCCCGTCGAATCCTCGGCACAGGGGATCACCCTCACCTCGCCACCCAAAACCGACAAGAAGGTCGTCGAGTTCACCGTTGAAGCCCCTACTGCCGGCCAGTATCAACTGGACGTGCTCAATCAGGAGCGCGGCGGCGGCACCTCTGACATCTATCTCAATGGGACCTGGGTCTTTGAAGGCCTCCCGCCCGTGCAGAACCGCGCCGCCTCACCAGAATCGCCAGGCTGGACCTATCTCGCCATCCTTCCCCTCAACCGCGGGACGAACACGCTCCGTTTTGAGCACGCCAAGAATTTCCCGAAATTTGACAAGCTCTTGCTTTCCCCACATACAGGCCGTGAGACGCCACTCACCGCAGTGCAGATCGCAACCCTCCATAAGATCAATCCAAGCATCCTGCAACAGTTGATGGAGTACTTTGATCGCTCCAGTGGCGCACCGTCTTCTCCCCTGTACGAGTGGGAAACGCAGCCGCAGACCCCTGCCCTTGCCGCTAAGTTTGAGACCCTCTTCCAGCAGGCGCTATCGAGTAAAGATGACCCCAAGTTGAAGCCCTTTGTGGACCTGCTCGGCGAGAAGTTCGGTCCCTTTGCCGCTCCATCAAACGCCAAGCGTTATTACCCGGAGGCACTCAAGGAACAGTTCAAGGTCCTGGATGCGCAAGCCAAAGAATTGGCGAAAGCAACGCCCGACCTGCCCCACGCGATGGGCGTAGCGGACGGCGACAAGATCGAAGACATTCAGATCCACTCCAGAGGTAGCCACTGGACACTGGGCGAAACGGTTCCCCGCCGCTTTCTGACCGTGATCGCAGGTAAGAATCAGGCACCTCTCGGCACGCAGACCAGTGGCCGTCTGCAGCTTGCCGAATGGCTCACCCAACCGGACCATCCGCTCACCAGCCGTGTCATGGTCAATCGCATCTGGCGCAATCACTTTGGCCGCGGTATCGTGCCCACCGTCGATAACTTTGGCCGCCTCGGGGAAGCCCCCACCAATCAGCCGTTACTCGATTGGCTGGCCATCCGCTTCGTTGAAAAGCAATGGTCGATCAAGGCGATGCACCGCGAGATGATGCTCTCCAACACCTATCAGATGAGCAGCGCCAACAACGCGAAGGCCCTCGACGTTGACCCTGAGAATTCCCTTCTCTGGCGTATGCCCAGGCGACGTCTGGAGGCCGAGGCAATTCGCGATGGCGTAATGTCCGCCTCTGGCGGACTTACAACCGAGACCGGCGGTAGCATCCTGACTTACAAAGACCGCGCCTACGTCGCAAACACTGAGAAGGGCGGTAAGGTTGACTACGATCGCCCGATCCGCGCCGTATATCTACCAGTCGTCCGCAGCTCGATGTACGACGTTTTCAGCGCCTTTGATCTTCCGGATTCCACGATGTCCAACGGAGACCGCGATGCAACCGTCGTCGCGCCCCAAGCCCTGTTCATGATGAACAGTTCAGTGATCCTCAAGCACAGCAAGACAATGGCAGACTCGCTGCTCGCCGACAAATCGCTCGACAATCAAGGTCGAATCCGCCAGGCCTATGAGCGCGCGCTAGCCCGCCCGCCCACACCGCAAGAAATCGACGGGGCACTCACTTTCATCGGCTCGATCGCCAAAGACTGGCAGGGCGACGAAGCCAAAGCCTGGCAGAGCTTTTGTAAGTCACTTCTGGCCACCAACGAATTTATTTATTTGAATTAGGCGCAACATGAACCCACACTGGAACGCACACCTCAACAAGACACTCTCACGCCGAGATCTCCTTCAGGTCTCAAGCGCTGGCTTCGGCAGTCTGGCGCTTGCTGGCTTGCTGGGCGCTGAGCAACCCAAAGGTCCTCTCGACATACGAGCGCCGCACTTCCCGGCCAAGGCCAAGCGTGTCATCTTCCTGTTCATGCACGGTGGCCCTTCGCAGGTTGATACCTTCGACTACAAGCCGCTGCTCAAGCGCGACCACGGCAAGCCATTGCCATTTGCCCGCCCCAAGGTTGTATCTAGCGAAACCTTCAACTTACTGCAATCTCCCTGGAGCTTCAAGCAATACGGCCAGAGCGGCGCCTGGGTGAGCAGCCTCTTCCCGGAGGTCGCCAAGTGCGTCGATGACCTGTGCATCATTAAGTCGATGCATGGCTCCAACTCGCGTCACGGCGGCGCGTTGCTGGAGTTGCACACGGGCTCGGACACCTTCATCCGCCCCAGTATGGGCTCGTGGGTTACCTATGGGCTGGGCACGGAGAACTCTTCGATGCCGGGCTTCCTGACGATCTGCCCAACGCAATCGCACGGTGGAGCCAACAATTTCGGTTCGGCATTTCTGCCTGCGCCTTACGCTGGCACCTCCATCGGTTCGGTCGGCATCGCTGCCAAAGACGCGCGAATCCCCTTCATCTCCAACACCGAGACGCCTCGCAAAATCCAACGCCAGGAGATCGACTATAGCCAGATGCTCAACCGCAAGCAACTGGAGCTTACCGGTGCTGACCGCGCCCTTGAAGGGCGCATTGAATCTTTCGAGTTGGCTTTCCGCATGCAGGCAGAAGCTCCTGCGCTTCAGGACCTCGGCAACGAAACCGAGGCGACCAAGAAGCTGTATGGCCTGGACAATCCGATCACCGAAGACTTCGGCCGCCAGTGTCTGATGGCCCGGCGCTTCTCAGAAAAAGGCGTCCGCTTCGTTCAGGTGAGCCACACCTACAAATGGGATCAGCACGAGAATCTGAAGCGCGATCATGCCCAGAACGCCGCTGAAGTCGACAAGCCCATCGCGGCTCTGCTGCAGGACTTGAAGTCACGCGGGCTCCTCAAAGACACGCTCGTGCTTTGGGGTGGAGAATTCGGTCGGACGCCCACGGCGCAGGGCTCTGATGGCCGCGATCATAACCCCGAGGCCTTCACGATGTGGATGGCGGGTGGCGGCGTGCAGCCGGGCCTCTCCTACGGCGCGACCGACGATTACGGTTACTACTCGATGGAGAACAAGGTACATTTCCACGATCTCCATGCGACCATCCTGCACCTGCTCGGCCTCGATCACCTGAAGCTGACCTACAAGTACGCCGGACGCGATTTCCGGCTCACTGACGTACATGGCAATGTGGTCAAAGGGATTCTCGCCTAACAAATCGAAAAAACCTGCGACCGCTAAGCCCGCTCGTGCGTAACGATCTCTACATGCACCGCAGGTCCTTCCTGTTCACCCCGCTGGTCCTTCAGGCTCAGGATTCACGCGGTCGCTTGAATTCAAATCTCTCGGCCAGCGAAATTGAGGTCTTCGAGGACGGCATTCCTCAGAAGATCTCCTTCTTCTCACGCGCCTCCGATTCCCCCCTCTCCATCGCCGTCATCGCCGATCTGTCCGGCTCACAGAAAGAATTTCTGAACGAACACCGCCGCGACCTTCACGACCTCCTCCATACCGTGATGACCAAACGCGACCAGGCGATGCTCGTCGTTTTCGGCGGATCCATACGCATCGCCTCGCCCTTCCATGAGCAGGCAGAACACCTGGACGATGCGCTGAAGGGAGTCCATCATTCGAAGCACACTCAGGGCCTCCCCCGCCTGGGTCCCCTCGAGTTTCGCAATGGCGGCACGGCCTTTTATGATGCGGTCTACTATACGGCTAAGGAGATGGCTGGCCAACCTGGCCGCCGAACCATCTTGCTCTTTTCTGACGGCGAAGAAAACGCGAGCGCTCACAACCTGATGGACACAATTGAAGCGGCTCAGGGGCACAGCACCACCATCTTCTCGATACGATACACGGAACTGCGCAAGGACAAGACTTGGACCGCGCACAATAAATACGGCCGCTCCGTGATGACGCGCCTCGCTACAGAAACAGGCGGCCTGGATTTCGATGCGACAGAAGCCCACAACCTCAAGCCCGCATTCCAACAGATCTTTGGAATGCTCCGCGCCAGCTACGATCTGGCCTATTCAAGTAATCAGCCGATGAATGAAGCAGGCTTCCGCAAACTGCGCATCCGTTCCAACATCCCCGATCTTAGCTTCCGCCACAAGACCGGTTACTACGCGCGCACCAGTTAATTAGGCGATCCCCATCCGCTCCAACTTCCGGTACAGCGTCTTACGCTCAATGCCCAGGATCTTCGCCGCACGGCTTTTATTGTTATTCGTCGCCTCCAGCACCTTCAGGATTTGCTCACGCTCGGTATCCTTCAGGCTCTCGGTTGCAACCGCTTCTTCGCCGCTGGAATCGCGCAGTGCGTCTTCAATCGCATCGGCGTCGATTCTGCCCCCAGGTGCCAGAATCACCAGCCGCTCCAGCAGGTGTTGTAACTGCCGCACATTGCCTGGCCATGGACACTCACTGAGCAACTTCTGTCCGCTCGTCGTCAACACGGCACTAAGCTCATAACGCTCGTTATACTTGCGCAGAAAAAAATGGGCGAGCAGCGCAATGTCGCTGCGCCGCTCACGCAGCGGCGGCAAATGGATGCGCACGACGTTCAATCGGAACCAAAGGTCCTCGCGAAATCTGCCGTCTTCCACCATTTTCTGCAAATCGCGATTTGTCGCCGCCACCACGCGCACATCTACGGCCCTGCCGCGGTTGGCACCCACCGGTCGAATCTCCCGCTCCTGCAAAAATCGCAGTAGCTTCAACTGAAAGGCGGGGTCGATCTCACCAATCTCATCGAGAAACACGGTGCCCTTGTTGGCGGCTTCAAACACGCCGGTTCGATCACGATCCGCGCCCGTATAGCTGCCCTTCAGTGCGCCAAATAGTTCCGCCTCCAACAGCGACGGCGCGATGCTGCCACAATCGACCGGAACAAAAGGCCCAGTCAGGCGCTTTGAATTCGTATGAATCATGCGCGCTACCAGCTCTTTACCCGTGCCCGTCTCGCCGGTCAACAAGACGCTCGCGTCGGTTGGCGCCACCTGGCTCAAGGTCTTATAAATCTCGATCATCCGCGTCGAGCTTCCAATCATCTCGGTCTCTGGCAGATCGTCGATTTCCGTCTCGCG
>JBBRBI010000023.1:0-70594 GCA_038206015.1 Bryobacterales bacterium | reverse complement strand
CTAAAGATGCTCTGCTCCATGCTCCAAAGCCGTACCGTCTACAATGCCGAGCTCCGACAAATTAATCAAAACGAACCCATTCCCAGCCAAGCAGCTTCATAGGCAAGAAAAAAATTTGCAAAAAGGTAAGAAGTCCAATTCCGACGAGCCAGACCAGCTCTCGCAGATCGACGACCTCCCCCACATCCCGATGCGCCCCGACCCATCGGCAACCAGGGAATCGACATCGAAAAGCACTGACCCCGAGAACCAAGGTGCCGACCCCGCCCTCCGCGCCCGTCTCAAAGGCCTCCCCGGCAACTACCTCTGGAATCTCCTCCTCCACTACACCTTTGAAGACCACCCCGACGAGCTAGCCTACTTCTACTCTGAGCTCGAGGCCGAAAAAGCCGAAATCGAAGCCGCCAAAGCCGAAGAAGAAAAGCAAGAAAAGCAAGAAACGAACCCAATCGCCGCCTAACCCAACCCAACTTCGAGGGCCTTCGCCCTCACAGCTCTTCGACAATTGAATACTTCCCCAAACTGCTCACGCCACTCCTGTCGCTCGGCAATCCATTCGGTCCATCCAGATGGATTGCCGGAAACCGGATCGCCGCGTACCTTGCGATCACCCCGCCCCGGCATCGTCGGATTTTCCCACCGTGAAACCAAAACCGACCAGCCGCCAAGCTCCCTGCCATCTGCTAGATTGCTTTCATGCCTGCTTCTTTCCGTACAGCCCTGTTTGGATTCCTGGCCTTGGCCCTACTCGCTGCTCCCAGCCCCAAACTGTATGAGCAACTGAAGTATCGCCTCGTCGGTCCCTTTCGTGGTGGCCGCGTAACGGCGGTTGCCGGGGTTAGCGGTCAAACTAGCACTTACTACTTCGGTGCCACCGGCGGCGGCGTCTTCAAAACCACCGATGGCGGCTTCAACTGGGCACCCATCACCGATGGCCAAATCGGCACTGGTTCTGTCGGCGCATTAAGCGTCTGCGAGGCAGACCCCAACGTCCTCTACCTCGGCATGGGCGAGGTTCCAATCCGCGGCAATGTCTCCCATGGCGATGGTGCCTACAAATCCAACGACGCTGGCCGTACCTGGACCCGCATTGGCTTGACCAACACTCGTCATATCGGCCGCATCCGCATCCACCCCAAGAACTGCGACATCGCTTACGCATCTGTCCTCGGCCACATCTTCGGACCACACGCCGACCGCGGCGTCTATCGCACACGCGATGGCGGCAAGACCTGGGACCGCGTCGGGCCAGTCCGCAACGACCGCACCGGTGCCATTGACCTCGCCATGGATCCCTCCAACCCCAACGTCCTCTACGCCAGTTATTGGGACGTCAAGCGCACACCCTGGAGTCTGGAATCGGGTGGCCCCGGCGGCGGCATCTTTAAGACAACCGATGGCGGCGACTCCTGGACGGAATTGACCCGCAATCCCGGCGGCCCCAAAGGTATCGTCGGCAAGATCGGCCTGACCGTCTCGCCAGTCAACCCGGATCGCATCTGGGCTCTGATCGAAGCAGAGGACGGCGGCGTCTTTCGCTCTGAAAACGCCGGCAAGACCTGGACCCGCGTCAACGAGGATCGCAATCTCCGCCAGCGCGCCTGGTATTACTCCCGCATCTACGCCGATCCGCAGAATGCCGACCGCGTCTATGTTCTCAACGTTGGCTTCTGGCGCTCCAACGATGGCGGCAAATCCTTTGAGACTATCCAGACGCCCCACGGTGACAATCACGATCTCTGGATCGCCCACGACGATTCGCAACGCTTCATTGAGGGCAACGACGGCGGCGCAAACGTCACCATGAACGGCGGCCGCTCCTGGACCTCGCTCTACAATCAACCCACCTCGCAGTTCTATCGGGTCAATACCGACAATGATTTCCCCTACAACATCTATGGCGCGCAGCAGGACAACACGACCGTCCGAATCGCCAGCCGCACCCTGGACGCAGGCATCGATGAACGCGCCTGGCATCCCACCGGTGGGGGCGAAAGTGGCTGGATGGCACCCCACCCCAAGGACTCCAACATCGTCTTCGCCGGCAGCTATGGTGGGCTCCTCACCCGTTACGATCACCGCACTCGGCAAGTGCGCAACGTTACCGTCTGGCCCGACAACCCAATGGGCTACGGCGCAGAAGGCATGCGCTATCGCTTCCAGTGGAACTTCCCAATCCTCTTTTCTCCGCATGACGCCAACCTGCTCTACGCCGGGGGCAACATGCTGTTTGCCAGCACCAATGAAGGCCAAAGCTGGAAAGCGATTTCGCCCGATCTCACCCGCAACGACAAGTCGAAACAGGGCTCCAGCGGTGGGCCAATCACCAAAGACAACACGAGTGTCGAATACTACTGCACCATCTTCACCGTTGCCGAATCGCATCTGAAAAAGGGTGTAATCTGGACCGGTTCCGATGATGGTCTCGTCCATGTCACCACTGACGGCGGCAAGAAGTGGGACAACGTCACACCCAAGTCAGACCTAATGCCGGAATGGATTCAGATCAACTCGATCGAGGCCTCCCCCCATGACCCCGGCACCGCCTATGTTGCCGCCACCATGTACAAGCACGATGACTTCCGCCCCTACCTCTTCAAGACATCCGACTATGGTAAGTCCTGGAAGAAGATTGTAACTGGCATCCCGGACTCCACCTTCGCCCGCGTAATTCGAGAGGATCCGGCGCGGCGCGGCTTGCTCTATGCCGGCACCGAGACCGGACTCTTCGTGTCATTCAATGGCGGCGATACATGGCAGACTCTACAACTGAATCTCCCTGTCGTTCCAATCACCGATCTCACGATTCAGGCCCGTGAAAAAGACCTCGTCGTGGCTACCCAGGGCCGTGCCTTTTGGGTTCTCGATGACCTCCCGGTGTTGCATCAAATGCAGGATGACATCGCCGCCAGGGATTTCCATGTCTTCCAACCCAAGGATGCCTATCGGCTTCCAGGTGTCGGAATGGCGGAGGGGCGGGCAAGTGGCCCCGTCGGTCAAAATCCGGCCGCTGGCGCATCGATCTACTTCTGGCTCAAAGATGCACGCAAAACTGAGATCAAGGTCGAGATTCTCGACGCTGCCGGCAAACTCGTCCGCGAAGACAAATTTAAGGCCGAAGCTGGCCTCAATCGCTACCTCTGGGATCTCCGCTATGAGGATGCAAAGACTTTCCCGGGCCTGATCATGTGGGCTGGAAATGTCCGTGGCCCCAGGGCAACTCCCGGCACCTATCAAGTCCGGCTCACGGCTGTCGGCAGCCCGCAAACTCAAACGTTCACGATCAACAAGGATCCCCGCGTCACGACCACCGCTGAAGAATATCAGCGCCAGATGGAGCTAAGTCTTCAGCTACGCGATAAGCTCAGCGAGACTCATCAGGCGATCCTCGACATTCGGGAGATTCGCAAACAGCTCGATGCAGTTAGCGATCGCTGGAAAGATTCGCCCGACGCAAAAAACGTCATCGCCGCCGCAAAAGCGCTCAACGCCAAGCTGACTTTGATCGAAGAAGAGCTGCACCAAACTAAGAACCGTTCTAACCAGGACCCACTCAACTACCCCATCAAGTTAAACAACAAACTCGCTGCTCTCTTGGGTGTTGTCCAGAGTGCCGATGCTCCGCCCACCGACCAGTCGCGCCAACTTCAAGAGGAACTCAGTTCTGCTATCAATGCTCAAGTCAACAAGCTGGCGGCCGTGAAAAAGGATGAAGTGCCAGCATTCAATACGCTGGTCCGCGACGCTAGCTTACCCACCATTGAACTGAAAAAATAGGCGATTTACTTCGGCACCCAGAGCAGGTAAGCCACCAGCGTTGCCACCGTTCCTGCTGCCGTTGCGAAGAGTCCAAGTCCTCTTCGATTCGGAAGCGAGAGCAGAATAATCAGCCCGGTGATCGAGCTGACAACCAGCAACACCGATACGAAGTCCAGGATGAATTTCCACACCGCGCCTGTCTCGGCACCCTTGTGCAGGTCTGCCAGCGCGCCGGCCCAGCCGCGGGTTTCCACCGTGAGCTCCACCTCTCCACTCGCGCGATTGACCAACGCCTGTGTATGTTGTCCTGGCCCATTGAACGTGACTTCGATATCTTCGCCCTTCGCGTTGTATCGGGTTGCGGGAAGGGAAGTGTGGATGACTGCCCGAAGGGCCGTTACAACCCCTTCCTGAGCCCCGTCGCGGGCAATGGCCGCATCGATCTTGCTGCGACTGCTGGCCGTCGACATCTGGTCCCAACCAAACGATTCATGGTTGAGTAGAATGCCGGTGACGGCAAAGAAGCCAAACATCAAAAACCCAACGAGGGAGACGTAAATGTGAATTGTCCGCGCCAACTTCACTGCCTTGCGTGTAAGTTGACTCATGCCTGATCGACGTGCGGACCAAATTCAATCGAGACCGCTTCAAATTCCGAGTTGTCTCTGGTCGTTGCGCTCGACTTCTTCGACCCGCACTCAATCGTCGCGTTCTCAAGGGCATAGTTCCCATGCTCACGATTGGATTCCACAAAGATCTTATAACTGCCGCTCGGGACCGCCTTCCCGTTGTCGTCGAGGCCATCCCACACGACGCGATACTTCCCAGGCGCCCTGGTCGCCCGTGCGACTGCGTTCCAGTTCGTGTCTTGGTTCGAGTGATACCAGTGATCCAGATCGCGAATCCAGCGAGGTTTGCTCACCCAAAGCGCGATGGTCTTCACCGTGTGGCCATTCGCGTTTTCCGCCCAGATCGCGACATAAGGCCGACGAAACCCTCGGCCCCCATCTGGACTCTTGAGTGTGACGTTGATCGAAACTTCAAAACCCGGAGTCCATTTCGAAGCCGCCTGAACTGCCCGAAACACCGGCCGCTCAAAGGCAGCAAAGCGAGCAGAACGAAACTGCACCGATGGGGTAGTGATCAACGCCTCTGCGTCGGGCGTCGCATCCACCAGGGCGATTCCATCCTCCGGCGCAAGAATGCAAAGAGTCGTCGCTAGTGCGTTTGCCGTAACAGAATCCGGCGCAATGGCAGTCGCGCTCTGCCCCGTAAGTGCGGGCGTCCCGCCCCGCGCATCGATGATGTGCGCACCCCTGGCATAGCTGCCACTAGCGGCAATTGCTCCCCGATTCAGGGCGAGCCGTGTCAGTGGCCAAGCGTTTTCGTGTGGCCGTGTTGGATTCGCAATTCCCGCGATCCACTCACGCGGCGCCTGTGTGAATACTATGTCTCCGCCGATGTTCAGCATAAGGTGAGACACGCCAGATTGACCAAGCGCAGCTGCCGCAGCCCGATCCAGCACATAAGCCTTACCCAGCGCATCTACATTGATCGTTGCGTTGGCTGTTCGTGTAACTTTGCGAGTGGCCCGATCAAGAACGATACCGTCACCGTGCTTGGGCGTCGCTGACAATGCGCCCCCGCTGGCTTGGGACCATCGTTGATACAGTTCCATCAGTGCGAAGAGATCCGGAGAACATGCCGTTGCCACTGTTGACGCGTTCAAACGGGAGATCTCAGTTCCCGGCTTGTAGGTGCTCAGGATAGATTCGAGACGCTCAATTTCCTTAAGAGCTGCCACTTCTGCGCTGCGCGCCTGATCTTCACTGTCGGCAAAAACCGTCAGATCCAAAGACGTCCCCATCACGTTGTCGTGGTGGAAATCATAGGCCAGTGGACTTCTGACGCCCGCAACAAGGGCTACAGGTATTGGAATCGTAAAGAGACCGCGTCGGGTGATAGACAAATTCAAACTCCTTCGATGTTTCTGAAGTATAAATCGAAGGAATACGATCCCGTTGTAAAGCTTCGTAAGTAGGCTAGTCTGTCAGCTTTTTGAGCTCCGCGAGAATCGCCTCATTTGTCGGGCGGAGCTTGTAGTTCACCTCTGTGAATTTCCAATTCACGACACCCTTCTTGTCGATTACATAGGTCGTCGGATGCGGAAGAAACCGGCCACTGGCTGCTGCTTGTTCATTCAACAATCCATAGCGGTCAATCACGGCATGATCAGGGTCGCTCAACAGCGTGATGAGGAAGCTGCCGTCCGTCCGGGATTTGACCTTTGGGACAATTTCTTCCAGCTTACCCAGCGCGTCGGGGGCGATGGCTACGATGCGTGTCTTCGCCTTCTGATCTTCAGGCAGCAGTTTGTGCAACTCAACTAGTTGCGTCGCGCAATAGGGTCACCAATACCCACGGTAGAAGACCAGCACCAGATTCTTGCCGCGCAATGACGCTAGGCTGACCTTACCGCCGTCTGCTGAGGCAAGTTCGAAGTCCGGCGGTGTCTGACCCACGCGAACTCGATTTAGATCCGCCGGACCGACCTGCGCCATCACTGCTCCCCCAAATGCGAACAGTGAGCTTCGCCGACTGATTCGTAGTTCCATACCAAGCAGGATACTAGGCCACGCAGGCATGCCCTTGTTTCCAGCTTCGAACGGACCACCTATCCTGGCACAAGGTATGCCAAATCCCTTTGGCACGGACGATATGGCCGCCGGTTCACTCACGCATAATTAAACAAGCGTTTAAGCAATTGTGTCGAAGCGAACCGTTTCAACTTGCGATCAATATCGGGTGTGTCGCGGATGCATCCACAAAAGCGCTCACCGGACCATCGGGCTGGAGCCAACACCAATTCAAGATCGGCATCCCACTGACGCTAAGCGCCTATGTAGGGTGCGTGATGACGGAGACAAACGTCGCTGCAACTGGTTCCCGTCTGGAACGGTGCGGAGCGCGAAGTGCTGTTCCAATGCTATTTCGCCTGCATGCGCACTGCGTGACACGAGTGCCCACGCAAGTCCTACGGAATGCTCCGCAAGAGCTCGGAGGCTTCCGCTCTCACTGCTGGATCTGAAGACTGACCTGCCTTCCCCAAATACAGCCGAGCCCCAGCCAGATCATTCAGCGCCCCCAGTGCTGTCCCCAGGCCTAGTTGCCCCCGCCCAAACTCTGGATCCACGCGTAGCGCCTCCTGGTACTCTTGTGCGGCCGCTCGCCAATTGCGCATTGCAGAATAAAGATTTCCCACTAAGTCTCGGAAGTTCAAGTTACTGCGCTCAAGCTGCACCGCCTCTCGCGCGTGCACGAGAGCTTCCCCAAATCTTTTCTGGTTGGCTAGAAATACAGCGTAGTTAAAACGCGCCGCCGAGTGCTTTGAGTTGCTACGAATGGCCCGCTCAAAATGCCGTTCAGCCTCTCCATTCTCACCGCGACCCCCAAGGATCATGCCAAGATTTGCGTGCGCCTCAGCCTCTTCTGGTTGTTCTCGCAACGCTCCCTGAAACGCCTGCTCCGCACCGGCCGGGTCGTTCATTTCGAGCAGGATTGCACCCAGAGCTGTATGTGCGTCGACCATCTCCGGTTCCTTCGATATTGCCCGCCGCGCCGCGGCCGCAGCTTCCCCCATATTCCGCTCCTGGCGATAGACTCGCGCCAGCTCAAACCAGCTCAGCGAGTCATCCGGAAATTCTTTGGTCGCCTGCTCTAGTGTCCGACGCGCCTCTCCGATTTGGCCCGCGCGCGCCTGCGCCGCCCCTAAAGTTCTCAACGCAGGCAGGAATCTCGGGTCTAGCTCCAGCGCCCGCTTGTAGTAGGGAAAGGCTTCTGCGTGCCGACCCGCACTCTGCAGTGCCTGGGCCGCCTGAAGGTAATAGGCAGGATGGCTTGGCTTATGCCGATCAAGCGCTGCCAAAAATCGGGTAATCCCATTTTGCAAATTACTCTGGTGGGCAACCTGGGCCATGGCCGGATAAAGATCGCCAGCCGCGCCATCCAAAGTCTTCGGGTAATAGAGAGCGACCTCTCCTTGATAGGAGGTCGATCCCATCTGCTGATGAATTTCCTCACGTGTTGCCATCCACTTGGCACCAGCTTTGGGCCTCTGAATCCGATGATCCGTAACCGCAACGTGGATGACGTCCTCGGTCCGCCGCCTCGGCATGTGGCAACTCGCGCAATCCTTCTTGGCTGGATGCGCTGCCGCCGTCAGGATTCCGCCATGGCACTTAGTACAGGCGGCATCGAAGTTCTTCTTGACCTCGTGAGGATTGTGGCAGGTGGTGCAGGTCAGGTTCCCGCCGCTCTCTAGAAAACACCTGGACTCGCGCAATCGATAGACCGACGATGCAATTTCGAACTTGTCTTCGTGCCCGCTGCCCTTTGCCTGGTCAAAGTGAAGGATGTAATCGGCCAATGGCTCACGCGGGTTGTAGGAAAAGATACTCCGCTCCATCCGGACAAGTGCATTCGGCAGAGGAAAGCTGGTCGTCTCTAGATGGCACTGAGCGCAGACTTCCATCTGCCTTTCCGTCGTCAATGACTTTGGATTGAGGATCGCCGCTCGAATCGCCTCCGGTTTCGATCCAGCCTTCTGTGCAACAGCGACATGCCCTTGTCCGGGCCCATGGCATCGTTGGCAATCGATGCCCTCTGGCATCGCCCCATCAAATACGGGGTCTGCCGTTACTGCGCCATCGGCAACCTGTGGGTAGCCGTTATGACAAAACATACACTGGTATCCGATCGCCCGCCGCATGTCGGAATGGTCGCTCCGGTCATATCCGGGGCTCATCGCCAGAGCGCCGTCCTTCTCCGCGTACCCATTTACGGGCATCTCGATCAATCGATTCTGTGGTGTCTTGTGGAGAAAGCTGCGAGCATGATTGCCCGATCCGAGCACATAGTGAATCTCTTTTTCAACCGCGCTTGCTTCCTGTCCAGACTCCCAACGTTTCAGGTAGAGCCGACCGTCGCGCCCCTCAAGCCGATAGGCTCGCCCCGAGATCTCATGCATGTATGCCCCGGCCACCGCGTCCGAAGCTACTGCTTTACGAAATGAACGCCCCATCCCTGTCTGGCTGTAGCCCTGCGCAATCTTTGGATGGCATGCGCCACAAGCCCTTGGATCGGCGTAAGCCGCAGCCTTTTTCTCGGGTTCCTTCGAGGCGCAGGAGAAAAGAACGCCCACGGAGGCAGCCAATAATCCATTGACGGCCCAGCGCTTGGCGATCATTTCACTGCTTGAGCTGGAGGCCCTGTATAGAGAGCGCAAGCCGCTTTGCTGTTAACAAAATACTCGCTCTCAGCATTGATCAGACCCAGATGATCCCAATTGGGGTCCATTGCATCGCGTCTCCAGATGCCGCAGGCCTTGGCGCGCTCGCCTTCTGTAAATAAAAAGGTCGCAGTCGCACTGGCGCGTGTCAGGTAATCTCGAGAACCCTCATTGGCACCGACCAGCATCTCGTTGATCTCTTTGATGCCCTTGAAAAACAGCAGTGCGTCGTAGAAGGCTTTAGTTCCCTTGATATCGAGCAATGGACTGACTTCCACATCAAGGTACTTCTTTGCCTCACTCATCAATCCGGCGCGACGAAGCGCAAGATATCGCCAATATTGCACCGGGATCAGGCGATTCTTGTCCTCGCGCATTGACTCGCAGGTCCGCCCCTCAAACTGAGTTCCCGTTCGAGGGAGGGGCGACTTCATCTGCGCCTCGCACCGCCCTAATTCGCTCGCCGCTTTTTCGTGATCGCCATTGAAGTAATACGCCAGTCCAAGGTAATACGCAGCTTCAAAAGAAGCAGGCGCATACTTTGCAACCTTTTGAAGGTCCTCTATGGCTTTCGGGAATTGCCGAGTCGAAATATAACGCTGACCCCTCATCCGATAAAAACGGAAGTCCTTCGGAAATTTCTCTATCCCGCCGGTATACGTTTCCGTCGCGTCGCGAAACCTCCAAATTGCATCCTGGGTGCGCCCCAGCTTCAAAAGCAAATCTGGGTTGGTTGGATCCTTTAAGACCTCTGCTTGCGCCGCGCTTACCAGCCCCTCGGTGTCTTTCAAAGCGAAAAGCGCGTTGCCCCCAAGGCTTGCCACTTGCGGATGTTCAGCCCCGGCGATCGACTCGCGGGGAAGTTCAGGCTTTATTTTGTCCAACGGGATTAACTGCGGTGGTTGCGCCAGGGCGCTGAGACTAATGAAAAGAAGAATGAAACTAAGCATGGGAATCCGTTAAATGCGATTGATCAAGGTTGCAACGTAGGCGGCGCCAAAGCCGTTGTCGATATTCACTGTTGTAACGTTGGACGCGCAAGAGTTCAACATCGATAGCAACGAAGCAAGGCCATTAAAGTGCGCTCCATAGCCAACACTTGTTGGCACGCCGATCACTGGACAGCCTACCAAGCCACCGACAGCGCTCGGCAATGCCGCTTCCATCCCCGCGCAACAGATGATTACCCGAGCCTCCCAGAGCTTCTCACGCTGGGCAAGAAGGCGGTGGATTCCGGCGACGCCGACATCAGAAACCGCCATGACTTCGTTCCCCATCGTCTCGGCAACCAGCCGAGCTTCCTCTGCAACAGGCAGGTCGGCGGTGCCCGCGCACATCACCAGAATCTTGCCTTTACCTAACATTTTGGTCTCACGGCGAACGATCAACACGCGACTAAGCGGGTGATACTCGGCCTCCGGCATCCGCGCAATCACTGCCGCCGCACCTTCGGGTGACACTCGGGTCGCTAGAACATTTTGCCCCCGTTCCGCCAAGCGCTCGGCAATCGCGGCAATTTGCTCAGGGGTCTTACCCTGCCCAAAAATCACTTCAGGCATCCCGTGCCGCAGTGCCCGGTGATGATCTACCTTGGCAAAGTCGAGATCCTCAAACGGCAAATGCTTCAGCCGCTCGGTCGCCGCCTCAGGCGTGACCTCGCCAACTCGCACTTTCTCAAATAATTCGCGTACTTGTTCCTGATTCATGTCTTAAAAATCAATCCTCGATCCCACAACTGCCCCTAGCTTCGCGGCTCCGCCTGCCGCCAACTCCAGAATAAACTGAGCATCCTGGTTTCCCCCAAAAGTCTGACACTCATTTGATTTCTTGCTCGCGCATGGCGGCACATTCGCCAACACTTCAACTACGGTCTTCTTGCTGTCCAGCCAAATAATGTCCAGCGGAATGCGAACTTGAAACATCCAGTACGGGTAACGCCCCATTTGGTTGTGTAAAAACAGCATTCCCCTATCCTTCGCAAGCGAGTCCCGAAACATCAGGCCCTTTATGAGTTCGACGTCATCGATCGCTAACTCGGCGTAGATCTTGTCTCCGTTGGGAATGGTCACCGCCCGTAGTCGAAACCGGTCCGCCTCCTCACTATTCGAGCATGAGGTCAAGAGGGCCACAATTGTGCAGCAAACAGCAATAAATCGCATCCATCTAAAATGGTAGTTGATCCTTCGTATGGGCCACACTGATTCCATCAACGATTTAGGTTTTCTTGAACGGCTTCGCCGAACACTCGACATGATCAAGTTCGAGCATTCGGTGTTTGCCCTGCCGTTTGCCCTCACCGCCGCGATGCTCGCCTGGCGTCAGCTTGCCTTCCACTTAGACGCCCCCTGGTACCGCCTCTTCTTCATCATCGTGGCGATGGTAAGCGCCCGCAGCGCTGCTATGACCTTCAACCGAATCCTGGATGCCTCGATCGACTCGAAGAATCCCCGCACTGCGATGCGGCACCTTCCGGCAGGACTATTGAGTCCCAATTTTGCTTGGGGTTTTCTACTCATCAGCGCCGCCGTCTTCGTTCTGGCCAGTACGATGCTCGGCCCACTCTGCCTGCAACTCTCACCGGTGGCGCTGGCCCTCGTCCTCTCCTACAGCTACACCAAGCGCTTCACTTCGCTGGCACACCTCGTTCTCGGTCTGTGCCTTGGCGTAGCCCCAAGTGCTGCCTGGATCGCCATAACAGGCTCGCTCGACTGGCGCATCGGATTTCTCAGTTTGGCTGTTTCCTTCTGGACCGCAGGCTTCGATATCATCTATGCCTGCCAGGATCTCGAATTCGACCGCCAGGAAGGGCTCTTCAGCATCCCTGCACGAATCGGTATTAGCCATGCATTGCTGGTCAGCCGAATCTTCCACATACTGACCGTGAGCTCGCTGCTAGCTGTCTCCTTTGCCTTCTCTCTGAGCGTTTGGCCCGTACTTCCCGTCGCCGCTCTGCTCGTTTATGAACAATCACTGGTCAAGGCTGACGACCTGACCAAAGTGAATCTGGCTTTCTTCACCGTGAATGGTCTAATTGGTTTCGCGTACTTTGCCGCAATGGCGATTGAGGTGTTTCGTAATGTTTAGTGATCAACGGCTGCGGCCGATTGGCGATAAAGTGCTGGCCGGAGAGCGGCTCAGCTTCGATGATGGGGTGGCGATGTACAGTTCGTCCGACATCCTTGCTCTGGGCCAGATGGCTAACATCGTTCGCGAACGCATCAACGGCAACAAGACCTTCTACAACGTAAATCGTCATATAAATCCCACCGATGTCTGTGTCGCGCAGTGTAAGCTCTGCGCCTTTGGCAAGCAGGTCCGCGATCCCGACGGCTACACCATGTCCCACGAACAGGCTTGGGAAGTCGCCAGTAAAGGCTACACCGAAGCCGTGACCGAATTCCACATTGTTGGCGGCCTGCACCCAACACTGACGCTCGATTGGTATTGCGATCTCTTGCGTGGCCTGAAGCTTCGCTTTCCGGCTGTCCACCTTAAAGCCTTCACGATGGTCGAAATTGGCTACTTCTCAACCCGTACCAAGCTCAGCATCCGGCAAGTACTCGAGAAGCTCAAGGACGCTGGCATGGACTCGATGCCTGGCGGCGGCGCAGAGATTTTTTCAGAGCGAGTTCGCCGGATCATTTGCGACCACAAGATCGATGGTAATGTCTGGATCGAGACTGCCCGCGAGGCCCACAATCTGGGCCTTCATTCCAATTGCACGATGCTCTACGGCCATATCGAATCAGAAGAAGATCGCGTCGATCACCTTGTCCGCCTGCGCGAGTTGCAGGACGATACTCACGGCTTCCAAACCTTCATTCCCCTCGCCTTTCACCCGCAGAACACGTCACTCCACCACGTGCCCAGCACTTCCGGTTTCGACGACATCAAGAACATTGCCATCTCGCGCCTAATGCTCGACAACATCCCGCACATCAAGGCCTACTGGATCATGATGACGCCGCGCATGGCGCAGATAGCCCAGCGCTTCGGCTCTGATGATCTCGATGGCACGGTTGTCGAAGAGAAGATATACCACGATGCCGGTGCAACCACCAGCCAGAGCCTGTTGCGCGAAGATTTGATCCGGCTAATTCGGGAAGCGGGCCGCGATCCCGTAGAACGCGATACGCTCTACCGGACGGTGGACCGAAGCAACGCGCCCAACTCCTCAGTTAAGACGGCGTTTACCATACTCACCTGAAGTTGAACCCATAATAGGCCCCGATGTAAACGCAGCCGGGCTGCCGCGCTGGTGGATAGATTCCGCCGATTCTTTCCGTAGCGCCGCTGTTCCAATTTCGGTACTCTGACCAGTAGATCGTAGTGGGACGAGTCTCCCTGGAGCGACAGGAGATGGACTTGCGGCTCCACGAAAACGGCGGGAAGTGAGGAAGACGTGTGAGTTGCTAATGGTCGGCAGGTACGAGGCTCATCTTCTACAGGTTGTCGAAGTAGTCTTGATCCAGCCGTTTCAGCGTGAACGGCCTCGTAGATGACACGCCAACATCGTGTTCAATCGTAAACGAGGCGAGTTGTTTGCCGTCGATGAGTACGATTTTCTGCGGCATCGCTTCCACGAACTCGGATGCATCCTTCGTGAATGTTGATGTGGTGATGAAGACGCCACGGTTGGCGTGCTTCTTTGTAAGGCTCCCAGAAAATTTCATAATCTCCGGGCTCCCAACAATATCTTTCCACCGCTTCGCCTGGACGTAGATCGCATCCAGACCCAACTTGTCCTGCTTGATGATGCCATCAATTCCGCCATCGCCGGATTTGCCGACAACTTTTCCAGCATCTTCGACCGAGCCACCATAGCCCATCGCTACGAGCAAGTCCACTACGATTTGCTCGAAGGCCGCTGGCGTTCCGCTTTTGACGGTCTCTAACAAATCATGCGCCAACCGATCACGTAAAAGTTGGTAGCTGTGCTCTAGTGATTCTTCCGGCGTGGCCTTACTCTCGCTCAACGGTGCAGCCGATATGGTCGTCGGTCCGTACTCCGATCCTTTTCCGTGAAACTCCACGAACTCAGGGAACTGTCGCAACATCTTCGTCGTGATTTCGGAAGTTTGCGCTTGAAGTAGGGAAACGCCCCTGTCCGTGTTTTTGTAGATGCCCCGGCGCACGGCTTGAATCGCAGCCGCCTCTTTCAAATACTGAACCGCCCAACCAATTCGGTTCATAAACACGGTTGTCGTGTCGCTTGCAAGTCGTTCGGATAACTCATTTTCGGACAATTTCAGTTCGGAGGCGATGTTCCTTCTGGCCTCCGCAACCGCATGTTCCTTTCGGTCAGCTAGAACTTTCAGAACCGGAAGCATAAGCGATTGGTAGTCAGGTATCGGCGTTGTCTGTCTCGCAACGCCATCTTACCAACGGCGACATGCACCTCGGACATCGAACCCTTGATTAAAACAGTTGTGGCTCTAGCTGCCTGACCGCAGAGTTGCACCAGATCACGGAATTCATCAGCAACGACCGCAAATCCAAGCCCCACATCTCTAGCCCTTGCCACTTTCCACACGGATGTCGCCTATTATGTGGACCATTCGATCCAGGGAGTGATTGGCCGCAGTAATCGCACTTTGTGACCGAAGTACCAATTCCACTGCGGAGCGCGAGTTTTCGCTATTCTTCTGCACCATCGCGCGGATGACTTCGCCCGCCGAGGAGGTCTGAAGCAAGGCGGTGACTTACTTGGACGCCTCCGTCGCCAACTCCGTCGATGTGGCCCCGGTTTGCATTGCAGTTGGGGCAATCGCCTCGCCGTGAACAAAAGGATCTTGCGAAGTTGCCCGGAGGTGTTCGGTTGTATCGCGAATCGCCCAGGCAGCAAGGACGACTAACGAAATCAGTTCCAACGCCATGAGCAGCAACGCCGAGAGGCGCGTGACTGAAAGTCCCTGGATACGATGTAGTAAAAGTAACTTCAGCTCCCGAGTACCAACGCCCAATTTGGCAAATTAGAGTCCTTGTGTGACCTTTAAGTGATGCAGTAGAAAATCCCAATATCGGTCGGTTTCAAGTAAGTTTCTGACCGTCCCAGATTAATGAAGCCGAGGGGCTGCGTTAGCCTGCGCTCGGCCCGATCACTAGGCGAAAGGGCTACGCTTCATCGCGTAATCCATCGCTTCTTGGGGAACAGTGTACTTACTATATGCCCGGTTGCCGAGATAGTTAAGATCCTTCACGCCAATCGGACTTGTGTAAAAAGCATCGACGGTCATCTTGCGAACCCAGTCGAAGAAAAACACACCAGGGCCAAGCTCGCCGGCGCGCTTGATCGTATAGCCACTGAAGTCTTTGTATCGGGCAGATTTTTCATAGACCAGTTCTTCGCTGCGCCGCAAGCCTTCTTCACGCTCGGCAGCAACCAGCGCATCCAGCATCAAGATTTGCTGCGAGGATTGTGCGTCGACAAAAGTGGTCTGATAGCGCTTGCGCATCTCTGCATCCAGCCAAGCCAAACCACCATGAAAGATGTTTGCAAGCATCTCGTTCTGGCCTGCCAAGGTATCGATAAACTCTGGTGCGCCGGCGTCACGCGCGCTTCCAGACGTTGCGTCTTTGGGCACGATGATCTCGGCAAGACGCTCGAGTGTCTTGAATTCAGCTGGCTCGAACACCTTCACCTTGTAGGTGCCCTTCGCCTTCTCGGCCCCCGTCGCTTCGTGCACATGTTGTGCTGCATCGAGGTCCAGAGACCCCACCGCCATCAGCGCCGCAGCAATGCCACGAATTGCTGCCCGGCGGTCTACTGGTTCAATTGTTTCAATCTGTACGAAGTTAGACATTGCCCTTCCTCATTTCTTCGAACATGAAGTCACTGGCCCGCCAAGCCAGCGCATTGATTGTGAGGGTAGGATTCTTATCGGGATTGGACACGAAACTTGCTCCATCCATCACAAATAGATTCTTGACATCGTGCGTTTGGCAATAGCCGTTCAAGACGGAATTCTTGGCGGAACTACCCATTCGCGCTCCGCCCACTTCGTGAATGATTGTACCCGGCACGGAGATGCCATCCGCCTCGCGCTGCGCTGCGCTGAGACCAGATACGCGCCCACCCATGGTAGTGATGATTTCGGCGAAGGTCTTCTCCATGTGACGCGCCTGCCGCCACTCGTGGTCGCTCCACTTGAAGTGAAATCGCAACACGGGGATCCCCCAACGGTCGACAACGGTCGGGTCCAGTTCGCTGTAGGAATGCTCATTGGGAATCATCTCGCCGCGTCCGGCAAATCCGATGCTTGCGCCATAGCCATCGCGAATGTTCTTTTTCATTTCTGCGCCGTAGCCGTAGCGCCTCGCTGCGCCATGATAAGAACCGACGCCCGGCATGCCGTAGCCGCCGCCAATTTCGATATGATAGCCGCGCGGGAAATCGAGCGTATTGTGCTTATCCCAGAGCCACCATGGCATGAACAAGTGAGCGCCGCCATTGCCATCGGTGTCGTAGTGCTGCATGCCCTCCATCGCCGGGACGTAGCCTGACAATCCAAAGCCTACAGTGTCCATCAGATAACGGCCAAGCAGGCCTGAGCCGCCCCCGATTCCGCTCGGGAATTCTTTACTCCTGGAATTCATCAGAATGCGAGTGGACTCGCACGCGCTTGCAGCCAACACAACTGTCTTGGCGCGAATGATTTTTTCAGTTCGTGTTCGCTTGTCGATGTAGAGGATGCCTGTCGCTTTGCCGTTGCCATCGGTCAATACTTCTCGCACCATCGCGAGATCGAATACTTTCAGGCGGCCCGTCTTCATCGCTGGAAACACCTGCACTTGCGATGAGGAATAGGCAGAAGCAGTCTGGCAGCCGCGTCCACACTGCCCACAATAATGACAGGCTGCGCGACCGTTCAAAGGTTTCGTAATTACCGCTCGACGATTTGCAATGCAGATAATTCCAAGCTTGTCGCTGGCCTTCTTGATGAGTGCCTCATGTACCTTCGGTGGGGGCGCGGGAAGAAACTTGCCATCTGGGCATGACGCGACGTTTTCCTGCGTTCCGCAAATTCCAATAAATTCCTCAGCCTTGTCGTAATAGGGCGCGATGTCCTGGTAGGAAATTGGCCAGTTCGTGCCTAGGCCGTCTCTGTCGTAAGGCTTGAAATCGTACTCGGCGAAACGGAAGGACATGCGCCCGTAATGATTTGTCCGACCACCTAGAATTCGGGATCGAAACCACTGGAACTGGCTGCCTTCGCCAACGGTGTAGGGTTCGCCGTCTAACTGCCAACCGCCGCTAGTAGTAGAAAAGAAACCAAATGGCTTGCCCTTGCCAAAATAGGCAGCGCCACCATCTTCCGCGCCGCGATGGTCGTAGTCTGACGGCCATTTGTGCTCTTTGAATTCTGTTTTGACATCGAGCATCGGCCCCGCTTCGAGGAGCGCGACCCGCAACCCTTTGTCGATGAGCACCTGAACGGCAGTGCCGCCTCCGGCACCGGAACCTACTACAACCGCATCGTAGATATCTTGCGAACGTGGATTTTGGGCCATGTGAATCTTTACTAATAGTTTATCTGGCGTCGTCGCGCTCGTGGGGCGGTTGCGAAAAATTAGCCTTTATAGATGTGCCGAGTGGCGGTCCACTTGGCGGCGAAATATTCGCCCATGTCCAGTTCGCCCGACATGGTATCGCCATCGACATCACCGTTGAAGCGGTAGGAAAGACTGTCGCCATGCGCTTCTGTGTAGGCACTCGCCAAACGAACTTGTCTGCCATCAATCAAACCGTTCAAGTCGCGGGCGACAAAATCCCCCTGGTGAGTTCCGACGACGCGATTCTTGTCCTGTTTGAGATGTAGTGTGTGGGTCGTTGATCCACTACTAAAGTCAATCTTCACGTCCCAGCGTCCGCTGAGATCTGTGGCTGCCGGCTGAGGCACTGAGTTTACGCGGGCCGGACGCTTTTCGCTCAGCAATGTCGCCACGCGGTTGCCGATCACGCTGTCGTCGCCGGGGCTCAACATGTAGGCTGCGATCGTGATGCCATCTGTGCTGCTCGCCACTGTGATCCTTGGCTCCGTGGTGAACAGCGTTTTGATGAGCTCGTCTCTGGTGATCCCTTTATTGTTTGCATCCCAGCGAATGTCGAGGTACGGCGTGTGATTGGAGAGCCCCTCAGCCTTCCGCAGGTTTGTCGTGACACCTTCGACCTTATTCACAAGCGTTGCGATATTTTCGAGCGAAGTTACAAACTGCTTCATTTCCGCTTTGTGGTCGCGCGTCATCCACATTTCAACGGCCATCAGCATTCCCATCGCTTCTTCCTTGCCAACTTTCATGGATCGCCCGTACCCATGGTGCGGTGCGCTATGCATCCAAGCAGCCTGAATCAAATCCTTTCGTCCGATCAGTATGCCGGCAGCTTGTGGCCCACGCATGACTTTGCCTCCGCTGTAACCGACCAATGTGGCACCGCGTTGCAGGTGTACATTGGGGACTGTCAACAACTCGGCAGCCGCGTCCACCATGACTGGAACGTTCTTTTGCTTTGCGATGCGCGCGAGCGTTTCAAAGGCCAGAGGCCCGGTTTCAGCATTAGGGCCAGCGTAGATGTAGATCATCGCGGCGCGCGGACCCAGCGCCATTTCAAGTTCCTCGACGGTTGCGACTTCGACGACGCGCACGCCCACTCCGCGGACGGCTGCGTCGTAGACATTACGTGAGTGCCTAGGGATAATGACCTCGTCTTTGGCAAAGCCCGTGAGGTTCGGAATTCGCACATGAAGGTCGGGGTTGCCGCCCGCGACGCAAGCTGCAGTAGCGTGGGCGATTGCAGCTGAACATCCAGAGGTCACCATGCCGAACTCAGCTCCAGTTAATTCGCTGAGCCTTACGCCAATCGCGCTCATCATTTCGTCGATGTGGACGTAGTGGCGCGATGCTGCCGACATCGCTTCGCGCACCTCGGGCAACATCAAGGATCCGCTGACAATCGTGAAGGTGCCGCGGCCATTGATCATCGGGCGGATTCCGATCGACTGATAAATATCGCTGCCGGGCCGAAGGCCCTTGGATGACTGAGCCAGCGCAACGCTGGATCCCCCAAATAGCGCCGGCAACGCCGCGATGCCAGTCCGCTCCAGAAGGGCTTGTCCGAAGTAGCGTCGAGCGATGCTGCGAAATGAGTCGATCATAATTTCAAATATAGACCAGCTTGGCCCACACGAAGAATCCCTTTCTGCGGTCAAGTGGATAATTGGATGGTGCTCCCCTGGCTCTACCAATTCAGACTTGCCTACCTGACGCAACTGTTCGCTGCCATCGTTTGCTCGCAAACCATCAGCGCTCCAGGGACGAAGGTAAATGTGGTTGCAGCCATGCCGCTCCCTGATGTCAACCTGCCCGCAAATGCAGTGCCGGTTCCTGTGCAGTTTGCAGATGCGGCAAGCCTTGAGAACAGTGGTGCAATCGAGCTGGCTGACTTTGTCAATCGACGGCTAACAAGCGTGTATCTAAATGAAGTGCAGGGCAACCCCTTCCAAGTGGACCTGAATTTCCGCGGCTACACTGCTTCCCCTTTGCTTGGCACTCCGCAAGGCATCTCTGTGTATCTCGATGGCGTCCGCATGAATCAACCGTTTGGGGACGTAGTAAGTTGGGATCTCATCCCACGCAATGCGATTGCAGAGATAACCATGATGCCCGGTTCAAATCCGCTATTCGGCCTGAATACACTGGGAGGCGCTCTGTCAGTCAGAACAAAAACAGGCAGGACCACGCCAGGCACGTCCATGCTCATTGGCGGGGGTAGTTACGCTCGACGGATCGGCGAGTTTGAGCATGGCGGTGCTCGCCGCAGCATCGATTGGTTCGCTGCCGGTAGTTTCTTTTTCGATGACGGGTGGCGTGCTTCGTCTCCCTCGAAGGTGCGTCAGATCTTTGGCCGGGTCTCCTGGAAGAACGAGAGGTCGATGTTCGGATTCAGTTCCTCCTACGCTAATAATTCGCTGGTTGGCAATGGACTTCAAGAGGCGCGCTTCCTGGCACGCGATTACTCCAGCGTCTATTCAAAGCCGGACCAAACAGACAACCGCGCGCCTTTTCTCAATGGCAATCTAAGTCACAAAGTTACGAGCCGAATGAACGTAACAGGTAATGCTTATTATCGATACATTCGGACGTCCACCTTGAATGGTGACGTTAACGAGAACTCGCTCGACCAATCGGTTTACCAGCCAAGCGCGGCGGAACGCGCAGCCCTGGCTGCAGCAGGCTACAGTGGGTTCCCGACGTCTGGTGCCAATGCAGGGAATACGCCCTTCCCGTTTTGGCGCTGCATCGGCCAAACGCTTTTACGCGATGAGCCTGGTGAGAAATGTAATGGATTGATCAACCGGTCCGATTCCACGCAGCATAACTATGGACTGGCAGGCCAAGTGACTCGTTTGGATGGAAATAATCAATTCACGGTCGGCGGAGCTTGGGATATTGGCTTAACAGACTTTCGACAACTGACACAATTGGGGTACCTCAATCCAGATCGCAGTATCACCGGTGTCAATGCCTATGGCGACGGTGTCACCGGCGGAGACATAGATGGCAAACCCTTTGATACACGTGTCGATGTCAACGGCCAAAGCCAGACCTGGAGCATCTTCGCGGCGGATACAGTATCAGCGGGACAGTGGAGTCTCAACGTATCTGGCCGCTACAACCGAACGTTCATCAACAATCTTGATCGCATTCAGCCCGAAAGCGGATCTGGCTCTCTAAGTGGCAATCATACATTTATGCGTGTCAATCCAAGCGTCGGCATCACCTTTCGACCGACCGAAAGCTGGAATGGTTATTTAAGCTTTAGCCAAGCGAGCCGGGCACCAACATCGGTAGAACTTGGCTGTGCCGACCCCGCGCGACCCTGTAAGTTGCCGAATGCGATGGCGGGGGATCCGCCGTTGCGCCAGGTGGTCGCTACTAGCTTTGAGGGGGGCTTTCGAGGGGACTTTCAAGGACGACTCAACTGGAGTGCTGGATTGTTCCACGGCACCAATCGTGACGACATCCTGTTTGTTTCGTCCGGGGCCACGGGTTACGGCTACTTCAAGAATTTTGGCAAAACTCGTCGGCAGGGAGTGGAACTCAGCATTCAGGCAAAGCTTCCAAAGGCGATGATTGGCGGAGGCTATACGCTCCTTGCAGCGACGTTTGAAAGTCCAGAGACCGTGAACGGCTCTAGCAACAGCTCAAACCATACAGCGCTCTCTGGCGCAAAGGGCCTCGCTGGAAGCATCCCGGTTATGGCGGGCTCGCGGATTCCGTTGACACCACGTCATCTGTTGAAAGCCTACGCAGATCTTCGGTCCCACCAGAAGCTTACCCTTAGCGCGGGTCTCACCGCAGTTTCGAGCTCGCTGGCGCGGGGGAACGAAAACAACGGACATCACCCGGATGGCACTTACTATTTGGGACAAGGTAAGTCCAGCGGGTATGCAGTGGCCAGCGTCGGCGCTCGCTACCGGGTTCATCGGGCAATAGAACTCTTCGCGCAGGCGAATAATCTGTTCGATCAGCGCTACTACACGGCTGCCCAATTGGGGGCAAGCGCCTTTTCTTCGAATGGAGCTTTTGTCGCGCGACCCTTTGCCGCAGTTGCTGGGCAGTATGCCGTGCAACACTCCACTTTTCTTGCGCCCGGTGCTCCGCGCATGGTCTGGGGTGGGGCTCGCCTGCGCTTCTGAATAGGAAACAATACAATCATGCCAGTGGAAAGTCCAATCTACCGCCAACTCAATGAGACGCTCCGGGGACTCCTTCGGACTGGTGAGTTTAAGGATGGCGACCGATTTCTCACCGAACGCGATGTTGCCAGCCGCTTTGGTGTAAGTCGAATTACTGCGAATAAGGCACTCGCAAATCTTGTCGCCGAGCGCAGGCTGGAATTTCGTAGGGGCATTGGTACTTTCGTGCGACCAGGGGCCTTGGATTACAACTTGCGCAGCCTGACCAGCTTTACCGCCTTGGTTGAATCCCATGGCCGCGTGGCAGAAACGCAAGTGCTGGCGTTTGAGCGCCACCAACACGGCGTCCCAGAGCTGGGGGGGAAGCCTACCATTTATGTCGAACGATTGCGGCTGGCGGATGGCCAGCCAGTGATTCTTGAGGGGCGTCATTTCCTGGCACAATTCTGCCCTGGGCTTCGTAAGTCGGATCTGCGGGGATCGATCTACAAGCTCTGGCAGGAACGCTACTTCCTTACTATTGCCGGAGCAGAGCAGACGATTCGTGCCGTCAATGTGAGAGGGCGCGAGGCTGAGCTTCTTCAAACCAAGATCGGCGCGGCGGGACTGCTGAATACGTCAACTGGCTTTCTGGACGGGCGCCAGCCTCTATGGCATGAGCAGACCTTGTATCGCGGCGACTCCTATGAGTTCTTCAACCGCCTGGGATTCATTGAAGCACCGGGTGCCGCCGTCGGTCGATTGATCTAGGAACATTTCGATATAATCGGTGGCTTAGCCACTATGTCTGCTCACGAAACCCCGACCTATCTGGATCTTTCCAAGATGATTGATCACTCGCTGCTCAATCCTACCCTCACAATGGACTTACTGGAGCGTGGGATCCGCCTTGCTCTTGCCTACGGCACGGGCAGTGTCTGCATCATGCCATTCGCTCTGAAGCATTGTGCAGAACTGTTGCGGGGATCTACCGTAAAGGCGAGTACGACGATTGGCTTTCCGCATGGCGGACATACAACCGCGATTAAAGTTGCTGAGGCACGCCAGGCGATCACCGATGGGTGTGAAGAACTGGACATGGTTGTGAATATATCCCAAGTACTGACGGGCGATTGGGTGTATGTACAGGAAGACATCCATGAGGTTGTCAAAGTAGCTCATGATGCTGGACAGAAAATAAAAGTCATCTTCGAGAATTGCTACCTCAATACCGATGAGAAGATTCGACTCTGCGAAATCTGTAACCAGGTTGGCGCGGATTGGGTGAAGACCTCAACTGGCTATGGTACGTCGGGCTCGACCGACGAAGATCTTGTTTTGATGCGAACTCACGCCCGCGCCGACGTCCAGGTAAAGGCTGCGGGAGGCATTCGCGACCTGGACGCTTTGCTTCGCGTGCGGGCGCTTGGGGTGACGCGAGTCGGTGCGACGGCGACGGCGCTAATCCTCGAAGAATACTGCCGCCGCAACGGGCTCCCCCCTGTTAGTGGCCCGGTTGGCGCAGCACTGGCTGGATACTAAGTTCTTGACTAAGTTCCTCCACTTCGAGGCCGCCAAGCCTCGCCCAATCGCGCGCGATAAGTCCAGTGAGGTTTGCCACAGCAAAGCTGATACCACTCAAGTTGCGCTCCCTTTCGACACCGGGAATCTCACGCGGATACGGGCTCGCGGCAAATCGCATCGCTCCGAGCGCCCGGCACTCGAAGCGCTCGAGTTGCGCGTCCACTTCGACGCCAATTACGCCTGCTAGAGAGCCAGGATAAGCCCGTGCATCACCTGAGACTGCGGCGCTCACCCAGATCGCTCCTCGTTCAACCCATGCTGCCAGCCTTGAGGCATGTGCCTCATTGGTTGTGCCGAGGCTCAAGTTGATTAGATTTGCCCCGCGTGAAAGTGCCCATTCGATTCCCCGTTCGATAGCGTCAATATTCGTTCTCAATCCGCCGTCGAAAATCTTGATCGCCAATAAGTCCGCCTCGGGGGCCAGAGAGTGAATTGCCCCAGCGACCGCTGTGCCATGGCCAGCCCGGTCAAACCAGTCCTCCGGAACGCCGCCCGCAGTGGCGTTGAATCCCGCCTGCACCCTGGACACGTGCGGGTGCGCCGGGTTGATGCCGCTGTCGAGGATCGCAATCAAAGGCATTCTGCTTAGCCCAAGTCCAAAATCGTATCGGCGATCTCACGAAGCTTCACACGATGAGTAATCACAATGAGCGTGGTGGTGGGCAAATGGTGCCGCAAGCCATCTGTTACCAGACGCTCGCTGGCTTCGTCCAGGGCCGCAGTGGGCTCATCGAGGACGAGTACGCGCGGTTTTCGAAGCAACGCTCGTGCGATCGCCAATCGCTGCCGCTGCCCAGCGCTGATGGCCAGGCCACGCTCTCCAACTTGCGCATTGAGGTCGGAGAACACTTCATCGAGGCCAACACTCTTCAGCGCGGCGCGAATTTCACCGTCCGTTGCTCCTTCATCGCCGTAACGCAGGTTATCGGCGATGCTCACCGGGAATAGCCAGGGTGACTGTTCCACGACACAGATGGCCTTACGCAAATCGCGAATCGAAATCATGCGCAAGTCGATTCCATCAAGAAAGATCGTGCCGCTATTCGGATCATAAAAGCGCAAGAGGAGATCGGCGAGAGTGCTCTTGCCCCGACCGCTCGGGCCCAGGACTAAGCCAATCTGGCCAGCCTCCACTTTCCAATCAACAGCATCGAGCACCGGTCGATCCGCCGCATAGCAAAAGCTCACACGCTTTAGCTCGATTGCGCCCAGTGCCTCGCGCATCGGCTTCGGATTCGTTGCCTCGATCACTTCCGGCCTGATGGAGAAGAGCTTCTCCACTCTTTCGAGTGAGACCTGCGCGGTCACCAGATTCGTGTACATCCCCATCAAGCTCTGAACCGGCGTTAGGAGGCGCATGTGATACGCGAGGAATGCAACCAGGGTCCCGACGGTCATTGTGCCCGCGATCACTTGCGAACCACCCACCCAAAATACAGCGGCGGTTGAGAGAGCGAGCAACATTGCTGGCAGACCGGAGCCGCTGTACGAGATCAACTGCATCTTCAAGAGTGCCTGCACGTAGCCATCGTTGCGCGAAGCGAATTGGGATGCCTCCCGCCCGGTGGCGTCGAACGCCGTAACGACGCGATGACCCAACAAGGTATTGAGCAGGAAGCTACCAATATCGGCCGACTTCTCTCGCACTTCGCGCACTTTGTCCACGAGCATGCGTCGGAACCACCATGCGACGCCAACTGCAACTGGCAGCACAGCGACACCCACAACAAACAGCCTCGCGTCCATACCGAGCAAGATCACAATACTGCCAATGAGGAATCCGACATTGCCTAGAACACTTAACAGCGCGTCGGCCACCACCCGCTGGATCTCGCTAATGTCGTTATTCAATCGCGAAAGGATGTCTCCCGTCTTCCATTCTGAATAGAATCGCGGCGACAGGCGATGTAAGTGGCTCAGCAAGTCGTTGCGCATCGCAAACAAAACTTTCGTTGAGATTCGCGTATACAGATAACCGGCTGCCACGTTGAATCCAAACGCGACGATGCTAGTCATCACCATCATGACTGCTACCCGCAACAGCGCCTCTGTATCCTTCTTGAGCAATGCCTCATCAATTAGTAGCTTCGTGAGATAGGGTTGCACCAGGCTGAGTGCTGTTGAGGCAAGACTGATCGACAGAACAGCGATCAGGCCGGGGATATGCGGCTTGAGGTAGGGGAGGCAAAAGTAAAAGCGCTTTAGTCCCTTCACGCGTCGACCTTGTAGTAGCACATGTACCCTGCATCGCAATGCTGCGGCTCAGCACGCAATGACCTGGCACGTTCGATGACGACAAGCTTGTCCTGTTTCTGTCTAACTCGGGTAACAATGTCGTGGGCCATCTTGACGCTTGCCATTTTCTTAAATGGCGAAGCTTCGCGACCCACTACCTTGAGCGAGGCGATGCCCATATTTTGTAAGTCAGTCAGTGCGCATAAACCACAGGGACCATAAGGAAGACCCTTGGCGGTGGAGCCGCATCCGTTGCCGTTCAGATACCAGATCCATTTGCGATAGTCGTCGAGATTCGCGCGCAACCAGCGTTCCCGACGGGAGCTCATCCGTGGCCCATACCATTCAAAATCGGCCTGCATGTCGCTCAGACTGGTACAGAATGCGCCAACCGAATGATGGTGGGTTGTCGCGCAGAAGCCCTCTTCAAAAGCGCAGCCATCGTTCAAGAGGAACACCTCCATCTCTACGTCCTTCGATACGTCAGCGCAGATGCCGGCAATCTCCTCCAGGCGCAGCGATCTGGGCAAGATCACTCGCGACGGTCCGAAGTTCATCAGGAAGCGCACAGCTTCAGTGTTGAGTGTCGCCGCAACACTGGAAACATGAAGTTTCGCGTGCAGTCCCGCCTCGCTCAATCGCATCATCAAATTGATATCACTAACGATGAGCGCGTCTACGCCGCATTCTTCGCTTAGCTGTTGCCCAAGCCGCATTACGAGGGGGATTTGGTCCGCTGTGTAATAGGGCCCATTGAGCGTAACAAAGACCTCGCGTCCGCCTGCATGTATCTCATCGCTCAATCGGCGAAGCTCCTGCACGTCATCGAGTCCGCTACCCTTTGGGCTGCGGCGATTGAGCCAGACAGCACCCGAATATCGATCTAGCCATTCCTTGGGCGTGACGCCGCAATAGAATTCTTCGGCGCCTGCCGCAACTAACATTTCAAGTTCGTCGCGTTCGCGGATTGGTGCAAGTATTTTCAAGATTCCACCATGGGTACACGAGGCTGGAACACCAGTCGCTCGACGGCACCACTCTCCATCTTCGCTGACAGTTCATCGAGCATCGCATCCGTGTGCGTATAGAAATATGTATTGCCCTTCAACCAGAACTTTTGGTCGCGGTTTTCGAACGGTGAATTCGTGTACGAGTATTCCAAAAGGTTGGTCTGGCACTCGTGTCGACAGGGTGCGCCCGGTTGAAATTTATCTGCACCGCGATAGTGGAGTCCTGCGGCCAGGCAAGAGCGCGCCGTGGAGATGAAGCCAAACGGGGCATACACGTGGGCTTTGAGTTGTGCCGAGCCGAGGTCATAGCTGTTCCCCTGAGGAAGTTGATCCATCTCGACTCGAGTTACGCCAAAACGCGCTAGTAAATTTGCATAGCTCACATTGTCCAGGTTTGAGCCACGCATCGCGTCCAATGTGGGATTGAGCGCCCCTTCAATCGCGTAAAGCCCAGTGACTCGCGGATCGCGCAGGCTCTTGTTTAATAGTCGCCCCTGAACTGGCGTTAGCGCAGGAAACTCTTGCCGCAATACCTGCAACACTCCCCAATCGGCAAAGACCACTTCTGTCTTCTCGGGCAGGAGGCAAAAGAGTTCTCGCAGCGCGCGTAACCCTGAATTGGAGACGTAGGGTGTGAGCAAAGTCATCGACTTCCCGCTGGCGACCATTGTGCGGACAGATTCTCTACTCGGCAGCAGGTTTTCGCAAAACTCGGTCCCGAAATAATACCGATCAATCGGCAATGTGGCGAATCGGTTGATGACCGCATCCATCCAGGTACTGAGCTTGGACGAGTCTTCCCATCCCAACGCGTCCCCTAACCTCAATGCAGCGCCAGCCTCCATGGCCTCGCGTATATGCAGCGCCACTTCCATGTTCGTCGCGGTTAACCTGGCAGTACGAGCATATTCGACGTCATGTCGGTATTTACGTCAAGGTCTTTTACTAACTTGTAGCTCGCTGCGTCGTACATCTCCACCGTATTACCGGCACCATAAATATAGACGAGCTTGCCATCGGAGGATAGAGAGAATTCGAAACGGCTGCGGCCATCGAATTCCTGAGTTTTCACCAACCGCTTTGAGTTGATGTCAAAAGTCCAGAACTCGCAACGACGCGACGCCCCAGTGCCATTGAACGCAATCGTGTAGCCAGTTTTTCGATCGGGGCTTAGTCTAAGACCCATGATCTGTGCGGTGATCGGACCAACTGGCGTAAAGTCGAAGGTCCGCTTGTTGAGGTCGAACTTAGCAAAGCCGAAGGTTGCCCGGTGCACAATCGGGTCGGTTGAATTGAAAAAACCTAACACCGTCCCGCGCTCTTCATGAGGATCGTCGCCCGGCCCAATTTGCACCCGCTCAATCCCAGGGAACATTGGCTTGGAAAGTTCAATTTTGTCGACCTCTTTGAAATCGACAGTCGAATAGATGAAAACATTGTCTCGAAACTGGTAAAGGTTCTTACCATCCGGAGAGACCCGCAACCCACCGCCCCTGCCATTCCCACGAGATTCCTGATCCTTTGGCAGGTCTACGAACTTCTCAAATTTCCCGTTCTCCATGTCGACGATTGCCCACTGAGGCTTGTTTACTTCAAAGCGATCCATCTTCTTCTCGACGCTGTACAGAGAGGTGTAAAGCTTCTTGTCATCCGGGGAACTTGCAAATCCGCTCAGCCGATATTTCTTGCCGCCATCATTCAACTTGAAGCTGTGTTCCAGTTTTCGCGTGGCGATATCGATGATTTCGAAACCACAGTCCATGGCCGAGTGAACGACGATCTTCTTTTTGTCTTCGCTGAAGGCGATCGAGCGGGGGACGTCGAGCTTGAGTTCTACTTCTCCGCTTACTCGTTTGGTAGCTTCGTCAATAATGACGACTTTCTTTTGCCATGCACCTACGAACAACTGCCCTGGCTTTGCGGTCTGCGCGGGGGAAACCGTGGCTACGGCAGCGGCTGCGATAAAGTCTCGGCGCTTCATGTTTATGGAAACACCAGGTCGATGTTACGCCAGTCTTTTGTCGCCGATGCGCACTTAGCCGTCCAATCCGGGTAGTTATTCAAGTGGTCTGGAACCTGGGCAGGCCAGTAGCAACTGATGTAACAGTCGTAGAGGTCGCGCTCTACTGGTTGGCAGAGTCCCGCCGTGCCGCCGGTGGAATCGACTTCCCAGCCGGGTGAAAAGACGACTGAGCAGCCCATCGGATAGTGAGGCCGCTGCGCGGGGTTATTCTGCTGCAGCGCGACGAAGTCACCTTCTGTCGCTGCAACGAAATCTTCAATCCGACGCGCCTTCTTATTAATTGCGCGAAGATGCTTCATGCTGCTTTCCTCTGTTCAAAGTGGTTTAAGAAGCCAGGGTTGTGCGTGGCAATCTCGCCATAAATTCTTAGGCAAAGATCGGTCCATCCGCGGATCCAGTCACAGTAATGTAAGTTGGCGTGTCCCGTCTCGCCGTACCTTACAAATGCTTCGTGATAACAGCCGCCTGCGCAAACGGGACGGGCCCAGCAGCTATGGCAATCGTACTTCGTGTTGATGTGGCCCGTCGAAAGGAATTCCTTCTGCTTTGCCGGGTCGAGACCTTCTGAAACGTGACCCAACTTATGTTCATCGCTATCGACAAAGCGGTGGCAAGGAGAAATATCTCCCGACGGACCAACGCCCAGCAGACCCAGACCCGCCCCACAGGGATGAGACTTCGATATGCCCTGATGCAACTCCGCCAGCGTGTCGCTGACGTTGGAGAAGCCATGAAGCTCATTGCGCAGTGCAGCATCGCGATATTCGTATGCCAGTTGTTCAAATTGAGCAAGAACGTCATCGAGTCCCGACGGTCCGATCGCGTACAGGCGGTCCGGCGAAGTAGTTACAGGCGCGAAGCCAACTTCGTGAAAGCCGATGTCATCTTTCAAATGCCGGAAGATACGAATCACATCGGTGACGCCGTTCGTCAATGTTACCCGCGCCGCAATTGGGCGAGACGTGTGCTTCTTGAGTAGCTCTCTGACTTTTGGAACGATGACATCGTAGCTGCCTTTGCCGTTGGAGAAGACACGCAACTTGTCATTCAATTCCTGCGGCCCATCCATAGAGACTGTGACACCAATGGAATTATCGGACAGATAGGCGATGATATCCGGGCGCAGCAAGGTGCCGTTCGTTGTCAGGGAGTAGTCGATGTACATACCGTGCACCCGTGCCTGCTCGCGTGAGTAATCGACGATCTGCGTGAGCATCGGGAAGTTCATCAGAGTCTCGCCACCAAAGAAGGTGATATGCGCAGCACGGCGTCCCTGCGCCTGTTTGAAAAGAAAATCGACACTCTGCTTAGCCGTGTCGATCTCCATGAACTTCGGCTTGCCTTCGGGCGTCGCCACTTTGTCTTCACCGTATTCGTAGCAGTATTGGCAGCTCAAATTGCACTGATTGGTCAGATTTATGACCAGCGTCTGCAGTGGAAAGTTTGTTGGCGGTTCTTCGACTACGTCTTGCCATCCGCCCTCTGGACGCAGGGCACGGGAGCTTACCAGTTCTTCAACGCATTCCCGCGCATCTTCCCTCGTCGCCCCGCCTGCTACGAGGGCTTCGAGCAATTCCAACGGTTCTCGGGGTTGTTGCTGAATCATCGAAACAGCCTTCACGGATAACTCGTCGAGCGCGAAGATGCCGCCACTGGGCACAAGGTAAAGGAACGGATTGCCTCCGGCCTCGAATTGGTGAAACTCTGCGACTTGCAACTGCATATTTATTGAGCCAACTCTGGCTGATCCCATTTCATGTAAAGAGGCACCGTTACGATCAGATAGCACTTGGCAGTGAGCGGCTTGCCGTCTTTTTGTACAGCCGCATCATCGCCACGATAGGTGGCTACCGCCCACACATCACCATAATTATTTCGACTGAACTTTCGCTTCGGGTTGGGTCCTTCGACGTTTGGCGTGAAGTAGCCGTTCTTGTCCAGTTTCCCGACAAAGTCAATGTCATCATCGCCGTAAATGGCGTAAAACTCTTCCATCGCCCAATCCGTTTTTACCGGTCCAATCTTGATGTCGTCAGTCGTATTTGGCTTACCGTCCAGGCCTCGGTTATAGGCGATCGCAACAAATTGTGCATAGCCCTTGGGGAAGCCCAATCCGCCTAGCCGCGCAATGCTCGTGTCACTGGCGACTTTCAAATAGTCGATGGTGTCGTAAACAGCAATCGCCGAAGGCACGACTACGCGTTTTACAGCGAGATCCCGCATTCCGACAGGGGTTTTCCCTGCCACTTCTACTTCGATCTCAACGACCGTCCGAGACTGGCTCACAATTCGCTTCACCGTGATTCCAGCGCCGAGGTCGATATCCTGCGGCGTCAGACCGGCGGTGAACTGATCGCCGAAGATCTGGAACTTAGTTGTCTGACCCATCCGTAGTGCTTGCGTTGAAGTCGTAAGAATCGTCGGCCGATCTTCCGCCCGAACAAGCTTTACGTCATATCCAAATTCATCGTAGGCGCCCCAGAACCAACGGCCTTCCATCTGGTTTTGGTCGCGCGATACAAGCATGACTTCGCGGGCCGCTTTTGCATCCACCGCATCTTTGGAATCACTCTTGCCACGCCAGGAATACCCGGTATAGAGAACACTCTTGCCACTGCGAGTTAACGTATCGCCGCTCTCGAGGTTCTTCATCGTTGTGCGAGTGACCCACTCATTTGGGGCGGCACCTGGTTCCACCGAAACCTCGCCAACAAATTGGCCCTTGCCTGGCTGGTAAGCACTGAGGAGCCAGCGTCCGGCGAGCTTAGCCTGCCTCCGGGAAGCCGTCCAGTCTGCCCACTCTTTGGTCTGTAGCGGAAAGTCCTTCTTCATCTGCTCGATTGCTTTTTCGACAGGTGTGCGCAGGTCCGTCCCCGGTGGTGGTGGCGGCCCGCCTGCGCGCTGAGGCTGTCCGCGAAAGCTGTTCCATTCGACCACCGGGAAGTAACCGATGTGCATATTGACGAGCAGGTCCCATTCCTCGGGGGCCCGTCTCCAGTTCATTGCCTGGGCGTATGGATGACAACTCACACAGGCTTCACGGACGACTTCGGGGAATTTCTCCTGATCCAGATGCCGCTTCTCAAAGTAATAAATGCCAGGCCGGGCTTCGTCCGGCGCAAGTCCGTGCTCATCGCTTAGATACTGGACAATCTTGCGCGCCTCATCTGGCGCGATTATTACGCCGTGGAGGCGGACCATACGTTTGATCGCCTGCTGCCAACCCTCAGGGCTTGCGCGCTCCCAGGAGATTCGACTGAGGTTCCCTTTTTCGTCTTTGCTGTGGCATCCAGCACACTTCGCGATCACCAACGGGTCTGTCACAGGGATCCCTGGTTCACTGGGGCCCTTTGCTGGGGAAACTGATTGCGACGGGGCAGAAGACTGCGCGAAGAGTCCGAATGCGAAAGCAGCGAGAATCACAAGCATTCGCATAATGAAATTAGGTATAACATAATTTTGTTATGTCCCTGATGATCCCTCGATGCGGTAAAAGCAATGGCGCAAATAGCCCCATCCGCGAGGCATCCTCACAAATTGGTAGCCTAGCGGTTTCATGAATCGCCGAACATTTGTCTCCTCAATCCCCGCGGCAGCTGCAGCGCAATCGAAGTCCGCGCCGGGAATTCTAAAAGCAAGGGCCCTCCGCCCGGGTGATACCGTCGGCTTGGTTAGTCCCAGCACCTACGTCGCGGACCCCAACCAGCTCATCAATATGGAGTTGACCGCGCAGATGTTTGGTTGGAAGACGAAGGTAGGCAAGCAAGTGGGCCGACGCGAAGCAAGGCTTGGTGAAAATATCCCAGATCGCATTGCGGACCTTCACGAGATGTTTGCCGACAAGGAAGTTAAAGGCATCATCTGCGTGCGAGGAGGATATGGATCACCGCAGCTGCTGGATGGTCTCGATTACGATCTGATCCGCCGCAACCCCAAGCTGCTGCTTGGCTACAGCGATATCACTGGGCTCCATTTGGCCATCCATCAAAAGACTGGCCTGGTCACATTTCACGGCCCCACCGGCCTTTCGCCCTTCACTGATTTCTCGCAAAATTGGTTCAAGCGCGCGATCGATACCAAGCCGATGGGTGTCCTCGGCAATCCTACGGAGCAAAACTCATTTCGCCCTGCACATCCCCTGCGCACGATTAAAAGTGGAAAGGCCAAGGGTCGGCTGATCGGCGGCAACCTGACGCTGGTGAGCTGCCTGATGGGGACGCCATATGAGCCGGACGTTCGGGGCAAGATTCTCTTTCTGGAAGACGTTGGCGAAGAGCCCTACCGCATTGATCGGATGCTTCAGCAGTTGGCTCTCGCTGGAAAGTTCGATCAGTGTGCGGGCGTCGTGATTGGCGAGTGCGTTGATTGTGGCCCTCGCCAATTCGAGCCAAGTATTACATTCAACTACACCCTCGGCGAAGTTCTCGACCGCGTTTTCTCGCGTGTGAAAGTGCCGGTTTTTCATGGCCTGCTCATCGGACACACAGCCGACCAGATCACTTTGCCAGTAGGTGTGATGGCCTCGATGGACGCTGACCGCAAGGAACTCATCATAGAAGAATCCGCAGTGGCTTAACGTGGCAGAAATGGAAGAGCAGCACATCCCATACGAAGCCCTCGGTCGCTATCTCGCGAAACAGATCGATAAAGACGAGCGCGCAAGCGTGGACCGCCACCTTGCAGATTGCGCATTCTGTCGTCAGGACCTGGCGGACGCACAACTCTGGCAGCCTCCACAAGTTAAGCAGGCTTGGTGGCGATTTTGGTAATTCGAGCCCTCGCCGCAGTTTTCGTAGCTGGCACGTTGGTTGCGCAGACGCTGCCTTCAGAGATGATCAATCGAGAATTGCCCAAATGGGTACGCATCGGATTTGAGCATCGCTTTCGCGTGGAAGCCTATACCGGGTTGCGCTACAACGACAACAATGATGACCACTGGGCCCTAAGCCGTTTGCGCATGAACCTGACGCTGCTGCCGACCTCCTGGTGGTCGTTCACGTTCCAAGGCCAGGATGCTCGAATCTTCTTCAAGGAAAATTCCACCGGAACCTTACCCTACACGAATCAAACCGATTTGAAGCTGGCCTTCACGGATCTCGGCGACATGGCCAAGGGAAAGATCGCGCTGCGTTTTGGGCGCCAGGAACTTGGTTATGGCGAAGAGCGCATTCTCGGTATCGGAAACTGGGGAGCAACCGGTCGTAGTTTTGATGCGGTCAAGCTGGTCTTGAGGAAGGGACCTCTACAATTGGATCTATTTGCTGCATCTGTCGTCGTTCCGTTGGAGCGAGGTCTCTCTCACCATACTGCCGGGAATGACCTCCACGGTGCCTATCTCAGGTGGAACAACGCGCTCCCTGGAATCACGGTTGAGCCATATTTCTTCTGGCGGGTTGGCACGGGCAAAGGCGATGTCCCACGCGGTACTGGCCATGTTGATCGGCGAGTCACCGGGCTGCGGGCAACCGGAAAATTACCCATGCACTTTGACTTCACGACTGAATTTGTATACCAGGCCGGCACTGTCGGCGCATCCGCGATTCAGGCGAATGGCCTCTATTCGATGTTGCGCCACACGTTCACTCAATCAAAGTGGACCCCGCGCTGGATAGTCGAGTTCAATCATGCCTCGGGAGACAAGACGCCCGGCGACGGCAAGAGTGGCACCTTTGATCAGATCTATCCCACGCCGCATGAAAAGACTGGCCTGGCTGACCAGGTCGGCTGGCAAAATATCAATCATTTGGCCACTGGTTTCGATTTCGCGCCAAGACGTCGGCTGCTCGTGCGATCAATGGTCAGAAGCTGGCAACTATCGGAGGCCCGTGACGGCGTGTACACAACAAACGGAACCCTCATGTATCGGGATCTAACCGGCAGCACTAGCAAACACATTGGCGAGGAAGTGGATCTGGTCGGCGTCTACACCTTTGCCCCGCACTATGTCAGCGTTGGCTACGGGCACATCTTCCCCGGTGAATTCCTGCGGCACTTCAGTAAGGGTGCGTCATTGAATTACGTTTATCTCAACGTTGGTTATCGGTTTTGAATCGCCTCGCAACAGGGCGCATGTTAGCCTCGTCGTATGTCAGTTGTTGAGGTGGCGCGGCTTGACGATCTGGCCATCGGGACAAGCCTTGAAGCGGTAGTTGGCCTAGACACTTTTGTGGTGTGCAATCACGAAGGCACCATACATGTATTGGACGGCATCTGTCCTCATCGAAACGGGCCACTGGGGGCCGGGAACTTTGCCGATGGACGCGTGATCTGCCCGTATCACGGCTGGGAGTTCGATTGTGTAACAGGAGAGTACGATCTGAACCCAAGTGTGAAGTTGAAAAAGTTCCACCCACTGATCGAAAACGGTCGGGTGTTTATAGAAATAGATTCACTTGCCTGAACTGCCTGAGGTTGAAACAGTCGTTCGCGGATTGCGTAACATATTGCCAGGATGGAAAGTAACTTCGATTGAGGGGATTGTCCCCGTCGAGATCCTTGGCATGGCGATCCACGCTGTGCGGCGTTACGGCAAATTTATCATCCTTGATTTTACCGATGGAATGCTATTTGTTCACCTCGGCATGACCGGGCAACTTACACTATCCAAGGAATCGGGCCCATATACACGCGGTAGAATTCTCACCGACCAGGGTGCCTTGCGCTTCGATGATATCCGCAAGTTCGGCAAAGTGTTCTGGGCAGTCGATTATCCCAAGCGGGGCCCTGACCCATTGGAGTTGAGCGTTGAGGAATTCGCATCAATGATCCACCGCCGACGAGGCGGCGTAAAAGCACTGTTGCTGAACCAGAGCGTGCTTCGAGGTATCGGCAACATTTATGCGGACGAAATTCTCTTCCGCGCAAAGATCCATCCTGCGGCCATTGCTGCGGATCTCTCCAGCTTGCGCCTGGCTCGTCTGCATGTGTCGATGCTTGCGGTGCTAAGGGAGGCGATTGCGGCCGGTGGCTCGTCGATTTCAGACTACATCAGCGCAACTGGCGAGCGCGGCACTTTCCAGGAGCAACATCGAGTTTATGGAAAGGCTGGCGCGGCCTGCCCGGATTGCAGCAGAGTGCTAATCCGGATGCTGGTATCCCAGCGTGGCACTACGTACTGTGAACATTGCCAGCGGCGTTAAGTTTCGTGCAACTGCTCCGAGACTATTGGAACGCGATCATCAAGGGTCTTTATATCGCGGTGCGACCAATCGTTGAGTAACTGTATGATTTCTTCGCTTGCCATTAACGGACCTGACTCAGCAGCTCTGTGACGGCCTTGGAAATTTGCGAATCTGCGCCCTCGCGACTAGCCTCTCCAATAGGCCGCTCCACTGCGATGTCGACGGGGCGGGGGTTGCGCTCCATAATCTGGCCGCGCGTATCCGTGATTGCCTGCCGCGGCAATCGAAGCGTCGAGCCGTCATAGAGCCCTAGATTCCACGTAAAGATGATCCAACCTGCTGTCGGCTCGCCAACTGTCTTGCCAAGCTTGAGATAGCGATAACCCTCGGTAAAGTCCTCAGCGTCAGAGAGGCTGTGCTGATTTGTGAGCAGGATAGTTGGAAGGTCTAACGCCCGCTGCCCCAACGCTGTGCGCGAAGGCGTAGCAGTGTCGTCGCCCCGCTCTTTCATCGAGAAGTAACTCTTACGTGCCAACACATCGATTGCATAAACATTTACAAATCCGCCATTGTTATTGCGAACGTCGATGACAACGCCCTTTCGCTTGTGCGCATCCTCATCAAGGTCAAGATAAAACTGATTGAGTGAGTCCTCGCTCATGTCAGGGATATGGGCGTACGAGAGCTTGCCCCCGGATAGCTTGTCTACCAAGGCCCGATTAGCATCCACCCAGGACTTGTACCGGAGTTGCTTCTCTGCCGCTCCGGTGATGGGCTGGATCGTAATCGAGCGCTCATTGAAAGTCAGCACCGTCTTCTTGCCGCTTGTGAATTCCAGTATTTGATCGATGTTCGTGGCTGGTGTGAGCGTCTCGCCATTGATCGCAGTGAGGCGCATCCCAGCCTGGATGCCGCCGGCGAGGGCGACCGGTCCGAGGGGCAAAATCGAGGCGACAGTGAAAGTTGTGACATCGGAAAAATCCACGCCCAGTCGCCCACCGGTGTTACTCGGAGTGGCTGGTAAAGTAAAGCCGAGATGAGAGGCATTGAGCTCGCCAATCATCAGGTTCACCACTCTTCGAAATTCCTCTGGTGTCTGTGACGCCATGGCGGGGCGTTCAAATCGCTCGCGGGCCGCCGCCCAATCTGTGCCATGAAACTTTGGGTCGTAGAAATGGGTGTTGAGGTTGCCCCAGGCCTGGGAGTAGAGCTGTCGTTTGTCGTCGTTGAAATCTGCTGTGAGTTCTGCGGTAATTGCAAAGGGGCGAGCCACCCGCGACTCTACAGCGATGGCAGCGACCTTGCCCTGGTCCAGAAAGTAGATGTCCTTGGAGTCAGCGGAAAACTGCGGGCTGTTCTTTGCACCGGGCGTAGATGTAAGTTGGCGTGGGATCATCGGTCCTGTCTGGAGCGGATCCAGGCTCACGGTATAGAACTGCGTTTGCTTGCCAGACTGAGCCGAGAAGACCAGCGATTTCCCGTCGGGGCTGATCGCAAACTGACCCACGTCCAAGTCGAGGGGCAAAAGGGAGGCGCGACGCTTGATGCCATCGGCATCGATCACAAGCGGCTTCCTTTCTTCCTTCTTCGGCGCAACTGCCGCGGTGAAGAGTTCGTCGAACTTATCTTCCCGCAGCGGCTTGCTCTTGATACGAAGATCGATCCTGACGATGTAAGCAGTCTCTGTTCGTTGCCCTGTACGAAAGTAGATCGCCTCACCGTCCGGTGCCCATTCAGCCGAGCCAGCGTTCGTATTGGGGAGAAAACTAACTTGCTGCGGTGCCCCCCCGGTTGCCTTCACCACAAACACATTGCGAAAGTTCTTCTCGCCGCGGTTTGTATACGCAATCCATTTGGAGTCCGGCGACCAGGACGGCAAATAACCACCATCGAGCGGGGGCAGTGTAAATCGCCCGTCAGCAACTTTTACATCCTGCCGGGATGCAAAGTTGATAACTCGAACTTCCTTGCCATCCCGAACGTAAGCGATCTGCTTGCCATCCGGCGACCAACGCGGCAGTGAGTTCGTAGCACGGCCAACTGTTAGGGCAGACTCAGTCCTGGTTGCGAAGTCGTAGGTATAGATATTCATGGCACCATCGCGGTCGCCCGTGTATACCAGGATCTTGGAGTCGCTATTCCAATCGAGATTTGCTTCAACACCAACTGTCGAAGTGACGCGCGTTGCATCCCCTGCGTCTCGCGTGCCCGCAGCAAATACTTCTCCCCGTGCAATGAACGCGACTTTCTTGCCATCGGGGGCGACTGCCAACTCACTAAAGCCCGTCGTCAATCGACGCCGCTCTGGTGCCATTGATGCAGGTGCGCTGTGCAGCGTGATCGGTAAATCTGTAATTCTGTTGTTCTCGGTCTCCAGGCGATAGAGCTTGAAGTTGCGCTCAAAGACAATCGTCTTGCCGGAGTAGGATATCGAAGGCCAAAGCAGCCGACCATCTTTGTACGTTGTAAGTTGCTTCGCCTTCTGCCCGGGTTCCAGCGAATACAGATTCTCATTGCCGTCCTCATCGCTCATGTAAAAGATTCGCTTTCCATCCGCTGACCACATTGGCCACAAATGCTTGGACCCACGCGGAGTGATCTGCGCCGGTGCCGCATTCCCTTTCTTGATCCAAAGCTCTGACTCATCCAAATGAGAGTGGCCGTGCCTCCACCACTGTCGGTCTGCAGTGCCGCGTGCACAGAAAACAAGAGTCTGGCTATCCGGCGACGGCGCTCCAAAGAATTCATTCGTATAGGTGTCGGCTATCAGACGCTCGGGCGTACCTCCGCTTGCCGGGATGCGATAGAGATCGTTCATCGCTGCGATGTCGTGCGAGGAAGAATGGAAGTAGATCCACTTCCCATCGCGAGACCAATTATTGAGGACGTCGGGGCTGGAGTCGTAGGTGAGCCGCCGGACTTCGCCCGTGTCGAGGGCGAGGATGTAGATATCGCCGTTGCCAGTTCTCGTGGATTGAAATGCGAGCAGCTTCCCGTCCGGAGACGGCATCGGCCGAGACTCATCTGCCGAATGCGAAACAACAAGGCTGGCCTCACCACCCTTATCAGGCGCGCGCCAGATGTCACCGCCCGAAGCAAAAAAGACCTCACCGCGGATTGGCGAAAGAAATGGTTCCGCGAGATTCTGGGCCGGGAGCGTGGCACCAAATAGCAAGGCGAGGCTGAGGAAGCGCATGCTTCAGGATAGTAAAACCGTAGTCGCCAGAAAAGCGTACACTATCTTGGTACTATCACGGATAGGAAAGTACTAGAACCTTGGTGGGCTTAGGTTAGCGCTCTTGAGTGCAGCTAAGGTCTATTTTGAGAATGACCTAAGGGGTTTCCTGAGGTATACCTAGGGATTACTTTCATTGAAAAAGTACTAGTTGGCCTTTAGTATCAGAACAGGTACGAAACCGAAGGGACCAGCGCCATGACTGAGATGAGCTATAACACTATGGAAATGGAACTTCCGCCTTTGATGGAGGAGACGCCGAAGCGCAAAATTCGCATTGTGCTGGCCGACGACCATCCGATCGTGCGAGATGGTCTCAAGAAGATGCTCGCGATGGAAAGCGACTTCGAGGTTGTTGGAGAAGCCTCTGATGGCCGTGAAGCATTGGAACAGATTCAGATTCATGAACCCGATGTATTGTTACTCGATCTGCGTATGCCGAATCTCGACGGCCTAAGCGCATTGCAGACCTTGCAGCACATCAATCGCAAAACAAAAGTTATCATTCTGACTGCGAGCGAGGACAAGAATGAATTTGTCCAGGCGATGAAACTGGGTTGCAGCGGCATTGTTTTAAAGCAGACCGCGCCGGAACTGATCGTAAAGAGCATTCGCAAAGTAAACGCTGGCGAAATTTGGCTGGATTCTCATACAACTGCTGCAGTGATGCGTCAGTTTGCGACGGCGGGTCCAGACGGCTTGGGGTCTTCAACCGGCTCCGGTGGCAGTACGAAAGTGCGCGAGCGCAGCCCGTTGAGCGCCCGTGAGCGCGAAATCGTCGGTCTCGTAGCACAGGGCTACAAGAACAAAGAAATGGCTGAGAAAATGTTCATTAGTGAACAGACGGTGAAGAACCATCTGCACAACATCTTCGACAAGTTGGGCGTCAGCGATCGTCTGGAATTGGCTCTCTATGCCATTCACAAGGGTCTCCACCTGGGCGGCGAAAAAGCCTAAGCTCCGCCGGTAGACAGACTCACGCCGAACGGCTTTTGCGGGAGGATCGTCGCAAATCCACTACTCTTGTAATTGCTGATGAGTATTAGTTTCGGTGATCTCAAAAAAGATGCGTTGGTTGCAGGTTTTCGCGCCAAAGCGGTATACAAGAATGGGGCAAGGCAAGCCATGGGTGGCCGCTTTGTCCATGAGAAAAGCGGTTTCACCCTCGACTTGATCGAGATTCAAAGCGTTCCGCAAAGCTTTCTTAGTGTCCACAGTTTCCCCACTTCCAACATGGGAGAGCCGCATACCCAGGAGCATCTCTTGCTCGGTAAGGGCAATGTGGGCCGTGCCGTTGCGGCCTCTGAGACAATGTCGATGGTGGAGTCGACAGCTTTTACGCAGCAGTTAAAAACCTGCTACCCCTTTGCTGCCAATGCGGGCATCGATAGCTTCTTTGAGCATTTCACTCGTTCGACGAACGCGTTGCTCCACCCCGATTACACCGATGAAGAGATCCGTCGCGAGGTCCGAAACTTCGGCGTCAAGGTCGCTGCCGATGGCAAACTGGAACTCGAAGAAAAGGGAACCATTTACGCCGAGATGCAGAGCGCGGTCTCGCAACCGGGCTATCGCGTTTATCGTGCGATGGGTCGTCTGCAGTTTGGACTTGAGCATCCGATGAGCTTCGATTCAGGCGGAGACCCGGTCTACATGCGCGAGATGAAGCCTGAGCATATCCGCCGATTCCACGCCGCAAACTACCATCTAGCCAATATCGAAATGGTTGCAAGCCTTCCTAAAGGGCTAGAGCTCGTCGAGGCACTCGGTCGCTTCGATACGATTCTCACTCGATTGCAAGGCGATAAGCCCATACGGCCACCTGCCCGGCTGAGTGACCTCCCGGCCCCGCGCCCGCCTCAACCTGAGGGGACCATCCAGATGGTTGGATTCCCTTCACGCGATTTGCAGCAGGCCGCCCCGGCGCAGTTTGCCTGGCCTCCTATGCCCCGGATGAACCAGCAGGATGAATCCCTGGCGGGGATATTTGCACAGGCTGTCGGCGGCGACCCCTCGACAAACCTCTACAAGATCTTCATCGATTCAAAAACCCGGAAGATGGATATCGGAGCACGGTCGGTATCGCTTGGGTTTGATAACGAGAGCTACGCAGAGTTTACGGTCTACATCCCGGATCTCGCTTCTGCGAAGGCAAATTCGACTGATCTTGCCGCCATTCGGGAGCTGGTTAAAGCCGAGTTTGAGCGAATCTCCGACTGGGCCGACGACAGCGCGGAACTCCTGGAATTGCACAGCCGCATGGAAGCGAGTCTGGTTCGCCTGCGAAGAGCTACCGACAAGCTCACCAGTTCGCCTCCTGGCTTTGGATCGCGGATGGGGCAGAGTTCCTGGCCAGGCCTCTTCCGCGAGTTGGCAGAGGAACCCGGCTTTGAAAAATCCCTCGTACAGCCAGACTTGTTTGCCTTCCTTGAAGGTGTTGTCTCCAGTGGCAAGAATATTTGGCGAGAAAAACTTCGCGAGTGGAAGCTGATCGACGTAGCCCCATACGTTGTGGCAGGGCGCGCCGATTCGGGCCTGATTGATGCTGAGGAAGTATCGCTAAAAGAGCGGTTGGCGGCAGAACTACTGCGGCTGAAAGTGCAGTATCAGGTGAGCGATGACCAGGAGGCAGTTCGCCTCTATCAGCGCGACTACGATGCAGCGTCGGCTGAGCTTGAGCGCGTTCAGAGCCAGGATGAACCAGCCAAATTCATCGACGCTCCACCGATGAGTCTCGACGAGCAGCTTGACTACACGGTCAAGAAAGTTGTAAGTGGTATCACTCTTGTAACAGGACGCTTCGCGGGGATGACCAGCGCAACCTCAGGCCTCGCTCTGAGCATGAAAGAGCTGAGCGGCAGGCAGTTAGTCTACGCCTCCCTTTTCCCCCAGTTGCTTACCGGAGTTGGCGCAACCAAGGACGGGAAGACCCTCGACTTTGAAGAGGCAATGCAACGGATGCGACGCGAGATTCTGGGCGTTGGCGCAAGCTGCACCGCCAACCCGGCAACGGGTCGAATCGAACTGGTCCTTACCGCATCCGGCAACACGCTGGACGAATCGAAAGCTGCATTGGATTGGATGCGAGCCATGCTGTTTTCACCCAATTGGAGCATCGAGAATCTGGCGCGGATCAAGGACGTTGTCGATCAGTCCATCAATGCGCTGCGGACGACAACCCAGCGCAGCGAAGAGACCTGGGTGAGCGGCCCCGCGGAGGCCTGGACCTACCAGGATGACCCACTGTTGCTCAGCGTCTCAAGCTTTCATACCCGTCTGTATCATCTGCACCGGCTCCGCTGGATGCTGCTCGACGCAGCTAGTGACGACGATCAGACTTCGGTCGCCAACTTCCTGACACAGGCTGAAGCTCTGCCCTTCCCGATAATTAAGGCTTCTCTTGATGCCCTGATCGACCCTTCCTCACCCACGGCCAGACTTGTGATCGAAGAAGCAATCCAGGATCTGTTCTACTTTGCGAACGAGTTGCCCGCCGACTCTGCTCCAGAGGATTGGAAAGAACTTGTACGAGCAACCCGCAAGGATTTTCTGACCCCGGTGATCCATGCGCTGTCACAACTGGAACAAGTACGCGCGACGCTGGCAAAGCAAGGCAACGCTCGACTCTTTCTCACGGCATCGCCGGACAATGCTGCGGTACTCGAGCCGCTGCTCCTGGCCGTCGCCGCTGAGCTAAGTGCTGAGTCGGTAGGCGCTCCGGGGCCAACGGTTCCGCGCCTGATCGCACAGCGCGTGATGGCTCGCGGGAAGCTGGCAGAAGAGCCGATATTTATGGCTCTGGTCGCTCCCAACATGCAGGGCGGCGTGCATCTTCACTCGGCTAAATTCGTGAGCATCAAAGACCTCGACGAAGAGTCGGCGTTGCAGTTTCTCGCGGCAAAGCTTTACGGCGGCGGGGGCCCTCACGGCGTCTTCATGAAGACCTGGGGCGCTGGCCTGGCCTACTCTAACGGCTTGCGCTCCAGCGCCATCGAAGGCCGCATTGCTTACTACGCAGAGAGGACGCCTGAACTGCCGCAAACGCTGAAGTTCGTAATTGCCGAACTCAGGAATGCACCGCGCGACATAGCTCTTTCCGAGTACGCTTTGGCCCAGGTGTTTGTCGGGACACGCGCTGGGGGAAGTTTTGAGGGACGCACCAGTGCGATGGCTGGAGACCTCGCTGACGGCATCGCGCCAGAAGTTATCGAAGCGTTCCGGCGCAGTATCCTGGCCTTGCGCAACAAACCAGATCTGGAAGCGGCCCTCTATTCGCGCATGGACGCCGCTGCGTCCAGGGTCTTACCCGGCTACACCGACACGTCCAATCCAACGCCTGGCGCGACCTACTTTGTCATCGGGCCAGATAAACAGTTGGCCTCTTGGGAGGCCTATCTCGGCGCTCCGCTTCATCGCTTGTTTCCTCGCGACTACTGGGTGGTTGTGGAATGACGCGACGAGCCTGGCTCGCGGCTATTCCGATGGCACTCGGTGCACAGCGAATTCTCGAAGAGAAGCCGCCAGCGGCTGATGTGCGCATCGCCTACGGCAACGATCCTCTGCAGTTTGGCGATCTGCGCATTCCTGCGGGCAAGGGGCCTTTTCCATTGGTCGTCAACATTCATGGCGGCTTTTGGCGGGCAGCCTACGGCCTCGAACATAACGGACACCTTTGTGAGGCCCTAAAGAGGAAGGGTGTTGCCACCTGGTCGCTCGAATACCGCAGGCTCGGCAACCCAGGGGGCGGCTGGCTAGGCACCCTCGACGATGTCAAGGCCGGAACAGCCTACGTCACTTCGCTCGCCCGCAAATATAATCTCGACTCAAGGCGACTCGTCGCGATGGGTCACTCGGCCGGGGGGCAATTGGCACTCTACCTGGGCGCAGAAAGCTCCTTACTCAAAGGCGTGATCTCGCTCGCTGGCGTCGCGGACCTGCGACGCGCAGAGGAGCTGAAGCTGAGCCGAAATGTCGTGAAAGACTTCCTCGGCGGCACGCCAGTGGAGTATCCAGAACGCTACAAACTGGCTTCACCGATCGAGCGGCTTCCCCTAGGCAAACCGACGGTGCTTATCCATGGTGAAAAGGATGACACCGTGCCCATCGACATCGCACGCCGTTATGAATCTGCGGCAAGACAAGTCGGCGATAAAGTCAAACTGATAGCGTTGCCGGACACTAAACACTTTGAATTGATCGACCCCGCCGGCACTCAGTGGGCAACGGTAGAACGAAGCGTGCTGGAGATGTTGCGGATCTCATAGATCGTCCGCTCAAGTTCTTCATCCGTCGTGTAAAAATGTGGCGCAAGCCGAATGCCAGCACCAGGGCGGAAGTCCACCAGAATGTCCCGCCGCAGCAACTCAGCAGTCACCTGCTTGCCGTTTGGGACATCGAAAATGACAACTCCGCCCCGTTGGGTTGCGTCACGCACGCCATTAAAGATTAGCCCTGCTTCTTCAGCCAATTCGATCAGCCGTTGAGTTTGATGCATGCTCTTGGCGCGAATGCGGTCGACTCCGATCTCTGCGATGATCTCGTAGCCCGACATCGCTGCATAGAGTGCAGGGATGGCTGGCGTCCCATTCAGAAATCGCGTCGCATCGTCGGCATATTCGATTGCCCCGGGCACGAAATCGAATGGTGCCCGATGAGCCATCCAGCCTGTAGCCGACGGGTGCAACGAGGATCGCAAGCTCGGCTTTACGTACAGATAGGCGGCGCCGGGGCCACCGCAAAGCCACTTCACGCTGCCCCCGGTCACAAAATCGAGATCCAGCTTTTGCACACTGAACGGCACCGTACCGCAACTCTGATAGGTGTCGGCCAAAACAAGGGCCCCAACCCGGTGCGCCTTCTCCACAATGGCCGCAAGATTTTGCAAATAGGAACTGCGAAAAGTGACGTGAGAAACGGTCACCAGAAGCGTCTCCTCGTCGATTGCATCCAGCAGCTTATCCAGCGGCACGGTTAGTCCGTCGCTGGAGTCGACTTCTACGACTCGCGCCCCATATCTGGGCCAATTATGAAAAATGTAATGGTTTGACGGAAAGTTCAGGCTCTCGGTAATCAACTTATTGCGGCGCCCCGACCAGTCGAGCGCGCTCAGCACGATCTGTTGGCATATCGAAACGTTCTGATGCATGACGACACTGCCTTGAGGCGCGTCGATGATCCCTGCGATCATGTCACCCACCGTGACGGGCATGTCCCACCAACCTTCAGCCCAGGCTCGGATCGAGCGCTCTGTCCACTCATCGGCAAACTGCTTGAGCCGCACCCTGGTTCGCGCGGGCATCGCGCCAAGCGAGTGGCTGATCATATGGACGGTGTGATCGAGAGTAGGGAATTCCGCGCGCCAGGCTAAGAGAGGGTCAGACACTTTTTAATCTTCCTATGAATGCATAGATGGGAAAGCTCAACCCAAGAATCAGAAAAACGCAAAGCGCGGGTTTAGGGCTCTGCACGAGAATGCTCCCCAGAAATCCTACGGTTCCGACGAGAAACAAAGCAGGCGTAAACGGATAGCCCCACATGCGATAAGGCCGCTCCAGGTTTGGCTGTGTGAGGCGAAGGTGCACCAGACCAACCACTGCAATCGCATAGTACAGCCAGGCCGCAAAAATCGCCAAGGTAAGAATGAAGCCAAGGCTTCCGGCCAACAGCACCATCAGGCTCGATACAGTTACGTGCGCAGCAATGGCAGGCAGTGGAGTACCCCACTTCGGATTGATCTGATCCAGACCTGGCAGAAATAAACCGTCGCGCGACTGAGCATAATAGAGCCGCGAGGCGCTCAGCGTCAGGCCATTCAAGCTACCGACAATGGCAAACAGAATAACGATTGACAGCAGCTTCGCGCCAATCGGTCCAAGCACCCGGCCTGCGACGTCCGAGCCAACCTGAACGCTCGACTGCAACTCGGGGATGCTGAGTACGCGTAAGTAGGCAAGGTTCACCATCAGATACAGCACAACAACCATCAGGAAGCTGATCGCGAAGACACGAGGCAGATCACTTCGGGCGTCTTTCATTTCGCCTGCGACAAAGCCAGCGTAACTCCAACCTTCGTAGCAGAAGAAGCATGATGCGAGCGCGGCGCCGAAGGAAGTGGCGGGAATGTCGACGGGGGGCGCAGCGGCGGCAGGTGGTGCAAAAAACGCAAGCCCGATTAAGCCAAACAGTGCCACCAGCTTGGCAAGATTTGTCAGGTTTTGTAGCCACACCGCCGCTCGTGTAGAGCGCGCATTGACCAGACCGATGCCGACGATCAATGCAATCGTAATCGTCGTGTCGAAGTCTGAACCAATCGGCACGATCGCCTTAAGATATCGGGCAAACCCAAACGCGATGAAGGCCGTCGCACCAGAGAACAGTGCGAACATATGCACCCATCCACTGGAGAATGCGATTGCCGGCCCAAACGCCGCTTTCAGGTATATGTACAGGCCGCCTGTGTCCGGCAGCATCGCGCTCAATTCTGCAAACGCCAACGCTCCGCAAAACACCAGTCCCCCAGACAAAATCCATGCCAGCATCATCGCGTTGGAGGATGGCAACATGCGTGCTAGTTCCTGCGGCGTTACAAATATGCCAGCCCCGATCACGATCCCAATTACGACACTTACGGCATCGAGCGCCGACAACCTTTGTTTCAGAACGGCTTCCACAGGCATAGTGATATTCTCTACCCATGACGAGTCTTCCTAGCCGCCGAAATCTGATTGCAGGTGCATTTTCACTGAGCGCCGCGCAATTGGCGCATTCACAGAACAGCGAGCCGCTCCGCATTGTCGTGATGCAATATTTCGATCCGCGTGAGCTGGAGATTCTGACTAAGGCAGCGCAGGGACGAAAGGTCGAGATCACCTACGTCAAGAATCGCGAAGAATTGCGCGCCAAGCTTCCCCAGACGGAAATCGTCTTCGGAGACCTGATGGCAAATGAGCTGGATTACGTACCGAAACTCAAGTGGATTCAAGCGGGCGGGGCGGGCATGGAAGGCTTCGACAAGAAGGTGATGGCCTCATCGATTCCGATTACAAACATGGCGCGAATTTTCTCCCCCGGCATCGCCGATACCGCGATGGGTCTGCTGCTCTGCATCACGCGTGGCATCAGTACTTACTACATGCCGCAATTTTACAAGCGCGATTGGAAACCGGTCGGCTCACCACGCAGCCCCGATCACATCGAGCTTGCCGGCAGAACTATGGGCATCGTCGGGATGGGCGGCATTGGCAGCGAGATCGCCAAGCGCGCCCATTATGGTTTCGGCATGCGGGTTGTCGCGACGGACCCTAAGCCTATGCCCAAGCCCGATTCCGTCGAGATTCTGCGAGAGCCAGCCTGGTTCCCTGAGATGGCCACTCAGGTGGATGTGCTGGTCAGTGCTGCGCCTCACACGCCAAAGACAGAAGGGATGTTTAGCGAGGCCATCTTTCGCTCCATGAAAAAGGGTTCGATCTTTATCGCCATGTCCCGCGGCAAGCTCTACGACGACATGGCGCTGGTTAAGGTCCTGAAAGAAGGCCATTTGCGTGGTGCAGGCCTTGATGTGTTTCCGATTGAACCGGTGCCCAGGAATCATCCGATCTTTGATTGCACCAACGTCGTGATGACGCCCCACACTTCTGGCTGGGGCGAAGAACGCCAGACCCGGCTCGTTGCGCACTTTGCTGAAAACATTCGCCGCTATACTTCCGGGTTGCCACTGCTGGCTCTCGTTGACAAAGCGGCCGGTTACTAGTCGAATGGCGCGATTTGCGGCTGTCGATATTGGCAGCAATTCCATGCGCCTGCTGGTGGCCGATGTGCAACCGGACGGCAAACTCATTCGGCTGGCCGAAGATCGCCAGGTCACCCGACTTGGCGAAAGTGTTTTCTCGAAGGGAATCCTGAGCGAAGAAGCGATCCGCCTTACTGAGGAAGTGTTGACCCGGTTCCGGACGACCGTCGATGCTCTCGGTGCAAGCGCCATCCGCGTCGTTGCTACCAGCGCCACGCGGGACGCTGGCAACCAGGAGGAATTTCTCGCGCGCGCCCACGCCGCGCTGGGTTCGCCAATTGAAATCATTAGCGGCGTTGAAGAAGCACGGTTAATTGGTCTGGGAGTGAATTCCGTCTGGCCACAGACTGAAGGACCCGTGTTGATCGTCGATGTCGGCGGCGGCAGCGCTGAGTTTCTTCTGCTGCAGGACGGGGTTATGGTCGAAGGATATTCGCGTCCCTTGGGTGCCGTGCGGCTGAAGGAAGTTTTTCTCGATAAAGACCCGCCAAAGCGCGAGCAGGTGAACCGGCTCCAGGAATTCATCGACGAGAAATTGGAACTCGTCGTGCGTCGATTGGGCGGTAGACCCATCACCCGCGCCATTGCCACCTCTGCGACCGCTGCGGCCATCGTATGCGCCGTTAACGGAATCGCTAGAAGCGAGCGCAATGAAGCCGATGGTCGCTGTGCCAGCATCGAGCAAGTGAGGGCGCTCTATCGGGAACTGCTCCTCATTCCGATCGAGAAGCGCCGCCGCTATGCCGGTATCGGGCCACGTCGAGCGGAAATTATCGTTGCTGGTGTAGCAGTCTTTCTGCGCGCGATGGAGCGATTTAACCTGAGCGCTCTTTACTACTCAAGCGCCGGCGTTCGGGAGGGGATTATCTGCGACCTCGCCAACCGACGCGATTCTGCGGCTAGCGGGCTCCAGGATGGCGAACGGAGTATTGTTGAAGCCCTTGCCAAGCGCTTTGGTGTTCTGGTGGCTCACGCGAGAGTAACCGCAGGATTCGCGCTTCAGTTATTCGAACGATTGACGTCGCTACACAATCTGGACGCCGGGTACGGCCGTTTGCTGGAGGCTTCCTGCTATCTGCTGGACGTGGGCCACTACGTCAGCGATACCAGCCACCACAAGCATTCTCACTATGTCGTTGCACATGCCGATCTCCCGGGCTTTACCGCCACAGAGAAACAGCTGATTGCGTTGCTTTGCCGCTTCCATAGAAAGAGTATGCCGACGAGTCGCCACAGTGAGGTTGCTGCATTATCAGCGGGAAATCGGCGCGCCTTGGAGTTGCTGATCCCCTTCGTTCGCGTTGCGGACGCGCTGGATCGTAGCCGCGACCAGCACGTCCGCCTCGCGCGCTGTGAGATCCGTGGCGACGAGGTTGCACTCACCCTGGAGGCCGCAGAAGGCAAAGATTTTGCGCTGGAAGAGTGGGCCGTGGAGCGCAGTGGCTTTGTTTTCCGCAGCGTTTACGAAAAGAATCTGGTTGTGACCAAGGCGTAGGCGTCAGAGACTTTTCGCAAGAAGCTTCCCACTCTCAATTAGCTTTGGTAAAATAACAGAGTCTCCTTGCTGGGAGATCGTCTAACGGTAGGACAGCAGACTCTGACTCTGCTTATCGGGGTTCGAATCCCTGTCTCCCAGCCACTTCCTGTAAAACTAGTTCATCAAAGGCAGATCGGCACCCATCTGAATGCCGAGCAGATGCCCGATTAGGTAATCCAACTGCAAAAAGCGTGCAGCGACGATCGGACCAAGTGCTGCCGACATCTTTCCGTAAGTCGCCTTCCGAAGGGTCGCAGTATCCTGCTCAATCGCCAAAACTGTGGTTCCAAGCTCTGCAGCAACCGCCGGGGTCATCTTCGTGTAGTTGTCTGCATACTTCTTGATCCCGGCAATGCGGCGATCCCACAACCCCTTCGTCTGCGTCTCGTAGGGAGCAAATACGGTCCAGAATTTTGCCTTGTCTGCCGTTTCCAAGCCCATTGCGCCTTCAAAGATCGCGTGAACATCCGTACGGACATCCTTGCGCAACATCTCGATCAACTTATTCATCTGGGCCTTTTCGGGGTCAGTCTGCCTCTGAGCGAACGCGCTCGGGCCGACCACTGTCGCCAGTGCGAAAATCGCAGTCGCGAGTATCATTTTTTTCATTAGTTAATCACCTTTCCTGACAAATCCAGTTTGGGGCGGCAATTCCTATCCCGCCAGGTTGATGGCTCGCACGCCGCCACCAGACAATTAGTGGTAGGCAAGCGGCCACTTATTCTTTCGCGGACATAGCGCATCTCGGGCTTTGCGCACCTATCCAGCGTTTTCGGCAACACGCCGCGACAAACCAACGGCTTCGCACCCTCCTCGTAGATATCGAGTGCGAATGACCCAACAGGAATCGTCGTCGAATCCACCATCGTGGTCTCGCCACCAGAACCTCCACGCCATCCTGGCCCGCCGCCTCAGCCTGTATTGTACGCACGATCTCTTGTTCCTACTTGAGCACCACCCGCATTCCAATCAACAGATTTGCATCATTGGTGCTTACCTTAGTAAGACCCTTCTTTGCCATTTCAGCCAGAACGCCTGTTCAATTTGCCCCTTGGTGATATCGTCACTTTTCACTCCACCCGGGATATCGATCCGCTTGTAGGTCCTGACACCGCCAATTGCAACGCTAACTTAGGCCTTAACTTTAGATCGACAGAAGGCTTCAGTGTTTCGCTCCTCTGCCCACTTTGCAACTGTGATTGAGGAGGAATGACATCGCGACGCTCCCACTAACTTTAGCCATCCACAACGATTGTCAGCTAATTTCCATTGATTCCAATGGACTTAGCGCAGCACGACCCAAAACCGCTTCAGCTCCTAAAGCATACTTGTCTCCGGGTGGGAAGTTTATCCCGAGCCCCAGGTTCACCGACAATTGAATATTCCCTCGGATTGCTATCGCCACACGTGTCAACCGGCAATCCATCCGATTCACGAGCTCACTCGTCGACACGCGGAAGCGAAATTACGAAACGAAGCTAAGCCCATTAACCCCAATGGATTGAATTGGATGGATTGCTCCCGGCGGACGTCGCTCACACCCGCGCCCGCGCCGTCCCATTCTCCTGAAACGCCGCCCCGCCAATTGGCACCATTGCCCCGCCATCCGCCAAAAACGCCGTCCCCGTCACAAACGATGCATCGTCACTCGACAAGAACGCAATCACCTTTGCAATCTCATCCGCCTGCCCCAACCGCCCAATCGGATGCACCCGCGCACAAGCCGCCAGCGTCGCCTCCGGGTCTTCTGTCAAATTTGCGCTCCATCGCAACATCGGCGTATCAATCGCCCCAGGACAAACGCAATTACACCGGATCCCCTGCTTGGCGTAATCCAGCGCGATGCTCTTCGCCAGGCCCAATACCGCGTGTTTCGACGTTACATAAGCCGCACTATTCGCAATCGCCCCAACAGACTGCACACTCCCCACTAGCGAGATCACCCCGCCCCCCCGCTCCAGCATCTTTGGAATCACCGCGCGCGCAACCAGGAACGCCGCAGTCACATTCACCAACATCGTCCGATCCCACGTCGCATCATCAGTGCTCGTCGCAGTCCCATAGGTCTGGATCGCTGCGCTATGCACCAGAATATCCACCTCCGCGACACGCGCAATCGCCGCAGCAAGCTGCGCAGTATCCGTAACATCCACAGCTTCAATCTGCGAATTGACGTCCCAAACGATGACCTTTGCTCCTCGTTCCGCAAGCAGCTCGGCAGTTGCCAGTCCAATTCCGCTCGCCCCACCTGTGACGATTGCCGTCTTGCCATTAAAATTCATGAGTATTACTGTATGATGACACTCAGATGAGCTCTTCTTCCTCCCGTCGATACTTTCTCGGTGCAGCCACCGCAGTGGCTGCGCAACGCGTAATGGGTGCTAATGACCGCGTCAATGTTGTCGTCATTGGCCTTGGTGGCCGCGGTCGAGACCATATGACCAACTACGCCAGCCTCCCCGACATCTGCAATATTTCCGGCGTCTGCGACGTCAATCAGGCCGCCCGCGAGAAGGCTCAGGCACAGGTCCAGAAGCTCGGCGGTGCCAAGCCCGGCGAATACGACAACATGAAAAAGGTCTTCGCCGACAAGTCCGTCGATGCCGTTTCCATCGCCACGCCCAACCATTGGCACGCTCTCGCCACCATCTGGGCCTGCCAGGCCGGTAAAGATGTCTATGTCGAAAAGCCCGCCTGCTACAACATCTACGAAGGCCAGCGGATGATCGAGACCGCCCGTAAGTACGGCCGCATGGTCCAGGTCGGCTCGCAGAGCCGTAGCATCCCGCACAAGATCCGCGCCATGCAGATGCTCAAGGATGGTGCCATCGGCAAGATCTACCTCGCTAAGGGCATCTGCTACAAGCGCCGCAAGTCCATCGGCCATGCCCCGGAGCTCGACAATCCCCCGGCCGGAATCGACTGGGATCAGTTTCTCGGCCCCGCTCCCTTGCGTAAATTCACCGAGCTGCGCTTTGCCTACAACTGGCATTGGTTCTGGGACACCGGCAACGGCGACATCGGCAACCAGGGCGTTCATGAGATGGACATCGCCCGCTGGGGTAGCGGACTGGGCTGGCCCAAGAGCGTCGTCTCCACCGGCGGCAAGTTCGTCTATCAGGACGATCAGGAAACGCCCAACACGCAACTCAGCACCTTGGATTATGGCAATGGCCAGCAGATCCAGTTTGAAGTCCGCGGTCTGCCTTCGGGTCCCGAGTGGCCCCTCAAAAAGATCGGCACCAATACCGTCGGCAATGTCTTCCACGGCTCAGATGGGGTCATGGCAGTCGATTCAGAATCTTTCCAGATCTACAAGGGCGAAGAGCTCACCCTCTCTGAAAACTCTAAAACAGAAGGCAAGATCTGGGACACCAAAGGCCACATGGAAAACTTCCTCAGAGCCGTCAAGAGTCGCAAATATCAGGACCTTAACGCCGAACTCGAAATCGGCGTCCTCTCCGCCGGCCTCTGCCATCTCTCAAACATCAGCTACCGCACTGGCAAAAAACTCGACTTCGACGCAACCAAGCTAAAATTCATTGGTGCGCCCGATGCCGACAAGCTTCTGACGCGCGACTATCGCAAACCTTATGTCGTCTAATCCCGAAATCTTAACTACTACCGTTGGTTCTTACCCGGTCCCCGATTGGCTTGCTGCCCTCCCCAGTGAACAGGCCCGCCTGGATGCAACCCGTGTTGTCTTCGACATCCAGAAACAGGCCGGCATCGACCTGCCCACCGATGGCGAACTCTATCGCTTCGATGTCAATCATCCCGACACCAACGGCATGATTGAGTACTTCATCCGACCCATGGGCGGCATCCGATCCAATGTCGGCCGCAGTGATCACGAAGCCTTTGCCCAGAAGCAGACCATGGGCTTCCGTCGCAAGGCCGCAGGCGTTGTCGAAGGGCCTCTCACCGAAGGCTCACTCAACTTGCTGGGTGATTGCGAACTTGCCGCCGGTGTCGCCGGTGGCCCCTTCAAGTTCACCGTTACAAGCCCCTACATGCTGGCCCGTACCTTGCTCGATAACCACTACGGCAGCTTTGACCGGCTCACCATGGCCCTCGGCGAGGTGCTTGCAGAACAGGTTCGCCACCTTCCCTGCGCCTGCGTCCAGGTGGACGAAGCAAACATCCCCGGCAACCCGGAAGACTGGCCACTGGCCGCCAAGGCCATCAATGTCGTCCTCGACGCAGTTTCCTCAACCCGCGCCGTCCACCTCTGTTTCGGAAACTACGGCGGGCAGACCATTCAAAAGGGCCACTGGCAGCAGTTGATCGACTTCCTCAACTCCCTGCACGTCGATCATCTCGTGCTCGAACTCGCCCACCGCCCTGTCGATGATTTGAACTCGCTCAAAGACATTGCCAGTCATATTCGCATCGGGATCGGTGTGGTTGACATCAAGGTCAATCACGTAGAGTCGCCCGAAGAAATCGCTGGCCGCATCGAGCGCGCCGAGCAGATCCTCGGTGCTGGTCGCGTCGGTTGGGTCCATCCCGACTGCGGCTTCTGGATGCTCAAGCGTACAATCAGCGATCGAAAGATTGAGGCTCTCGTTAAGGGCCGCGATCTGTTTCTTGGACGCAAGTGAAAGCGCTCGTCAGGCAAATGACCGAGGGGCCGGCCATCAGCCACCCCTCGTATTTCCTGCAGTCGAGTTTCTTTCCAGGTGACGAAGCTCTCTTCTTCATCTCCTATCACGACGGTATGGCGCAGATCTATGAATGCGCCTACCCGGCTGGCGATGAGATTCGCAAACTCACCAACGGCCATGGCATCCACCCCTTCTCGCCCGCCCTTCACCCCAATGGCCTCGACCTCTGCTTCGTCCGCCGCGATGGCATCTATTGCCTCAATCGCAAAACTTTGGTCGAGCGCGAGATCGCCCGTCGCGACGGTGCCTCCATCGGTGAGTGCTCCATCAGTCCCGATGGCCAATGGCTTACCGCAGCCGCCAAGATCGCTGACCAGAATGGAATCCTCTGCGGCCGTTGGGATGGCCGCGATTGGAACTTCATTCCCTATCCCCGCACCATCATCCATCCGCAGTTTCACCCGCTAGAGCCCGATTGGATCGAGTTCGCCGGCGACCCCGCCCCCCGCATGCATCGCATTCGTCGCGACGGCACTGGCCTCGAATGCCTCCATGAGCACGACAACAATGAGTTCGTCGTTCACGAAACCTTCCTCGGCCAAACCGGCGATATCGTCTTTACCGTCTGGCCCTTCGCCCTGCGGCGACTCAACTGGCAGACCCGCGAGATCACCACCATCTGTGATTACAACTGCTGGCACATCGCCCCCAATCGCGCAGGCACACAAGTTCTCTTCGACACCAATCACCCAGACGAAGGCATCCAGATTGTCGACGTCGCATCTGGCATTCGCGAGCCTGTCTGTGCATCCAATGCCACCAACGGCGGTACGCAGTGGAAAAGCTCCCGCTATGCCCTCGCCGAGGATTTCGAGGCCGCCCGAAGCGCCGCCAAGACACCAGGCACCCCGGGCACCCTCAGTTGGATGGAGAGCGGCACAGACACCGTCTACGGCCCGCAGTGGACTCATCCCCACCCCAGTTGGAGCCGCGATGAAACCAAGATTGCCTTCGCCAGCAACCGCACTGGCGTCACCCAGGTCTATGTCGCGGAATTGGCATCTAAAAAAAATCTTGCGGGTCTGTCCAATACCGACGACACTCAAAGTGAATGATATTGAAGGTTGCTGATCCGGCTGCTGGCCGCGAACCCACTGAGCGGTGGAACACGAAGGACGCTGCGGAATTATATGACGTCGCAAGCTGGGGCAAGGGCTATTTCACTGTCGGTGAAAATGGCAACCTCATGGTTCATCCCTACAAACAACCTGAGAGTAGGATGGACCTCAAAAAGCTTGTTGACGAGCTGGTGATGCGCGGGATCCACCCGCCTATCCTCATCCGCTTCGGTCAGATCCTCAAGCATCGCCTCGAAGAGATCCATCAGGCCTTCCTGAATGCGATCGCCGAGCATAACTATAAAAACAAGTACGTCTGCGTCTTCCCGATCAAGGTGAACCAGCAGCGCCAGGTTGTCGAAGAAGTCTATACCTACGGTCGCCCCTTTGGCTTTGGTCTCGAAGCCGGCTCTAAACCCGAACTCCTCGCTGTTCTCGGAGTTGCCGACAACGACACGCCCATTGTCTGCAATGGCTTCAAGGACGATGAATACATTGAGATGGTGATGCTCGCCCGCAAGATCGGTCGCGACATCACGCCGATCGTTGAAAAGTACACCGAGCTTGAGCTGATCATCAAGTACGCCCAAAAGACCGGCGTCCGCCCCACCATCGGAATCCGCATCAAGCTGGCCAGCCGTGGCAGCGGTCGCTGGAAGAGCTCCGGCGGCTATCGCTCCAAGTTTGGCCTCACGGTTAGCGAAGCCCTACGCGCCGTCGAGGAGCTCAAGAGCCTCGGCATGGGCGACTGCCTCAAGCTGCTCCACTTCCACCTTGGCAGCCAGATCACCAACATCCGCCAGATTAAAGCGGCCGTGACCGAAGCGGCCCGCTGCTATGCAGGCTTGAAAAAAGCGGGCGCGGGCCTGGAGATCCTGGACGTCGGCGGCGGTCTCGGTATCGACTACGACGGCTCACAAACCGACTTCGAATCCAGCGTCAACTACACCCTGCAAGAGTACGCTGCCGACGTCGTTTATCACATTCAGAACGTCTGCGATGAAGCCGAAGTCGAGCACCCCGTCATCATGACTGAGAGCGGCCGCGCCATCGCCGCCTATCACAGCCTGCTCGTTTTCAACGTGCTTGGAGTCAGTGGCTTCGGCAACGAGGAAGTCCCTGCCGCCTTGGCTGAGGACGCTGAGCAGCCGCTGATCGACCTGTACGAAACGCTAAAGAGCCTCAGCCAGAAAAACGTCCTCGAATCCTTCCACGACGCCCAGCAGTCACTCGACAGCGCACTCAATCTGTTCAGCCTCGGCTACATGTCGCTCGAACAGCGGGCGCAGTGCGAAAGCATCTATTGGGCAACCGGTCGCAAGATCCAACGCCTCGTCTCGACCATGGACGAGATCCCGGAAGAGCTCGAAAATCTCGACGCGATGCTTTCTGATACTTACTTCTGCAACTTCTCGCTCTTCCAATCGATGCCTGACAGTTGGGCGGTGAAGCAGTTGTTCCCGGTAATGCCGATCCACCGTCTCGAAGAGCGTCCAACCTCTAACGCCGTTCTCGGCGACATTTCTTGCGACTCTGACGGCAAGATCGATATGTTCATCGACCGTCGCGACGTGAAGAAATTCCTGCCGCTTCACCAGTTCGATGGCGCGGCACCTTACTATCTGGGCACTTTCCTGCTTGGCGCATATCAGGAGATTCTCGGCGATTTGCATAACCTGCTGGGCGACACCCACGCCGTCCACGTTAGCCTGGGCGACGATAACGAAAATGTCCTCGAGGCGGTCATCCGCGGCGATACCGTTCGAGAAGTGCTCGACTACGTTCAGTTCTCAAGTAAGACCTTGCAGGAGAAGTTCCGCCGTGACGTCGAAACGGCCGTTCGCCAGGGGAAGATCGGCTACGAGGAATCCGGGCAACTGCTACGCTTCTACGAAGACGGCATGCACGGCTACACCTACCTCGAAGACGTCCACGAGAGCTAATTGCGAGCTAGTTACTCGATTCGAAAATCCCAGATCATCGCGTTCACTGCGCCCTCGGTGAACTCGATCCAGGCATACTCGCCAACTACCAGGTCGGCCTGCGGCCAGAGCTTGTAGAGGCCTTCGTCTAGTTGCTGGCGGAATATTTCAAGCTCTTTGCGCTCCTCAAAACGCTCGTTGCTTACCGGGATCACTTGCACGACCTCGACAACTCGCGCGCCTTTCTTGACCGTAACCTGAACCAGTGCAAACTGCTGCGTCTTTGAGAGTCGCAAGTAGAACTCCGGTCGACGTTCCGAGTAAGCAAGTGCTGCCTTCTCGCCCGGAATCTCCAACGTGCTTTTGCCAGCAATGATTGGCAAGGGCGATAGCATCTTCAGTGCCTGCCGCTTTTTATCGGTTACGAGAACAGACTCCGCCAGCTTAAGCGCAACCGGTTTTCCGGCTGCATCCAGTTTGTACAATCCTGGCACCTCCGGGAGACTGGCGACGATGCGCCGGGCTTCGCGTTCAGCTGCCTCTTCTTCGGCAACGATCTTGTTTTCTTCGGCCGAGGCTTCAACCCGGTTGGAAAGCTCTCTATCTGTCTTCTTCAGATCGACCAGTGCGATCGGGATCTCTTCCCATTCGCCCCGCTCAACGGAGTAGTAGCGCACCCGCTCGCCTTCGACTTTGTGCTCGCGAACCATGTGGTGTCCGCCGTCAGCTAGATAGAGGCGGTAGTTCTGCCCGGCCAGGGCCGCACAGAGCAAGAGCAGGATTCCGACGAGAATTCGCCTCATGCCCACAGCATACATGGGAAAATTTAGGGGTGAACTACAGAAAGCTCGGGGACACCGGGATTGAAGTCAGCGAGATCGGCTACGGCGCCTGGGGAATCGGCGGCAAGCAGTGGCTCGGCGGCGATGATGAGACCAGCCTCATGGCCCTGCGAAAAGCAATTGAGTCGGGCCTGAACTTTATTGATACAGCGCTGGCCTACAACGACGGCCACAGCGAGATGCTTGTCGGAAAAGTTGTCCGCGATGCCCAGGCCAAAGTCTACGTCGCGACCAAGATCCCTCCGAAGAACAAGATCTGGCCCGCTAAGCCGGGCGTGCCAGTCGAGGAAGTTTTCCCTTACGACTACGTGATCGAGTCGACCGAGACGAGCCTGAAGAACCTTGGAGTCGAGCAACTTGATCTCCAGCAGCTGCACGTCTGGAACCCGATCTGGTTCCTCCAGGACGAATGGCGGCGGGCTGTCGAAGAGTTGAAGAAGTCCGGTAAGATCAAGGCCTTTGGCGTGTCGATCAACGACCACCAGCCTGAGTCCGCCTTGGACCTTGTCGCCAGTAAGTCGGTGGACACGGTGCAGGTGATCTACAACATTTTTGAGCAGTCACCCGAGCGCTGGCTCTTCCCGGCATGCCTTGCGCACGGCGTCGGCGTGCTGGCGCGAGTGCCGCTGGACGAAGGAGCCCTCACCGGGGCGTTGACGACTGCCACCAGGTTTGAAGACGGAGACTTCCGGGCCTGGTACTTCCGCGAAGGGCGTCTCGATGAAGTCGTGCCCCGTGTGGCCGAGTTAGAAGCGGCGACTGCCGCCATGGCTGGAACGCTGGCACAGCGCGCCCTGCGCTTCTGCTTGTCGCACCCGGCTGTATCGGTTGCGATCCCAGGCATGCGCAGTCTCCATTCTGTTGAGGCCAATTGTGCGGTCAGTGCGCTGGGCCACTTGAGCGCCGCCGAGTTAGCTGTGATGCGTCGACATGTTTGGTTGAAGAACTACTATGCCTGAGAAACAATACTTACACCAGGAAATCGAAGAGAAGTGGCATGCCCGCTGGGAGCAGACGCCCGACCTCTACAAGACGCCGGAGAATCCCGGCAAGAAGTATTACGTGCTCGAGATGCTTCCCTATCCAAGTGGCAAGCTGCATATGGGGCATGCGCGCAATTACTCGATCGGCGACGCACTGGCTCGATTCATGCGTATGCGCGGCTACGACGTGTTGCACCCGATGGGTTGGGATGCCTTTGGATTGCCAGCTGAAAATGCGGCCCTGAAGTCCGGCAGGCAGCCGCGCGAGTGGACACTGCAGAATATTGCGCAGATGAAGAAGGGCCTCAAGCGCCTGGGATTCTCGCTCGATTGGGATCGCGAAATCGCGACTTGCGAACCTGAATACTATCGCTGGAATCAGTGGTTCTTCCTGCGCATGTACGAGCGCGGCCTCGCCTATCGCAAGCAGTCGCTGGTGAACTGGTGCCCCGAGTGCGCCACCGTATTGGCAAATGAGCAGGTCGTCGATGGCTGCTGCTGGCGGCATGCGGGAACGCCGGTTGAGCAGCGCAGCTTGGAGCAGTGGTTCCTCAAGACCACCGCCTATGCCGAGGAGTTGCTAGCTGACATGGACGGGCTGGTCGACGGTTGGCCAGAGCGCGTTTTGACGATGCAGCGCAATTGGATCGGCAAGAGTGAAGGTGCAGAAGTTGATTTTGCACTTGAGGACGGCAGCGACAAGATCCGCGTGTTCACGACACGCATCGACACGATCTATGGCGCAACCTGTCTTATTTTGGCGCCAGAGCATCCCTTGGCGAGCCGGCTGGTCGGCATTGGTGGACAGGCTCGCCTGAAGGCGATGGTGGATGACCAGAGCCGCAAGGATCCGAGCAACGTCGACAAGAATGGTTTCGCAACCGAGGGCTTTGCGCTCAATCCCTTCAGTGGTGAGAAGGTGCCGATCTGGATTGGCAACTTCGTTCTAATGGGCTACGGTACTGGCGCAATCATGGCCGTGCCGGCGCACGATGAGCGGGACTTTGAGTTCTGCACCAAGTACAGCATCCCGATCCTCCAGGTGGTTGCTGACGACATCCTGATCAACTCGGGTGAATACACAGGGATGGCTGCTGACGAGGCTCGTAAGCTGATGAGCACCCGATCGGGAGCCGCGGCCAAGACGACTTATCGGTTGAAGGACTGGGGCGTCTCCAGGCAACGCTATTGGGGCACTCCGATCCCGATGGTGCACTGCGCTACCTGCGGTGTCCAGCCGGTCAAGGACGAAGACCTGCCGGTGCTGCTGCCGCTTGATGTCGAGATCACTGGCGCGGGCGAGTCGCCGCTCGCGCGGCATGAGAGCTTCTGGAAGACGACCTGTCCAAAGTGCGGCGGCCCCGGGCGCCGTGAGACCGATACGATGGATACCTTTGTCGATTCATCGTGGTACTTCTATCGCTATTGTGACCCCAAGAACAGTACGGCTCCTTTCGACCCAAAGGTAGTGGCCCAGTGGTTCCCGATCGATCAGTACATCGGTGGCGTTGAACACGCCATCCTGCATCTGATCTACTCGCGCTTCTGGACCAAGGTCATGAAGGATCTAGGGCTGATCGAGAACTCCGAGCCGGCGCGTAAGTTGTTCACGCAGGGCATGGTGTTGAAGGACGGCGCAAAGATGTCCAAGAGCCTGGGGAACATCGTAGATCCCGAGGTATTGACGGCAGAGTTTGGTGCCGATACCTGCCGCCTCTATGTCTTGTTTGCAGCACCGCCCGACAAGGACATGGATTGGCAGCAGAGCGGTGTCGAAGGCCAATACCGATTCCTGGGCCGCGTCTACCGCTTCATTACGCGCAATGTCGAACGCATGGCGGGGGCCAAGGGCGACTTCAGCGCCGCCGATGCCAAGGCACTGCGCAAACTGCACCAGACCATTGGCAAGATCACGCAGGACTTCGAGCAGCGTTGGCATTTCAATACCTGCATCGCCGCTCTGATGGAGTTGACCAACGAACTCTATGCCTGCGAGGAGGGCCTGACAGCGGCGGCATTGCCGGAGATTCTCAAGTCACTGGTACTTCTGTTGGAGCCCTTTACTCCGTTTATCGCCGAAGAGCTTTGGGAAGAGCTCGGCGAAGTCGGGCCTGTCTTTAAGCAGCGTTGGCCAGAGGTGAACCCAATCTATCTGGTTGAGAGCGAGGTTGAGATTCCGGTTCAGGTCAATGGCAAACTGCGCGGTAAGATCCTTGTCGCCACTGGCGCTTCTCAAGCGGAAACGCAGGCGGCTGCGATGGCCGATGAGAAAGTAGTACCTTTCATCGCGGGCAAAGAGCTCGTCAAGGTGATTGTATTGTCTGGAAAGTTAGTTAATATCGTCGTTAAAGGTTGATGCGCTACTTAGTCCTCTTCGCGCTGTGTCTGCCGATCTTTGCGCAGCCGAAGGGGCGCGTGTTTGTGATTAGCCTGGACGGTTTGGGCTTTCAGGCATTTACGAAAGACCCGGCAGCCGCTGAGATGAAGACGCTGCATGGCCTTGCTGCCAAAGGGGTGCAGGGGCCATTGCAGGCGGCCTTCCCGACGCTTACGGCTCCTGGCCACGCGGCCCTGTTCACAGGCGTCTATGGCAACGTGAATGGGATCACGGCCAATGACATCCCGGTTGGCTTGGAACAACACTTGAATGGCTATCGCGCCGAGCAGCTTCGCTCAGAGATGTTCTGGCTGAAGGCCGCGCGCAACGGAAACAAGGTGCTGGCGATGAATCCCACGCAGGGCTATCCATGCAACGGGCTCAACTCAGGGCATAACATCGCACTGTTCAATGGCTACCAGACCGCCGAGACAGCGCCCGCTAAGCTGCTCCAGGCCAAAGACGTGAAGTGGCTGGAGATGCCGCCCATTGGGTTTGCACCTCCGGGAAGATCGCGACGACCCATGCGGCATTTTGAGTACTCTTCAGGACGGGTTCGCTTTACCGGAGTTGTTTATGCGCGGAGCCTCCGCTATGACACGGTGCGGATGACGGCCTATGGGGGCAAGCGCTACGTGGATGCGGATCTCCACGAGGCTGAGAATACGCCGGTGGGACACGGAGATAAAGCGCGCGCGCTCGCACGTTACTTCAGTGAAGCCTTGCCGGTGGCGGATGTGACAGCCGTGTACTTTCGGCTCTTTGCCCTGAGTGAAGATGGCCGCGAGTTTCTCCTGATGCAGAGCCAGGGCAAGGAGATCAGTCTGTGCGTCGATGACCAGCAGCAGGCGGCAAAGCTTAAGGAAAACCTGATCGCCCGCGCTGGAGCCTTTATAGGCAACGGGGCAGGGAACTGGTATCGCAATGATCTGTTAGGGAAGCGCCATACCGACGGGCTGGCGGAGCGGCGATTCCTGGAGACGCTGGAATTGCACGCCCGTCAGACGATGCGACACACCCGGGCACTGGAGGCGGAGTTTAGTCCGCAGCTGTTGGTGGATTATTTGAGCACGGCGGATGACATGCAGCATCCATGGGCAGGGCTGGCAGCGGCAGGCGACAAGTTTCTGGATCGGTACCGACGATGGGGATTTCAAATTGTCGATTGGCGGGTTGCGGGGTTGAAGCAGATGATGCGCGACGGGGATTCGATTGCTGTGGTGAGTGACCACGGCATGGGCGCGGTGTCCAAAGAACTGCGAGTGAATGCGCTGCTGCGGGAGCTGGGGTATCGCGATCGAGTGGTGGCACAGGACCATTTCCTGATCACGGAGCCACGCGGAAATCGGGCACTGCTGGATGCAGTGAAATTGAGGTTGGCATCGTTCCGCGACAATGGAGCGCCGGTGTTCGGTGAGTGGTTCTGGCCGGACGAATCAGCGGCGAAGTATGGAATTGGTGGGGACGCAGGCGGAGACCTGTACTTCGATTTGGTGCCAGGATACAAGGCCGTGAGCGACGAGAAGAAGGGTGTTGTAACAGTGCTTGCTGAGCCCACGGGCGAGCACGGGCCGCTGCCGTCCCGGCCCGAGTTGAAGGCGTTGTTTGTCGCCTATGGGCCTAGAGTGAAGGATCGCCCGTTGCCTTTGCGAAGCGTGGACGTCGCGGCTGTATTATTATTCATACTGGGTGAATAATAATACAATTTCGTCGGTGATTGCCTCTGGCGATCTATGTTCCGACCTATCGATCACTAGGCCTGAGTTGCGGGCATTGCTGGACCTTGCCAACGAGGTGAAGCAGAACGCTGCTGAGTTTGCCACGTCGTTGAAGGGCCGCTATTTGAGCTTGTTGTTTGAGAAACCATCGTTGCGAACGCGGCTGACCTTCGAACTCGCGATTCAGCAACTGGGGGGCGGCTCTGTTGCGAGTATCGGGCCTATTGCTGATCGCGAACCAGTGAAGGACATTGCCCGGAATCTGGATCGCTGGACGAATGCGATCGTTGCGCGCACCTTTAAGCAGGAGACGATCGACGAATTGGCGGAGTGGTCAAGCGTGCCGGTGATCAATGCGCTGAGTGACATGTATCATCCGTGTCAGATCTTTGCCGACTTGCAGACCATTGAGGAGCGCTTTCATACGCTTGCGGGGCTGAAGCTGTGTTTTGTCGGGGATGGCAACAATGTCGCTCAATCGCTGTTGTTGAGTGGGGCGCGAATGGGGATGAAGATCAGCATCGCCTGTCCCAAGGGCTATGAACCGAATGCCAACGTGATGGCGCAAGCTGCCGCCTTTGCAACCGAAAGTGGGGGCGCGATGAACGTAACCAACGATGTGGTGGAGGGCGTGCGAGCTTCGCAGATTGTTTATACCGATGTCTGGACGAGCATGGGGCAAGAGGCGGAGGAAGCCGGGCGCGTGAAGACTTTTGCGCCGTTCCAGGTGAATGGCGGTTTGATGAGCGCAGCAGCGAAGGATGCGATTTTTCTCCATTGCATGCCGGCAAAGCGTGATCAGGAAGTAACGGATGCGGTGATCGAATCCCCACAATCGTTGGTTTTCGATCAGGCAGAGAACCGGTTGCACGCGCAGAAGGCGCTGCTGTTGATGCTGCTGGCCTAGGATAATTGGAAGCGATGCAAGACAAGCTTTATGGAGGCCGCTTTGAGGGTGGCCAGGACAAGTTCTTTGAGAAATTCAGCGAGTCGCTGCATTTTGACAAGCGCCTTTTTGCTGCGGACATCACGGGGTCGCAAGCCTTTGCCCGGGCACTGGAGAGTGTGGGGATCCTGAGCGCTGAGGAGAGGGCGACGATTGTTGCGGCCTTCGACGCGATTCGATCTGAAGGGCAGGAGCCCGGCTACTTTGCCGGGGCGACGGATGAGGACGTGCACTCGTTTGTGATCCGCAAGTTGAAGGAAAAGGCCGGGGCGGTGGCGGACAAGATCCATACTGGGCGCAGCCGGAACGAGCAGGTATCGCTGGACACGCGGTTGTGGCTGCGTGGGGCCATCGAGGAGACGATTGAAGCGGCCAAAGGGCTGATGGCGGAGTTGTTGGCATTGGCGTCTAAGTACCCGAGCGCGGCCGTGCCTGGCTACACTCATATGCGGCGGGCGCAGGCGGTGTTGTGGCCACATTATTTGTTGGCCTATTTTGAGATGTTCTCGCGCGATGTCGAGCGGCTGCGGCAGGTTCATGCGCGGGTCAACGTGTTGCCGTTGGGTAGTGGGGCACTGGCGGGGAGCGCCTTTCCATTTGACCGGGCGGCCATAGCCACGGATCTCGGCTTTGCGGCGATCACGCGCAACTCGATGGACGTCTCCGGGGATCGCGATTTCGTCTTGGATTACATGCATGCAGCAAACTTGACGATGCTGCATCTCTCGCGATTGGCCGAGGATTGGATCCTCTATTCGAGCGAGGAATTTGGCTGGCTGGAACTGAGTGATGGAGTCACTTCCGGTTCCAGTCTGATGCCTCAAAAGAAGAACCCGGATTCGCTGGAACTGATTCGCGGTAAGTGTGGGCGGGTGTTTGGAGCTTACTCGGCGTTGTTTGTCACGATGAAGGGTTTGCCGATGACTTACAATCGCGACATGCAGGAAGACAAGGAGCCGTTGTTTGATGTCGCCGATCAGACGATTGGCTGTTTGCAGATGGCAACCATCGTGGCCCAACAGGTGGTGCTGCGACCGGAAATTCCGGAGAAGGCGAGCGCAGAATCGTGGGTGGTGGCGACGGATATTGCTGAGGCGCTATCTCGGGCGGGACTGCCGTTTCATCAATCGCATCAGTTGGCTGGAAGATTGGTATTGCACGGCATCAAGACGGGGAAGAATCCGGCGGAGTTTACGGCAGCCGAGCTAAAGGAGTTTGACGCGCATTTCACGCCGGACTTTGTGGAGATCCTGCGCGACCCAAGGCACGGGATGGCAACGCGCACCGTGCCAGGGGGGACAGCGCCGTCGAGTGTATCTAAGGCATTGCAACAGGCGGCGGAACGCATCGGAAGTCTATGAACAAGGGTGAGCGTCAGCAGGAGATCTTGAAGTTCATTCGCGAGAGTGAAGTGCATACGCAGGAGCAACTGGCGCAGCTACTGAAGACGCGTGGAATTGAGGCGACACAGGTGACTTTGTCGCGAGATGTCCGCGAATTGCAATTGGTGAAGACGGGCGCAGGGTATGCGGAGTTGGGGCGCGGTGTTCCAAGCTTTTTGTCGATGGCGCGCGAGTTCATGATGTCGGCGGTAGCTGCTCAGAATTTGGTGGTGATCCGGACATCGCCTGGCCATGCGATGTCGCTAGCGATTGCTCTGGATACTGAGGAGTCGGCGAAGGCGGTGGGGACGATTGCTGGAGACGATACGATTTTTGTCGCGATGGCCGATGCAGCGCAGGCGGCGAGTTTTGCCGATGTGTTGCAGCGAGCAGTGTTTAACAGTCCACAGGGCTGAGGTTTCGGCGCATGGGCGCGCCTCGCGCTCGCGAAACTGAAGTGAATAACATCGAGCGATGTGTTAGATTAAACGCACACCGAATTCATTCCGGTCCACCATGACTGAAGCTGCCTACTCGGGTGAGGGACAAGTTACGGCCTTGTTGAAGCGCGCCTCACGAGGCGATGAGAGTGCACGGAACGAGTTGTATCCGCACATCTATCAAGAAATGCGGCGGTTAGCTTCGGCATACATGGCGCGAGAAAGGGCCGGCCATACCTTACAACCGACGGCACTTTTACATGAGGCCTATCTTCGGTTGATCGAAGCCAAGGAAGTGGATTGGGTGGGTCGGGGCCATTTCTTTGCGACAGCAGCGAAGATCATGCGGCGAATCCTCATATCCCACGCGCGGACAAAACAGGCGAATAAGCGCGGCGGAGAGTTGCAGCGTGTGGACTTGGAGAAAGCGTTTGTGGCGAGCGCAGAGCCGGAGCCAATATTAATTTCACTGGATGAGGCACTTTCGCGTCTCGAATTGGAGTCGCCTCGCGCTTATCAATTAGTGGAGCTGAAGTTTTTCGCAGGATTGAGTTTCGAGGATGCGGCGCTGGCGCTAGGGGTGTCATCGCGGACCTTGAAGCGCGATTGGGAAGTGGCAAAGCGGTGGCTGTACCGCGAGATTCAGGGACACGACGCGCCGGAGATGGAGTAATCGGCAGTGGCGGATCGCTCGCGGTGGGACCAGATCTCAGAACTGCTGGCGGCGGCCAGCGCTGTGTCTCCCGAGGAGCGCGAAGAATTTCTGCGCGCAAAGACTACGGACGCTGAACTACGATCCGAGGTACTGAGTCTGCTCGGTGTGACCATGCCACCGGGAGACATGCTGGAGCGGCCCGCGATGGACTGGTACCGCCCGGATATCGCCTCGACGGAGCCCGCCGAAACTGAGCCAAGGCTGATGGTAGGGGAGTTGATTGCCGGGCGTTTTGCGGTTGACGCTTTTCTGGGGCGCGGCGGCATGGGCGAAGTTTATGCGGCGGAAGACCGCGAGTTACACGAGCGCGTGGCGCTGAAACTCCTGCATCCGCAACTGGCTGACCAGCCCGGTTTTCTCGATCGATTCCGGCGTGAGATCCGCTTGGCGCGGCGGATCGCCCATCCAAATGTAGCGCGAGTTTTCGATCTCATTCAGGAGCCGGGACAAAGGCACGGCGACTTGTACTTCTATGTACTGGAGTTGCTCGACGGGGAGACTCTTGGGGCAAGGCTCAAGCGTGACGGAGCGCTCGCTGACGCCGAGGCGTTGCAGATCGCCAAGCAGATGGCGGCTGGGCTGGCGGCGGTGCACACGGCGGGCATATTGCATCGCGACTTCAAGCCCGCGAATGTGATCCTGACCGATGGCCGGGCGGTCGTGACGGACTTTGGCTTGGCCGCCCCCATCGTGCGCGAAACGGGCGAGGTGGCGTTGCAGACGACGAGCTTGTTGCTGGGGACGCCTGGCTATGTTGCGCCGGAGCAATGGGCGGGCAAGGCGGCGACGGTGGAGACGGACGTCTATGCCTTCGGAATCGTATTGCACGAGATGGTGACAGGGCGGCATCCCAACGCGGAGGGCGCGAAGTTGGAGGGCGATTGGGGGCGGGTGGTTGCCAAATGCCTGGAGCTCGACCCGGCGAAGCGGTGGAAGGGGCCGGTGGAGGCGGTGGCTGGCCTGGAACCAGGGATGCTGACTCGGCGCAACGTGATTTTGGCGGTGACGGGGATGGGCGGACTTGGTTTGGTAAGCCTGGCGTCGAATAACCTAAAGAGCATCGCCGACAGCCGCATAGCGGCTGGGACACGGCTACTCCTTGTCCCGCCAGCCTCCTTACCGTCGCTCGACGGCGCAATGGTGGCGCGACTACTTTACGATCAGCTCCGCCAATCCGGACATGTCGAGGTCCTGGATCCGGTCCAGTTTCCTGAGTTCCAGGCATTCATGTATCGGAAGGCACAACCGCAACTGTCGTCGGAGCAGGCCCGCCATCTCGCGCTTCGAGCCCAGGCTCCATTAGTCTTGTTCGCCGGGGTTTCCGCAGTGGGCTCAGGCTTTACGTTAAGTCTTGAGCTTGAGAGCTTGGATGGAAGTGGGGCTGGCGGTAGGTCGTTAGGCGTAACTTCATACGCCGTTCGAGGAGAGAACGATTTCATCCATGGCGTTCATGACGCGGCCCTCTGGGTGCGAAACAAAGTCGGAGAGAAGCGCGACTCAATTGCCTCGCTTGACCATAAACCTGAACAGGTTTCGACACCATCATGGGAGGCCCTCAGAGAATTCACGAATGGAGAGACGGCTTTTCACGACAAAAAGCCCGAGGAAGCTCTCCTCGCATACGATGCCTCCTTGCGATTCGATCCCGATTTCGCCATGGCTCACATGCGTAAGGCCGATGTCTTCGGGAGTGTGTCGCGTTCCGCAGATTCGATCCAGGCCTATCGCGAGACCTTGAAGGCGATTACGCGCCGACCTGTGAGCGTTCGGGAGGATCTTCGGATTCGGGGAATGCTCGCGGCAGACACAAACGACAACGCGGCGGCTAGCTCACTCTACGCCCGGTACATCCAGCTCTACCCGAATGATTACGCAGGGTATTTCTACCGTACCCGTGCTTTGTGGCTTTTGGATCGGGAGCCGGAAGGCCTAACTATGATCCTGAAAGCGCTTGAGTTGAAGCCGGATCTGCTTGCCGTAAAGCTTGGCGCCATCGGGCTGCTTTGTAACTCCGGGAAGCCAACAGAAGGCCGCAAAGTATGGGAAGCGGAAAATGACCCTTTGTGGAAGTTGAACTGCGAGTCCCTTTGGCACTTTTGTCTCGGCGACTACGCCTCCTCTATTGCCGTCATGCGTCTGACCTACGAGGCCGCGCCGCCCAATCGAAAATCCCGTTATGCGCAGCTGCTGTTTTCCTTACTGAGCAATGCCCCCGACGTGTCGGGCCTGCGTCGACTCGTCGAATCCAGGATTGCGGTCGACGAGTCGACGGGAAACCTCGCATCTGCCGCCAAGAATTGGATCGCAATGGCATTCATCGAGACAAAAGCTCTGAGATACGCGCAGGCTGTTTCTTGCATTGCCAGAGCTGTAAGCCTCGACGTCAGCTACCGGCGATTGCGTCATGCGGTTGCTCTCTCCATAGCGGCCAAGGACTTGGATAGCGCTAAGTATTTCGCCTCTAAGCTTGACCCCCAGGACGATTTCGTTTGCCTTCGCGCGACCCGCAGCCTTTTTCGCGGTCAGATCGCAATGGCTGAAGGGCGGCCTGAGCAAGCGGTTGCCTTATTAGAGGCCGCCGCGGCCGCCGATCATCGGAAAGAACCGGCGATCAGTCTCGCCGAGTGCTACCTGAAGCTGAGCCGACCCGCCGAGGCTTCGCGAGTACTGTCGGATCCCTGTCGGAGCTTGCTCTGGAGAGAAGGTGAGATGACTCAACCCGCCTATTGGCGAACAGTTTTGGAGTTGCGGGCTCATTCCGCGATTGCTACCGAAGGCGGCTCGATTCAATCAGAGCTGGCTTTTTTTGATTCACTCAATGTTCAAGTCTAGAAAGGACGATTTATGCCAAATAACCATGCGAACACCGCCTATACGGCCGAAGAGTTGGCGATCAAGGTCAGAGGGAAGTACCAGATATTCGGACTGAGACTGTTGCTCATCTCGGAGCACTTTAAAGACTCGTTTGCCAAGGGTGATGCAATCGCCACAACGCATGGCGATCAATCCAACGGTTGGTTAGTAACGCTGCTGTCGGGCGAGGGTGGTTACGGGCTCTCGCCAGCGTTTGTCACAAATATTCAGCCAGCCGATATCAAAACTTTCCTCACCAACGACGCGGCCACCATTAATTCGTTGTTCAATAACGTGCTGCATAACCTACAGACGGAGTATGTCGGCCCGGAGTGCAAGGGAAAGCAGCTTACCGCAATCAATCAGATGTTTGTTGGAGCGGAAAGCGCTGCGCTTGCGGCGAAAATGGACGCTCAAGGATTGTGATGGTTGGGGAGAGACGGAGGCATGCAGGGACGCCGCATGCTTCCGTCAGTAGGAGGGAAATCCTTGGGGTGGGCGCGGCAGCGCTTTTCGGCTGCCGGAACGCGGCGGCGGGATGTGGCGACTCTGGCGAAGGTCTACCTGACGGAGCGAATCTGGATGGATTGGATCGGCCCGCGAGGCCGCTTATCTCGAAGATCCAACCGGGAGGAGCGATTGCGAGAGGGATCGACGCTGCCTACAGCTTTACCGGAGCAAACGAAACACGAGACGCGGCATTCCAAAGTCACAACGCGTTCCATCAGGCTATGTGTGAGACTTTAAAGTCCGTACATGGAACCCTCGACTTCCTTACCTGGCACCGGGCCTTCCTGATCTTTCACGAACGGAGCCGCAGGAGACTGCCGGACGTCGGCAAAGCATTTCAGTTGCCTTGCTGGAACTGGGATCAAAAACTTGCCGTCACCCGCAGCATTCCCCCGATCTATCGAGTAGGCAATCTCGATGACCAACCCCGGAATCACCATCTCAACTTGAACGATACGGGGACGGTCGACGGAGCGAAGTTCAAAGAGAGCCTCGCAGCGTTGAAGGACCTTGCAACCTCGGACTATTCAGTAGTCCGTGATCGCATCGAGTCAGTGCATAACTACGTCCACAAGTTGAGTGGCGGACGGATGGAAACAATTGCGATTTCGGCTGGTGATCCGCTTTTTTATGCGCACCACGCCCAAGTTGACCGCTTGTTCGGATACTGGCTGGATGAGCTTGGAGGCCTTAAAGAAATCTTGAAGGACGATAAATGTAAGGATTGGCTTTCGACTGCGAAATACGAATTTTCGGATAGTATCCAACCGGATATGACCGTTTGGGCGAAAGAACTCCTCGACGCCAACGCTCTGGACTATTCATACGATTACACCGACTTGAAATTGTGGATATACAAGGGACAAATCGTTAACCGGCTTCGATTCCAGGTACCGATCAAAGGAATAATCGAGCCGGGCACCTT
>JBBRBI010000022.1:0-71454 GCA_038206015.1 Bryobacterales bacterium | reverse complement strand
GTTTTAGGCGGTGGCTCCACCCCCGATCAGAGCATCCCAACCTGGTTGATCGCGATTGAGGCCAACCCCACACGCCTTGAAAAACGGCTTCGCGCCAGCAACCCTGCGGTTGTGGCGCGAATTGAAAAAAATCGCCTGTTGATCGATTTGCGAACTGTGTTGCCGGAGGACGATCCGTTGCTCGCCAGATTGCTACGTGACTAGGCGCGCTCCATGTAGGTGCCTTCCGCCGTATTCACGCGGATCTTCTCACCCTGTTCGATGAACTGCGGGACGGTTACCATCATGCCCGTCGAGAGCTTCGCTTGCTTGCCTACATTAGAGACGCTCGCACCCTTGATGCTGGGCTCAACTTCGACGATGACAAGGTCAACCGTAGGCGGCGGCTCAACACTGATGGCCCGGCCTTCGTAGAAGGTCACCGTCACAGGCAGGTTGTCGATCAGGTAGTTGGACGTGTCGCCGAGAAAATCAGCCGCTAGCTGAATCTGCTCGTAATTCTCAGTGTTCATGAAGTAGTAGAACTCGCCGTCCTTGTACATATACTCCATCTTCTGCTCGTCCATCATCGCCTTTTCGACTTTGTCTTCAGAGGCAAAACGATGCTCGTTCATCGATCCGTTGCGCAGGTTGCGCATCTTCACTTGAACGAATCCACGCAGGTTGCCCGGCGTGCGATGGGTCATTGTAAAAATAGAGAAGAGCTCGCCGTTGAACTTGATGACCATGCCCGGGCGAACTTGGGTTGCTGCAATCATATCTTTCCGTTGCCCATTTTAGCATTTTGTGCTGTATTTATTGGGTCTCAGTACGATTGCTGATTGTCGTACCATGGACAAAATGATCCCTGAGTTCCTATCGGAAGGTCTAACCTTCGACGACGTACTCCTCGTACCTGCGCGCAGTGCCGTGTTGCCCGCGCAAGCTGAGACGAAAACTCATGTCACGCGCAACATCGCGGTGAACATTCCGTTGATGAGTTCTGCAATGGATACCGTGACAGAAAGTGGCCTGGCCATCGCGCTCGCCCAGCAGGGCGGGATGGGCGTAATTCATAAGAATATGCCGATCGACAAGCAGGCTGAAGAGATCGACAAGGTGAAGCGCAGTGAGAGTGGCATGATCGTCGATCCAGTCACGATCGACCCCGATCAGCGCATCGAAGACGCCCTGAACCTGATGAAGCGCTATCGGATCAGCGGTGTTCCCGTGACGAAGAATGGGAAGCTGGTTGGAATTCTCACCAATCGTGACTTGCGATTTGAGACCCGTTACGATTTGCCGATCAAAGACCTGATGACCAAGGACAACCTGATCACGGTTGCCGTTGGCACAACCCTTGAAGAGGCAGAACTGATCCTCCACAAGCACCGTGTAGAAAAGCTGCTGGTGGTGGATGACGAGTATACGCTCAAGGGCCTGATCACGGTCAAAGACATCCAGAAGAAGATCAAATATCCAAACAGCACCAAGGACGAGCAGGGGCGCCTGCGCGTCGCTGGGGCAGTAGGAGCGGGTAAGGACTTTCTCGATCGCGCCAGAGCACTTGTGAATGCCAAGGCGGATGTACTGGTGATCGATAGTGCGCACGGGCACTCTGAGGGTGTGATGAATGCGCTCAAGATGATCAAGGAACACATTCCTGAAATTCCGGTGGTCGTGGGGAATGTGGCGACCTATGAAGGCGCACGGGATTTGATTGAATTGGGAGCCGATGGAATCAAGGTGGGAATCGGACCGGGTTCGATCTGCACAACGCGAATTGTGAGCGGCGCGGGAGTGCCCCAGATTACGGCGATCGCCGAATGCGCAAAAGCAACACGACCGGCTGGCGTTCCCTTGATCAGCGATGGCGGCATCAAGTTCTCGGGCGACCTGACCAAGGCAATTGCGGCTGGCGCAGACTGCGTCATGATTGGCAGCCTGTTCGCTGGCACGGATGAAAGCCCTGGCGAGACGATTCTGTTTCAGGGCCGTACCTTCAAGAGCTATCGGGGGATGGGCTCACAGGGAGCGATGTCGCAGGGCTCAAGCGAGCGTTATGGGCAGGAGGGCGTGAGCAAGCTTGTGCCGGAAGGGATCGAGGGGCGCGTGCCCAGCAAGGGTCCCCTGGGTGAGTTGGTATTTCAGCTTATTGGTGGGCTGCGCGCGGGCATGGGCTACTGCGGCGCACAGACGATCCGCGAGTTGCAGGACAAGGCGAAGTTCTTACGCGTGAGTTCCGCAGGGCTGCGTGAGAGCCATGTGCACGATGTGATCATCACGAAGGAAGCGCCAAACTACCGGCTGGAATAGTCTAAGCCTTGGGCTTGGCGGTGTTCTCCGCCACTACACCAAACTGACCGCGCGCCACACGCACCTGCAAGCTTTGCCCTGGTTGCACCTGATCAGCATCGCGTACGATCTTCTTGTTTTGATCGAATACGATGGCGAAGCCACGATCCAGAATGCTGGTCGGATTCAACTGCGAGATTTGCCCTTCAAGCGATTTCTGTCGCATCGCGTAGGCTGCCAGGATCGCCGTCATTCTTCGCTCGAGCGAGGAGCGCATGCGCTCAATTTTTTCGCGCCGCTCCATGAAGATGATGCGTCGGTCTTTGGTGAGAAGCTCGATAGTTGCGCGCTGGTAGCGAAGCTTGAGATTCCAGACGCGGATCTTAAGCAGGCCATCCATCCGCGCGTCTTTCTCATCCAGCCATTGCGAAAAGCGATTCAGCCGCCGCACGATCAGCGCTCGCGCACGGTCGACACCCTGGCGGAATACGCGCTCCCGGCGATCAGCAATTGCGTGCCTCGCGCTGCGCGCCATACTGCGCTGCAGCGCATTGATACGGTCGATCAGCGCTGCGACGTCAGGCGCGATCGTCTCAGCCGCCGCCGACGGGGTTGGGCAACGAAGATCGGCAACAAAATCCGCGATCGTGAAGTCTGTCTCATGCCCGACAGCTGAGACTACCGGAACGCTGCATGCAACAATCTCACGCGCCAGCGCCTCCTCATTGAAGCTCCAGAGATCTTCCATCGAGCCGCCGCCCCGGGCGAGGATGACGACATCCGGCCAACCGCTCTCGCTGAAGTAGCGCAGCCCTTCGCAAAGCTGTCCGACGGAACTGGCACCCTGCACCAGGGCCGGATAGATCTGTATCTCAAGCCCCGGAGAGCGGCGCTCGAAAACGTGCAGGATGTCCTGTATCACGGCACCAGTTGGGGAGGTGACGATGCCGATTCTTCGCGGGTATTTGGGCAAGGGCCGTTTTCTGTCTGCCTCGAATAGACCTTCGGCCGCCAGGCGTTTCTTCAGCGCCTCAAAGGCCTGCTGCAAGGCTCCGACGCCGAGCGGCTCAACATGTTCTACCAGAAACTGATACGCGCCGCGCGGTTCATAGATGTCAATCGAGCCGCGGGCCTGCACCATCAAACCATCCCGAAGCTGGACCCGCGAGATACGCGCGCTTTGCTTGTACATGACACAGGACAGGATGGTGTCCTCTTCCTTGAGATTGAAGTAGAGGTGACCACTGGTCGCAATCTTGAGCCCCGAGACCTCGCCAGTGACATAGAGATTCGAAAACTGGTCGCGCAGAGTCTTCCGCAGCTTTGCGGTGATTTGCTTGACGCTATATTTTTCCGGCTGCCAGGGCTGCCACTCCAAGCCAATCTGTTCCACTCTCTCGATACTATCGGAAGAGGCAGTATGACCACTACTACACGGCGCGTTCCGCTCTTAGACCTTGGCGCTCAGCACGCGTCGATCCGCGAGGAGATCCTCGCCGAGTTGATCCCAGTGATTGATTCCCAGCGTTTCATCATGGGACCGGACGTTGGCGAACTGGAGTGCAAGATCGCGGGCTATACGCAATCGAAGTTCGCGATCGGCTGCGCCTCAGGTAGCGACGCTCTTTTGCTTGCCTGGATGGCGCTTGAATTGGGTCATGGAGACAAGGTCATCACGACGCCCTATTCGTTCTTTGCGACGGCAGGGTCACTGGCGCGACTGGGTGTCGAACCCGTCTTTGTCGACATCGACCCGGTGACCTTCAACATCGACCCGAACCAGGTGGAGGACGCACTGAAGCGTCATGCTGGCGTGTGGGCAATCCAACCGGTACACCTGTTTGGAGCCTGCGCCGACATGGACCCTCTGCTTGCCTTGGGACAAAAGTACGGTGCCGTGGTGGTGGAAGACGCGGCGCAGGCGATTGGCGCAGAGTACAAGGGCCGCCGCTGCGGTTCGATCGGAGCGATGGGCTGCTTCAGTTTTTATCCCGGCAAGAACCTTGGAGCATATGGCGACGGCGGCATCATCACGACCAATGACCCGGATCTGGCTGAGATCCTCACAAAGCTACGCCAGCACGGGGGACATGACAGGTATTTTCATGAGGTTGTTGGCGTCAATTCACGGCTCGATACCTTGCAGGCAACCGTGCTCAAAGTGAAGCTGCGACACCTCGATGCATGGACGGCTAAACGTCAAGAGAACGCAGCGCGTTACCTCAGTCTCTTTGCAAAGACGGATGCCCCGGTGGCGCTGCCCGTTATCGCCACCTACCAGACGCGACACATCTTCAATCAGTTCACGATCCTTTGTCCCCGCCGCGATGAGCTAAAAACTTACCTCGCCGCCAACGGCGTCGGCAGTGAGATCTACTACCCGCTTCCCTTGCATCTGCAGCAATGCTTCGACGATCTTGGGTACAAAGCGGGAGATCTCCCGGTGAGTGAAGGTATGGCCCGATCCGCACTGAGCCTGCCCGTCTATCCGGAATTGAGCGCGGACGATCAGGCCTACGTTGTCGATACGATTGCGGCGTTCTACAGCGCGAAGTAGCGCCGCACTGCAGCTTCAATGCGAGGGCAAGCCTGGCCGTCGCCGTAGGGATTGTGCGTGCGCGAGCGGCGCAGGTACTCTGCTTCGTCGTCGAGCAGCAACTCAGCTTCGGCCACGATCCTGGACTCGTCTGTACCCACCAGACGCACAGTACCTGCTTCGACGGCCTCTGGCCGCTCCGTAACTTCACGAGTTACAAGGATGGGCTTTCCAAGCGAAGGGCCCTCTTCCTGGACGCCGCCAGAATCGGTGACGATCAGGTAGCTGCGACGCATCAGATCGACGAACGGCGGATAATCCTGAGGTGCGATCAGGTGCACGTTGCCAAGCCCTGCCAGAAGTGTTTCGACAGGTTTACGGACATTAGGGTTGGGATGAACGGGATAGACAATCTGGACGTCTTCCCGCGCAGCCAACCGGCGAAGGGCTTTGCAAAATCGTTCGACGCCATCGCCGAAATTTTCGCGACGGTGGCCCGTTACCAAGATGGTCTTTCGCCGTGGATCCAGGAAGTCCCAATGAATTGGAGGCAGTCGCTTTGCCATCAGCAGCAATGCGTCGATGCCCGTGTTTCCCGTGATCGCAATTGAAGTTTCTGCGACTCCCTCGCCCCGGAGATTGTCCGCAGCCCACGGGGTCGCCGCCAAGTGGAGGGTCGCCAGCTTGCCAACCAGTTGACGATTGGCTTCTTCAGGAAATGGGCGAGCGAGATCGCCCGTTCTCAAGCCAGCTTCGACGTGAGCAACCGGAACGCCCGCGTAAAATGCGCCCAAGGCACCACACAAAGTTGTCGTCGTATCGCCCTGTACAAACACCAGGTCGGGTCGCACGGAAGTAAATACAGCTTCGAGAGCGCTCAGGATTCTAGATGTGGACTGGAAGAGCGTCTGCCCTGGGAGCATCAAATCCAGATCCGTATCGGCCGTAATCTCAAATGAAGCCAGGGCCTTTCTGGCCAACTCCCGATGCTGCCCGGTTAAGCAGACATGCACCGCAAAGTCCGCCGGAAACTTGCGGAAGTGCAGGATCAGCGGGCTGAGTTTTATGGCTTCCGGCCGCGTCCCGAGAATGACCAGTAGTTTCTTCATTGGCTTAATGGCACCCCAGACAAGTGAAGCGCCTGCCATGACATGAAGCGCAAGTAGTTTTATCGAGGTTCAACTTGCCAGTCGTATGTTGATCGAGAAAATCCGGGGCATGGTTAGCTGGCTTCAAATTCATGTTGTTAGCGTGACACTTTGTGCAACTGAAAGGCGCGTCCACTTTGTTGTGGCAGACCAGACAGTCTTCCATGTGCGGGAAATTGGCCTTTGTCAGCATTCCCTCAACCTGTGCAATGCCGCGATGGCAGGCTCCACAGGCATTGTCGGTGATCAAGTCGGCTCGCAGCTTCAGGATATCTATTTTGTTGGGAGAAGCAAGATATTGTCGGCTGTCGATTGCACCCGCAATCACCGGAGCAAGGTTGCCGAGGCTGAGGTGACGGGCATGATTAAAGTCCTTCAAAACCTTGCCCCGATGCTTGCCGGAAAGACTTGTCGAATCCTTCTGTTGGGCATGACAAGTCAGGCACACGAGTTTTTTCTCGAGCGCCTCCTTGTGCGAGAACTGCCCTTGCACAAGCGGAGAGGACAGGAGCAGCATTAGTGCTTGTAGCTGACGCGCCAAATCTTGTTACCACCGTCATCACTCACTAGCAGGCTGCCATCGGGCAATTGAAGCAATCCCACTGGACGCCCCCAAACTTCACGCTGATCAGGGGCCATCATCCAGCCCTGCAGGAACTCTTTGGGCTGGCCCGTCGGCTTGCCGTTCTTGAAGGGCACAAACATCAGGTTGTAACCAACGCGCTTGGACCGGTTCCAGGATCCATGCTGCGCGATGAATGCGCCGCCCTGATAGTCGGCGGGAAACTGCTTGCCGGTATAGAACAGAAAATCGAGCACAGCGACATGCGCTCCAAGGGGTAAGTCGGGTGTGAGAGTCTTGGACACTAATTCCGGCTTCTCACCCTTGCGACGCGGATCTTCGTTGGTGCCGGTGTAAGCGTAAGGCCAGCCGTAGAAGCCGCCCTGCTTGACGCTGGTGAAATAATCAGGCACGAGATCGTCTCCCAGGCCATCACGTTCCTGAACGGCAGCCCATAGCTGATCTGTGCCTGGCTGAAAGTGCAGGCCAATCGGATTACGCGTTCCTGACGCATAGATTTCCTTCGTCTTGCCGTCGGGGCTGATCTTGATGATCGCAGCGCGCATCTCGGGTTCGCCGGCGTCAACGTTGGATCGACTGCCGATGCCGACGTATATGCTTTCGCCCTTCCTGTCCGTAGTAAGGCTGCGCGTCCAGTGACCAGCGTTGAAGTCTTTCATGTTCAGAACTTCTTCGCCCGGTCCGACGGCAAAAGTCTTCGCGTTGTACTTGTAGCGCTTCACTGACGTCGTCTCGCCGACATACAAATAGTCCTTCCACAACAGCAGGCCGTAGGGGCGATCCAGACCCTTGAGGATTTCTTTGCGGTCACTGACCTTGCCATCCTTGTTCGTGTCGAGCAGCACAAACACCGAGCCGCTGTTCATGGAATCGCTGAGCAGAATCTCATTCGACGGGCCAAGCAGCATGTAGCGCGGACGTTGAAAGCCGGCGGCATACTCTTCGATCTTAAAACCGTCCGGAAGATTGAGCGTGGCTCCACTGGGCTTTTCCACAACTTGAGGCCGGTTATTAGCCGAGGGAGTCTGGAAGGGAGGCGGCAGCTTGACAGGGACCTGCCACGCGAAGAGGCCAACAGGCGTGATCGATAAGGCAGCTAAGGCCGCGAACAGCATTTTAGACATAGGCTTGATTTCAATTCTATCGAGGAGTTGGGTACATTTGGATATGGGCCCCACCGCCGCCAAACTATTGGCGCGTTCAAACGATGTTGATGTCTTCGTGCTGTCAGCATGGGAGCAATTCGTCGCACAGGAGCAGCGCCAAAAAAGCTGCGTAATGGCGGTAGGCGGCTATGGCCGTCAAGAGCTGTTTCCCCACTCCGATATCGATCTTTTGATCCTGGAAGAGCCGAATACGTTCTCCCCAGGCGAGCTCGGGGAATTCTTGCGAACCATCTGGGATGCCGGCTATCGAGCCAGCCATAGTGTCCACACTGTCGCTGACTGCAAACGCATCAGCCCAGGCAATGTTGAGTTCAGCATCAGCCTTCTCGATCGCAGGTTGCTGACCGGGAATCCAACACTGTCGAAGAGTTGCGAGGATGCCTGCCGCAAACCGCCAGCCGATCTTAGCGCCGAGTTAGCTCGCATGACTGACCGGCGTCACGAGCGCTTTCAACATACGATCCAGCATCTTGAGCCGGACATCAAAGACACTTGCGGCGGCCTTCGGGACCTCAATGCCGTCCGGTGGTTTGCCAAGCTTGGAGTAGAGGCGGCACCGGATCTGGATGCCGAGACTGAGGTGCTCTTTGCCATCCGTTGGGCAATGCACATGCACGCCGGGCGCGATCAGAATGTCCTTCGCTTTGAGGAACAGGATGCCCTGTCGGCGACGCCAGAGGCTTGGATGCAGGAGTATTTTCGCAAGGCCCGGCGCATCTACGCATGCTGCCGCGAGCTGAAAGAAAGAGTTCTTGATCGCCGACCAGGCTTGGTCGGCAGTTTTTTTGAATCGCGTTCCAAGCTGTCCAATGACGAATTTACGGTCGCACGCGAGCAGATCCTGCTTCGGAATCCAACTGCATTTCAAAATGACCCGCTGGCCCCGCATCGCCTGTTCCTATTCCAGGCAAGGCACGGGCTGAAGCTGGCCCGCGATACCCAGAAACGGATTCATGCCACGCCGCAGTGGACTTGGAAGGAATGGAAGGCCCTGCTCACGCTGCCGCATGCCGGCACGGCTATCCGGGCAATGGCGGAGTGTGGCTATCTGAGCACCCAACTCCCTGAATGGGAGCACATTGATTGCCGCGTCGTCCGCGATTTCTACCATCGCTACACGGTGGACGAACACACGATTATCGCGCTTGAAGGATTGGAGGCGCTCGGCTTTGAAGAGCAGCAATTCGGCGCGCTTTGGCTCAATTGCGAGACAAAGCATCTGCTCCGCTTTGCACTCCTACTGCACGATGTTGGCAAGGGTATGGGCGGCGACCATGACGCCAGGGCGGCGGCGATCGTAAAGGAAATTGCTTCGCGGATTGGTATCCCTGACGATGAACTGTCCATTATGGAGCGCCTGATAGGCGAACATCAATTTCTTTCGACACTCATCTCGACACGCGATTTGAGTGACCCCGAAACGGCCGTCCAGGCGGCGCACAGGATGGAGACCAAAGAATATCTCGGCATGATGACCCTGCTTACCGTCGCCGACTCCAGTGCCGTATTTCCTGGTGCGATGACCACTTGGCGTCGTTCGCAACTCTGGCACGCTCATACGGCAATCGCACGGGAGCTCACAAAAGAACTGGAAGATGATCGGATCGCCGCTCCCCACGAAGCCGATGGTCAATCGATTGCGTTTGTCAAAGGCTTCCCTACCCGCTACTGGTTCCGCACTAATGAAACAGAACGCGAGCACCACGTCCAACTCTCGATCGCGGCGGACAATCTGGGGGTCGCCTGCGATCTGCGTCGACGCCAGGACGATTGGCAGTTAATCGTAGTCACACGCGACCGTCCGCGACTTCTGGCCGACCTGGCTGGTGCCATCGCCAGCTTTGGCATGAATATCCTCAAGGCAGAGGCCTTTGGCAACGCCCGCGGAGAAGTGCTCGACCTGTTTGTGTTTGCCGACCCGATGCGCAGCCTCGAACTCAACCCGCCCATTGTCGACGACATGAAAGATGCGCTTCGCCGCGTCGTGTTAGGCAAAGAGACGGCCGAGCGCCTTTTGCGTCGCCGTGCCAAACCGAACATTCGCTACAAAATGCAGATTGATACCGTGTTGCGCTTCGACAATGAGACGTCGCAGATCGCTACCTTACTCGAGCTTCAGGCGCAGGACCGGCCCGGCCTCTTGTACGACGTAGCACGCACGATTTCCGAAGAGAACTGTGAGATCGACACTGTCCTGCTTCACACCGAAGGGCAGAGGGCGGTGGACGTCTTCTATCTCCGCACAGAAGGGGCAAAACTCTCTGCAGCCAATATCGAACAGCTCAGCGTCCGCCTCCGCGAAGTCATGGCAGGGTGAGGTTTGCGGTAGCGGAAAACCTTTTGCCATCGGCGTTCACCAAGAGCCCCTCGACCGAATAGACGCCCCCGGGCAGTTTGCCTGGGTCAAAAGTTACTTGCCAGACTTCCTCGCCTTTGACATCAAGCCGCTTGAGCGCCTGTGGGAACAGCTTGTCAGCGCTCCAGCGGTGCACCTCTTTTCCATTCTCATCGCGGAGGATGAAATCGTATATTTGGCCGGAGTTGAATTGCAGACTCAACGGAGCTTCGCCTCGATTATTCAAAACTAGCCTCGCCGCCACCTCACGCCCCAGCCATGTCACCGCGATCAAGAAACTAACACCCGCATCGTTCAGATAAGTGATACCGCCGATCTGGGCGTAAACGAGATCGATGCTTCGCTCCCCAGTGAAGGAAGTCTGCGATCGACGCACCAGCCCCAGATTGGCGACGAAGATTTCGCTGGTGAGTCCAAGATCCGCACACATGCCAGGTGTGTAGCGAATCGTCCGTGCGTCTTCAAATTGTCCAACCGGCCCTTTGTATGCCGAAGGCCTCCCGTCAAACTTACCCGACTGTCCACACGGCGAAACGTAGCTGCGAAACTCGATCCCATCGAATAAAAGAAATGCGGCCTCAGCGCGCGAAGCCTCATCCCAATAGACAAAGTTACCGTTGTCCTCGCGGCGGATCAGCACATCCTTGGCAAGGTAGCCTTGCAGTCGATGATAGGTAGTGCCATTGAGGACGGCGGGCTCGCCCAAACGAATCGTGAGTGGCGAAATCCCGCCAAGACCGCTGGTCTGTCGATATACCCAGGAGCTGCCTGGAACCAGAGGAAAATAGTCTTGTGCACTACCGACAAGGCCGACAAGCGACAATAGCAGTAGGATAAACGATTGCTTCATAAAGAAAAAATGTCCTTTGACTTCCTGGTTGTGGGCGCCGGCGTGGCAGGGTTAAGGGCGGCGATTACCCTGGCGGAACAGGGCACCGTCCTTGTAGTGGCAAAGGACACGATCGAAGAGTCGTCTACTGAGTACGCCCAAGGTGGCATCGCCGTGGCTCTCTCCGATGATGACAACTTTTCACTGCATTTGCAGGACACTCTGCTGGCCGGGGACGGCCTGTGCTTTGAAGAGGCAGTCGAGGCGCTTGTGCAGGAAGGGCCGGCGCGCATTGAGGAACTGCTGGCTTGGGGCGCAAATTTCGATAAGGAGAATGGTCAGTTCATGATGGCCCGTGAGGGGGCACACAGCCGGAGTCGTGTGCTGCATGCGGGCGGGGATTCTACGGGCCATGAGATCGCGCGTTCACTATATGAGAAAGCCCGCTCGTACGCTTCCTTAAGCTTCCAAAGTTTCGCAGCCGTAACCGACTTGTTGATCGAAGATGGTCGCGTAACCGGGGCTGTCGCCTATGATCAGAAATCTCGCCGACGCATCGACGTCTACTCGCGCGCGGTGCTGCTTGCCACTGGCGGCGCGGGCCAGCTTTTTCTCAACACAACCAACCCGAGCGTCGCGACAGGAGACGGCATTGGCATCGCCTATCGCGCCGGTGCCGAGGTGGCCGATGTTGAATTCATCCAATTCCACCCGACCGCACTCTTCATCCCAGGACGCCCACGCTTTCTGCTGAGTGAGGCTCTGCGCGGCGAAGGCGCTTTCTTGCGCAACATCAACGGCGAGCGCTTCATGCAGCGCTATCACCCGATGGAAGAGCTTGCACCTCGCGATGTTGTGAGTCGGTCAATCATCGCCGAGATGCATGCCACCAACGCGACCCACGTGCTGCTCGATCTAAGCCACAAGGATGCCACCTGGATCCGCCAGCGTTTCCCGACGATTTACGAAACCTGTCTGAGGTTTGGAATCGATCTCACCACCCAGGCCGCGCCTGTGCATCCCGCCGCTCACTACATCATGGGTGGCGTGCGCACGGATCTGCACGGGCAAACTAGCGTCCCTGGTCTGTTTGCTGCCGGCGAGGCTGCCTGCACCGGCGTCCATGGCGCAAACCGCCTCGCAAGCAACTCACTGCTTGAGGGCGTTGTGTTTGGCGCTCGCGCTGGCGAGGCCATGCTCGGCGAGGCGAAGGGCCCAGAGTCGGGTCGCACCTTTGGGGACGAGCAGTTTCCCATCATGGCTCGCGAGGACTTACAACGTCTGGCTTGGGATGGCTGCGGCATCATCCGCGATGCCCTCGGCATAAATCAGGTTCTCGACCGCATTGACCGTGGCGGGCGCGAAATCATCACCGAGCCAGACCGCCGGGACTATGAACGTCGCAATCTGGCGACTGTCCTTCGTCTGGTGGCAAAGGCCGCATTGAAGCGCGAAGAGTCTCGCGGTGGTCACTATCGCCGAGACTTCCCGGGCAAGCTCGAATTGCCCCTGCACTCCAGGCTCAAGCGAGGTTCTGAGACTCAGCTTATTTCGTGGCCAGCGTCTTCTTCAACCACTGCGTAACTTCGTCCAGCGCAATCGGAGCAACTGTCTCTTCGATCTTGGCGTATTCCTGGCCAGCACCAGTGACTGCGGTCTGAAATAGGTGGTTTAGCTTGGGTAGCATCCGCGCTGTCACATTCTTGTTGCCAGCTTCTTTCAGCGCCGCCTCGATTGCGCCCAGGTTGACTTCAGCGTTCACCTGCTTATCCATTGCGCCGTTCAAGGCGAGCACGGGGCACTTCACTTTTTTCAAAGCAGTTGCCGGGTCGTAAACCCAAAAATTAGCCAGCCATGGATCCATTGCCAGATTGGCCTCCATCTTTTCGAGGTTCATTTTGGCGTTGGACGTCGCCATCTCCTCACTCATCCCGGCGGCGCGATTGATATCAGGAAGCTGCCGTCTCAAAACCTTTTCGCCGGTGACACCCGTACCAGCCAACAACACAATTCCTGCAAGCTTCGCGTCGTTTGCCGCCACCATCGGGGCAATCACACCGCCTTCACTATGCCCCATGACGACAATCTTGGCGGGGTCGATATCCTGTCTTGAACGAAGATACGCAACCGCTGCTGCCGCGTCTTTGGCAAAGTCAGCGGTCGTCGCACCCTTAAACTTTCCAGTCGACTTTGCCGTGCCCCGGTCATCGTATCGGAGCACTGCAATGCCAGCGTGCGTCAACGTATCGGCCCACAAGAGAAAGGGCTTGTGAAGGGCAAGCTCCTCATTGCGATCCTGCGGACCCGATCCCGATACCAGTACGACAGCTCCAAACTTGCCCGCGCCCTTCGGCTTCGTCAGCGTCCCGGCGAGCGTCACATCGACGGCCCCACCTGCAAAACTCAAGTCCTCGCTGTCATAGGGGAATGGCGGCCTCGGCTCCTGCGGCCTGGCCGGTCGGGGCAAGGCCGCGACGCGCTTCAACACCAGATCGATTCCCGTGCCCTGCGTCCATTTGCCCGTGAGAGTGTTGGCATCGTCGCTCAACGTACCCTCATAGCTGGCATTGATCACCCCAAAGGCCATCTTCAGCGTCTTCCCTTCGATCACGACGCTACTCGCCAACAGCTTCGCGTAGCCTTGGTCGACCGAGATCATTTCCCCCGCCAACTGCCCATCGGCCCCCTGCCTCACTTCCAGGCCCAGCCTGAGTTTGCCAACCATACCCCCGTTGATTTCGCCGAGGAAAATTCCAACAGGTGACTGGCCAAATACCGACATCGCCAACATACAGAAACCGAAAACTCTCATGGCTCAATCATAAAACGTCTGACTGCGATAGATTAAGGTGAGGTCATCTACGCCCGTGATAGTCGCACTCCTTCCCCTTTTACTCCTCGCTCAATCGGAGACGCCCGCTGAGATCGACTTCGCGCGCGACGTCCAGCCAATCCTGCGTCGCTCCTGCCAAGGCTGCCACGGCGCTGCCATGCAGATGGGCGGTCTCCGTCTCGATGCTAAAGCCACCACCTTCAAGGGCGGCACCTCAGGTCAAAGCATCAAACCAAGCAATGCGCTGGAATCCGAACTTTATCGGCGCGTCGCTGGTATCGGCGACCAGGAACGGATGCCGATGGGAGAGAAGCCCCTCCCTCCGGATCAGGTTGCGATTCTCAAGCGTTGGATCGACGAAGGCGCAAAGTGGCCGGAGAACGTCGGGGCAAAAGTCAACGAAGTCCAGAAGCACTGGGCCTTTGTCGCTCCATTGCGCCCCGCCACACCCACAGTCTCTACTCCCACATGGCCTCGCAATCCGATCGACAATTTCATCCTCGCCAAACTCGACAAAGAACAACTCAAGCCCAGTCCTGAGGCTGACAAAATCACGCTCCTGCGCCGTCTCTCTCTCGATCTCATCGGTCTTCCGCCCACCATCGAAGAAGTAGACGCCTTCCTCAAGGACAAGTCGAAAAACGCCTACGAAAAGCAGGTCGACCGCCTCCTCGCCTCACCGCACTATGGCGAGCGATGGGGCCGCCAATGGCTCGATGCCGCCCGTTACGCTGACTCTGACGGTTATGAGAAGGACAAGATTCGGCAGGTCTGGTTCTATCGCGATTACGTCATCAACGCCCTCAACAAAGACCTTCCCTACGACCGCTTCATCCAGGAGCAGATCGCCGGCGACCTGATGCCGAACGCGACACAAGCTGAAATTGTCGCCACTGGCTTTCTGCGCAATTCGATGATCAACGAAGAAGGCGGAGTCGATCCCGAGCAGTTTCGCATGGAAGCGATGTTTGACCGCATCGACGCCATCGGCAAGTCTGTTCTGGGTATGACGATTGCCTGCGCGCAATGCCACAACCATAAGTTCGACCCGCTGCGGCAGGAAGAATACTACAAGATATTCGCGTTCCTCAACAACACACATGAGTCGAATGTCGCTGTCTATACACCCCAGGAGCAGATGCAACGCAGCTCTGCCTTGGAACGGATTCGCACCATCGAGGCCGACCTGCAACATCGCACGCCCGACTGGCGCGAGCGAATGCATGCCTGGGAATTGACGGCTCTTGATCGCACCGATTGGGAAGCTGTAAAGCCGGTTGTCGACGACATCTCGACGGGCGGACAGCGTTACATCATGCAGGCCGACAGTTCGATGATCGGCGCTGGCTATGCGCCCACCAAGCATCGCGCCAAGCTGACGATCAAGCCAACGGCAAAGTCGATTGCGTCCTTCCGGCTTGAGTTGCTGAACGATCCCAATCTGCCCCTGGGCGGGCCGGGACGCTCCTTGCTCGGCACCGGGGCGCTCACTGAGTTTGAAGTCGAAGTCCAGCGAGAGGGCCAAGCCAAGCCAGAGAAGCGCAAGGTCGCGCGCGCCACGGCCGATATCAATTTGCCGGAACGCGAACTGGACAAAATCTATTACGACAAGACCGACAAGCGACGTCTCACCGGGCCGATTGAATTCGCCATCGATGGCAAAGATGAGACGAGTTGGGGACACGACGCCGGTCCCACTTTGAGGAACCTGCCTCGCAAGGCCGTCTTCAACCTGGAGGAAGCAATTGACAATAGCGACGGCAAGACAACCATCCTGGTCTATCTGAGTCAAAAGGCCGGTGGCTGGAACAGTGACGACAATCAAAATCAAAACCTTGGCCGGATGCGCGTCTCAGTCACACCCAACGCGAATGCCGTTGCGGACCCGCTCCCAACCGCAGTCCGCGAAATCCTGAATCTACCGCTCGCACAGCGGTCCACCAAACAAGAGCAGGCTGTCTTCGCTTATTGGCGAACAACGGTTCCGGGCTACCGCGAAGCAAATGCTCAGATCGACGACCTCTATCGAAGCTTGCCCGAAGGTTCATCACAACTCACCATGTCCGCTCGCGACGAGATGCGCACAACCAGCATCCTCGATCGTGGCGATTTCCTGAAGCCGAAGAAGGCAGTTTCGCCGGGCGTCCCGGCCTTCTTGAATCCTCTGCCTGCCGACGCCGGCGCCACTCGCCTGGACTTCGCCAAATGGCTCACCGCACGCAATGCTCCGACCACCGCGCGGGCGCTGGTGAATCGCACCTGGCAGGCCTATTTCTCAATCGGCATCGTTGAAACCAGCGAGGACCTTGGCAAGCAGGCATCCACTCCCTCCCACCCTGAGTTGCTCGATTGGTTGGCTGTTGAGTTCATGGATTCCGGCTGGAGCATGAAGAAGCTGCACCGAACAATTGTTAGTTCCAGCACCTATCGCCAGTCTTCCAAAGTCACCCCCGATCTCCTCGCCAAAGACCCCAACAACCGCCTCTTGGCCCGTGGCCCTCGCTTTCGCGTTGAAGGCGAAATCGTCCGCGACATTACGCTTGCAGCTAGCGGACTCCTCAACGAAAAAGTCGGCGGGCCCAGTGTCTTTCCGCCCGCCCCGGACTTCTTGTTCCTGCCGCCATCCAGCTACGGCCCCAAGATCTGGAGCGAAGCCAGGAACGACGATCGCTACCGTCGCGCCTTGTACACCTTCCGCTATCGAAGTGTTCCCTACCCTGTCCTCAGCAACTTCGATGCCCCCAATGGGGACGTCTCCTGCGTGAGACGATCCCGGTCGAACACACCGCTGCAGGCACTGACTGCCCTCAACGAGCCGCTCTTTCTGGAGACAGCAAAGGCCCTCGCCGACAAGACGATTAAGGAAGGGGGCGCGACTGAGACTTCCCGAATCACCTACGCGTTCCGTCGCGCCCTGGCCCGCTCGCCGCAACCCGCAGAGCTCGCTGAGTTGCGCGGATTCCTGAACAAGCAGTTAGACCGCAAGCTCCCCGCCGATCAAGCCTGGATGGCCCTGGCCCGCGTCATCCTCAACCTCGACGAAACGATTACAAAGGAATAGCCATGGAAGACAAACTCTCAATCGCGCGTCGTTGGTTCATGAAAGATTGTGGCGTCGGCTTGGGCGCACTCGCCCTCCAAGGCTTGGCAGAGGCTTCAACTAAACAGCCTCATTTCACACCCAAGGCCAAGCGAGTTATCTACCTCTTCATGGCCGGTGCACCCAGCCACCTTGAGCTATTCGACAACAAGCCGCAGTTGGCAAAATTTGACGGTACGCTCCCGCCCGCAGACCTTCTCAAGGGCTACCGCGCGGCCTTCATCAATCCCAACTCGACGCTCCTCGGCCCCAAATTCCCCTTCGCAAAATACGGCCAGAGCGGAGCCGAGCTCAGCGAACTCCTGCCCCATCTCGCCACCGTCGTTGATGACATCGCCATCGTAAAATCGATGAACACCGACGCCTTCAATCACGCCCCCGGCCAGCTGCTAATGAATACCGGCAGCATGATCTTCGGCCGACCCAGCTTCGGGGCCTGGACCACCTATGGCCTGGGCAGTGAATCTCAGGATCTCCCCGCCTTCGTCGTTTTTTCCACCGGCAAGAAAGGGCCCTCGGGCGGCAACTCCTGCTGGGGCTCCGGCTTCCTGCCCACCACTCATCAGGGTGTTCAATTCCGCGCCTCCGGCGACCCGGTGCTCTATTTGTCCAACCCCAAGGGCGTCGACGCTCAACTGCAGCGCGATTCGCTCGACTCGATCAGTCACCTCAACCAGATGAAGCTGGACGCAGTTGGCGACCCCGAAATCGCCACTCGCATCAGCTCCTACGAGATGGCCTTCCGCATGCAATCCAGCGCCCCGGAATTGATGGACATCTCCAAGGAACCCAAACACATCCTCGATATGTACGGTGCAGAGCCTGGCAAGCCCTCTTTCGCCAACTGCGTGCTGCTGGCACGGCGGATGGCCGAGCGCGGCGTCCGCTTCACGCAGATCTTCCACGAGGCATGGGACCAGCACGGCAACCTCACCAAGGACATCAAGCAAAACTGCAAGGACACCGATCAGGCCTGCGCGGCCTTGATCAAAGACCTCAAGCAGCGCGGCATGCTCGAAGACACTCTTGTGGTTTGGGGAGGGGAATTCGGTCGCACGCCGATGACTCAGGGCGGCAGCGATGGCCGCGATCACCATCCCAACGCCTTCACGATGTGGATGGCTGGCGGCGGTACCAAACCGGGCCTCGTGATGGGTGCAACAGACGAGCTGGGCTTCAATGTCGTTGAGGATAAGGTGCACGTTCACGATTTACACGCGACCTTGCTTCACCTTCTCGGTTTCGACCACACAAAACTCACCTACAAGTCGCAGGGCCGCAACTTCCGCCTCACCGACGTGCATGGCCAGCTTGTGAAGAAGCTGCTGGCCTAGCTGTCCGGCTCGCTATTGCACCGTGATCAAATTGCCGATCGGGGTGTAAGCGTCCTGGTAAACACAAGTAATCGCGTGATCTCCAGGCGTTGCCGTCGTTGGTACTGTGAGGTTGATTTGATACAAGCCTGGCGACACTACGGCCCCCACCGCTGAGGTGGGGAGTCCGCTGATCAGGCAACTCTGAATTGGGCCCAGCAGCGAAGATTGGGTTGAGGAACCTTCTACCAGCGCAGGGTTGCTCACGCGTCCCCAGCCAACGCCCCAGAGGATGATCGTCTCTCCTGGCTTAGCGGGCGTACTGCTTCCCGGATAGAGTGAAGTCGGGCCCAACAGGCTGCCATCCGCATGCGTTGCCACAACATATCCCTTTTCGTTGAACAATAAAAAAGACGCAGCAAAGGTCTTTTTGTTGACGTAAAAGGGTGCGCTCGATACGTCGCCGTTCTTGACAACTACCTGCACTTGTCCAACGTAGCCATCAGTGGACGGTGCCAGCACGTTAATCTGATCTCGCGCGCAGCCCGCTGTCGTTACCGAACTGCAATACCACCAGATATAAGCAGGCCTGCCATTCACCATCACGCTGATGTCTCCGATTTTGGTCGGCATTTGCCCCGCTGCAAACTCCGGTGCGCTACTCCAGAAGGTGCCGCCCGATGGTGTATTGGCTGGGGTCAGGTTCTTACCTGTGATCTCCATCCAGGCGTTTTGTGATGCTCCGTCGCTGCCTGCAGTCACGGCTGAACTGATCACGGGTGCGCCTGCTGCAGGCTGCGTAATCTTACCGGCGATCGCAACCTTGAATCCGTTGGCGGCCTGACTCACATTCAACGTTACTGTCCCGTATGCGCCATTGTATGTCCCTGTCCCGCCAAAGATCGTGCCGGGCCAGTTTGGCGGCGGGTAGCCGTTTGGAGGTACAGTCAGAAAAGCTTTGAAGCTGTCAGCTGCGTTGATTTGAAAGGTAAACGTAAATTGCGTAAAGCCAGCCTGATTTGATGTTGAAAATAGAAGTAGCTTAATCTCCCCCAAGGGCGCAAGCGTCATTGGATAGGTACCGGTTTGGATCTCTTCATGCTTGTTATCGACTACATCGAGGGGAAAGTTTGTGATCACAAAACTAGTTGCCTGCGAGCCCACTTTGACGCTGCCAGACCCCGATGCAAACCACCTGATATTGGAGGAGGATGTGAACCTGAACGTTCCTGTTCCCGTCGCGCCCTGATAGACTCCTGTGCCACCGCTGATCTGGCCGGTTCCGGCAAACCCCACTCCAGCCGGATCCAGAAAGTCAAACGTTACCTGGAAGCTGTCCCAGCGATTCGTCGCCATCATGATTACTGCCTTCCCAGGGCCCACCGGACCCTGCGGGCTCGGGGCTTGAACCAGTTCCACTCGCATCGCGGTGGAACCAATTCCACTGATCATGCCAGAGCCCGCACTGATCCTTGTCACGCTGTCGGTGCTGGGAATCTCGGTCACGATTACGGTGCCGCTGATGTCGGTTGTCTTTTGCGCCGTTGCCACCGAGATGGCGATCCACATGGCAAACAATAGTCTATAGGAAGGGATGGTCTGCATACCTCGATACTCCTTGGAAGTTTGCAGCCTGCATAACAGCTTCTGGTGGTCGCACGGGATCTTGGAAATTTCGAAAATCGATGCACTTGTAATAAACTGTTAATATCTAGCGCTTTCAGGAGGCGTATCACATGTTTAACTTGTTGCTTCGTAGCTGCATTTCATTTTTGCTGTTGTCCCTTGCCACCCCCGCCTTTTCCCAGGCTGTGAATGGCACTCTACTTGGCACCGTAACCGACCAGTCCGCCGGCCTTGTTGCTTCCGCCAAGGTCACTGCCCTCGAAATTAACACCGGTATCTCCCGGCAGGCCATTTCGAACCAAAGCGGGAATTTTTCCTTCCTTAACCTTCCCCCCGGCACCTACACCGTGACGGTTGAAGTTGCCGGCTTCCGTAAGGCCGTTCGCGAGCGGGTTGACGTTGGCCAAAACTCAACCATCCGTGTCGATCTCGAATTACAGCCTGGCCAGATCACCGAACAGATTACTGTCGACGCGGAGGCTCCGCTTTTGCAGACCGATCGCACCGACACCGGTCGCAGGATCGAAACGCGCCAACTGGCCGAAATGCCACTGACTCAGAATCGCAACTTTCAGAGCCTGCTCAACCTCGTCCCTGGTGCCGCCCGCGCCCAGCGCAATCATTCCGAATTCTTCAACTCCAACGACTCCCTGCAGTCGCGCGTCAACGGCCAGAGCCGTCTCGCCAACAACGTCCAGTTTGAAGGCGTCGATAACAATCAGCGCACTGGTTTGCTTACAGCCTTGATCCCACCGATCGAAGCCCTCCAGGGCGTCGACGTCACTACCTCCAACTACGAGGCCGAACTTGGCCGCGCCGGTGGAGCCGTCCAGAACGTCAACCTCAAGTCCGGCACCAATACTTTCCACGGCAGCGTCTATGAGTTCAACAAAGTAAGCGCGTTCAATGCCCGCCGTACGGACCTCAGCACTAAGCCGGTAACAACTTACAATTACTTCGGTGCAACTTTCGGTGGCGCAATCATCAAGAATAAGACCTTCTTCTTTGCCGACTATCTCGGCATTCGAGACCGCCTCGGAAAGGGCTATCGTTTCTCGATTCCGACCAATGAGTTCCGCACCGGAAATCTCGCCTTCGGCCCCACAGTTGTTTACGACCCCGCCACCAGTTCCAACGCCGATGGCAGCGGACGTACACCCTTCCCTGGAAACATCATTCCAGCCAACCGCATCAGCCCGATCTCAGCGAAAATCATCGCCTTAGTTCCCAACGCAACCCGGCAGGCGTCCAGCTTGTTCGTGAACAACTTTGAGGGCGGCACCGTCCGCAGCAAAGACACCAATTCTTACGACATCAAGGTAGACCACAACTTCAGTACCAATGACCGCCTGTCGGTCCGTTATAGCTACCAGAGCCCCAACCTGACCGATCCTCCAATCTTTGGCATTGCCGGCGGCCCCGCGAATGGGGGCTTCGCTGGCACTGGCATCCAGAAGACATCATCGGCCGGTGTCAACTACACCAAGGTCCTCTCGCCTACGCTCATCACCGAGCTCCGCGTTGGCTTTACGCGCTATCGCAACGACGCGCAAAACTCCGACATCAACACAAAAGCCAGTGAGGCCATCGGCATCAAAGGCGTCAACATTACTCCTTCTTCGGGCGGCCTCGTTGGTGTCGAAATCACAGGCTTTTCCAGTCCTCTTGTCGGGTACTCGGCCAGCCTCCCCTGGATCCGTTTCGAACAGAACTGGACCGTTGTGAATAACTGGACCAAGACCATCTCTAATCACACCGTCAAGTTCGGCTTCGATTACCGCAACAACCGTGATGGCCTGCTTCAGACGCAGACCTACTCTGTCCGCGGCGCGTACCGTTTCCGCGGCGGCCAGACATCCATCCCCGGCGCTTCCAATGGCTTCACCAACGCCTGGGCCTCTTTTCTGCTCGATACTCCCAACGACTTCGGGCGCGATCTCGTGATCTCTTACCCTGAGTATCTTCAGAAACCCTTATTCACTTACATTCAGGACACTTGGCAGGTATCCAATCGGCTTACCCTGAATATCGGCGTCCGTCACGAACTCTATCCTCCGGCAACCCCCCGCAAAGATGGCGGTTTCTCCAATTACAATCCCAACGACAACTCGCTCGTAATTGCCGGTCTCGGCAACAATCCCAGTGACCTCGGTCGTCAGATCCAGTACATGAACTTCGCCCCTCGTGTCGGCCTCAGCTACCGTCTCAACGAGAAGACAGTTATTCGCGCCGGTTTTGGTATCAGTTACATGCCCTACCCGGACAATAACTACGCTTATAACTTCCCCGTTCGCCAGAACAACGCTTACAACCCTCTGAATTCCTTCCAACCTGCTGGCAAGATGGCTGATGGATTTCCTGGCGCAACTCCGGTTAACATCCCCGCCGACGGCATCATTCGCAACGCCCCGGCGCAGGGCTACGATGTCATCCCCAAGGACTTTAAGGAAGGTTATGTGCAGAGCTACAACCTCTCGCTCCAGCGCGCCCTCGGTAAGAACTTCGTTCTCGACGTCGCTTACGTCGGCAACGGCGGCCGCCGTGTACCGACCGTCTTCAACCTCAACGCGGGCCAAGTCATCGGCGGCGGCGCCTCTGGCCAGCCTCTGTTCCAGAAATTTGGCCGCACCGCTGATACCAACCTTCGTTTCTTCGGTACGAGCACGAATTACAATTCGCTCCAGACCAAGTTCGACCGCAAGTTCAGCGGCGGCTTCTTGCTGACCACGGCCTACACATACTCAAAGGCGATCGACTATAGCAACGACAACGGCGGATTGACTTATTACATCAACACCGGTCGCAACCGCGCCCGTAGCGACTTTGATCGTCGTCACATGCTCAACCAGAGCTACCTCTATGAGCTCCCCTTCGGCAAAGGCAAGAAGTTCCTCACTTCCGGCCCGGCTGCTTATATTTTGGGCGGCTGGCAGGTAAACGGCATCCTCACCCTCATGACCGGTACTCCCTTCACGGTCACCGCTCCCGGTTCACTCCTCAATGCGCCTGGCACCACTCAGAACGCCAATTACATTGCGTCCGGCTCCCTGGTCAAGTCTGGCCAGATTAGCCTGGGCGGCGAAGGTACTTGGTTCAACACCGGCTCCTTCGCACTCCCCGCACAGAACACGGTCGGCAACGTTGGTCGCAATGCCTTCACCGGCCCCGGCTTCGCTAACCTCGACTTCTCGTTGTTTCGACGCTTTAAGATCAAGGAGCGCTTCACCGGAGAATTCCGGGCGGAGAGCTTCAATATCTCCAACACCCCGCAGTATGCAAATCCTGATGGTGGCTTCGGCAACCAGAATTTTGGCAAGATCACCAGCGCCGGCCTCGGCAACTCAGCCGACCCTGGTGCGCGCAATCTGCAACTCGGCGTCCGCCTGATGTTCTAGGCGCTAAGCACAAACCACAAAAATGGCCTCCCTTTCGGGAGGCCATTTTTATTGCTCACTTCGATGCTTGAAAAAGTCTAGCCGTTCATGCTCGACAGGAAGTCGGCGTTGCTCTTGGCCTTGGAAAGCCTGTCCAGCAACAGTTCGATGCTCTCCGTCGGCGACAGCGGCGCAAGTACGCGACGCAACACCCAGACACGGCTCAGCTCTTCCTTAGGCAACAACAGCTCATCCTTGCGGGTGCCGCTCTTGTTGATGTCAATCGCCGGGAACACGCGCTTGTCTACCAGCTTGCGGTCGAGGTGGATTTCGTTGTTGCCTGTGCCCTTGAATTCTTCAAAGATAACGTCGTCCATGCGGCTACCCGTATCGATCAGCGCAGTTGCCACAATCGTCAGACTGCCGCCCTCTTCGATATTGCGCGCCGCACCAAAGAAGCGCTTTGGACGCTGCAGAGCATTGGAATCGACGCCGCCCGACAGCACCTTACCCGAAGGCGGAACCACGGTATTGTATGCACGAGCCAGACGCGTAATCGAATCCAGCAAGATCACTACATCGCGCTTATGTTCGACCAGGCGCTTGGCCTTTTCGATCACCATCTCGGCAACTTGTACGTGGCGGGCAGCGGGCTCGTCAAAGGTGGAACTGATGACTTCGCCCTTGACGCTGCGCTGCATGTCCGTGACTTCTTCCGGGCGTTCATCGATCAGCAATACAATCAAATTGACTTCGGGATGGTTGGTCGTAATCGAGTTTGCGATGGACTGCAACATCATCGTCTTACCGGTGCGGGGCGGGGCGACAATCAGGCCGCGCTGACCCTTGCCGATCGGCGTCAACATGTCCATCACGCGACCAGAGTAGTTCTCCTTGGTCGTTTCCAACTTGAGGCGCTCCTGAGGATAAAGCGGAGTGAGGTTGTCGAAGAAAATCTTGTTGCGAGTCTCCTCAGGCGCCTCATAGTTGATGGCATCCACTTTGATCAACGCAAAGTAGCGCTCGCCTTCTTTAGGCGGGCGGATCTGGCCCGATATCGTGTCGCCGGTGCGGAGATCAAAGCGGCGAATCTGTGACGGCGAAACATACACGTCATCAGGGCCCGGAAGGTAGTTGTACTCAGGAGCGCGCAGGAAGCCGAAGCCATCCGGCAAACACTCAAGAACACCTTCTGAGAAGATCAATCCGCTCTTCTCGGCCTGGCTCTGAAGGATCTTGAAGATCAACTCCTGTTTGCGCAAGCCGGCTGTCTGGACAAGGCCGAAGTCTTTGGCGATTACGTTGAGCTTCTGGATGCTCATGTCCTTGAGCTCTACCAGGTTCAGATTCGGCGCAGCTTCTTTAGTCTCGCGACGACGCCCTTTGGCGCCTCCCTCAGCTCCGGCGGCAGTTGCCGATCCATTTTCAGCTGGGGTGTCTTGCGGCGGATTTACCGCGTTGTCTTTGTTTTCGAAATCGTTTGCCAAATTTCCCTCACTCCGCGGCCACTCAAGGCCGAGAATGGCATGATCTCCCTGCCTGGCACTTCTGCCCGCATTTCCTTCATGCCCTTATCTTCTTCTTTTCGATTTAGCTTATCCATCTTCGTTGCCACCACCACGTAGGGCCGCGAATAATGTTCAAGGTAATCGCGAAGTTGCCGGTCTGCATCCATCCAGCCCCGTCGCGCGTCGATCAGCAACAATGCTAATTCCAAGGTCTGCCGCTCCAGCAGATATGCATTGGTAAGTGCTTTCCAATGCCCTGTTTGGGACGGCGGGATCTTCGCGTATCCATACCCTGGTAGATCGACAAGACAGAACCTGCTACCTACCCGGTAGAAATTGATGGTTTGTGTCCTTCCCGGAGTCGAGCTGACAAACGCCAGCCGTTTCTGGCCAACCAGGCTGTTCAACAAAGTCGATTTCCCCACATTACTGCGGCCTAGGAATGCGAACTCAGGAGTGGTCTCTGGGGGGAATTGTTGCGGGTCGCCAGCGCTGGCTATGAATTCTACATCAAACATCCCGTCTCCCAAAAAGAAAAAAGGGCGTCTGAACCAACGCCCTTATTCTAACCCAATTTTGATCCATCAGTGAGGAGCTCCGGCACTCAATTAGTGCCGGATGTCCTCAGCTGGCTTTGCTGTGTAATCCAGCGCCACAGGTGGGATCCCAACTGGCTCGCGTTCAAGCGCCAGTTTCAAGACCTCATCCATGTGCTCGACAAAGTGCAGCTTCATGTTCTTCTTCACGATATCCGGGATGTCGACAAGATCCTTCTCGTTGTCCTTCGGCAGAATCGCTTCCGTAATTCCAAAGCGATGCGCCGCGAGCAGCTTTTCTTTCAACCCACCGATCGGCAATACCTTGCCGCGCAGCGTAATCTCACCGGTCATCGCAATATCGCCGCGCACTGGGATCTTCGATAGCGCGCTCGAAATCGAAGTCGCCAGCGTAATACCAGCCGAAGGCCCGTCCTTCGGAATCGCGCCCTCAGGCACGTGCACGTGGATGTCGACATGGCGATAGAAGTCGCGCGGTAACCCGAGTTGATGCGATCGACTGCGCACATAAGTCATTGCCGCCTGCGCCGATTCCTGCATGACGTCGCCAAGCTTACCGGTTGTGGTCAGCTTGCCGCGTCCTTCAAGAATCGATACTTCAGTTGTCAGAATCGTTCCGCCAACTTCCGTCCACGCCAGGCCTGTTGTCGATCCAATCTCATTCTTCTTGTCCCACACCGAATCACGGAACTTCGCCGGTCCGAGGAAGTCAGCGACGTTGGCCTCGGTCACGGTCGCCTTCTTGAACTCGACAGGCTTCGGCGCTTCCGCCGCTGCCACAGTTTCCTTGGCCGCGACTTCCACAACTTCTGCCTTCTTGCGGCCCTTTGCCTTCTTCACTGGCTTGGCCTCTTCGCCTTCTGCCGCCTCGAGAGGCATTGACATCACAACCGCACGAACTACTTTACGGCAGACGTTTCCGATTTCACGTTCCAGATTACGGACGCCAGACTCGCGTGTGTAGCCATTGATCAGCGTAGCCAGACCACTGTCTTCAAACTCGATCTGATCGGTCTTCAGCCCCGTGCCTTCCAACTGCTTGGGAACCAGGAAGCGCTTGGCAATTTCCAGCTTTTCGAGCTCTGTGTATCCAGAAAGACGGATCACTTCCATGCGGTCTTGCAGCGGAGTCGGGATCGTGTGCAGTACATTTGCGGTCGCAATGAACAGAACATTCGACAAGTCATACTCAACGTCAAGATAGTGATCCTGGAACGAAGAGTTCTGCGCCGGGTCCAATACTTCGAGCAATGCAGCCGACGGGTCGCCACGGAAATCCATCGACATTTTGTCGATTTCGTCCAGCATCACGACCGGGTTCTTAGTACCAGCCTTCTTCATCATCTGGATAACTTGGCCCGGTAACGCGCCGATATAGGTGCGCCGGTGACCGCGAATCTCAGCCTCGTCGCGCACGCCGCCCAGTGACAAGCGCACGAATTCGCGCCCGGTCGCTTTGGCGATCGACATCCCCAGCGAAGTCTTGCCAACTCCGGGAGGTCCGACAAAACAGAGGATTGAACCCTTGGGCTTCTCCACCAGACGTCGAACAGCGAGGAACTCAAGGATTCGTTCCTTGATCTTATCCAGACCGTAGTGATCGCTCTCCAGAATCTCTTTAGCAAAATTCAGATCGCGGATTTCCTTGGAAGTTTTCTTCCACGGCACGGCGAGCAGCCAATCGAGATAATTGCGGCTGACGGTAGACTCTGCCGACATCGGAGGCATGTTCTCAAGACGGCGCAGTTCGCCCATCGCCTTTTCAAAAGCGTCCTTGGGCATCCCAGCCGTTTCGATCTTCTTCTTCAGCTCGTCGTATTCGCTCTTCTCGCCGCGGCCCAACTCTTTCTGGATCGCCTTGATCTTTTCGTTGAGGTAATACTCTTTCTGAGCGCGCTCCATCTGCCGCTTCACGCGACCCTGCACAGTGCGATCTACTTGCAGCTTTTCGATCTCGATGTCCAACATCTCGGCCACGCGGGTGAGGCGATCCAATGGATCGAAAATTTCGAGCAGTTCCTGCTTTTCCTCAATCGTCAATTGAAGGTTGGCCCCAACAGTGTCGGCCAGCTTGCCTGGATCGTCCGGCCGAATTGCCGCGACCATCGTCTCGTAATTCAGGTTCTGGCTCAGCTTGACGTATTGCTCAAACTGGGTTGTGACGCGGCTAACCAGTGCGTCCAACTGCGGACCACCCTCAATGCGGAACGCCGAAGTCTTCACAACCGCACGATAGAAGCCGTCTTCGTCGGTGACGCTGATGATCTTGCCGCGTTCAACGCCTTCGACCAGCACCTTGATGTTGCCATCTGGTTGCTTGAGGCTTTGTACGATATTGGCCACCGTACCCACGGTGTAGATCTCGTCTGCACGTGGCTCGTCAATCGATGCGTCGTGCTGCGTCGCGAGAAAAATCTGTTTGCCCGTCAGATTGGCTTCCTCAAGCGCGCGAACGCTCGATTCCCTGCCAACTACGAAGGGCGTCATCATATGCGGGAAGATCACTACATCCCGGATCGGCATCATCGGTAGCCGTTTTGTTTCTGATCGTTCTTTGGATGCCAACATGGTTATCTGTTTCTAAAGACGCAAAACCCGGTCGGAAAGATTCCCTACCACGCCCTACACCTTCGGTTAGTTCTCTTGTCGGAAAGTTTTCTTATGGAAAATAGCTCTCGTGTGGAAAATCTGCTGATCCAGATCAACCGGCCTTTTCTAGTACAGCCAGATTAATCTTCTGATTCAGAACCATTTCTTTGGTCACGAGGAATTCGCGAATCTTCTTTTGACTGGGAAGATAGTACATCAGGTCGAGCATTAGCTCTTCCATGATCATTCGCAGGCCGCGTGCGCCCACTTTGCGCTCCAGCGCCAACGCAGCGATCGCCTCAAGGGCATCGTCACTGAACTTGAGTCTAACATTCTCAAATTCAAAGAGCTTCTGGTACTGCTTCACAAGCGCATTCTTAGGTTTAGAAAGAATTTGCACCAGGGCCTCTTTGGTTAGATCCTCGAGAATCGCAACGACCGGCAGCCGACCGATGAATTCTGGAATAAAGCCTGCCCGAATCAAATCCATGGGCTGGCATTGCTGCAAAAGCTCGCTGTCGCGCTTGGCGGCGGCTGAATGAGAGCCGGTCGCAACAGGGAAGCGAATCTCTTTTTCCTTGGCTTCTTCTGAGCCTGAAAAACCAATCTGCTTGCGCCCAACGCGGCGCGAAATGATCTTCTCGAGGCCAACAAAGGCTCCTCCGCAAATGAAGAGAATATTGGTGGTGTCAACCGGAGTAAATTCCTGATGCGGGTGCTTACGTCCACCCTGCGGGGGAACATTGGCTATCGTTCCTTCGAGAATCTTGAGCAGAGCCTGTTGTACGCCCTCGCCGCTGACATCGCGCGTGATCGACGGATTGTCGTCCTTGCGCCCAATCTTGTCGATCTCATCGACATAAATGATGCCTTGCTGCGCGCGCTGCACGTCCCAGTCCGCATTTTGCAGCAACCGCAGGATGATGTTCTCAACATCCTCGCCAACATAGCCGGCCTCGGTGAGCGTCGTCGCATCCACAATTGCGAAAGGGACATCCAGAATACGCGCCAAAGTCTGCGCCAGCAGCGTCTTCCCAGTCCCCGTCGGCCCGATCAGCAGGATGTTGCTCTTCTGCAGCTCCACGTCGCCAACGCGGGTTTTGTTCATCTGAATGCGCTTGTAATGGTTATAAACCGCCACAGCCAACTTCTTTTTGACCGGCTCCTGCCCAATTACAAACTGGTCAAGAAACTCCCGAATCTCGAATGGCTTCGGCAGTTTGTTCGGAGTCCCATAGGCAGTTTCCTGCTTGTCGTCTTCGAGAATGGAATTGCAGACAGCAATGCACTCATCACAGATGTAAGCGCGCGGATAGTCGCTTGGAGAGGAGATGAGTTTGCCAACAACATCCTGGCTCTTGTGACAAAAAGAGCAACGAAGTGCGTCGTCAGATCCAGTTCGCTTCACGAATAGTTTCTCCCGGGGAGGCGGAGCTTCCAAACCCTCTTCATTGTAACAGTGGGCGCTGCACTAGTGGGTGCTCCTTCGCACCTGTAAAATCCACCAGCCCTTATTGAGCAGGCGATTGTGATGACCATTGGCTAGATTTGCACTCCAATTGAGGTATCGGCAACTTTCCCGCGTTTCAAGAGACCCGGTTAAACTGGTAACTCAAGGAAGTGCGGCAGCGTCCAGCATTTATGCCTGAAGCATGTTTTTTTGACTTCCAGGCTCGCCAGCAGTGAAACTGGTTCGAGGATGAAATTATTTTGCTCCGCTACCTAGTCATTTTTGCCCTTTTCTTCTGCCCTGTCTTGTCCGCCCAGGACGCCTCCGAGGACTCCGTCCAAGAACCCAAAACGCAAGAGTCTAGAGACCTATCCAAGTCACCAGATGCCTCCAACATCACCAAACCCAGCCAGTCCGACATGCTCGTCGGCACGCGTGTGCCCCGTAATCTCATCTGGAGCCCGCCAACCAATCAAGAACGATTGCGAGTCTGGTGGCGGGGGATCGCCGCCAGTCCGGGGTCGTACATTCGGGCAACGATCACGGCAGGTTCGAACCACCTCTCCAACACCCCGGCTGATTATGGCCAGGGTTGGGACGCCTTCGGAAAGCGCTATGTTAATACTTTTGCCACCTATTCTCTCCAGGACACTGCTGCCCAAGGTCTGGCTGCCATTGCGCATTATGAGATGCGCTACATCCAGTGCAAATGTACCGACGTGAAGGGGCGCATCCTCCATGCTCTTGCCTTCAATTTCGTTACCTATGACCAGAAGGGCAAGACGGTCTTCAATTGGCCCTCCATCGTTGGCGGCTACGCAGTGGGCATGCTCTCTACGACATATACGCCGAACCAAAAGTGGTCAGCCGAGGGTGTTCAGGCCGGCAATTCCGCTATCTACTTTGGATTTGCATCGTCGCTGCTTCAGGAGTTTACGCCGAGCAAGCTCTTCGCTCATCGCACAAAACACAGCACCCCAGCGTCCAGCACTACCCCAACAACTTAAGCGAGGGTTAGTTCCACTATCGATTCGATCCAGTAATCTGGTTCGCAGGCTCGTAGCTCTGTAGAGACCCCATAGCCGTAACCAACCGCACAAACCTTCACACCCGCTGCCTTTCCGGCCAAAATATCGGGCACGGAATCACCGATAAACAGACAATCCCCCGGCTTCACTCCAAGTCCTCGCATTGCGTGCAGCAACACATCTGGTTCCGGCTTGCACGGGAAGCCATCGGTCCCCTGAATGTGTTGAAAGTGTGGAGCCAGACCAAATTGAGTCAGGATGTTCACCGCAGTAGGCGTGCCTTTGGTCGTTGCCGTGGTCTTTAATCCCCCGAGTTGGGACAATGTCTCCACCACACCCGGATAGAGCACCGTCGAGCTGTGCCGACGTTGCGGATAGACCTCTCTATATTCTGTAATCCAGCGATCAATCTGACTGGCATCCGCTTCAGGAAAGAGGTCTGAGAACAAGTCAATCAGGTGCCGTCCAATATAGCTTTTGAGCTGCTCGAAAGGGACATCGGGTCGCGAAGTACCCTTTAAAACGCTCGAGACCGCCCCACAGATGTCTGGGGCGGAATCAAGTAGAGTACCGTCGATGTCGAACAGATATGCCCGAAAGGGCGGGATCGCCATACTTCCTATGCGGGGCTCGGGTTAGGACGCATACCGCCGTCAGGCCGCAATACTGGCTGGGCCTGCCCGTCGTTGCTGTTCGGCTTGTTGTTCGAGCTTGGTCGCGATGCCGGGAGAGTCTCGCCAGCAATTAACAGGTTCACTTCATTCCCATCCAGGATCTCGCGCTCTAACAGAGCTTCTGCGATTCGGATTAAGGCTTCGCGATTGCCATGAATCAGTTTGGTTGCTGTTTCATAGCCCTGCTGTACCAGATTGCGGACTTCACCGTCGATCGAGATCGCAGTCGCCTCTGAGTAGTCGCGATGCTGGGCGATCTCTCTCCCGAGGAAAATCTGTTCGTCCTTCTTGCCAAAGCTCAGCGGCCCCAGCTTGCTCATGCCCCACTCGCAAACCATGCGACGGGCCAAATCCGTTGCCCGCTCAATGTCGTTTGAAGCTCCGGCAGTTTTCAAGCCCAAAAAAGTCTCGTCAGCCACGCGGCCCGCCATCGCCGTCGCAATTTGCGCTTCACACTGGTTCACGCTGATATCGTTGCGATCCTGCGTCGGCAAATACATCGTCACTCCCAGCGCCATACCACGGGGGATGATCGAAACCTTGTGTACCGGGTCGGAATCAGGCAATAGCGTGCCAACCAGCGCATGTCCAGCCTCATGGTAAGCGGTGTGTTTCTTCTCTTCTTCGGTAATAAACATGGAGCGGCGTTCCACACCCATCATCACCTTGTCCTTGGCGACCTCAAAGTCGATCATCGAGACCACTTTGCGGTTCTTCCGAGCGGCAATCAGCGCCGCTTCGTTCACCAGATTCGCCAGATCCGCTCCGACAAAACCTGGGCAGCCTCGTGCGATTACACTCAATTCAACATCCTCAGAAAGCGGAATCTTTTTGATGTGCACTTTGAGGATTTGTTCGCGACCCTTCACGTCAGGGCGACCGACAACCACACGCCGGTCAAAGCGACCTGGGCGCAGCAGCGCAGGGTCCAATACGTCTGGACGATTGGTGGCAGCTACAAGGATCACGCCTTCGTTCGATTCAAACCCATCCATCTCAACCAGCAATTGATTTAGCGTCTGTTCGCGCTCGTCATGTCCACCGCCGAGCCCAGCGCCACGATGGCGACCAACCGCATCGATTTCGTCGATAAAAATGATACAGGGGGCATTCTTCTTGCCCTGCTCGAATAGATCGCGCACCCGGCTTGCGCCAACGCCAACAAACATCTCGACAAAATCAGAACCCGAGATCGAGAAAAACGGCACATTTGCTTCGCCAGCTATCGCCCGCGCCAGCAAGGTCTTACCTGTGCCGGGAGGCCCGACTAGTAATACTCCCCGCGGAATGCGTCCGCCCAATTTTTGAAATTTCTGCGGCTCGCGCAGGAATTCGATAATTTCCTGTAGCTCGTCTTTGGCTTCTTCAACGCCAGCAACATCTTTGAATGTGACCTTTTTTTGCTGGGAGCTATGCAGCCGGGCCCGGCTCTTGCCAAAACTCATCGCCTTGTTGCCGCCGCTCTGCATCTGCCGCATCATGAAAATCCAGAATCCCAGGAGAAGGATGAACGGTGCAGTCTGGAAAATGAGACTTAAAAGCCCATTAGAACCAGCGTCTTTGATCTCCGTGTTGACGCCTTTGGCGCGCAGCACCGTGTAGAGTTCCGGGTAGCTTCCTGGGATTGTTGTCTTCAGGCCAGACCCGTCTTCGCGGTATAGACCGTGTACTTCAGTCCCCGTCACCGTCACGCTCTTCACGCGGTTGTCCTCAACCTGCTTCATGAAGTCGCTAAAAGTGACCTGAGCATCCGCTTTTTTATTGTTGGTGCGGACAACCACAAAAATGAGCGACACCACACAGAGGATGACAACCCAGAATATGACCGACTTGACGTTGGAGTTCATTCTTACCTTACAGACGTAATTACTTCGTAACTTGATTCATCGTATGCCACATTTCGACCCAACCATTTAGCTAGGCCCCAGCCGGCACCCATTCCACGCACAGCCGAGCCTGAGCATCGGATTTAGCCAGAAACTCTTCGGCGGGGCCAAATTCGGCCACCCACACGGGAGAATCCCTTAGTACAATTATCGGCCAAGTCCGTCGCCTCCATAAGGGGACACGGTATTTCTGGAACAGATCTTTCACCTTATCAGGGTGGGTGCTGCCGCTTCGGCGGTAGAAATCCCCGGGTCTCCAGTTCCGCAACTCCAGCGGACTTTCGTGGTCCACCGCAGCGCAGAGCTTTCCCCAGTCAAGACTCTCCTCCTCATTATAAAGATTTCCGGTGTCAAGTGTGCTTCGCACTACTCCGGCCCCATCCGGCAGCAGTATCGAGCTTGGCACATCCAGGAGAAATCGAAAATTCCGCGGGCTGCGATCCAGCAGACTTTGCATTCTGATCACTCGCAACCAACCAAAGCTCCGCATCAGATCAAGACCGGGGATCTGAATCCGGCCATTGCCTTCGCCTTCAAGTGATAATCTGACCGCCGCCTCGACGTGAGCGAAGTCAATCGCCTGCAAATTCCCCTTCACTCGTTCTATCAGGCGCCGCATCATCCGGCGTTGCAACGCCACTGCCAATTTTCCAAATTGCGCACAATCCAGCACCATCCAGTCCGCCTCCGCCGAAACCAGATTGTCAAACACTTCATCCACAATTCCAGCCAGCCAAGCCTCTTCGTCCCCGGCAATCTCCGCCAACCCAACCAGCGCGCTATCCACCTGCGGGTTCAATTCCTCTCGCACCTGAGGCAAAAGAACCCGACGAAGCCAATTCCGCCGATAGTCCAGCTTCTGGTTCGAGGAATCCTCCCGCCAAACATACCCGCAACCCACTAGCCACTCACGCACCTCCTCTCGGCTCACCCGCAACAGCGGTCGAAAGATGCGATTACCATAACTCTCAACGATGCCGGCAAGCCCCGTCGGCCCTGTCCCACGAAGAACTCGAAACAGCACCGTCTCAGCCTGATCGTCGCGGGTATGGCCAGTCAGGATGACATCGGCGTTACAAGCGGCGAACCACTCATAGCGCAGGCGCCTCAGTTCGTCTTCAGCCTTGCTTTCGGGTACAACACCCTCTACCAACACCTCGCAACCAAGTTCGCTCCCGAGTGCGATCACAAAAGCCTCGTCGCCATCGCTCTCAGCCCCGCGGAGCCCGTAGTTCATGTGCAGGAGAATGACGGGAAGACCCGCAATGACCGCCAGTCGCGCCAGTGCGACAGAGTCCCCGCCGCCGCTAACGGCTACACCAACTCGCTTGGCCTCGCCTAAGCGGGGGTTGCGTTCGATGAATTCATTCAGCAGCCTAAGCAATATTCCAACCCTTCCCTTATCCTCACGCGCACCCAAGCTGGTGCTGGCCTACGGCTTCAGTATCCTGCCCAAAAACTGATAGATCTCCACCCGCGAGTCCCGCGCCACTTTAGTATCCAATCGATTGAAAGAGTGCCCACCTGGGGCGTCTTCATACTTCTTGAACTCAAACTTCTTGCCAGCTGCGGTTAACGCCTCAACCAGGTGCTCTACTTCCAAGACATTCACGTCCTCATCGTTCGTATTCGTGTGGATCAGCAACGGCGTCGCGAGCTTCGCTACATGCGACACCGGCGACCGCTTTCGATACTCAGCAATATCATCGCGCACGCTTTTTCCGATGTGATACGGGGCAGAAAATAACTGCCGATAGGCGTCTGTCGAGTACCCGAGTCGCTGCACAAGATCGCTCACGGGCACCCCGGCATAGGCCACCGCATAGGCCTCGGGATGATCAAAGATATTCATCAGCGTGATCATACCGCCATGGCTCCAGCCGACGATCCCTACGCGCTGCGGGTCCAACCATGTATAAGCCTCCAGCATCCAGGCCCGCGCCGCAAACACATCCTCCGTCTCGCGCCCCCCGTAGTCGATGGCCTCATAAAACTGTCGCCCGTACCCAGTGCTGCCCCGATAGTCCGGCGCAATCACCGTGTAGCCGCGTTCCATCATTTCGCGAATGATATGCGCGTGTCGACTTCGAAAATCACCATGTACGCCATCATGCACCAGCACGATCAACGGATGCTTCTTGGCCCTGTCCAGCTTTTTCGGTATAAAAGTATACGCGCTGACTATCAGCGGGTTCTTTGCCCCAGGCGCATTGGGCTCGCGTGGTTTTGCCACAGGCAAGCTGGTGTAGCGAACTTTGTCTATCTCAGCCACATCCCCGACGGAGTGATACCAGAGCAGGTCGTCAACCGACTTCTGTACTTGTTCCAATTCCGACGACAATCCCTGCTGTGGGGGAAGCGGAGCTATGGGAGGCGCAATCGGCGGCGTCTGCGCGCCACAAACACCAATCAGAATCAACAAAAACACAACAGGTCTCATGACCTGTAATTGTAGACGGCTCTGCCCTAAGCGGGCAAAAACTTAAGCAGCGGCGCATAAAACGCACGCACAAAGTCCTCTGCCGCTTTCTGCGCCTTGTCATTGCCTTCGTCGACGCCAATCGGAATCACAACACGCACCAGCGCGGTGTCAGTCCTGTTATCCAAAATCGCATCGCGCATTGTGTAGAGCTTTGCCTTCAACTCACTGGCGACAGCGCGGTCGCGGCTCTGATACCAATACAGCACCAGGCTCTTGGAGTCGCCCCGCTGGATAATATAGCGGTTCACTTCGATCGGCTCCGCTCTTCCCGGCAATGCCACTTGAATGTGGTCATTCACGGTCCAGGTCCATCCGCTGCCTGGAAGACAATTCTTCGGAGAGTGCGGCACAGCGCCAGTTCTTTGGCTGCGGAATGCAGCGATGAAAAGATTTGCTCCAGGCCCACCAGCCTTGCTTCCGTAAAACCGGGTCAGCGTATCGTCGGCCTTCAAAACGGCTTGGGTCTCAGCATCGACTACACCCTCTTGGAATTTGCTCCAGTCCCCAACCTGGTTAGGGAAATTCACAAGCTTGGTGGCAATGGCAACCTTCTCGGACTTCGTGAACATGAAATAGAGCGCGGTCTGCGCCACCAGAACCAGGGTCAATATCGCCAACGTGGAGTTAAGAATCTGTTTCGGGCTGGGCTTTAGATCTTGCATTTTGAATTCCTTGATAAAACCAGATGATAAAACGATGCATCCCCAACATGAGACTCAGCGCGATCGCGAAGATCACAAACCCCTCCGCAGTATGGAAGAAGCCATCGGCCCACTCGCTCTTGTACTCGTAGAGGATGCCGGTCACCGATACGCGAAATGCGTTTGCAGCAATTGCGATCGGAACCGTCGAGAGCACCAAAAACACGCGAACCACAAAGCGCGTCTCAAAAAAGTACCCGTACACAAGCGACAGAAAAGTAAGCGACATGAGTGACCGGATGCCGCTACACGCTTCTACAACCGAAAGCTTGTGCTCAGAAAGCTCCAGGATATTACCATCGCGTAACACCGGAATCGAGAGTAACAGCAACACCTGCTCAGCCACTTGGCTGGCGAATATCTGAAGCGGAAAAGTTATCTGCGTGTAGATAACAGTCGGTATTGGCACCATGAAGAAAAGCAGGCCTAGCGGGAATGCGAGTTTCTTCGCCAGTGGCTTGCCACCAACAAACAAGGTAATTCCAATGAGACAGAATACGATCGAGGTCCGCATTAGAAATAACTCAGCGGCGATGGTCCCAAGTATGTATTGAATCGATGCCCAGGCCATGACAGCCAAACCCCAGTAGCTGCGCACATGAGGCCCTTCGAGAATTTCATCCTTCTGGAGCCAGACAATATACAACGACGCCAAAGGCACCAGAAAGCCATGGCTCATGTCGTCGTCATTCATCCATTGCGCAACCAAGCGATCCAACATGGGGTAGAAGCAGGCAATCAAAACACCCGTCATCCATGCGAAAGAGGCCCAGGGAACTTGCTGCGCTTGAGCAACAACTGGGCCATTCAGTTCAAGATTTGATAATTCGGACTTCGTTTCCAAGGGAAGGCTCATTTACTGGATCTAGCAAACCGCATGGATCTGCCTTAACTCAAGGTACAACAACGTGAGCAGTTCTAGAAGGGAAGATCTACTCCAACTAGTACAATGTGATCATGCGGCGGGCTTTGGCTGGACTCATCTTCGCCGTTTTTCTCGGGTTTGCGCAACAACAGACGCTTCCGGTCAGCAGCCTCCGCCCCGACATGCCCGGCGTCGCACTTACTGTCTTTCGCGGCCAGGATGCCGAAGAATTTCCTTTGCGCATCCTCGGCGTCCTCCACAATAGTGGTCCGGGCCAGGACATCATCCTTGCCCGCCTGTTGTCTTCCCGCCTCGAACAAACTGGCGTCATGCAGGGCATGAGCGGCAGCCCGGTCTATGTCGAGGGCAAATTGATTGGCGCAATCGCCTTCGCCTTCCCCTTCGCCAAAGAACCCATCGCCGGCATTCGACCCATTGCCGAAATGCTCGCTGTCTCGCCCGTCGCCCCGCCCCGCCCCGCCGCTTCGATCCACTTGGGCTCGCCACATTTGATCGCGAACAAGGCTGAGGATTCCGCCCAGGGGCCTGTAGCCGTTCTCACGCCAATCTCGTTCTCTGGACTCACCGCCCGTGCTGTAAGTTTTTTTGCCGCGCAGTGGCGCGAGCTTGGCTTCGTCCTCCAGCAGGGCGCATCCGGTAACCAGCCAACAACCACGCCAAGCTCACCGCTCCGCCCCGGCGACATGCTCTCCGTCCAACTTCTCAGCGGTGACATGGCTGCGGGTGCCGACGGCACAGTCACGCACATCGATGGCAATAAGATCTACGCCTTCGGCCATCGCTTCATCGGCGGCGGCGCCGTCGATTTTCCCTTCGCCAAAGCCGAAGTCATCACCACGATGCCCAATCTGAACACGTCGTTCAAAATAAGTCAGTCGCTCAAACCGATGGGCTCCATTCTCTACGACGCCGATGCCGCCGTCACCGGCCAGCTCGGCCGCTTACCCAAGCTCGCCCCAATCCTGATCCGCTATCGCGATGCCGCAGGTCTTCGGGAATATAAAATCGACATGGTGCGCCACACGATGCTCTCGCCCCTCCTCCTGCAAATGGCCCTCTTCTCAACTCTTGACCACCACTTCCGCACAGCCGGCGTCGGCACTGTCGACATCAAGGGTTCCATCCGCTACCCAGGCCTCCCCTCTCTGGAAATCGAGGGCCGCTACGCCGGCGACGCCAATCTGCCCATCGCCGCTTCGCTCGGTGCAGCCATCCCTTTTGCCTTCCTCCAACAGCACGCCGCCGAAGACCTGCTCCCAGACTCAATCAGCTTTGATCTCACAGCCAGGACCTCACACGATCTCTGGATAATCGATGCCGCATCCCTATCGCGCCGCAGCGCCAAACCGGGCGACACGCTTACGATACGCGCACATCTCTCAACACCGGACGGCATCGAGAAGATCATCGAGCAGCCCTTCACCCTCCCCACTTGGCTCACCGCCGGAGAGACCCTGACCATTACGGTTTCCGATTCCTTTACCGCCAATATTCTCGACTTTCGCGCCTTTTACCAGCCGGGCGGCCCTGTCTTCCGCTCCACCTCCGACCTCATCCAGACCATCAACTCCATCCACCCTGGCAATGCCTTCTACACCCGAGTGATGCGCTCCAGTCCTGCCTATCAATCCGGTTCCAAAGACTATTCCAGCCTTCCCCCATCGATTGCCTCCGCGATGCAAAAAACCACGGGCGCATACCTGCCGACCTACCAATCTCGCCTCTTCGACAAAGAAACCCGACTGCCCGATGGCGTAGTCTCTGGCTCCCGCACCATTACACTGGAGATCGAAAAATGAAGCGCCTTCTTCTCCTGCTACTCGCCACAATGACGGCGCTCGCCTCCAGCCCCGCCACCTGGGAACTCTCTCAATATGCCGACTTCGTCAAGGGCAAGCTCAGAAACATCTCGGTCACCCGTGAGGGCTCGCTCATCCCAGGCCCCGCGATCAAGGCTGCACTGCCAATGACCGAAGCCTCGCTCTGGTCCATCGCAGCCGCCCCAGATGGAACGGTCTATGCGGGCACTGGCCCCAAGGGCCGCATCTATCGCTGGACCCCCAACGCCCAGTCGCTACAACTGTTCGCCACGCTCCCCGAGCCCCAGGTCTTCGCCCTCGCTGTCTCTCCAATGGGGGTGCTCTATGCCGCAGGCTCCCCCGGCGGCACCATCTACCAAGTCACCCAGAACACCGCCAAGCCCTTCGCCCGCACCGGTGCGAAATTCATCTGGGCTTTGCTGGCCACTAAAGACGCTGTTTTCGCGGCCAGCGGCGACGACGGCAAAATCTATCGCACGACTGCCTCAGGCAGCGAAGTCTATTATGAGACCGGTCAATCCAACGTCACCAGCCTAGCCCTCGCCTCCGATGGCACCCTTCTGGCGGGCTCAGACCCCAACGGCATTCTCTACCGGATCACCGGCAAGAATAGTGCCCAGGTTCTCTACGATGCCCCGTTCACGGAGATCCGCGCCATCGTCCCCGGCAAGTCTGGCGAGGTCTACTTTCTGGCGATGGGTGGTGCCGCATCCAAGCGCAGCCAAAACGCCGCCCAGCCCGTCAACGCCCCCGGTGCTACCGGTCTCCCACAAGTGACAACAACAATCACCGTTACTGAGGACGCCCAAGCTGGCATCGATCTCAAGCCCAAGCCCCCGGCCCCTCAGGCACCCACCCAGGCCGCCGCCACGCCTGTCGTCACCAGCTCCCTCGACGTCCCCGGTCTGGATCGTTCGGCGATCTTCCGCCTCAATCTGGACCTCACCGTCGACATGCTCTACGTCACCAAAGAAGAAAGCATCTACGACCTCGCAGAGCATAACGGCAAGCTCTACTTTGCCTCTGACAATCACGGCCGCCTCTATCGTCTCGATGCCGATCGCGCCGCCACTCTCCTTGTCGAAACCGGCGAGTCCGAAATCGGTCGCATTCTTCATACAGCCGCCGGCTGGCTGGCCGCTGCAACCACCACCCCCAAGCTCATCTCGATTAGTGAAGTCGCCGCCCCGCCCTATGAATACGAGTCGCCCGTTCATGAGGCCGCAAACATCGCGCGCTGGGGTGCCCTCAATGCCACGGCCAGCCCAAGTCCCGCCTTTGAAACCCGCTCTGGCAACACGACAAAGCCCGACGCCACCTGGTCCAACTGGGCCGCCCTTGTCGGAGCAAACATCCAAAGCCCCACCGCCCGTTTCATCCAATGGCGCATCCGCGCAACCCAGGATTTCATCGTCCACTCGGTCGCGCTCAACTACCTGCCGCGCAACCAGCCACCGCTCATCAAGAGCATCAGTGCGGTGTTGGCAATGGTCCCTACCAACGCGCCCAAGCCCCAGGCAGCTGCCACAACCAGCGCCACTTACACGCTTACAGTAACTGACACGGGCGAGGCAAGCAGTTCCACCAGCGCCGGCACGGCGGCGTTGCAAGCCACCCGCCCCGCCGGTCGCCAGCTCATGCTCAGCTGGGTGGCGGAGGACCCAGACACCGATACGCTCCAGTACAGTCTGCTCTTCCGTGCCGAGGATGAATCGCTCTGGAAGCCGCTCAAGCACGAGCTGACCGAAACTAATTTCTCAATCGACGCCGATACCCTAGCCGACGGGCGTTACGTCTTTCGCGTGATCGCCAGCGACACGCTATCCAACCCTGGCAGCAGTGTCAGGACAGCAGAATTCACTAGCGTCCCGGTGCAGCTCGATCAAACCGCGCCCACCCTCGAAGCCACCTTCCAAAACGGTCGCCTCACCGTAAAGTGCAAGGACGCCGCCAGCCCTATTCGCCGCATTGAATATTCGATCAACGCCGGGCGCTGGATACTGATGGAGGCTGCCGACGGCATCTACGATTCGCGCGAAGAGTCCGCCACCGCCACACTCGCATTGCCCGCTGGTGAGGCCCTTCTAACGATCCGCGCCTTCGATGCGGCGCTGAATGTGAGCTTGCGGAAGCTGGTGCTTAGGCAGTAGCCCGCTCCACCGCCCGATGCAGTTTCAGCATGTTCGTACTCCCCGGCTGACCAATCGGCTGCCCACTTACAAACACAACTTGATCGTTGGGCTTGATATACCCGAGCCGCTGGAGCTCTTGATCCATCTGCAGCAGCATCTCGTCGGTCGATCCTACATTCGGCACAATGATCGGTGTTACGCCATAGATCATCGATAACTGCTGCGCCACTTCCTCAAAAGGTGTAAACGCATAGATCGGCACCGGCGGTCGGAAACGGCTAATCAGCCGCGCCGTCCCGCCCGTCGCCGTAAACACCGCAATCGCCGCTACGCCCAGATAGCGCCCCGCCCGATAGGCCGAGTCCGCAATCGTCTCGGCGTGCGTCGGGTTCGCCATCGCTGGCAGTTCCTGATAGCCGCGATAGCGCAGATTGATCTCTGTCTCAATCGCGATCCTGTCCATCACGCTCACTGCCTCCACGGGATGTTTGCCAGTTGAAGTCTCCGCCGACAGCATCACCGCATCGGTACCGTCATAAATCGCGTTGGCAATGTCGCTGACTTCCGCCCGGGTCGGCGTCGCGTTCTCGATCATGCTTTCTAACATCTGCGTCGCCGTAATTACAAACTTACCCATGCTCCGCGCCCGCTGGATGATCGTCTTCTGGATGGCCGGCACCTTTTCAAACGCCACCTCCACGCCAAGATCACCACGCGCCACCATCACGCCATCGCTCTCAGCCAGGATGGCGTTCAGGTTCTCCACCGCCTCCGGCTTCTCGATCTTCGCAATCACCTGAATCTTCGAGTCGTGCTCTTCCAGATACAACTTCAGCCGCATCACATCGCTCGGCTGGCGCACAAAGCTCAGCGCGATAAAGTCGACCTTTTCCTCCAGCCCAAACTTCAAGTCTTCCTTGTCCTTGCGCGTCAGCGACGGCGTGCTCACCGCAACGCCCGGAAGATTGATTCCCTTGCGATTGCTCACCGGCCCGCCAATTTCCACCTCACAGCGCGCCGCAATGCCATCCGTCGACAAGACCTTCAACTTCACGCTTCCGTCGGCGATTAGCACTGAGTTACCCGGCTTAACATCCCGCGCAAACTCCGTGTAGACAGTAGAAGCAATATGCTCATTCCCCAGCACCTGCTCAGTCGTGATCGTGAAAATTGACCCGTTCTTGAGCGTGCACCCGCCATTCTCAAATTCGCCCAGGCGGATCTTCGGCCCTTGCAGATCCAACAGAATTCCGGCATGGATTCCCATCTCTCGGGCGATCTCCCGTACCATGCGGATTCTTTGAACGTGATCCTCCTTCTGGCCGTGGCTGGCGTTGATCCGAAAAATATCAACTCCTGCGGTCAAAAGCTTTCGGAGCATTTCAGGCGAGTCGGTGGCCGGACCCAGGGTAGCGACGATTTTGGTACTTGGCATTCAGTTTTTTGGGGGTTCGAAAAGCAAGAAGCGGACAGGGGCCTTACAATACCCATTATGCCCGTCTATCAGGCCATCGTCCTCGCCATTGTCCAAGGATTCACTGAGTTTTTACCAGTTAGTAGCTCTGCACACCTGTTTCTCGTCCCATGGATACTAGGCTGGCCCGACCAGGGCTTGGACTTTGACATCGCTCTCCATATCGGTACACTGTTCGCCGTTCTCACCTTTTTCTTCAAAGACTGGCTCCAGATCCTGGCCCAGGGCTTTGGTATCAACTACGGCAGCGATCCCGAACTCAAGCGCACCCCCCGCCTCCTTTGGTACCTCGTAGCGGCCTCCGTCCCCGCTGGCCTCATCGGTCTGAAATTCAAGGACACCATCGAAACCAGCCTGCGCGATCCCTTCATCATGGGCACCATGCTCATCCTGGTCGGCATCCTGCTCTGGATCGCAGAACGCTACAGTTGGCAGGAAAAGAACATCGGTGAAGTCACTCTCACAGACACACTCCTCATCGGAGCCTCTCAGACCCTCGCCCTCATCCCCGGCACCTCCCGCAGTGGAATCACGATTTCCACCGGCCTCTTTCGCGGTCTCACCCACTCCGCCGCCGCCCGATTTTCCTTCCTTCTCTCGACGCCAATCATCGCCGCCAGCGGCTTGAAGTCCGTCTATGACCTCAAAAAGCATGGCGTCGCCCCCGACATGGTCACGCCCTTCGTCATTGGAATCCTTGTCAGCGCGATCGTCGGTTTGGCCGTCATCGCTTTCTTCCTGCGCATCATCCGAAGCCATGGCCTGAAACCCTTCATTGCATACCGGATCGTTTTCGGTATGATAGTGGTCGCTCTGGCATTTGTCCGTTCACGCGGATGAAGCTATTAAATCCTACCGCTCACAAGCGCCTTAACGAGGCGCTCGCGTTCGTGTTTCTATTTTTCGGTCTGGCGATCATGCTCAGCTTGATCTCCTATTCGGCCGCAGATCCCAGTTGGAACACGGCAGCCACGCTCGCCACAAAACCATCCAACCTGCTTGGTCGCTTTGGAGCTTATCTCAGCGACGTCTGCTTCCAGATATTCGGCCTGTCCTCGTTCGTTCTCCCGGCTCTGATCATGATCCTCGCCTGGAAGTGGATGCAGTCCAAGCCGATCGAAGCCGCTTGGGTAAAGGTCACTGGCGCGTTTCTGTTCATGTTCGGTGCCTGCACCAGCTTTTCATTGGCTCCCGGCGCCCGCGCTGCCTCTGGCTCAGTCTCCCCCGGCGGCCTCTTCGGCATCCTCCTTTCTGATCTTCTCGTTCGCTTCTTCAACTTCACCGGTGCCGCGCTCATCACCGCAACGGTCCTCGTCGTCTCGTTGTATTTGATCTCCACTTTTTCGATTGCGATTCTTCTCGATTGGATCAGCGTCCCCGTCGCGATCTTCAAGTTTCTAGGTCGAATCGTCTCGCGGATTCGACTGCCCCGCTTCAAATTCAATGCGCCCAAACTCGCGCGCGCTAAAGCTCTAAAGACGGAGTCCGGCGAATCGCTGCCGCTTGCGGTGCAGCGCCGCCGAACGCCTCCCCGTCTCGCGGAGGATGAAGGTGTCGACACGCCCCCTTGGGAAACCAAGACCGTGTCAGCCTCCGTTCCGGCTTTCGAGGCCAGAGAGGAGGATGAAGCCCCTCATGAAGACTTCATCCCGATCAAGACCCTGGAAGACATTCCTCCGGCCGCGCCTGCTCCGTCACCCAACCCCTCCTCGGGTGGCGGAGTAGCCGTGGCGATCGCACCCTCGCGTACCAAGGCGAAAGAGGCCAACGCCCATACCGTCTATAAGCTGCCACCTACCGGCATCCTTAATGAACCCCAGGCCCGCAGCGCTTTCGACTCTCAGGAACTGCGCGACACTGCCTCTCGCATCAAAGAACGCTTTGAGGAATTTGGCGTCCTCGGCAACGTCGTCCAGATCAACCCAGGCCCGGTCGTAACCACCTTTGAATTCAAGCCCGAAGCGGGCATCAAATATTCAAAGATCACCAATCTTACGGAAGATCTTTGCCTCGGCCTCCAGGCCGAATCGATCCTGATCGAGCGCATCCCCGGCAAGCCCACCATCGGCATTGAAGTCCCCAATCGCAAGAGTGAGGTCATCGCGCTGCGCGAAGTGATCGAAGGCGAAGACTTCCAAACCAGCACCTCGCACCTCACCATGTCTTTGGGCAAAGACATCAACGGCCGCATCAAGACTTTCACCCTCGACACGATGCCGCATCTGTTGGTCGCCGGTTCCACCGGCTCCGGTAAGTCGGTCATGCTCAATTCGATGATCATGAGCGTCCTCTACAAGTCAACGCCAGAAGAAGTTCGCATGATCATGATCGATCCCAAGCGCGTCGAACTGGGCATCTACGAGGACATTCCGCACCTCCTCACCCCGGTGATCACAGACCCGCGCAAGGCATCCAATGCACTGCGAAATGCCGTCCTCGAGATGGAACGCCGCTACAAGCTGCTGGCCTCGCACGGCGTCCGCAACATCGAGCAGTTCAATCGCAAGATGCGCCAGATGGCAAACGAGCCGCGCAGTCTGTTCGACGATGACAATCCCGACGCGATGCTTCAGGAAGACCTCCGCCCGCTGCCCTACATTCTGATCATCATCGACGAGCTCGCCGACCTGATGATGCTTGAACGCAACAATGTCGAAACCTCTGTCGCCCGCCTCGCCCAGATGGCCCGCGCCGTCGGCATGCATCTTGTCCTGGCCACGCAGCGCCCGAGTGTCGATGTCATTACTGGCGTGATCAAGGCCAACTTCCCGGCCCGCATCAGTTTCCGCGTGGCAACCCGGGTAGACTCCCGCACCATTCTCGATACGATGGGCGCCGAGCACCTTTTAGGCAAGGGCGACATGCTCTTCCTGCCTCCCGCCAGTTCCCGTCTCCACCGCGTGCACGGTGCCTATGTGGGAGAGCAGGAGATCAACTCGGTTGTCGAATTCTGGAAGCGCCAGGCCCGCCCTGAATACGACCAAAGCTTCCTGGTCGCGCCTCCCAATGAAAATGGCGAGGAGCCGTCGGACAGTGATGTGGCCGAAGGCGACTCGGACCCGCTCTACAACGATGCAGTCAAGGTCGTCTGTGAGATGGGCAAAGCATCGACGTCTATTTTGCAACGCCGCCTGCGCTTAGGCTATGGCCGCGCCGCTCGTATGCTGGACCGTATGCAAAAGGAAGGCATCATCGGCCCGCCCGATGGGTCGAGGCCAAGAGAAGTCTTGAAGCACCCCGACTGGCTCAACCGCGACATGCGCCACGAAGCGCCGGAGGATGAGGATTAAGGCATGCTCACTAACCTGCGGATCAGGAACTTCAAGAGTCTGGAGGATGTCGAAATCGAGTTGGGACAAGTCGCCGTGTTTATTGGACCCAACAATTCCGGCAAGACTACCGCCCTGCAGGCGTTGGCCCTTTGGGGAATCGGCCTGCGTAAATGGCTTGAAAAGCGTTCGGCGAAGGCAACACCCGACAAGCGACCGGGCGTTACGGTCAATCGGCGTGATTTGATCGCAATTCCGGTACCCGACTCAAACCTACTCTGGCGCGACCTTCACGTTAGGTCGGTGGAACGCAAAGAGGGAAGTCAGCAGACCCGCAACATTAGAATCGAAATCACGGTCTCAGGAGTTACAGGCGACGAGGCGTGGGAGTGTGGCTTCGAATTCGACTATGCGAACCCAGAGTCGCTATACTGCAGGCCCCTGCGCATACCCGGAAGGGAGTCTTCTGATGAACGCATGCTGGTTCCGAAATTCGCGTCCGATTTTGGCATCGCATTCTTGCCTCCAATGTCCGGCCTGGCGGCCACCGAGGATCTACTGCAGCCGGGGGCAATCAATGTGCGGATTGGAGAAGGTAGAACCGCCGAGGTTCTACGAAACCTGTGTCTTCAGATTTCGGAGCGAAAAGACAGCCCCGAGTGGCCAAAGCTGGTGAAAGAAATTCAAACTCTTTTTGGCGTTACACTTCAGGCACCCATTTCTATTCTCGAACGAGGCCAAATCTCGATGTCGTACATGGAGCGCAATACTGAACTCGACCTCGTTTCAGCTGGGCGGGGACTCCAACAAACGCTTCTGCTGCTAGCTCACCTGTACGCCAATCCGAACACGATCCTCCTGCTGGACGAACCCGACGCCCATTTGGAAATCCTCCGCCAACGACAGATCTACCAGTTACTAACATCGATCGCGAGTTCCCAGAATTGCCAGATCATCGCAGCCAGCCATTCGGAAATCATCCTGAACGAAGCCGCTGATCGCGACATCGTGATCGCTTTCGTTGGCAAGAAGCCTCACCGGATCAACAACCGGGGAAGTCAGGTCCTGAAGGCACTCAACGCAATTGGTTTCGATCAGTACTATCAGGCTGAACAGACCGGCTGGGTTCTTTATCTGGAGGGTTCGACGGACCTTGCCATTCTTCAGGCCTTTGCTGAGGCCCTGAATCATCCTGCAAGAGAGGTCCTTGCCAGACCGTTCGTACATTATGTAGGCAATGGCCCGAAAGGAGCGGAGGCCCATTTCTACGGGCTCCAGGAGGGGAAGCGAGACCTGGTTGGGCTGGCGCTTTTCGACCGGATGGAGCGCGAATTGCCGGATGAGGGACTTCTCCGCCTGATCCAATGGCGCCAAAAAGAAATCGAAAACTACCTTTGCTTTCGCGAAACGCTTATGGCTTTTGCGCAGCAGGTTGTGGATGACTTCGGTCCGCTCTTCGAGCAAGAACTCAAGCTTCGGCGGACGAGCGCGATGAGCGAATCGATTCAAGAAATCGAGGGTGCGTTGCGCAGTCTGGATCGCCCGGACGCCTTTGGCCGCGACATCAAAGCCAGCGATGACTTCCTGACGCCACTCTTCAATAAGTACTACGAGAAGTTGGGAATCAAGAACTTGATGCAAAAGACTGATTTTCACGTACTCGCCAAATTCGTTCCCGTAGAGCTAATCGACGCAGAAGTTATTGACAAATTGGACGCCCTCGTAGAAGTAGCTGGGATGGCAAGGGTTGCCTAAGGATCGACCGCTAGCCGAGACCATACACCACCGCTTCTACCTACCCCTTCCGCCCCCCGACCTCCGCTTCCGCCCTCTCCACCATCGCGCGAATCCACGCCACCGTATAGGCGACGGCCACCCTCGGCCCGCCCACCATACTCGGGAAGTGATCTCCGATCACAACACCGTCAAAATTCACTTCTCGCAGCGCCTTCATCGCCTTATACATGTCGTAATACCCGTTATCGACAAAGGTCTCGACAAAATGCGGCAGCGGCGCGGTCATGTTCCTGAAGTGGATCTTCCAAAGCTTCCCCATCCCGGCAAAGTGCTTAATTGCAGTTACGCAGTCCGCGCCCGTCAACTCCCCACCTTCCAACCACGTCCCCAAACACAAACACACACCGATGTTTGGCGAATTCGCCATTGCCAGCGCCTTCTTATACCCCTCAAAATTGCCAAAGATACAGCGCGGGATCCCGGCCAGCATCGGCATGGGCGGGTCGTCCGGATGAATACCAATAAACACGCCATTCTCTTCCGCCACCGGCGCTACCCTGCGTATGAAGTACTCGTAGTTATCCCAAAGTTCGGTCTCTGTGTAGACCCGGCCATGCGACAGCGGGCCCTTAAAGATCTTCCCCGCCCACAGCCCCTCGCCGCCCTTGGCCAGGTCAAACCCCCGCGCCGCTGCGCTCCCTCGCGTCGTTTCCGGGTCGGTATGCCAAATGCCATTCCCCATGTGCGCGTAGGTCACATAGTGGATGCCCGCCTTGCCGCAATTTTGCAGGTACTGCTTATAGGCTTCGATCCGCGCATCCCGCCCCGGCAGATTCAACACGATCTCTTCCTGATTGCGATTGCCATCGTGCCCGATGTTCCACACCCGCAACCCAGCGCTCTCAATCTTCGTCTTGATCCTCAGAAAATTCGCGACATTGTCGTCCTTGCGATCTACCGATACAGCCGCATAGTTGACGCCAACCTGCTGCATAAACTGCAAGTCTTCGTCGCTTGGATTGGCACCCAACTGCATGGCAACTTTGATTCCAGGTGACCATGGCGTCTTAGTCGCCCCACTGGCCTGGCTGGCGGCCAACATCCCAGCCACTCCGACAAAATCTCTACGATTCATGCAGCAAATTCTATCAGAGCGCCGCCCGCAGCCGAGCGTCTCTGAGCACCAAACCGCCCCACACCATCACCCCAACGTAGACCGGAAACAGCACGTGCGTAAACATTGGGTTGCCAACTCGGACATGAGTGGCAACCGCTCCGCCCAGATAACCAGTGAGCAGGATCGCGCCTACAAACGATGTGCGCGGCACTGCATAAAGAATCGTACTCAGCAGCAATACAATCCCCATTGGCACGATCGACTCCTCGGGATATCCCAGTTCCTTAGTGCCGTCCACAGCCACCTTCGCCTTGGCGATCTTCATCCCGGCGTCCATTAGTAGAAACAGAATCGGAATCCCGCTTAGAATGCGGCCGCCCCATAGTTGCGTCTTCGTCATAGTCCTTTAGCCTCCAGAAATCGCGCCAATAATCAGGAATGGCTCTTGGCCGTTGGCCACGGCTTCCGGCAGCGGCGTATCCGGCAATTCATGCGAAATGTCCAGTCCACAAGCAAAGAAGCGCATATACGGTCGCCGAAGTCCCGTCGAATACTCACGCAACGTGCCGCGCAACATCGGATACCGATCCTCCAGCGCCTCCAGGATTGCCCGCTGTGTACCCGGTCCTTCAATGTCCAGCAAAATCTCAGCACCAACCCCGGCTAACGTTCGCAAGTGCGTCGGCAACTCAACTCGAATCATCGAAGTGTCTGTACTTCGACGGACAGCACCGCCGGCAGATCCCGCACAATCGCCGTCCAGTGATCACCGGAATCGGAAGAGGCGTATACCTGCCCGCCAGTCGTGCCAAAGTACACCCCGCAGGAGTCGCAACTATCAACCGCCATCGCGTCGCGCAGCACATTCACGTAGCAGTCGCTCTGCGGTAGACCATTGGTAAGTGGCTCCCAGGTTTCGCCCCCCGTGCGGCTCCGATACACGCGAAGCTTGCCCTCAGGCGGATAGTGCTCGGAATCGCTCTTGATCGGTACAACATAAATCGTCTCCGGCTCATGAGCGTGTACGTCGATCACAAAGCCAAAATCCGTCGGAAGATTGCCGCTCACTTCGCGCCAATTCGCACCCGCATCATCCGTCCGCATGATGTCCCAATGCTTCTGCATGAACAGTGTGCCGGGCCGCGAAGGATGCATTGCGATGCGATGGACACAATGCCCAACTTCCGCATTCGGATCGGGAATGTACTCTGAGCGCAGTCCGCGATTGATCGGCAGCCAGCTCACACCGGCATCGTCACTACGGAATGCTCAAGCCGCAGAAATCGCGATAAAAATTCGATCCGGGTTCGCAGGGTCGAGCACGATCGTATGCAAACCTAAACCGCCCGCCCCAGGCGACCAGGTTTGACCCGTCGAGTGTTTGCGAAGGCCCGAAAGTTCGTGCCAGGACTTCCCCGCATCCGTCGAACGAAACAATGCCGCATCCTCCACACCCGCGTATACCGTATCGGCATCGGTGAGCGATGGCTCGAGATGCCACACGCGCTTGAAATCCCAAGGATGCGGCGTCCCGTCATACCACTGGTGGGTGCCCGTCGGTCCGTCATAGACAAACTTGTTGTCAACCGTTTCCCAAGTCTTGCCGCCATCATCCGAGCGCTGGATCAGCTGCCCCGACCATGCGTTGGACTGCGAGGCGTAAATCCGATTCGGGTTAACTGGCGACCCCTTGAGATGGTAAATCTCCCACCCGCCAAAGTGTGGCCCCGAGACATCCCAGCTTTCGCGCTTTTCATCCGAAGTCAGAATGAAGGCACCTTTCTTTGTGCCCACCAGAACCCGTACGCCGCCAACTTGATTTGTCATGTTTCAGTTGTCCAGCTGAAATTATTTCATGAAAAGTAAAGCTGCGGTCCGACGTTATTCGACCGTTACAGACTTCGCCAAATTCCTCGGTTGGTCCACATCACAACCCAGCCGCACGGCAATGTGATACGCCAGCAGCTGCATCGGGATGATCTCTAGCAGCGGCAACAGCAACTCGTTCGTCACCGGGATCGGAATCACATAGTCCGCCATTTCTGCGATCTCTTTGTCGCCCTCATTCGCGATCGCGACGACAATCCCGCTGCGCGCTTTGACTTCCTGAATGTTTGATACTGTCTTCTCATAGCGAAGGCGGCTTTCCGGATCTTCCGGATCATAAGCAGCCAGCACCACCACCGGCAGGTTCTCGTCAATCAGCGCGTTGGGCCCGTGCTTCATCTCGCCCGCTGGATATCCCTCAGCGTGGATGTAACTGATTTCCTTCAACTTCAATGCGCCTTCAAGCGCGATCGGAAAGTGAATCCCCCGTCCCAGATACAAAAAGTCCTTAGCCTTGTGCAGACTGCGCGCCAGGTTCTGATAAATCACCTCAGAGGCAAGCACCTGCTCCATCTTTCCAGGAATCTTCAGCGCCTCTTCGATATGCGCCCGCACCTGCTCCTCAGTCAGCGTCCCCCGCTCCTGGCCCAGGTACAGCGCCAGTACAAACAGCGCAGTCAGTTGACTTGTAAACGCCTTGGTCGACGCCACACCAATCTCCGGGCCCGCGTGCGTCATCAGCATCCCCGCAGCCTCGCGCGTAATCATCGACCCAATCACATTGCAAATCGCCAGCGTCGGCGACCCCTTGCCCTTGGCTTCGCGCTGTGCCGCCAGCGTATCGGCCGTCTCGCCCGATTGCGAAATCACAATCGTCAACGTACCTGGCAAAATGATCGGGTCGCGATAACGGAATTCGCTGCCATAATCCACTTCCACCGAAATGCGAGCCAGCTTTTCGATCAGAAACTTGCCAGCCAGCGCCGCATGCCAACTCGTGCCACAAGCAACAATCCGGATCTGCTTAAACGCCCGCATCTCATCGGGAGAGATATGAACTTCATCGAGAAACGCACGGCCAGACTCAGCACCCAGGCGACCAAGCATCGTGTCCCGCGTTGAGCGCGGCTGCTCGTAGATCTCCTTCTGCATGAAGTGCTTGTAGCCGCCCTTCTCTGCCATGATCGGGTCCCAGGTGATCCGAGACACCGCTCGCGTAACCAGGTTGCCGGCAAAGTCCGTCATCGTCACGCCCGTAGGAGTGAGGATCGCCATGTCCCCATCCGCCAGAAAGAACATATCGCGCGTATGGCTGAGGATTGCTGGGACATCGGATGCCACAAAATATTCATCCTCGCCGAGGCCAACCACAACGGGCGGGCCGTGACGGGCAACGACAATCTTGTGTGGGTCAAGCCGGGAAATGATTGCGATCGCAAAAACACCATGGATCTGCGCGATCGCCGCTCGCACCGCCTCTTCCAGGTTCCCCGTAAACGCTTCCTCCACCAGGTGCGCAATGATCTCGGTATCTGTCTCAGACAAAAAGACATGGCCCTTGGCCTGCAAGCCGTGGCGCAAGGACAAGTAGTTTTCTACGATTCCGTTATGAACGACAACAAGGTTGCCCTTTGAATCACGATGCGGATGCGCATTCTCCTCCGTCGGCCGACCGTGCGTCGCCCAGCGCGTATGACCGATCCCAAAGTGCCCGTCGGTAGGATCCTGCCGCAATACTTCTTCAAGATTCCGCAATTTACCCGAGGCCCGCCGCACAGAAATGACGCCTGTCTCATCAAAGACGGCGATTCCAGCCGAGTCATATCCTCGGTATTCCAGACGTTTCAGACCATCCATGATGATCGATGCGGCTTGCCTGCCGCCGATGTAGCCAACGATTCCACACATATTTTTTTGAGGTACCCTTTACCGTTCGGCTTTTGGAGAGGAAGAGTTTAGTCGAGGACTTCTATCTGGAAGTCTTCGATGACCGGGTTAGAGAGCACCTCGGTAGAAATAGATTGCAGTTTTTGTGCCAAACTTTCTTTGCCCATTTTGGGATCAAGTTCGATGTCAAAATATTTGCCTTGACGAACCTCCCAAATCTCTTTATGCCCCAATGAATGCAGGGCTTTCAGAATAGTCTGCCCTTGGGGGTCTAGGACGGATGGCTTTAGGGATACGTGCACACGAGCTTTCATCGGTAGTACCAGTTTAGGGCAGCGCGGGTTCCAAAGTGGGAAAATGGAATTTCCTCATCATGACCGGTCATCAAGTTCGCCAGACATTTCTCGATTTCTTCGCGGGACACCAGCATCGCATCGTTCGTTCCTCATCTTTGGTTCCCACAGACGACCCCACGTTGCTGTTCACCAACGCAGGGATGAATCAGTTCAAGGATGTCTTTCTTGGACAGGAGCTCCGCGATTACTCGCGCGCAACTACTTCGCAGAAATGCGTCCGTGCCGGCGGCAAGCACAACGATCTCGAAAACGTCGGCTATACCCGCCGCCACCACACGTTTTTCGAGATGCTCGGCAATTTCAGCTTTGGCGATTACTTCAAGGCCGACGCGATCGCCTATGCCTGGGAACTCATCACCAAAGTCTACTGCCTCCCGGTGGACCGTCTCTACATCACCGTCTTTCGTGAAGATGACGAAGCCGAAGAACTCTGGAAGAAAGTCGCTGGCGTCCCCAAATCACGCATCTTCCGCCTCGACGAGAAGGACAATTTCTGGCAGATGGGCGACACCGGTCCCTGCGGGCCCTGTTCCGAAATCCACTTCGACCTCGGCCCCGAGACAGCTACTGCCGGTCACGAGCACGAACAGTTTCCCCTCGACGGCGGCGGTCGATTTGTCGAATTCTGGAATCTCGTCTTCATGCAGTATGACCGTAACTCTGAAGGCATCCTCACTCCGCTGCCGCGTCCTTCCATCGATACCGGTATGGGCCTGGAACGCATGGCAGCTATTCTCCAGGGCAAGATTTCCAACTACGAGTGCGATCTCATTGAGCCGATTCGCGAACGCGCCGCTCAACTCTTAGGGGGCAATCTGAAACCCGCCACGCTCAACGTCGTCGCAGATCACTCCCGCGCCGCTGAGTTCCTCATCCACGATGGCGTTATCCCGTCTAACGAAGGCCGCGGCTACGTCCTGCGTAAGATCATTCGCCGCGCCATCCGCCATGCTCGTCGCGACGGCGGCTTCGAGGGAACCTTCCTCCACAAAATGACGCCCTTCGTCGCCGAGTTCATGAGCGGCGCTTACCCTGAGTTGATCGAAAGCTCCGACCGTGTCTCGCGTGTCGTCAAAGAAGAAGAACTGCGCTACGCCACCACCTTCTTGGTTGCCGAGAAAATGTTCCGCGATGAGGCCAAAACGGCCATCGGCGGTGTCCTCCCCGGTGCCGCTGCCTTCAAGCTCTACGACACCTTCGGCCTGGCTCTCGATGAGCAGGAAGACATGGCCCGTGAATTGGGCCTCGCCATCGACCTCCCGGGTTTTGACGAAGCCATGGAAGGCCAAAAACAACGTGCCCGCGCCAGTTGGAAGGGTGGAGACAAGGCTCAAGTCAACCCCGCCTTCGCCGATCTGCCCAAGACCCGCTTCCTTGCCTACACAGAGCTCGACGCCGCTGCCCGTGTCATCTACGCCAGCGACGACGAGGTCGTGCTCGATCAAACCCCTTTCTACGCCAGCGCCGGTGGTCAGGTGGGCGATCAGGGCTGGCTCTACGATGCGAATAGCGAAGAGAAGTTGGCCGAAGTCATCGGCACCAGCTACGGCATGGCTGGCCTCATCGTCCACAAGATCAAGAGCATCAGGCCAATCACCCCAGGGCTCGGCGTGCACGCCCGAGTAGACCCCGCCTGGCGCCAAGCCTCCATGCGCCATCACACCTCGACGCACCTCCTGCAGGCTGCTCTGCAGAAAGTCCTCGGTCGCCACGTCAAACAGGCCGGCAGCGTTGTCGAGCCCGGTCGGCTGCGCTTTGACTTCACGCACTACGCCGCTGTCAGCGCCGAAGAGAAGTTGGAGATTGAGCGCCTCGTCAACGCAGAGGTTCTTGAGAATCGCGATGTTGCAACCCAGGTGATGAGCCTCGATGAAGCTCTCCAATCGGGCGCTATGGCCCTGTTCGGCGAAAAGTATGGCGACAGTGTACGCGTCGTCCACATCGGCGCTTTCTCCAAGGAACTTTGTGGCGGCACCCACGTCAAGCGCACCGGTGACATCGGTGGCGTCAAGATCATTTATGAGGGTTCCAGCTCCGCCGGAGTTCGACGAATCGAGGCTGTAGCCGGGCCCCGTGTTGTCGAGTATTTCGAGGAGCAACTCAACGCCAAAGACGAAGCCCTCGCCAGTGCCCAGCGTGAGAAGAAGGACCTCGAACAGGCCTTGCAGCAACTCAAAGAGCAGTTGGCACACGCCCAGACCTCCAGCCTGAAGGCTGAGGATTTTAATGGAGTCAAACTCCTGCGCGCCAGGGTCGCCAATATGGATCGAGCACAGATGCGCTCGGTTGCCGACGACTTCCTCAATCGCGGCGCAGCTGACGTGATCCTGCTCGGCTCAACCACTACGGACGGCACAGTCGAATTCACCGCTGTCGTACGCAAAGAACTTACACCCAAGATTCACGCCGGCAACATCATCAAGGCGGTCAGCGAAATGGTTGGCGGCAAGGGTGGCGGCAGGCCAGATCGTGCAGAAGGCGGCGGTCGGGATGCCAGTCAACTCGATGCCGCCCTTGCCAAAGTCGCAGAACTGATCTAAATGCTGGACGCAGTAGTTGTGGGCGCGGGGCCAACGGGTTTAGCTTGCGGAATTGAGCTAAAAAAACGTGGGCTTCGCTGCGAATTGATCGATAAGGGTTGTGTTGTCAATTCGCTCTACAATTACCCGACCAACCTTGTCTTCTTCACCACGCCCGAGCTACTCGAGATCGGCGGCATCCCCATGACGGCGATGAATGAGAAGCCAACCCGTAACGAGGCGCTCAAGTACTACCGGCGCGTCGCAGCTCATTTCAAACTCAGCATCCGCCAGTACGAACAAGTCGATCTCGTCGATGGTGAGGACGGTGCTTTTCGTGTCCATTCCACCACCCGAGAGGGCGAAAAGAAGGTCACAGAGGCGAGGAAAGTGATTTTCTCAACCGGCTATTACGACCTGCCCAACTACCTCGGCGTGCCGGGCGAAAGCCTGGATAAAGTTCTCCACTATTACAAAGAGCCACACCCTTACTACGATGCGGACGTGCTCGTCGTCGGGGCCAAGAACTCAGCGGCACTTGCCGCGCTTGAGCTTTGGTGGACCGGTGCTCGGGTAACCATGGTTCATCGTGGCCCTGGCATCCACAAGCATGTGAAGTATTGGATCAAACCGAACATCGAGAACCGGATTGCCAATGGGGAGATCCCCGCCTACTTCGACTCCGAGATCCAAGAGATTCTGCCGGGCGCGGTCCTGTTGCGCACCCCTCAGGGGCCGGTCAGGCTCAAAAATGATTTTGTCTTTGCTCTCATCGGATACCACCCCGATTTCACTTTTCTGGAACGCCACGGCATCCGGCTGAATCCTTCTACACAGCGTCCTCTGTTGAATTTCGACACCTTTGAGACCGAGCGTCCCGGTATGTATCTGGCTGGCGTGCTGGTCGCGGGCGTCCACACCAACGAAATTTTTATTGAAAACGGTCGTTTCCACGGCGAGAAGATCGCCGAGTCCATCCAAAGCAGGCTCTAAACCATGAAGCATCTATTGCTTGTATTCTTGCTGGCTGCGACGACGCTCGCCCAGCGCCATGAGCTTCGCACAGCTCGAGATCTCGGAGCGATGGCAGATGCCTACTGGGTGGAAGGCATCGAGCTTCGCCTCGCGCGTTCCCCCCAGCAACAGATCGACATGGATAGTTTTCTCGATGAGCTGCACAAACCGGGCTCGGCCAATTACCATCGGTGGCTGAAGCCCGAAGAATATGCAGACCGCTTCGGCGCAACCCTGGCGGACTTCGACAAGCTGCGACGCTGGCTGCTGACTCAGGGCTTTCGTGTCTCTCATGAAGCACGGTCGCGTTCATTTTTGACCGTTGCAGGAACTTCAGCTTCTGTCAGAAAGGCCTTCGGAGCGCAGCTTCGGCGCTACGAGTATGCCGGTAAGCGGCACTTCGCCCATGATGGCATTGCTCGCGTGCCGGATGCCTTTGCCTCTATGGTGCTCGACATTGGAGGGCTGCATGATTTCCTGCCAGAGCCCACTCTGCGCCAGTCGCCTCTCCCAGAAACGACAAACGCCGCAGGGACCCACTACATGGCCCCAGATGATCTGGCAATCATTTACAACATTCGGCCCGTCTACCAGCAAGGGATCGACGGTAGCGGACAAAAGATCGTTGTGGTTGGCCAATCAACCATAGACATGGTCGATATGCAGACCTTCCGCAAACGGCACAACCTCACACCGAATGACCCCGAGGAAATTCTCTACGCTGGCTCCCGGGACCCCGGCGTGACATCTTCGCAAGGGGAAGCCAATCTCGATCTACAGTGGACAGGGGCCGTAGCGCGCAACGCAAAGATCTTTTACGTCTATGGGATCAATGCTTTTAGCGCAGTGGCGTATGCGATCGATCAAAATCTCGCTCCCATCATCTCGGCCAGCTTTAGCGGCGGCTGTGAATTGAACAACTCGTTTGCCACGATGGCCTATTACCGTGGCCTCGCGCAGCAGGCCAACGCACAAGGCATCACCTGGGTGAATTCCTCCGGTGACGGCGGCCCCACGGCCTGCGATCCAAACGGCTCTAAGATTTCCCAAGGCGGCATGGCAATTCGCGTCCCCTCAGGCGCTCCAGAGATTACGGCGGTTGGCGGTACAGAATTGAACGACCGTGGCGGCACCTATTGGCGCACTACGAATGACGCTAACTTTGCCTCAGTTCTCAGCTACATTCCAGAAACGCCGTGGAACGAGACCGGCACGCTCAAGGCCCTCTGGTCTGGCGGCGGCGGCATCAGCGTTTATCACCCCAGACCAGCTTGGCAGGAGGGTCCAGGCGTCGGCAATGGGATCTATCGCAAGTCACCTGATGTTGCCCTGGCAGCCTCCGGTTACAACGGATATTACGTTGCTTATCGCGGCGGCGGCAGTATCTTCTCGGGAACGAGCGCGGCTGCACCAGCCTTCGCCGGCATCCTTTCTCTTGTCTTGCAGGCTACAAATCAGACTGCCATGGGGAATGCCAATCGCTTGCTATATCCACTTGCGCAGAGCAATCCAGAGGCATTTCACGACGTCGTGGACGGTAACATCATTGTGCCGTGTACTGCCGATTCTCCTGACTGCAAAGGCGGCGTTGTGGGCTACGCAGCCGGCCCTGGCTACGATATAGCGACCGGCCTTGGCTCAGTCGACGTTGAGCGCCTCATCGCCGCCTGGCCCCGCCAGGCTGCGACAAAATCTCTCGTAACCCTGTCGAGTAGCAAGGACCCGGTATACGCGCTTCCCAGCGCGACCGGCAACACTTGGACCTACACCCTGACGCTAAAAGAGCATGCTGGCGTCGCCACTACAATCACAACTTTCTCGATTGATGGCGACGCGAGTTACTCGAGCCAGATCGAAGCGTTTTTTGGCAGCAGCCTTCTGAAAGCGAATTCCGCATTGAGTGCGTCGCTGAGCTCTCGCACCATTGCGACACCTGTCGTTCGCACTTTCATTCTCGGTGGACGGGACGAGAGCGGACAACCCTGGACGCAGACCCTCTACCTGCAGTTTTACGGCTTGGCTGTAACGCCAGTGATTGGCGGTGTCGCAAACGGAGCATCGTTTAGCCAGACCTTTGCTCCAGGGGCCATCCTAAGCGTCTTCGGCACCAATCTGTCCAACGGAACGCAGGCTGCCGGTGCAGTACCCCTGCTGACTTACACCGCGGGGATCACCGCCAACATCAACGGCGTAGCTGCGCCGTTCTACTTCGTATCGCCAGGGCAGGTCAACCTACAGATTCCCTATAGCACCGTCAACGGAGGTGCCCGCCTGACCTTGAGCTATCCACAGGGCAACGCGGCAACTTTTGCCTTCGATGTCTCGGCAACTGCACCAGGAATTTTTATCGAAGCTGCTGGCTTCACTGTGCCGCAGACCAGTTGTGCCCGCAATGAAACTTGCATCCTCTTCATCAACGGCCAAGGCGCAGTATCGCCAGCCATAGCCACCGGGGCCGCTCCATCGGTAACCGCAACGCTGGCGCAACTGCCAAAGCCGACCGCAGAGGTAACGATGGCCATCGGCGACGTTTCAGCAAAAATCCTTTTCGCAGGCATCCCGGCCGGGCTGGTCGGCGTGACGCAGATCAACTTCACTGTTGCCGCTGAGACACCGGTTGGCACCCAACGCGTTGTCGTCAAGGTAGGCGATGTTGAAAGTAGTGCCGCAAAGATTAACGTGAAATAGAATTGCAATAGAATAGCGGGATGCTATCCCGTAGACAATTCAGCGCTGCCGCTCTCGCGGCCATGGGCGCAACCACGCTGTCCGCAGCCAAGATCAATTCCACTTTCAAGGGCGTCACGATCGGCGCCCAAAGCTACAGCTTCCGCGACGGCGACGTCGACAAGGCCATCGCCTCAATGAAAACAATCGGCATCGGTTCGGTCGAGCTCTACAGCGGGCATGTTGAACCCAAGATGCCCAGGGCTGAACTACGCACTTGGCGTGAAACTGTTGCCCTGAGCCACTTCGAGCAGGTTCGCAAGAAGTTTGACAACGCCGGAATCAAGCTCTACGCCTACAACTACAGCTTCCGCGACGACTTCTCGGACAAAGAAATGGCACGCGGCTTTGAGTTCGCCAAGGCCCTCGGCGTCACCCACCTCACTGCCTCCTCGAATGTGAGTACCGCTGCTCGCATCGATGGCTTCGCCTCTAAAGCAAAGGTAATGGTTGGCATGCACAACCACTCAAACATCAAGCCCAACGAGTTCGCCACACCGGACAATTTCGTCGAGGCGATGAAGGGCAAGAGTAAGTACATCGGTATCAACCTGGACATCGGCCACTTTGTAGCCGCCGGCTTCGATCCGATCGACTATCTACCGAAGATCGCTGAACACGTCGTCACGATTCACATCAAAGATCGCAAGAAGAACCAGGGTGCCAACGTGGTATTCGGCGAAGGCGACACCCCAATCAAGCAGGTCCTCAAACTGATGTCCGAGAAGAAGTACAAGTTCCCGGCAAACATTGAGTACGAGTACAAGGGCGGCGACACACTCACCGAAGTGAAGAAGTGCTTTGACTACTGCAAGAGCGCACTGGCCTAATCGATGACTGACATCGCAGGCTCGCGCCGCGCCTTTCTGGCAGCACTGTCGGCCACTTTGCCGCTATGCGCGGACGGGCCTTCGATGACAGCCAACGAGGCCATTGAAAAGATCAAAGCTAACGTCGGTATACCCTGGCGCACGGAGACAGTCGACAAGATCGTCGGTGGCTCTGGTCTGGTATCTGTAAAGGGCATCGCCACGACCATGATGGCGACCCTCGACGTCGTGCAGCGCGCCGCAGCGGCGGGCAAGAACCTCGTCATCACTCACGAGCCGACCTTTTACACCCACCTCGATACCTTCGAAGGCATTACAAAAGACCCTGTCGCGCAGTTCAAAGCCGAGTTCCTCAAGAAGCACGACATGGCGGTGTTCCGCTTTCACGATCACTGGCACGCCATGCGCCCGGATGGCATCGCCACTGGCATGGTCCGCGCCCTCGGTTGGGAAAAGTACACTGACCCGGCTAACGCCCGTCGCTTCGTCTTCCCCACTTTGCCCCTGGCCCAATTCGCCAAAGAAATGCAAACGCGGCTGAAGATTCGCACAATGCGAGTCGTTGGTGACCCGGCGCTTCCGATCAGTCGCGTCGCCGCCAACTGGGGCTACGCCTCGGGCGATGGCGGCATGCGCGCGCTTTCACAGCCGGACGTCGACCTGTTGATTGTAGGCGAATCACGCGAGTGGGAGCTCGTCGAATACGCCCAGGACCAAATTGCCTCAGGCCGGAAGAAGGCCCTGGTCGTGCTGGGTCATGTCGTCTCTGAGCAAGCTGGCATGCAATATTGCGCCGACTGGCTCAAGACCTTTATCGCGGGCACACCGATAGAATTTATCGCCGCCGCCGAGCCCTTCTGGAGCCCTGACAAGCCACTGTAAATAGAGCGGCTGCGCAACTTTGTGCTTACTAAGCCTAATGCTAAGGCCCATGCCGTTCGATCAACCTAATGGATCAGAATGGCCACAGCCGTAAACCGCGCAGAACCCTCAACCGTATTGGCAAATGCCGCACACATCCTTAAGGATCCGGTGCGGCGCCCTCTGGCGCGATTGGCACTTTGGCTCTCGCCTCTTGCCGACGGCCTGGAGAAGCAGTATATTGCCCGCCTGGAGCTTCTGCGCTTCGAGAAAAGGCAAGTCCAGGCACTCATCGCGATTACGACCGGCAACGCTGCCCGGGTTTTAGGCACGGCCAAGGGCAATCGCAAATCGATCCTCGAATTCATCGAACAGGCTGAATACAGTGGGCGGCGCCTTGCCAAGCTCAATCTTCCTCCCAGTGCGATCCAGCAGGCCTTGCAAGAGTATGACAAGCTCTTGCTGCCGTTGATCGAGCGGCTCGGGGCGGAACGGGCGGCAGAGTTCCGCTGGGTGAACGAGCAGCTCCATTTCTGCGTGCTCCTTACGCTGAATAACGCCTACTACCAGGTGCGGGAGACGGAGAGCCAGGCTTATAGCGAACTGTTTCGGATTGAGCTTGAGAGCAGGGGCTTGCATGAGTTGCTCCGGCGCTTCATGATGACGCTTGCTTCGCTGTACCACGCCGACAGCGCCTCCCTGTTCTTCCTGGATAAGAATGACCAGGTGCTGGTTCCAATGGCATACGTGGGAGAAGGCACTAAGACACCCCCGCATCTGGCAACAAACGAAGCAGCATTGAGCATCGCCCTGGCCAAGCCTTTTTGTGTGGCCGAAGACGGCGTCGAGAACTCGTTGGTCCTGGATAAGCGCACCCGAGACCGCTATGCCAATTGCTGGAGCGTACCGCTTTCCGATGGAACCCGTTTGCGCGGTGTCATGCAGTTCCGCTTCCGTAAGACCTACGAATGGCTACCTAGAGAACAGGAAATGTTGGAAGTGGCGGCCGAGCGCTGCCTCATGGGGGCCGCTAAGGCCCGCCTAATGGAAGATCTGGCTGCGCGCGAAGAACAAGTGCGACGACTGGCCGAGCGCATGCTGCAAGTCGAAGAGATGGAACGGCGGCGCATCAGCCGCGAGCTTCATGACGAAGCTGGGCAGTCGATGCTGTGCATTCGATTGCAGCTGGAGATGATTGAGAGCGGCCTCAAGCCAGAAGCCAATGAGCTCAGGGGCAAGCTGCAGGAAACAAGAGATTTAACTGAGCGCACAATCCTCGAGATTCGCCGCCTGATTGCCGCCTTGAGCCCAGCTGTGTTGGAGCAGTTGGGCCTGGGTGCAGCACTCCGGCAACTGGTCAGCCGCTTTAGTCGCGTTCATACGGCCAGGGTAAAACTTGCCTTAAGCCGCATGGGGAAACTACCTAAGAAGACAGAATCTATTGTTTACCGCCTTGTACAGGAGTGCATGAACAATGTGGCAAAACATTCTCAGGCCTCCCATGTAAACATTTCGCTCGAGACTGCCGATGGAGTTCTAAGGCTAAATGTTGAAGACGATGGCATCGGCTTCGAGGTAGAGGAAGCTCTATCGCGTAGGGATTCTTACGGTTTAGCTGGGTTACGCGAACGCGTGGCGCTTTTAGGTGGCAAGTTTTACGTCGAAAGCCATCCGAAAGCGATTGGAAAAAACGGAATCGCAAAGAGCGACACCCCGGTGTCGCGCATGAGTGAGTCTGTGGCCCGTGGAGGCATGAAGTTCAAGGGCCGTTTCCGAAAAGGTACTCGAATACACATCGAGTTGCCCTTACTGCGTGAAGTTAACTAATTAGCCCAACTTACGGGAAGGTACAGAAAATGGCCAAAATTCGAATACTGTTGGCGGATGACCACACCCTATTCCGCCAGGGGATCAAAACTCTGATCAATGCGGAAGCAGACATGGAAGTGGTTTCCGAAGCAGCAAACGGCGGCGACGCCGTGGACCGGGGCGCTGAAGTACGGCCGGACATGGTGCTGATGGATATCGGCATGCCGGGTCTTAGCTGTTTTGAAGCAACTCGGCAAATTAAGAAAAACCGTCCAGAAACCAAAGTGCTGTTCCTGACGATGTATGACGACGAAGACTATCTGGTCGAAGGCATGGAAGTGGGCGCGAGCGGCTATGTCCTCAAGGACAGTCCCTCAGGCCAACTGATTAGCGCCATTCGCGACATCTTCCGCGGGGGCAGCTATCTGAGTCCGCGTATGTTGAGCCAGTTGGTGGACGACTTCCGGAGTAGGATCAAGAGCGCAAACCGCCTCCCGCGCTTTGCCACGCTGACCACTCGTGAGCGTGAAGTTCTGAAGATGCTTGCCGAGGGCCAAAGCGTAAAAGAGATTGCTTGTGACTTGAATCTCAGCGTCAAGACGATCGAAGCTCACAAGTTCAACCTGATGCGTAAGTTGGATATTCACAACAAGGCGCAGCTCGTACAGTATGCAATCCAGAAGAAGATCATCAAGATCCCTAACCTCGTTATCTGATCAGTCGAAAACCTATACTGTAAAAACCGATACAATCGCAGGCGTGACACGCCGCGATATTTTGCAACTTGGATCCGTTATGGCTATCGGTTCCACTTCAGCCTCCGCGAGTGCCTCCGCGGGGGCTTTGCTTATTGGGGGCCCGATATTTCTGAAGTCAGAAGACCCTGCTGAGCTGGCCAGCGAGCACCGGCGGATGGGCTACAGTGCCGCCTACTGTCCAGCCGTCAAGCTTGGCGACAAAGATCGATTACGAGCCATCGAGGCCGCCTTCGCCAAAGAAAAAGTCGTGATCGCTGAAGTCGGGGCATGGAAGAATCTCCTCGACCCCGACTTAGTCAGGCGCAAGGAGAACTTCGACTATGTCGTCGAGCGCATGGCGATTGCCGAGGAAGTTGGGGCGCGCTGCTGTGTGGATATCGCCGGAAGCTACAACGCGAAGAGCTGGTATGGCCCGCACCCTAAGAACCTGACGAAGGAAGGCTTTGACGCCACCGTCGAGAACTGTCGCCGGATTCTCGACGCAGTGAAGCCCAAGCGCAGCTTCTTTACGGTTGAGGTGATGGGCTGGCTGCACCCGGACAGCCCTGACGGGTATCTGCGGTTGATCAAAGCAGTGGATCGCAAGGCGTTTGCTGTGCACCTTGACGTCTGCAACGCGGTGAACTCACCGGAGAAGTTTTATCACAGCGGCGTGATGATTGACGAGTGGTTTCGCAAGTTGGGGCCGCACATTCGAAGCTGCCATGCAAAGGATCTTGAATGGGTTGTCGAATTGAACCTTCACTTTCTTGAAGTGATCCCAGGGCGGGGCGAAATAGACTACAGGGCCTATCTGCGGGGCTTGAACGGGCTGCGGCAAGCTGCGCCGCTGATGCTGGAACATTTAAAGACAGCCGAGGAATACAAAGAAGGCTTTGAATACATCAAGAAGATAGCGGCTGAGATGAAGTATTCTCTGGCTTAGGGAGCAATTCATGAATCGACGTGATCTGGTAGCGATGGGGATGGCGGCGGCGTTTGCGCCGATGGCTCAGGCGGCGCGGGTGCCAATCAAGAAGGCCGTGCTTGGAAGCATGTTGCCCAAGGAACTGCCCGATTGGAAGTCGAAGTTTGCGGCAGGCAAGGAAGCGGGCTTCACGCACATCGAAATGAGCACGGTCGAAGACGCCAAAGAGGAGGCGACGATTGCCAAAGCCTCCTCAGACACGGGGCTGAAGATCCACGGCGTCATGAACGCAGCGCACTGGAAGTATCCGCTGAATTCGAGCGACAGCTCGGTAGTCGATGAAAGCATGAAAGGGATGCGAACCAGCCTGCGCAACGCGCAAGCCTGGGGAGCAAGCACGGTTTTACTGGTGCCGGCGGTGGTGAGCCCAAAGCAGCCCTATGGAGAGGCATGGACGAAGAGCGTCAAGCAGATCAAGATTCTACTGCCTGAATACGAGAAGGCAAAGGTCATCATCGCGGTTGAGGAAGTCTGGAACAAGTTTCTGCTGAGCCCTTTAGAGATGGCGCGATATATCGATCAGTTCGAATCTCCCTATTTATGGGGATACTTCGACGTGGGCAATGTCGTGCTGACGGGCTACCCGCAGGATTGGATTCGCACACTGGGCAAGAAGCGGATCGCCAAAGTGCATATCAAGGACTTCCGCTTCAAGAACCGTCTGGCTGAGTTTGTCGACCTGTACGATGGCGAGATCGACTGGAAGGAAGTGCAGAAGGCCTTTGCCGACATTGGCTACGATGGCGTGGCGACGGTGGAGCTGCGCGGCGGTGACCTCGATTATTTACGTGACGTGAGTAAGCGATTCGACCGTATCCTAGAAGGTGAATGAAGAAATTTCTTTTAGGCATCCTCTGCGGATTTGTTTTTGCAGGCATCGCGATTCTGATCCTCGGCTTTGCACTGGTCCGGATGGCGACCAAGACAGCGCCCGAGATCGCGGGCGACTCGTTTTTGGTTTTGCGTCTCGAAGGTGAGATTAATGAAAAGCCAGCAGAGGAAATTCCGATCCCGTGGCTTGAGCAACAGACGGCCTGGTCGGTGATCGAGATCAAGCAGGTGCTGGATCGCGCAGCCAAGGATGGCAAGATCAAAGGCTTGATGCTGGAGGGCGGCCGGGCGGGGATGGGCTGGGCCAAGGCCGAAGAGATTCGTATGGCGCTGGTTGAGTTTAAGAAGAGTGGCAAGCCAGTACACGCCTTCCTGCGAACGCCCAGCGCGAAGGATTACTTTGTAGCGACGGCGGCGGATCGCATCTCGATGGTCGACGAGGACCGCCTGGACCTCAAGGGCCTGCGGGCGGAGCGCACCTACTACAAGAACACGCTCGACAAGCTCGGCATTCAGATGGAAATCGAGCACATGGGCAAGTACAAGGACTTCGGAGACAGTTACACGAAGACGGCGATGACACCGGAGACGCGGGAGTCGATGGGTGCAATCGTGGATGGCATCTTCAAGGTGATGGTGGATGGCATCGCACAGGGGCGCAAGCGGACGCCTGCCGAGATTGAAAGATTGATCGATGACGGGCCGTTTCTGGCCAAGGATGCGTTGAAGGAAAAGCTGGTGGACGCGCTCGGCTATGAGGACAGCGCGTTGGAAGAATTGGCCAAGAGGGCGAACGTGTCGTCCAAGAGCCGGAATTCTGCTCGCGAGTATCGCAAGCAGGTCCGCTTTCGTTGGGACAAGTCGAAGGAAGCTCAAGTGGCCTATCTGGTGGCTGAAGGCGACATCATACGAGGGGGAGGAGCCGGTGGCTTTGGCGGGGACAGCATGATCGCCTCGCGGGATTTCATCAAGCATGTCGAGGCTCTCAAGAATGATTCCTCTTACAAGGCGGTGCTGCTGCGCATCGATTCTGGCGGCGGCGATGCGATAGCTTCCGATGAACTGTTGGCGGCGCTGGAAGGCCTGAGCAAGGCCAAGCCGCTCGTGATCTCGATGTCGGATGTGGCGGCGAGTGGCGGCTACTACATGGCGGTTACCGGCGACAAGATCCTGGCCTATCCGGGGACGATTACCGGATCGATTGGTGTGGTGTACGGCAAGCCGAACTTGAAGGGGCTGTACGAGAAGATCGGCCTGACTAAAGACGGAATTCAACGCGGCAAGAATGCCGATATCGACGTCGAGTACAAGCCGATGAGCGAGGTTGCCCGCAAGAAGATTCGGGCCGGGATTGAGGAGAGCTACAAGACCTTTGTCGCCAAGGTGGCGTTGGGGCGCAAGGCGAAGGTGGAAGAGATTGAAAGTCTGGCGCAGGGCAGAGCGTGGATCGCATCCGATCCGAATGCAAAGCGGCTGACGGACGAGTTGGGCGGCATCGATGCAGCGATGGCCCATTTGCGCACGAAGGGCAAGTTTGGTACCGATGCCAAGATGCAACTGGTTCCGTATCCGCCGACACAAAACACGCTGGAGAAGTGGTTCTCTGAGGAGAAGCTGGTGAGCGCGGCATTTGAAGCGAGCTTTGGAGCGGTGCTGCGGATCGACAAGCCAGCGTTTGCCGATGAGATCCGGCGGGCATTGCGACCGGCATTGCGCCAGGGCGGGATGTTGCGTTGGATGCCTTATACGATCGAGGTCAAGTAGCTGGCTTAACGCAAGGTGCGCCGAAAAAAGGCAAGCACCCGCTCTAAGTTCGCGGGCGACATAAATTCTGGGCCGCCATGGCCAGCACCATGCAGCCCGACGAACTCAGAGCTGGCACCTGCCTTGAGCAATGCCGCGTGCAGCAATTCGCTTTGTTCCATTGGCACCAATGGATCGGCGTCGCCGTGCTCGATCAGGAAGGGCGGGGTCCCTGCGTGGACGTAGGCAGCCGGATTGGCTAGGCCCGAGAGCAGGCCGTTTTGTTGGACCGGCCCACCGATGAGGCGCGACTCGGGAGACGCCGGGGAATTGTGATCGATGCGGGTAGGCCAGTTGGACATTCGCCGGAAGTCGGTCGGACCGAACCAGTCGACCACCGCCTGCACGCTCGCGTCACCCTTGCCGCGCGTGCCGGTGAGCGCGGCAAGATGGCCTCCAGCCGAGGCGCCCCACACGCCAATTTTCGTTCCGTCGTAACCGAGCTTGGCGGCATTGGCGCGAAGGTAGCGGATGGCCGCAAGGCAGTCCTCAATCTGAGCGGGCATCGGGGCTTCCTGGCTGAGGCGGTACCGTATGCTTGCGGCGGCGAAGCCCTGCTCCAGCATCTTCATAGAGGGCGGGTTCTCTTTGTTGCCTTGCTCCCAGCCGCCGCCGTGTATCCAGACAATGAGTGGCTTCGGGGTGCCGCCGGGAACGAAGACATCCAGCAGCAGACCGGGCTTGTACTCAAGATTGAGGTGCGCCGAGACACCGGCGGGAACCTGCGCCGGCTTGCCTGCGGGACTCACCCCAAGGCCCGCTTCGCTGTACATGACGGCCTTTGAAGACTCGGGAAGCGAGATCGTCGGTTTGCCCGTCAAAAACCCTCTGGCAGTGAGGAAGCTGTCCATCAGGTAGCTTGTCGTCGCATGCCAGACGCCGTCACCTTGGTCGTTGAAGAAGCCGTGGGGCTGCCCCTTGGCGACGAAGAGTTCCACGCGTCCCTTTGGCGCAGCTCGCCAGTAAGCCTTAGCCGCAGGATAGAACGGATCAGCCGTGCCGAAGAACTGGATGGACGGCGGCAGGCTTTCATTGGGGGTCAGAGTCTCCAGATACGCCGGATTGAATAATACGAAGGAGGCTGGCCTGTCTCCATTTTGATGGATGGAAAGGGCGCAAGCAGCGCCGGCGCTGCCGCCTCCGGCCGACAGCTTTAATGGGTCGATGCCGTGCTCGCTGGCGTGGGACTTGAGCCAACCATAGGCCGCCTGGCAATCGAGCAGAGCGTCCTCGCGGCTGGTCTGATGTTTGTTCTTGACTCGATACTCGGCGCTGGCTGCCACCATGCCGCGGCTGGCTAGATAGCCAGCCTTTGAATAAAATTGCTTCCTGTCTCCGTTGATGAATCCCCCGCCGAAGAAGAAGACGATGCCGGGGCGCCGGTCGGCGGCGGTCCAGCCGTGTGGATAGAACACTGTCATCGCCAGTTTTCCCTCAGGCGTTTCGCGATAGACGATCTCTTGCCTCGTAACGCCGGATACGGCCAAGCAAAATGCGGGCAAAAGAAGCCACTTTTTCATACCTCGACTGTATATCAAAGTCGCGAACCGGGTCTAATTGAGGGATGGGACATTTGGTTGCGGTGGCGACGGTTTTGCTGCTTGCCCAGAGTACGGCACCTCGCCTTGCACCGGTGAGCGACGAAGGGCGGGACGGTGCCTTTCACGCCTATGTTGGCAGGCTCAGGTCGGCGGTGGGCAAGCACGATGAGCAGGCATTGCGGAAGCTGGTGGACCCCGAAGTGATCACGACCGGCATTGGCGGCAAAGACCAGCGGGGCTGGCAGAAGTTTAGAGCCGAGTGGGGCGTGGGTACGGAAAGCGGTGCGATTTGGGACGTGCTCTCGGACCTGATGGAACTGGGCTTCTTTCGTGAGGGCCCGGGGATTTACGTTTCGCCTTACGTTGTGTGGAAGTTTCCCCATGAACTGGACCCGGATGAGCATCTCGTCGTTCTACGTGATGCGTTGCCGTTGCGCGAGAAGCCATCGCGAGATTCACGCTCAGTCGGAATGCTGGCCTTCGACATCGTTAAGAAGGTTGGCGGCGGGGATGATGGGGGGAGTTTTGGGTGGGTGGAGGTGGAGACGGGAGGAGGGATCAGGGGCTTTGTCCAGACAGCCAATGTTCGCAGCCCCCTGATGCCGCGCGCCCAGTTTTCGAGAAAAGATGGGCGCTGGTTATTGGTGGTCTTGGATCGGGCGCGTTAGAAGGCGGCGGCGGAGCTGATGCCGACCTGACCAAGTGCGTTGGCCATCTTCTCAAGAGCAGCCTTGTGGATCTGCGAGACGCGGCTCTCGTTGATGCCGAGCATACCGCCGATTTCTTTCATCGTGAGTTCACTGGTGTAGTAGAGGAGGACAACGCGCTGGTAGCGCTCTGGCAGGGTGTGCAAGGCGGTAGCCAGCAGCGAGCGGAGTTCTTCTCTGGCGCAGATGGAATCGGGATGATTGGCGGGACTGGTGGGGAAGTCTGGCGCTGGCAGGTCTTCGCTATCGTTACTGCGGGTGGAGGCTGACACAAGACCGACATTGCGAAGGTCGATCATCATTTGGCGCCAACGATCTACTTCGACACCCATCTTCTGGGCGATCTCTTGCTCGGTGGGGGCGCGATGTAGCGTGGAGGAGAGGTCGCGGGTGACGGCTTCTACCTGCTTGTGGCGGCGCCGAAGGTCTCGCGAGGCCCAGTCGAGTTGGCGGAGGCTATCGAGAATGGCACCCTTGATGCGGTGCTTGGCGTAAGCCGAGAAAGCAACGTTCTTCTCGCTATCGAATTTGGTGGCGGCGTCGAAAAGGCCCATGATGCCAGCATGGATCAGGTCGTCGAGGTCGACATGGACGGGAAGGTTTTCGTGGACCCGGACAGCAATGGCGCGGACGAGGGGGAGGTGCTCAAGCACGACTCGATCCCGATGGGCGTAGATGCTTTGGTCGAGATCGCTGATTTCAAGGGCTGCAGTGGCCTCAACTGCGGCGGCGACTATCGCCATATCGGGCATCGGAAAGTCGGAAGTGAACGAAGTGGAAACGGACATAGGGCTGAGCTCCAGGCGAGGTGTGGTTTTATTGGCCCGGCTGGTTTTCGTAGAAGCAATTTGGGGGGTACCCTCAACTTGTTCGATCTGAGTGCCGATGGATTCTGTAGTTGGGGGCTTACGCATTGCTTTACTCTTTCTGCCGGTTTGCCGCTGTTGTGCGGCGACGCTCTCTGTAATGCAATGAGCGTGCCGTTCACCACCAGAAACTTTAGCCCCAATTTGGCTTAAAACCAATGCCATCGCGGGTACCTCACCTTAGCCCTAAGTCATTGCTGGATATAGAGTTGGCCGATTTACGGGCCCTACACCAAACTAAGCATTTCTTCATCAGAGTTTTCCACAGTTCCAGAGTGGGAACCGAAGCGGAAACTGCGTTTCAAATCGGTATTTTTTGGGTCGATTTGAAACAGAGGGGCCTGAGGATGTGTCTAACGAGATTGCTTACTCGAATTATCGAACATGGCGATGGCCTGTAAGCTCTTGATAACAAGACTATTTTGCCTTAGATGATCTAGGTGGAAGTACTTAGTTTTTTGACCAGCCAAACCCCTAAAAAGATCACAAGCATGGCAGAAAGCTCGCGGAGGCCGAATTCTTCCCGGAAAAAGAGCCAGCCCAGTGAGACTGCTACGACCGGATTGATGTAGGTATAAACCGAGGCGATCGCTACGGGCAAATGCTGGAGTGAATAGAGGTAAGCGCTGTAGGCAAGGATGGAACCGAAGAGGGCAAGATAGAGAACGGCGGCGAGGACGCGCGGGGAGGGATGGAAGGTGGACTGGCTATCGATCAGACAGAACGCAGCGGCAACAATGCCGACAGCGAACTGTTGGATGGCACCGACGAGGATGGGGTTGGTTTGAGCGGCGCGGCGTTTTTGGAGGATGGAGCCGAGGCACCAAGCCGCGCAACTGACCTGGAGGATGACAAAACCCTTGACGGTGTTGCCCCCGAAACCGGAGTGGAGGGCTTCTGGAGTGACGAGGAAAACAGCACCGGCAAAGCCGACGAGCATACCGAGGAAGACCTTAGGGCGGACCTTATCACCGCCGCTGATGACGGCATCGATCCCGACCATCCAGAAGGGCCCGACGGTGACGAAGAGTGCGGCGAGGCCACTGGGGATGTAAGTTTCGGCGAGAGTCAGGAAGTAGTTTCCTATGCCGAGGGTCAGCAAACCATTGCCAACTGGCCACCAGAGGGCGGCACCGGTGGGAAGCGGCCATTTTCGCCAAAGTGCGAAAGCGAGAATGAGAGTGCCGGACAGCAGGAAGCGAGTGGCCACCAGGAGCATTGGCGAGAAGCCTTCGAGAGCGATGCGGATGCCGAGGTAGGTGGTGCCCCAGAAGAAGCAGACGGCAGCCAGGCTCCACCAGGCGGCTTCGGGTGGACCGCTGCGGGGAAGAGGCTGAGGAGGCGGGGGCAAGATCTAAGCGTAACAAGCGGGAAAAGGGCGCAGTTTGGGCGTGCCCGGGATCGTAAGCAGATTCAGTTGTCGGAGAGCTGGTGGGGCGGGAGCCCTGGGGGTCTTTGAGATTGGCTTCGCTCGTGCGCGTGGGTTAGGCAGGGTTGTTCGAGGTGGAATTGGGTTGGTTTGTTCGGATGCCGCGGGAGGCGTTGGAGGCGATGCCGAGCAGGAGCGGGTCTTCGCGCTGGAAGAACTTTTTGCGGATGGCGGTCAGCGAGAGGGCGCGGGAGACTTCAGAGGGTAGTTTGGCTGTCTCGAGCTCGAGAATGAGCTCGGCGACGGCGAAGCGGTCGCCCTGGAGCTTTCTCAG
>JBBRBI010000021.1:0-72107 GCA_038206015.1 Bryobacterales bacterium | reverse complement strand
CTCATTTCCTCCGCCGTCCGGCCTGCTTCCATCTGCCTTACAGCCCCGTGTATCTGCTCATCACTAAATCGGCTCTTCTTCATCTCCTAAGCCCTGCCTTTCCTGTTTTTCTCAGTTTAGGCTGGTTCAGTTTTTGGGTCGCAGGTCAGAGGAATAATTCGATTAGTCCAAAAGTACTATTCATCAAATAGTAGTAAGGCCCTACACTAGGATTAGCAGGCTCTTTCCTCCGAAGACTCGTGCGTGGGCGTGAGGTTCCCTCAAAAGACACTGCACCCATGACAGGCCGCTTTCCTCCAGGGCGGCCTGTTCCAATTCTAGGCTCCGTTTTTCTTAAACCAGGCCAGCATTCGAGCCCAAGCGTCTTCTGCATCCACTTTGCCATAGCTGGGCCGGTAATCTGCGTTAAAGCCATGTTGGGCTGAAGCGTAGAGGATGATGTTGCTTTTTGAGGTACCCGCCTTCAATGCTTCCCGCATCTTTCCTATGCTGGACTGCGGGATCCCCTGATCTTTCCCGCCATAGAGGCCAAGAATGGGCACTTTGAGCGTAGCGGCAAAGTCGATGGGGTGTTTCGGCTGCAGCGGGGAGGATTGGCCTTCCATTCGACCGTACCAGGCCGCGCCAGCCTTAATTTTGGGATTATGAACCGCATAGAGCCAAACGATGCGGCCTCCCCAGCAGAAGCCCGTTATCGCGGCCTTCTTGCCGTTACCTTCGTTCTTGTCGGCAAAGGCAAGTGTTGAGTCGATGTCGGTCATTACTTGCGCGTCGGGGACTTTGCTCACGATGTCGCGCATGAGGAGTTGTATGTCCTGTATTTTTGCAGGATCTCCCTGCCGAGCGAAGAGGGCCGGCGCGATGGCGTAATGGCCCTTTTTTGCCAGGCGTCTGCAGAGGTCTTTGATGTGTTCGTGGACACCGAAAATCTCCTGGATGACGAGGGTGACCGGAAAGTTGTGGCCCTTGTTGGGAAAGGCACGGTATGCGGGCATTTCGCCATCGGCCACGGGGACTTTTACTTCGCCAGCGGTGATGCCGTCGGTATTGGTGGTTATGGTCTGAGCGCTGACCGGCTGTACGGCCAGCGCGAAGCCGACAGGGAGAGTTGTGACGAGGAAGCCACGTCGGGAGTTGTCCACCTGTTCGGGGAAGAGGCTGGTGAGTTCGGAGCGGGAGTCGGAGGGCATGCTGATTGTCAGTTTACTGCGTTAACGTAGCTTGCACGCTTGGCCGACAGCGAAATTGTATGCGCTACGTTATGTATACACATTGTGAAATTCGAATGGGATGAGGCCAAGAATGAAAGTAATCGCCGGAAACACAATGGGATCTCATTTGAAGTTGCGAGTTTGGTGTTTGAAGACCCTCCCTGTCTAATTCTGGCTGACAGAGTAGACATTGGCGGCGAGCAGAGGTGGCACGCAATCGGCTCAGTTGTTGAGCCGCGATTATCCTCAGCGCTGCTCTTGGTTGTACATGTATGTAGGGGTACGAAGATGGCGAAGAAATTACAAGAATCGTCTCAGCCCGAGAGGCTGACTCGCATGACGTCCGCCGATATCAAAAAGCGGCCATGGACTGACGTGGAGAAATCCGAGATCGCGATGGTTGCCCAGAGGCAGGTGGCGGGTGACGATTCGGGCATCGACTATAGCGACATACCGAGACTGACTGAGGCTCAACTGGCGAGTATGGTTCGGCGCTCGCGAAGCCAAGCGCAAAGTCGTGGTGAGCGTGCGTCTAGACCCACAGGTGCTGGAGTGGCATAAGTCGAAGGGTGAGGGCCACCTCACGAGGATCATCAATGACATTCTGGCGAATTTGATGGAGGCGGAGCGACAGTAGCAGCGATCAGCGCCCTGGATTTATGATCCTCGAGGACAGACATAAGAGTTTAGCGCCTCGAACGACATAGGATCTTCAACTAACCAATTTGGCTGCTCTGGGAAACCAGAACCTATCTAGGTGGATAGCGGTTCTTTTCGTAGGCTGCGTCCGCTCTCGCCAGATGATCTAGTTCCGCCTGGACTACCGCACGGCCAAAGTAGTTAGCCTCGCGTTTATACCTCTCGCTGGGTGACGCCGTTTGGTAGGAACCAGGGATTTCCAGTTGGGTTTCGTCAGCTAGCCCCAGCGTCGCTTCGATTGCGACTAAATCGGAAGTGTCCGTTATGTTACCCGCGCCGTCTTTGAATTCCGCTAAACGGCGTAGCTCAGTACAGCCAAGCGCTGGGGCTAACCATTTAGTGAACTTAGCGCCGCGCTGATCATCCTCAATTACTACCGTCTCGAACCCAAGCAACTTTTCAGTACGTAGAAATCTGCCCTTAGGCTTGATATTAGCGTCATAGGCAGCGAGGCAATTCTGATCGGGATTCCAACTTTTCAGTCCACGGGATCGATCCTCAGCACGTGGATCGGCAGCGATCATTGCAGTCACAGTTCGTATTTGATCGATCGCGTCAACGATAATCCCCCCAGCCAGTTCAAGGTGTCGGTGGCTCATGTAAAACTCGCCCGTGTTGGTGAACTGCCGGTCAAACGAGCCTGTAGAACCATCGGCACCCACCAAATAAAGCCTTTCCGTCGAAAGAGCGGGTTTTGCCGCTGGCGGTTTCGCCAAAAGCTCCCGATACTTGACGGTTTGAGCCGGTTTGTGCTTCGGATCCGTCAAGGTAGCCGCTTGGTGGAAAAACAGTCTGGACCTCAACTGAGCTAGTTGCTCCCGAGCCATCTGAGCACTTACGATCGACACGACAGAAAGAACAGTCGCGGCGGCAAGCATATGTTTTACAGTCACTTTGATTCCCTTTAGCAGCCAGCACAAGAAAAATAATCGCAGCCGCAAACGCCACCAGTCGACTCGGATGAGTCGTTGATGTGGTCGTTACAGTCGCCTAGTGGCGGGTCGGTTGGTCCGCAGACTCGACAAATCGAACCGCCGACTCCGTAACAAGTCGTTACGCCGGTGCAGTCGCGCCAATAGCACGGAGTATATCCGGACCCAAAGGAGCAATTCCCTCTTCTTGTCCCGGAGGAGTATGTTGCGCCGTCACCGCAACTTTTCGAGCAAGCAGGCGGTTGAGCTGTCAAGACGCTAAGGCATGGACCAGCCAGCAGAGCGGCCACAAAAACAAGTAGATTAAGACTTATTGAAATTACCACGCCACGAGTATGCGCCGCTTCCATAAATTGTCAAGTCTTATTATGAAATTCATAACGGCTCGATTTAACTTGCTAGGTTGGGACGATACATTCGGCAATGAAGCCGGTTACTACTTGGCATCGCGCCAGTTGGGGCCGGATCCGGTTTCGACTAACAGCGGCACGGAGAGTTCGTAGACGCTTTCCATTTCTCGCTTGACTAACTTACGCAGGGGCTCGACTTCGTCGGGCGGCGATTCCAAGACCAGTTCGTCGTGGACTTGGAGGAGCATTCTTGATTTCCACTTATCGCGAGTAAGAGTCTTGTCGATTGATATCATTGCCAGCTTGATGAGATCTGCGGCAGTGCCTTGGAGCGGGGTGTTGACGGCCGTTCGTTCGGCGAAGCCGCGGGCGTTGGGGTTCTTCGATTGGATGTCCGGGATTGGCCGTTCCCGTCCGAGGAGCGTGCGCGACATGCCGGACTTGCGGCAGTCTTCAATCGTATGTTCGATGAAGCGCTTGACACCGGAATAGCGTTCGAAGAAGAGTTTAATGTAGATGTCTGCTTCCGAGCGCGGGATACCGAGCGCTGAGGCCAGGCCGAAGGCGGTTTGTCCGTAGACGATGCCGAAGTTGACGGCTTTTGCGTTGCGGCGCTGGGCAGCGTCGACCATGAGCGGCGGAACTCCGAAGACTTCGCTCGCGGTGCGGGTGTGGATGTCTTCGTTGTTGCGGAAGGCTTCCGTCAGCAGCTTGTCCTTTGACATGTGAGCCAACAGCCGCAACTCGATTTGAGAGTAGTCGGCGACGACGAGTGTCCAGCCGGACTCGGGGACGAAGGCGGCTCGGATGGCGCGGCCTTGGGCGGTGCGAATCGGGATGTTTTGGATGTTGGGATCTGAAGAACTCAGGCGGCCGGTTGCCGCACCGGTTTGGTTGAAGGTGGTGTGGACTCGTCCGGTCTCAGGGCGGATCAGCTCGGGAAGCGCATCGATGTATGTGCCCTTGAGCTTGGAGAGCTGGCGGAATTCCAGAACCTTGGCCGCGATTGGGTGATCTTCTGCCAGTGCCTCCAGCACGTCTGCGGCGGTTGAGTAGGTCTTGGTCTTAGCCGTTTTGCCGGGAGTGGGGAGTCGCAACTCTTCAAACAGGATGACGCCGAGCTGCTGTGGCGAACTGATATTGAAGGGCCTTCCCGATAGCTGGTAAATTGCGTCCGTCAGCACATGAAGCTGAGCCTCAAAGTCGACCGACATCGCTGCCAGCACTTCTCTATCGATACGGATCCCGGTATCTTCCAGCTTTCGCAGGATCGGGATCAGGGGCTTCTCGATGTCCTCCCAAACGCGCCACAGACCGCGGGCTTCGAGCTTGGGGCGGAGGGCCTCGCGGAGCTGCCAGACCGCTACCGCCTTGTCTACGGCTGTGGCGGCGGGGCGGGTGTGGAGGTGGCGTTCTGCGAGTGTTTCGAGCGAGACGGCACTGGGATCGGCGTCGTGAAGGAACCCAAGCAGCTTGACGTCTTCGTCCATCTCCAGAAAATCTTGAGTCTTGGCGTCGAAGAGGATTTGGGGGCCAGCCGGGAGGGGTGAGTCTTTGGGGACCTGCGACTTGCCGTGGGCGGCGGCCAGGCCGATGGTGTCAGCTTCAGCGAAGAGCGCATAGGGGCCGACCAGGTTGGCCGCGAAATCTTCGGGCGTGAGATCCGAGATGGCCGATGTCGTCGCCGTGGGGGTGTCGGGAGCCAGTTGCTTCAAGAGGCTGAAGAACTCCATCTCCTGATACAACGCGCGCAGGAGGGCGGGGTCTGGGGCTTGCGCGGCAACCATATCGAGCGACCACTCGATTGGGACTTCACAGTGAATGGTGGCTAGGCGCTTGGATAGCAAGATCTGATCGCGGAATTGTTCGAGACTTTCGCGCTGCTTCTTCTTTTCGACTTCTGCGGCGTGGTCGAGGGCGCTCTCGACGCTGCCGAAGCGGAGGAGGAGTTCCACCGCCCCCTTGTCGCCGATGCCGGGTGCGCCCGGGATGTTGTCGGCCGTGTCGCCCTTGATGGCGAGCAAGTCGGCGACCTGGCTGGGTGGGACTCCCATGAATTCGCGAGTCTTCTCGATGTCGAAGATCATGTCGTCTTTCATCGGATTGAGCATGACGACATGCTCGTTGACGAGTTGGAGCATGTCCTTGTCGCTGGACACGATCACCACATCGACGCCCATCTCCGCGCCGCGCTTGGCGAGGGTGCCGATGACGTCGTCGGCCTCGAAGCCATCAAACTGCAGGACGGGGATCCGGAAGGCTTCCAGCATCTGCTTGCAGTAGGGAATCTGCTCGAGGAGGTCCGCCGGGGTTTCTGTGCGATTAGCCTTGTATTCGGCGAATTCCAAGTCGCGAAAGGTGGGGCCGAAACTCTCGTAGACTGCCGCGACGTACTCTGGCTTGTAGGTGGCCAGGAGCCGCTTGAGCATGTTGTGGAAAATGTAGACCGCTTCGGTGGATGAGCCGCGGGAAGTGCGCATGGGTTGGGCACTGGAGCGGGCGCGGGCGTGGTAGGCGCGGAAGATGAAACCGAAGGAGTCGATCAGAAAGAGGCGAGGGACCATGGCGGGTACTCTCATCATACCCGGGGTTGGGGCGGGGAGCCAGGATGGTGTACGCTAGACACGCAATCACACCGCGATGTTGCGATTTTACAACACCTTGGGGCTCACAAACATTTACAAATCAATGATTTACAGAATTCCATAGAATTGCTAGACTCATACATTGCAAGTCGAATTCCAAGCAGTGCACTCTCGTCTGGAGGGAACTCATGCAGTTTGAGACTACGATTCAACAGCCTGTGGCTACGCATGGCGTAGGGCTGCACCACGGAGTTCCGTCGAGTGTTCGGATATTGCCGGCTCCGGCGGGAACGGGCATCGTTTTTCAGCGATCGGACCTGAATGGCTTTGAGATTCCAGCCAGCTTTCGCCATGTGGCGCGTGTCAGTTATGCCACAAGTTTGATGCGGCAGGGTGTTTTGATTTCTACAACCGAGCATCTATTGAGTGCGTTGTACAGCATGGGAGTGGACAACGCGATTATTGAAATCGACAATCTCGAAGTGCCAATTTTGGACGGGTCCAGTTTGCCTTGGGTGATGTTGTTGCAGCAGGCCGGGGTGAAGACACTGCGACGTCAGCGCAAGTACTTGCAGATGACGCGTGAGGTTTCTGTCGAGGGGAACGGAAAGCGGATTCGGATATTGCCGTCGGATCGCTTTGTATTGAATTGCGATGTTTATTTTGACCACCCGATGGTGGGGCGGCAGAAGTTGGAGTTTGAAGTGACGCCGGATCGCTATGCGGAAGAGATTGCGCCAGCGCGGACTTTTGGATTTGAAAATGAGTTGGACCAGATGCGGAACATGGGGCTGATTCGCGGGGCGTCGCTCGAGAATGCCGTTTGCTTCACCAAGCAGGGCGTGTTGAATCCCGAAGGGCTGCGTTATGCCAATGAGCCGGTTCGGCACAAGGTGCTGGACTTGATCGGAGACCTCGCGTTGATCGGGCGACCGATTTTAGGGCAGGTGATTGCAGAGCGTGCGGGTCACGCGATGCATGTCGCGCTGGTGTCGAAGATCATGAGCGACCCGTCGCTCTATGAGGTGATCAACTTTGATCAGCTTGTGGAAAGTGTCAGCCATGCGCTGGTCTGCTAAATCGCTGTATTGGCTGCCGAATGCACTGTCGCTGAGTCGGGTGGTGCTGGCTCCGGTGGCGGGGTGGATGATTCTCCAACGCTATGAGTGGGCGTGGACTTTCTTCTTTTGGGTATCGTGGACCGATGCTCTGGATGGGTGGCTGGCTCGTAAGCTGGACGTCGCCACTAAGTTGGGTGCGTTGCTGGATCCACTGGGCGATAAGGTTTGGGTAATTGTGGCGACGCTGGCATGGTGGAAGATGGGGCGGATACCAAATTGGCTGTTGGTGATGATTCTTGTGCGCGATGGGATGATCCTGTTGGGGAGCGCGTACGTGAATCGCGTGACGGGGCAAACAGATTTTGCGCCATCGAAATGGGGGAAACTCAGTACGATCGCGCAACTGACGATGCTGGCGGGATGCTTTACGCTTGGGGACGGGTGGCTGGCCGTTCTCTGGGCTGCGGCGGGAATTGGCACCGTGTGGAGCGGATGGGATTACGTTCGGACAGGGGAGAGGATGCTGCGGGGGCATCCGGGTGAGATGCCCCCGGCAGTTTAATCGGTCGCGAATTTGATCAGAAGCGAATTCTCGCGCCGAGCTGAATATTGCGCGGGAAGTTGAACTGGGCCACAGGGAGCAGGCCGAATTGGGCGCTGTTAGGGTCGGTGCTGGGACCCTGTCTTATCGGCGTATTGAAAGCGTTGAACGCCTCGCCGCGCAGTTCCATACTGATGCGCTCGGTGAGGGCGATTTTCTTGGCGATGGCCATGTTGAACTGAACGGCGGTTGGTTCAGTGATGTTGCCGTAACGCGCGGTCAAGCTACGGAGCGTAAAGGGGGCGCGCTGGGTGTAGCAGCTTCGTGTGTTGTTGAACCAAGCAAGCTCATTCTGATTGGGATTGACCCACGAGGCGCACTTAAAGTCCCAACCGGTGTTGATGCCGGTGGGGACGCCGGAGTTCCAGTCCATCCACAGGTTGTAGTTCCAGCCGCCGATGATTGCGTCGACGAGCTTAGGCGCGTTGGCCCCAAAGCTGCGGCCCTTACCGAAGGGGAGGTTGTAGACGCCGGCGAGGGTGACTTGCTGGCGGACGTCGACGTCTGTAAGCTGCCAACCGACGTTGTCGAACTTCTTGAAGTTGAAGGCGAATTCCTCGCGGAAGAAGTTTTCGAGCTGTTTGCTCCAGGTGTAGTTGACGACGGCGGTGAAGTTGCCAGCCTTGGACCCTGGGAGAATGCGCTTCTCAAAGCGCACCTGCAAGCCGTGGTACTTGGTGCGGCCGAAGGGGTTGAGGAAGGACTGAATGCCGGTGAACTGCGAATAGGGCCGGTAGAGATCGAAGCGCTGGATATCCGGGGAGCCACCGAGGGAACTGCGCGGGTCAATCACGTTGAAGTACGGATTGGGTACGCGGGTTTGCCAGTAGCTGGGGTTAGCGGCGGCGGCGGTGTAAATATCCTCACTCGGGCGGTTGAGTTGGATGGTGCGAGTCTCCTTGTTGGTCAGGCTACCGATGTAGGAAACCTCGAGGACGCTGCTGAAAGGTAGTTTGGTCTCGATGCCAAAGGACCATTGGAAGGTGCGGGGGATCAAGCGCTGGCGACCGTCGAAATTGGCGTCGCGACCGATGTTGGTAAGGAAGCCGAGGCTGGAGCCGGTAGGTGGAATGACACCATTAGGCCATGCGTTCTCGAGCGAGTAGGGCCCGGTTAGACCAGCCGAAGGGGTGAGGCCGGCATCGAGCGAGTTGATGAAAGGTGTGCTCTGGCTGAATCCGTTGGTGACGTTATTCTGCGTGGCGGTGCGGTGGAAGATGCCAAAGCCAGTACGGATCACGGTCGAGTTGAAGACGCGGTAGGCAACGCCGATGCGCGGCTGAATGTTGTAAAGGTCGAAATCGTAAGGGCGGCGGGGGTTGCCGTTGACGCCAGCAAAGAGCGGCCCGCCGGTGATTTGAGAAGGCACAGGAGGATAGTTGGCATTGGCGGCGGCGTTGGCGCGCCAGATTGGCAGGATCTGGTCGTTGACGGGGTTCTTGGAGACGAGATCGAAGCCAGCCCAAGTGCGGTTGTGCAGCTCAGTGAGCGGGTACTGGATGTCGTAGCGCAGGCCGAGATTGAGCGAGAGGCGATTGTTGACCTTCCAGTCGTCCTGGATGAAGAAGCCGATGTAAGGCTCGCGCCGGTAGAAGGTGTCGTTGAAGTCAATGCTGCCGCCGTTGATGGCTCCGAGGAGGGTGGATGCAATTGAGGAGCCGTCGAAAGCGTTCTGCCGGCGACCGGCGTACTCCCGAGTCCAACCGTCGCTGAAGTTAAACAGGCCGGAGGAACGGCCGCTGGCGGCGGAGGCGCGCATCAGCATGGCGTATTCCAAACCGTACTTGAGGCCGTGGCGATTGACGGTGTGGGCGATGTTGGACTGGAAATTCGCCTGCTGCCGGTTTGAGTAGTTGCGGTATTGATTGCCGAGGACTTCGGCGAAGGTGTCGACCTGGATGCGTGGTGCGAGCCGGGACGGGAAGGAGCTGACTACAGGGATGGTTTTGATGCCGAGTTTGTCAAAGGTGAACGTGGGATCGGAGTTGTCGGGGAAGTTTTGCTCAAAGCGGTTGAATGAAGCCTGGACGGTAAGCAGTTTGTTGGGCGAGAGGACGAACTGGTAGTTGAGGATGTAGTTTTGATCGCGGCGGACGGTGCCGGGCTCGTTGCCGTTCTGGGCGGGTGGATCAAAGCCATTGCTATTGCGGAATTCGCTGCCGTCCTGAAAGGTAAAGACAAAGTTGAGACGGTTGCGGTCGTTGATGACGCGGTCATAGCGGGCCATGGGCTGCTCGTAGCGATATTTTCCGACGGAATCCGGGCGAAGGAAGTTCTGGGCCAGCGGCGTGGAACTGGTGAAGTTCTCTCGTGGGTAGACATTGAGGATGGCGCGACCGATGGGCGACATGCGGCTGGCGGGGATGACATTGTTGGGAAATTGCTGGCGGACGAAGACGCCGCCTGTGATGCAATTGGCGTCGCAAGTGCGGGACGTGAGCGGGTCGAAGACCTTGATGCCGAAGGCAGTGAAGTTGTCGCCGTTACGCAGCGCCGAGGGCGGCACGCTGGACACTACGGGGAAGGGTGTGCGCTCGCGCCAGCCCTCAAAGGAGAAGAAGAAGAAGTCTCTATTCTTGCGAATGGGGCCACCGACGATGCCGCCGAACTGGTGCTGGTTGCGGTAGCCGCGGGCAGCCCCGGCGGCATTGTTTTGGCGGGCGTTGGCGTCGAGAATGCGGTTGCGCCAGAATTCGAATACGGAGCCATGAATTTCGTTGGTGCCGGCTTTGAGAGTGGTGTTGACGTGCCCCCCGCCGGAGCGCCCGAATTGAGCGTCATAGGTGTTGACCATGACCTTGAACTCCTGGATGGCCTCGACATTGGGTGCGAGGTTGAAGGTGCCGTCGGTGGAGATGGGGGCACCGTTGAGGAGGAACTGATTGGTTCCGGTGCGACCGCCATTCATCGTGAAGCTGCCGTTGACGTCCCAGGCGCGCGTCCCTGAGAAGCCTGACGCGCCAAACTGCCGCTGCGTGAAGCGGACGCCGGGAACAAGGTTCATCAGCATGTAGGATTGGCGGCCGTTGAGAGGCAATTCTGTCATCTTTGTCGGGTCAATCACTAGTCCGCGCGAGGCGGTGGCCGTGTTCACAAGTTCCTGCTCGGCAGTGACGGTGATTTCGTTGGAGACCTGCCCAATTTCAAGCCGCAGATCGAGACTGAGTTTGTCGGCGGTGGCAAGCAGGATGTCGGGCCGACGCAGCGTGGAGAAGCCGCTGGATGTGGCGGTCACTGTGTATACGCCTGGATCGAGAGCCGTGATGGTGTAGAAGCCCTGGGCGTTGGAGAGAGATTCCCGCACGACACCGGTGTCCTGTTTGATGACTTTAACGACTGCGCCCGGGATCGCGGAATTTTTTTGATCGACGATCTGGCCGAGAATGGTGGCGCGATAGTCCTGAGCGTGAAGAGCAAGCACCGCGAAAGCGAGCGTCATGGCTAGCAAATGTTTCAAGTTCATACCCCCGTATGTGTTTGGCCGCGGAGTCCTAAGGAGAGGTGGACCGGCAACCGAATTGACAATATCCTATCGCAAATTATTCGGCTGCGGCGTAGGTGATCTGGATCACGCGGCGGGGGTGGTTTGATTCGCTTGCGCTGGTGGCGTGGATGGTGAGGGGGTGCATGATGAGGATGTCGCCAGCGGCCATTTCAGGCGAGGAGAAGGGGCGCGAGGAGTGCGCGCGAACTTGTTGCGGAGTTAGGGGCCCGTGTTTGTGGGAACTGGGGCAGAGCTTGAGGGCACCATCGAAGAAAGTGCAGGGGTCGAGACTGAGACGGACGATCAGCGTGCGGTCGGGGTGATCTGTGTTCGCTTGCTGCCAGGGAAGGGCGGGAGAGTTTTCGTCATAGAAAATGGTCTGAGTCGGGAAGCAGTTAGCGCCCAGGACGGCGGCGGCGGTTTCATAGAAGAGGCCGGTGGTGGCTTGCTCGTTCACTATGCTGGAGTGGCCTTGGAAGGCCGCTTGCAGTTCGGCAAGTAAGGGCGCGGGGCAGGCTTGGGGATGGACCTCGAAGCCGTGATTTTGAAGTTGGAATTGAATATTCACTATGTTGCTTTAGTCCGGATAGACTCGCGTTGCCCATTCTAAACCGCCGGGGAGATCGTCGACAGCATATTCAATGTGAACGACGCGGCGCGGGGCGTCGGAACGGGTGTGGGCCGAGGCGTGGAGGAGGAGGGGGCGGAGGCGGAGGATACCGCCAGCGGGGACTTCGGGTTGGGCTTCATAAAGCGGCGTAATTTGTTGCTCGTGAATGCGGCCTTGGAGGTGGGAGCCGGGAATGAGTCGCATGGCTCCGTTGCTGGCCGTGCAGTCGTCGAGGTGAAGGCGGAGGATCAGGAGCTTTTCGAGGACCACCGATGGCGCGTTGACGTGGAGAATACCGTCTTTTCGCGTGAAGGCGGAGAAGCCAGGGACGTCGCGTCGCTCGCGGATCGGGATGCCAATGTCCTGGTGCCAGGGAACGTGCCAGTTGGCCTTCTCGATCTTGTTGAAGAAGATGGCGCGGACGGCGAAGGCGCGTTCGCCCAGGACTTCTTGTGCGAGGTGGCTGAAGCTGCCGCGCTTGACGAGGGATTCGACGATCGGTGAGAAGACGAAGAGGTTGCGGCGGTTGGGGGAGGACGGCGGGAATTCGCGCGAAAGGGCCTGAAGGTCGGCTTCAGCGAGGCCGTGGGAAGGGATGTCGTAGCCGGAATCGTGGAGGGACATGGCGGGATTTGGGTAGGGTAGCATGGGGATGAGATTCGGCGATGAGCCGAGCTTCGACAGCCTATTCGTCCTGACTCGCTTCCAGGAGACCTTCGAGTTCCGGAAGGACCAGTAAGTCTTTGGGCCGACCGGCGGCTCTTTTCGCCGCGATGAGGGAGGGCAGACTCAGAGTCCGAATGCGTCGGTCGAATGCCTCCAGTTCGACCGACGCCGCGTATACGTCCTCGTAGGTGCCTACACCAGCCACTTCGGCCAAAAGGTCAATCATGCCGAGTTGGGTTGTGAGCGTGAAGATGGTGCCGTTAGCAAGCGTTGCGGTATCCCAGACAAATGGAAGGCTGTCGGGGAAGCCTCGGGGGTGGGGATGGTATGGCGCCAAAGCGAGCGCTAGCTTTGCGAGGTTGTTCCGGTCGCGTGAGTAGCAAATATCAAGGTCGTTGGTGAGATACACGCTGCCGTGAAAGATCGCGGCCCAACCTCCAATGACCACAAAATCGACGCCCGAATCGCAAAGGCGCTGAATGGCAATTTCAAAATTCATACCTTGCACTTGCGAGCGTTGCCGCGCGACGACTCCATGCCTTGAGCTAGCGCATGCATTCGCATTGATCGCTCGGCAGGGCTTAGTTTGAGTTGCTCGATCAGGAGGCTTAGGTCAATGCCGAAGACTCTGGCGGCCTCTATCTTGCTACCTGGGATCGGGTTGGTCAGGCGATCAATGGCGCGAGATAGCTCAATCGTATTCAACTGGCGCAACACGCTCACGTTTTCAGTCTATAACTGAAGCGTCCAATTCAGCCGGTCAGGATATTGAAGAAGACAGGATGCGGAAGCGTGGACTTGGGAAGAGTGACCAGTGCGAATGCGCTTATTTGCATCCTCGGGCGGGGGCCTTATCGTTCTTCCTGGTCGGCGCAGGTTATATTTTGAATGCCGCGCTCCGCCCGCACACGCCGTTGCTTTGGGTGCGGAGCGCGGCCTACTTCGGCGCTTGCCAATTCATCAGCAGCGTAATCGGCAGAGTTCCGGCCTCATTGAGTTCCAGGTTCACCAGGAAGCGGCCATCGCGCGCCACGTCGTATTGTGGACGCCTGGTGGATCGGACAAAGTTTGCAGTAAACAGCGCCGCAGGTTGACCGGGGGTGATCGACGCACCCTGGGCGCTGATCGCCGCCGCCATCAGTTGATTGCCCGGATCAAGGTAGTACAGTTCCTTGCCATCGGCCCGCCAGCGCGGGAACAAACCTCCGCCCGCTGAAATCTGCCATACACCGCCCGGCCCCGGGAAAGGCCGCACATAGACCTCGTTCGGCCCCGATTCGTTGGATTGATACGCCACCCACTTCCCGTCCGGCGAAAACACTCCGGCTTGCTCATTGAACGTCGTGCTCAGAAACGGATACGGCTTCCCGTTTCTCTCCGGCAAGACCGGGAGCACCATCAGGTCGCCCCCGTTGAGGGCGCTCCGGTAAAGCAGGAATCGGCCGTCGGGCGACCAACTGTTCGGGTATTTTGCATCCGCCGAGGCCAGCAGCAACTGTTCCGGCCCGGAACCATCTGCTGGTTTCAGGTACAGGGCGTAGGTGCCTTTTCTGTTAGACGCAAACACGACGCGGCTGCCATCGGGCGACCAGACCGGGCCAATGTCATCGGCGGTATCGAAAGTGAACCGCGTGGAGCGGCTACTGTCCGCGAGCCAGATGTCCCGCCCGCTATCCGGTCCGCGAGCCACCGCCACGCGTTGTCCATCGGGCGAAAGTTCCGGGCCAAACAGCCCGGCAGCGTCGGGCTCTCCCAGCGTTCCGGTGCGCTCACCCGCGCGATTGAACCAGACCAGTTGCCGGCTGACTCCGCTTCCCGTTCGCCACGCAACCAGACCGGTACGGGAGACCGAGAAGGCACCAGCGCTTAGCCCGTCACCCCGCACCGACTGAGCCAGTGTCACCGCTTCGCCGGAGAGTTGGCCCAGGGCGGCATCGAAGCGTCTGGCGATCAACGTATTCTGCTGTACGAAAGTGAGCCAGCCGGAAACAGCGCCGCCAACGTTCCCGGAAATCAGGTAATCCCCGGTCGAGTCGGCCGCAGTCAGCCGCCGGGGCGAGGCACCTTCGATTTCCAGGTTTCCCAGGTAAATGCCGCCCTCAACGCCGATCACATAAAACACGAAGTGTTTGCCGTCCGGCAGGAAGCGCGGATTGCGGTGCGAAATATGTCCCGCGCCCAAACGGGTAACTGGAGTGAGGTGGCCCCCGGTGGCGGGCATACGGAACAAGCCTTCGGCATTGGGGCAGAACAGAATCGTTCCTGCCGCGTTCCATGTCCCGCCGCTAGCAGTCCAAGCGTCGGCAAGTGCTTGCGGGGCGGGAGCGCCCAGGTCGACACGCTTCAGCTTTCCCGAAGCGAAGAAACCAAGCGAGCGGCTGTCGGGAGACCAGAATGGAAGCCGTGCGTCTTGGGTTCCCGAGATCGGTTGCCCCGAGGCAGAAGAAAGCGGCCGCACCCAGATCTGCGAAACACTCCCGTTGGCGGCAACTTAGGCGATCTGTTGGCCATCCGGCGAGAGCGCGAACTCCCCCGGAGCCGTGCTGGGTGGCGTCACGATGTCGAGGCGAGCCTCGGGTGGCGGTCCGGGGCGGGTCGCGTTGTACCAGAGAGATACACCCAGCCCAAGAGCCAACAGCGCCGCTGCTCCATACCCGACCCACGACCCACCCCGCTTCGGAATTAGCGGAGCGCTCTCCTCCATCGCCCAGAGAAGTTCACTCTTCAGATCCCGCACCGACTGCCAGCGGTCGTCTCGATCCTTTTCCAGACACTTCCTTAGCACGCGATCCAGCGCGGCGGGTGCCACCTCTGCAATCGACGGAGCAGGCCGTTCCATGATTCCGGCGATGACGCTGGCGGGGTTGGCACCTTCAAAGGCCCGCTTGCCGGTGAGCATCTCGTACAGCACGCACCCAAAAGCGAAGATGTCGGTGCGGGTATCGACGTCAGCCTTACCCTGCAATTGCTCCGGTGCCATGTAGTACAGAGTGCCGACGATGCTGGTGTCTCCGGTGAGCACTGTCCGCGTCATCCCGTCCTCGCTGTTGGCCACAGGCGCGATCTTCGCGAGGCCAAAGTCCATCACCTTCAGACCGGTCTTGGTGACCATCACGTTGGCGGGTTTAAGGTCGCGATGGGTGATCCCTTTACGGTGGGCAGCGTCCAGGCCATCAAGAATTTTACAAGCCAGCTCGATCGCCTTGGCAACCGGCAGCGGCCCGCGCAGTTCCTGGCCTTCGACGAACTCCATCACCAAATAGTTCGGCCCAATGTCGTGCAGCGTGCAGATGTTAGGATGATTCAGTGCCGCCACGGCGCGGGCCTCGCGTTCAAAGCGCTGGTCGAAGGCGATCTTCGAAATCTTGATTGCGACAAACCGGTCCAGGCGCGTATCGCGGGCCTTATAGACCTCGCCCATCCCACCCTCGCCAATAGGCGAGAGGATTTCATAAGGACCGAGCTTGTCACCGGGAATCAGGGCCATCGTGGATTTTCCGAGTTTAGCGGATTGCGAGCACGATTCGCTTGATTCTACGGATAGGAACGGCTCCCAGGACTTCTTGTGCGAGGTGGCCGAAGCTACCCTTACGGACGAAGGTTTCGTCGGCTGGGAGCCTCGGAGGGAAACACTCGCTCGAGGGTGTTGAGGCCAGGGGTGATGATGTCGTTACCGTTTGTTTCAAGACTCATCGCGCTGGGCGGGCGGCTGGGGCGGGACAGCAATCCACCGGACACACATCGTGGCTGGCACCAAGGATGCCGAGGGCGGGCTTGATCGCGAGGCCATCGCGGCGCTCGATGACCAGCTCACGGATCATAGCGATGAAGCGAGGGTCGGTCGATGACGTGGGCGTGCGGTGGAGCTTCATTCCGAGTGCTCCGGCCAGCAGCCGCGCCTCTTCATCGAGATCGTACATTACCTCCATGTGGTCACTGATGAAGCCGATGGGGCAGAGGATGATTTCGTTGACGCCTTCTGCGTGAAGTGCGCGCATGTGGTCGAGGATGTCGGGTTCCAGCCAGGGCTGGCCGGGGGCTCCGCTCTTGGACTGGTAGACAAGGTCCCACTTCTCTGTCCCGGTTAACTCAGCCACGATCCGCGACGCCTCGTTGAGTTGCTTTACGTAGTTGGAGGTATTGGCCATCGACATCGGGACTGAGTGGGCCGTGAAGATCAAGCGGGCGTTGGGGAGCGCTTGCCTGCCTGCGTTGATGTGATCTACCAGCGGATCGATGAAGCCGGGGTGGTTGAAGTAGACGCGCAGCTTTTGGACTTCGATTGGATGGGTCTCTGATTGCGCCGCGATCATGTTCTCACGATATTGGCGGCAGCCGGAATAGGAGCTGAAGGCGGATGTGACGAAGGCGAATACTCGCGTAACTCCGTCGACTCGCATCTGCTCGAAGGTGTCTGTCAGGAAGGGGGTCCAGTTGCGATTTCCAAAGTAGACGGGAAGATCCGGGCCTTGTTGGGCGAGGAGCGTCGTGAGGCTCTTGATCATTGCGAGGTTCTGATCATTGATGGGGCTCTTGCCTCCGAAGTGCTGGTAGTGCTCGGCGACCATCTCAAGGCGCTCGCGCGGGACACCGCGGCCGCGGGTGACATTCTCGAGGAAGGGCATGACGTCGGCGGGCTGGTCTGGGCCGCCGAAGCTTACGAAAAGGATTGCGTCGGACATGAGTTAAACTACTCAGATTCTCCCATGCGCAACTTCGGTTTATTTCTCGTTTGTACGGCCCTTGGATATTCGCAGCGCGTCGATGATAAGTATCGCGAGATTTCCGCCAGGATCATCGCGCAGGCGATGAAGGACGAAGGCGGGATGCAGAAGCTGGCTTACCTATGTGACCGGATCGGCAATCGGTTGAGCGGCAGCGACGGGTTCTTGAAAGCGGTTGCCTGGTCCGCCGAAACGATGAAGAAGGAGGGCCTCGAGAATGTGCAGACGCCGCCGGTCAAGGTGGTGCATTGGGTGCGCGGCAAAGAGAGCGCTGAGTTGGTCGCTCCGTTTGATCGCCCGTTGGGGATGCTGGGACTGGGCATGTCAGGGGGCGGCGATGTGACAGCCGAGCTTGTTGCCGTGAAGAGCTTTGACGAGTTGGACAAGCTGGGGCGGGCCAGGGTGGAGGGCAAAATTGTGCTGTATCATCCACCCTGGGTGAGCTATGGCGTGACGGGGGCTTTTCGGCGAAGTGGGCCTTCGAGAGCGGCCAAGCTGGGTGCGAAAGGGGTGTTGATTCGCAGCGCAGGGATTCCGCAGCCGAACACTGCGCATACCGGCACGACGGGGTTTGAGGATGGCGTGGCACCAATTCCGGCGGCGGCGCTGACGGAGGAGAGTTTGACGATGCTGGAGCGGGCGCTGGCCAGCGGCGAGAAGGTGGTCGTGAGAATGAGGAGCGAGGCGAAGACGCTGCCCGATGCCGATGCAGCGAATGTGATGGGGGAGATTCGGGGTTCGGAGAAGCCAGAGGAAGTGATTGTACTTGGCGGGCATCTGGATAGCTGGGACGTGGGGCAAGGGGCGCAGGATGATGGGGGCGGCGTAATTGCGTCTTTGCAGGCGCTGGTCATTTTGAAGCAGCTGGGGCTGCGGCCGAAACGTACGATTCGCGTTGTGTTTTGGGCCAATGAGGAGAACGGGACGCGCGGCGCTAACGCTTATCGCGACATGCTGGGGGAAGGGATCAAGAATCATGTTATCGCCATTGAAATGGACGGTGGGGCAGAGAAGCCTGTTGGTCTGGGCGTTAGCGGGGGCGGGGCAAAGGCTCTAGAGCAGATGAAGGAAATTGGGAAGCTGGTTGCTGCTATTGGTGCGGGGACTGTGACGGCCGGCGGTGGCGGGACGGACATTGCACCGTTGATGAAGGACGGCGTGATCGGGGCAGGCGTGCGGACGAGCGGCGGGCGCTACTTCGAATGGCATCATACAAGCGCCGATACCTTTGACAAGGTGAACGCCGAGGACTTTAAGAAAAATGTGGCGCAGTTGGCAGTGTTCGCTTATGTGCTGGCGGATATGGATGCGCGGCTGGGACGGTAGCTTCGCGCGGGCTGGCCTAGGCAGGACTAAAATCAGGTCGATGCGACCAAGTTGACTAACTCTCCAGTCAATTTGTGGTAACGATGCGCCCACGCGACGTGTCCATCCGACATGGCAGCCAAGACAGCAAAAAAGGGCCTCTACGCCAATATTGCGGCAAAGAAAAAAAGGATTGAGCAAGGTAGCGGGGAGAAGATGAGAGCACCAGGCGAGGAGGGGGCACCTGAGCAGGGTGCATTCAAAAAGGCATCGAAGACGGCGGCGAAGAAAGCATCCAAGCAAACCGCTAAAGCTCAGTAACGTTTCCAGGCGCGGCGGTAAACGGCACCGCCATTCCCAGGTGAGACGACCGGGTCGCCTCTGGCAACAAGACTTAATTGCCATTCGCCGTGCGGTGAGCACCCTCTGATAAAATTAGGGTTTGGCGACTGGTGTCGATCCATCCTAAGGAGTTTTAAAAAAAATGAGAATTATATTGGCGAAAGCGCTCCCGGTTCTCGCACTGGCGTTGCCGCTCGTGTGGGGCCAGACAAACGTCGGGGGGCAGAAGGCCGAAGCCAGCCTGCCTTTCCAGATGAAAACCACGGCCACCTTTGAACTGCCCTGGCGGATTGCGTTCCTGCCCGATGGCAAAATGCTCGTGACGGAAAAGATCGGACCGATTTGGTTGGTCTCTCCAGAGGGAGAGAAGATCGCGCCGCTGGGAGGGACTCCGGCCGTGTATTGGCAAGGCCAGAATGGCATGTTGGGCGTCTTCGTTTCACCCAAATTCGCAACGGATGAGAGTATTTACATCACATACATCGAACCGGGCGACTATGGTGGCGGGCAGGCCTTGGCGCGTGCCAAGTTGGTGAGCGGACGTATACCGCGGCTGATTGACTTCACGGTGCTGTGGCGCCAGATGCCGAAAGGGAAGGGCGGCCAGGCAGGCGGGCAAGTTGTTTTCTCCCCCGATGGGCAGTATCTCTACATGACGGTTGGCGATCGCCAGCGCATGACTCCGGCTCAAGATCCGAACCAGCCTGTGGGCAAGATTCTGCGTCTGACCCTGGATGGCAAGCCAGTCCCCGGAAACCCCAATTTTGGCAAGACCGGAGATGCCACGATTTCTCTGATCGACCCGCCGCGCGACACTGAAGCTGCCAAGACGGCCAAGGTGGTGAGCAACTACACTTTCCCCGGCCCCAACATGACGCTGGCTGAGACGTGGGCCAGCGGATTCCGTGCGCCCTATGGCTTGGCATTGTCCCCGAACGGCGAACTTTGGGAGGTGGAACATGGCCCAAGCGGCGGCGACGAACTGAACCTGATCGAAAAGGGCAAGAACTACGGCTGGCCGGTCGTCTCCTTTGGCAAGAACTATAACGAAGTGCCCATTCCGAGCCACGACTCGCGACCGGAGTTTGCAAAGCCTGTACTTTATTGGGTGCCGGTGGTCGCACCAGGCAACCTGATCTTCTACAGCGGTAAGAAGATGTTCCCGCAATGGGATGGCAACGGCTTCGTTAGCGGACTGGGAACGATGTCGCTAAACCGCATCATCTTTGACGGTAAGGGCGGCGCCAAAGCCGCCGAGCGTTGGGATATTGGCAAGCGCGTCCGCGATGTTGAAGAGGCCCCTGACGGCTCATTGTGGTTGCTGGAGGACGCGAATCCCGGTGCCTTGATCCATGTAACGCCGAAGGCGGCCGGCTCCAAGCCCTAAACCTCAGAAGGGGATTGCGACTCGCAAAGCTACTATGACCTCTTGACTCGCGTTTGAGAAAACGGGGACTGGGACGCTTGGCTTGAATTCTTTCTTCGCGGCGTGAAAGAAACTGCCGAGCAGGCGGTCGCCTCGGCGCGACGCATCATTGCTTTCCTTGAAGCCGTCCGACGGAAGATCGAAAGTTTCGGCCGGCCAGCGGCGTCGGTGCTCCGCGTGCACCAGTTCGCGCAAGCTCATCCGATCCTTTCCATTGCGCAGGCGGCCCCGGAAATTGGTCTCTCGTTCCCGACGGTTTCAGGGGCTGTAGCCATTTGCGCCAACTCGGGATTGTTCGAGAGATCACCGGGAAACAGCGAGGAAGGCTGTTCGTCTACGCGAGCTATCTCGACATTCTGAACGAAGGGACAGAACCGCTCTGATCAGTCTTCCCGCAAAATAGCCAGCGGCTTCTGGTTGAGTATCCGTGCGCTGGCGGCCCAGCCGGCTGCGTTGGCGATCACGGCGGAGCCGATCACTGAGATCGCCAACGCTCCCCATTGGAGCTTGAAATCCGCTCCTTCAAAAAAGCGCTTCAGCAGTATCCCGGTGAAGCCGGTGGCCAGGGCGCTTCCTAAAATACCAGCGCAGGCGCCAAGCAACAGAAACTCCACGCTAAAGATCCGCGCGATCTTTTGACGCGTGCCGCCGAAGGTTTTGAGGATCACGACTTCGCGCATTCGGCGGAAGCGGGTTCCCGCCACGCTGGCGGCCAGGATGATGACTCCGCCAAGAATCGCAAAGGCTGAAATGAAGCGGATCACCACCGCCACTTGGTCCACGACCTCCTGGATGATGTCCAATACATCCGCGATGTTGATGACGCTGATCGTTGGATATCTCGTGTAGATCGCGGCCTGCACCTGCGGAACTTTGTCCGTCTTGACCCGCACGCCGGCAAAGTAAATTACCGGCAGGCCCTTGAGAGTTTCTGGGTCGAGAATGAAGTCTTGCGCCGCTCCAGGGCGGACGCTCTCGGCACGGAAAACGGCAGAGATCTGCGTTCGGAATGCGCGGCCTGCGGAGGTCCAATCGATCATCATGCCGGGCTTGAGCTTGAGACTGTCCGCCACTTCCTGAGTGATCGCAACGCGGCCAGTTTCAGCAGGCGTGTACCACTTGCCTTGAAGAATCTTTGTGCCCCTGGGCTGCGCGGCATTCCAGGTGATGCTTCGAGTTTGGAGGAAGCGGCGACCAAAGCCTTTCAGATCCATCGTCGCGATCGCAACACCCTGGATATGCGTGATGCGGGCTGCGACACTCGGGATGAGCTCGACCGCTTTTTCGACGCCGGGCTGGGAGTTGACCAGCTTGGTTAAGCCTTCGCGCATCGGCTCAGTAACATCAATGAGGTAGACGTTGGGCATGCCCGGAGGCGCACTTTCAGCGATCTCCGTCAGCACGGAATGTTGGATCAAATAGATGGTGAGCGTGAACATTACTCCGATGCCGATAGAGACCAGCACAGCCTCAGCCTGGTTGCCTGGGCGGTAGAGATTGGCCAGGCCGTGGCGGAGCGTTCCCTTGGTGAAGCCGGAGACGCGGCGGAGCACGCGCAAGAGGCCCCAGGCGAAACCGGCCAGCACCGCGACGCTCACTCCCAAACCGATGGCGAAGGAGCCGCCCAGCCGGATGGCGTCTTCGAGCTTGGTGCCCGCAAGCCAGCCGGCGAGAAGCCCGAGGCCTCCCAGGATGATGATGCCGCAGGCGATGGCGATGCGGCTCTTGCGTAGCCGACTGCGCCAGGTGCCCTTCGGCTCACCCATGTCACGGCGGAAGATCGAATTCGGTTTGATTTCCCGAATGCTGAGCAGGGGCGGGAGCGTGAAGAGCAGGGTGCTCAGCAGGCCGGCAGTGAGGCCCTGAATGACGGAAGTCCAATCGAAATAGAATTCTGGACGGAGTTGAAAGTAACGCTCGATCAGGGTGGGGAAGGCAACCTGCACGATGACGCCGAAGGCAATGCCGATGACGCCCCCCAACGCGCCCAAGGCGAGAGTTTGCATTAGATAAATGCCGATGATCTGGCCGCTGCGGGCACCCAAACATTTCATGACGGCGATGTTGTCTAGCTTGGCCTGAAGATGCGAGTTCATCGCCATCGCGACACCAAGCGAGCCGATGATGAGCGCGACGAGACTGACGAGGCTGAGGAAGCTGGTGGCGCGGTCCAGGCCCTGGGTGATCAGCGGATGCGTTTCGCGATAGTCCGTGACAAGGGCGTCGGGAAAGGTCTTCTTGACCAGCGCACGCGTGGCAGTGACGTTGTCGGTGGCTCCACCGACGGCGATGGGGAGTTTGAAGAGAAATCGTTGTGCGGCGCGGCTTCCTTCTGCGAGGAGCGCCGTTCTTGCAAGCGCCTCGCGGGACATCATCATGCGCGGACCGACGTTGAGACTGCCAGTCATGCGGTCTGGCTCCTTCTCGACAATGGCCGAGACACGGTAGTCCTGGCCGCCGATGCGCATAGTGCCGCCGACCTCCAGGCCCAGACGCAGCAGTAGCTCCTGAGCGGCGACAACGCAGTTGGGGCAAAGAGCCTGTTGGACGGTCTGTGGGGGATTGAATTTGACTTCGCCGTAGAAGGGATAACTCTTGGGGTCGACGGCTTTGAGCGAGACCAGGACGGGGATCGGGTTGCCGGGCTTGGCTGCCATCGTGACGGTCTCAGTGATCTGGGTCATCCGCGTACCTTGCGCGATCATGCCGTCGAGAACTGCCTGCTGTGTCGGATCGGGCTGTACGAAAATGCGGGCGGAGACGTCGCCGGCCATGAGCGTGCGCGCCTCTGAATTGAGCATGCGGCGGAATGAAGTCGAGAAGCCCCGGACTCCCGTAAGTGCTCCCACGCCGACGGCCACCGCCAGGATAACGAAAAGGAATTTGAAGCTCGAGGCGCGGGCCTCACGCCAGGCGATCTTGCGGGCCGTGCCAAAGGTGAAGCTCTGGCTCATGCCGCCTTCTTTTCGTCGCTCACGAGCAGGCCGTCGCTCAAGGTGATGACACGGTCGGCGTAGGCGGCGAGCTGTCGATCATGAGTGACCATGACCAGCGTCGTCCGCTGTTCGCGATTGAGCTTTATGAGAAGGTCCAGGACGAGGCGACCGTTGGCTGTGTCGAGATTGCCGGTGGGCTCGTCTGCGAGCAGGATGGGCGGCTGGGTCATGAAGGCGCGGGCGAGGGCGACGCGCTGCTGCTCGCCGCCGCTGAGCTGCACCGGGTAGTGCGTGGCGCGGTCGAGCAGGCCGACTTGATCAAGCAACTGACGGGCGCGCGGCATGCCGTCGCCGGGCTTGCCGGTGAGCTCGTGGGGGAGGAGGACGTTTTCCTCGGCGGTGAGCGTCGGGATGAGCTGATAGCTCTGGAAGACGAAGCCGACTTTGGAGCCGCGAACCTTGGCCATGTCGTCTTCTGCCAGGTGGGTGATGTCTGTGCCATCAAGCAGGATGCGACCGGTGGTTGGGGCGTCCAGTCCGGCGAGCAGACCAAGCAGCGTGCTCTTGCCGCTGCCGGAGGCCCCCATGATCGCCACAAACTCGCCATGAGGAATCGTGAAGCTAATTCCCTTGAGAATCTTAACCAAGTGGGTTCCGGTTTCAATTTCGCGAGTCACCGCGTCAACTTCGATTGCAAAAGAATTCGACATTAGGGCCTGTTATTTTCTATTCTGACAGTCGTGACCCGGATTTCTTTTTTTGCCATTATTTTTGTTGTGACAGTTGGACTTGGCTCCTGCGCCAAGAAACGTGTGGAGTCGGCGGAGTCGCCAGACAAGCTGGAACTCCCCCTGCCCATGGCGGCGGTGCCTCCTCCTGATGCACGGCCCGTGCTGCTCTGCTTCGGCGACAGCATCACCGCCGGCTTCGGTTTGGAGGCTGGCAAGACGTACCCCGATTATCTGCAGAAAATAATCGACACCAAGGGATACAAATATCGAGTGATCAATTCGGGGATCAGCGGAGACACAACACAAGGTGGAGTGGACAGAATGGCGGATGCGGCGCGTCTCGCCCCCAAAGTGACATTGCTTGAATTGGGCGGCAACGATGGGCTAAGAGGCATCCCCGTGCACCGCACGCGCGATAGCCTGACCCAGATCGCGGGACGCTTTGAGGCAAAGGGAAGTAAGATCTTGCTGCTCGGCATCACGCTGCCGCTCAATTATGGGCAGGACTATATTCGAGAGTTTGAAGTCATGTTCAAGGCGATAGCAAACAATCATCACTATGCGTTCATGCCTTTCATTCTTGAGGGCGTCTGGGACCTGCCTGGCGCCATGCAGGCAGATAATATCCATCCGACGAGTGCCGGAGCTGAAATCGTCGCCAGGAACGTCTTTAAGCACCTAGAGCCGCTTCTAGAACGGTAGCCGGATCTGGCGCTTGGCCAGGTAGGCACCATGTGCAGTGCGCCGCTTGGGACGCGAATTGAGAAGTACGTCAAAGCCAAGATCCAGGCAGATGGCGTCGGCTGCAAACTTGTCCGGGTCATGATGCCCGATCGGCGGGCCACCGCTCTTTTGCACCCAAATGTCGAGGAAGGCTTGGAGTTGTTCTTCCACCCGCGTGTCTGCGCAGGTCCACCTACCCCCGCAGAGGATAGCTTTGTTGCGACCGATTCGAACAAGTACGCTCATGGTTGTCAAAGAGTGCGACTCTAAAAACAGTAACAAACAAAGCTCAGAATGACCAAAGTTTTCCCTTTTGACTACGATCAGCATGACCTTGAGAATGGCCTGCGGCTGATCACGATTCCGACAAAATTTCCGCACATCATTTCGCTCTACATTGTCGTCAATGTTGGATCGCGCAACGAGACCGAAGACGGGAAGAGCGGGTTTGCGCACCTGTTTGAGCACATGATGTTTCGTGGCACCGCGGCCTATCCGCCCGATCGTTACGATGCAATCTTGAAGCAGGCTGGGGCCGCGCAGAATGCTTACACCGACGATGACCTGACGGCCTACCATACGACGTTTACGCGTGAGGACCTGGGGCCAATCATCGAGATGGAAGCGGATCGATTTCAGAATCTTGACTATGCCGAAGAGGCGTTTCGGACAGAGACACGGGCGGTGCTGGCGGAGTACAACAAGGACAGCGCAGAGCCCTTCCACCTGTTGCACGAGAAGCTTCGCGAAGCGGCGTTTCAAGCGCATCCCTATCAGCACACGACGATGGGTTTCCTGAGGGATATCGAGCGAATGCCACAACTCTATGAGTTTTCGCGAGAGTTTCACCGTCGCTACTACAGACCTGAGCGCACTACGATCATTCTGGCAGGGGACTTGACCATCGAGGAAAGTCGGGCGCTGGTGAGCAAGCATTGGGGCGCGTGGGAGCGCGGCAATTTTGCGGGAATCGTGCCCGATGCACCCCCGCTGCAAGGCCCGCGCGATCTCCAGGTAGACTGGCCGAGCGCCACCATGCCGCTTTTGCAGATTGCCTTCCGGACACCGGCATATTCCGATGCGAGCCCGATATCTGCGAGCCTGGATGTTTTGTCTTACCTGTACTTTTCAGCGACTTCGGCACTATACGAAGAGTTGGTGCTCAAGGAGCAAATTTGTGATCACTTCTTTGGCATGAACTCTGACCACGTCGACCCCTATCTATATGTGATTACCGCGCGGGTAAAGGATGCGGCTCGTGTGGCGGAGGTAAAGCTGAAGGTCGCAGCAACAATCGTCAAGATGCAAACCGAAGCCATCGACGAGGCGCGCCTTGAGATCGTGAAAAAGCATTTGCGCTATGCGTTCGCAATGCGGATGAATCAGACCGAGGGTATCGCCGGCTTGGTGGCGCGATATGTCGCGCTGCGCAGGACACCAGAGACGATCAATGCGCTGTATGAGCAATATGCGGCGGTTAGCGCTGCCGATCTGCAGCGAGCAGCGCGAGAATATTTCGTCGACGAGAATCGAGTGACGGTTGAGTTGAGGCACAAAGCATGAGCGAGGTATTGAAGAGCTACCGGATGGCGCTGCGTTGCGGTAGCGCCAACGACCCGATTGGCCGGGAAGGCCTTGCGAATTTGACGGCCATGCTGATGGTGGGAGGGGCGACGAAGCGGCGCAGCTATAAGCAGATGCTGGATGAATTCTTCGAGATGGCCAGCGGCTTTGAGGCACAGGTGGATCAGGAGATCACTGTGTTCTATGGCACCGTTCATGTGGATCATGTTGCGCGCTTTGAGGCTTTGATTTCCGAGATGCTGCGGGAGCCAGCGTTTGCGCCTGACGACTTTGAGCGGCTTCGCGAGGACCAACTGAATTTCCTCCGCGTGTCGTTGCGGGGCACAAACGATGAGGAGTTGGCCAAAGAGGTGATGTACACGCGTTTGTACGAAAGCCATCCTTATGGGCACCATCCGCGCGGGACGGCCAAAGGGCTGGCCGCGATTACGCTTGAGGATGTACGCGCATTTTATGCGCAGTGGTTTGGTGTGGTGACACTTGAGGCGTTGGCTCCGCTAGTGCTGCCGTCACCGAGGCAGCCCGTTGGCATTGAGGCGACGCTATTGGATAAGACTGAGGCTCGCGGTGTCGCGATGAGCTTTGGCTGGCACATCCCGGTGCGGCGGGGACACGCGGACTATCCAGCCCTGCTGCTAGCGCAATCCTGGCTGGGGCAGCACCGCAATGGCGGAAGGCTCTTCGATCAGATTCGAGAAGTGCGAGGCCTTAACTACGGGGACTACGCGTACATCGAATACTTTCCACGTGGCATGCACGAGTTTGAACCGGATCCGAATCTGGCGCGGCAGCAACAGATCTTTCAGGTATGGATTCGCCCGGTTGCGCCCGACAAAGCGATCTTCGCCTTCCGCCTGGCGCTCTATGAGATTGGACAGCTTGTTCGAAATGGTCTGAGTGAAGAGGACTTTGAGCGCACTCGGAATTTCTTGACTAAGTATGTGAAGTTACTACTGAAGACAGATTCGCTGGTGTTGGGTTATGCGATTGATAGCCAGTTTTATGGGACGGGCGAGTACACGAGTTATATCGCGAAGGGGCTGGCAGCGCTGACGCTGGGTGACGTCAATGGCGTGATTCGCCGGTACTTACAGGCGGAGAATTTACATTTCGTCGCGGTGGGGCCGGGGATGGAGGCGTTCGCCGCCGCGCTCAAGAGCGGGGATGCCACGCCGATCACTTATGAAACGGAACTGCCGCCGGATATCTTGGTGGAGGACGCGGCGGTGGCGGGGTTGTCGCTGCGAATGGGCGCCGTGGCGGTCTGGCCTTTTGAGCGGGCGCTGGAGAGCTAACTTGATGATGGCGCGCTCGAGATTGAAACAGAAATATTTCGCCTCAATCTCCCCTGCTTTCAATAAGATCCCCAAACCATAGTTCGGATTCGAAGCCCCGAGTGATATCTTGATCCCTGTAGAGCCGAGCCGCGAGCAATCGCGGTTTCGGCTCTTTTTAGTTTCAACAGACAGAAAGTTCAAAGCCAATGACCCCATCCACCGGAACGAAGACATACGAACAGAACGAAGCCACCCCCGGCCTCGAAGAGCAACACCGCGCCTTCACGCTAAAACTCCGCAAAGACTGCCAACCCGACTCCCATCTCGAAGAAGAAACCTTCCAGCGTTACGCCTGGGCCGCCTTCCAGGTCGTCCGATGCCGCAAGCTGGAAACAGCCACAGAAGACCTCTGGATCGAAAACCCCGAGTCCGCCCAGCACTTCTCCCAAATGGAACGAGTCAAGAAGATGGCCGCCGCCCTCGAGCGCCTTGCCGACAAGTCGATGGACGAATTGCGTCAACTCCAACGCGACCGCTTCGCCGCCTACGAAGTCTACGCCGAGCACTGTGTCATGGGCAAAGACGTCAACATCCCCAAGTCCCTCCCCGTCGCCGACATCCGCAAATCCGATCTCGGCCGCACCAACCCCAACTACCTGGCCCAGTTCCTGCTCTACCAAACCAAGGAAGTGAAGGACAAAGCCAAGGAGATGCTCCAGGAAGCAAAGGACAAAGCAAAATCCAAAGCCAATGAGGCCAAATTGACAAACGAACAATCCAAACCCAATTTCGACCCCAATACCAACCCCTTCGCCGCGATGAGCATCGAGCAGCTCCTCAAGATCGCCAAAGACGCCAAACTATAACGTGCCGCCTTACGCGCATTTGCGATCATGGTACCTGCACGGGAGAAATGAACTAGTTAATGATTAAGGCATTGATCGGTCTGCTGATTGCCGCTATTGCCGCCGCCTTCATTCGCGGGGTCATTGCCATGATCACTCGTGAGGTGGGCGAAATGGTCAATCCGGATTCCGCCAAAGCAAAGCCAAACGACGCTGGCCCCAACACTGCCAGCGCTGCCGGTTCCGCTACACCCCTGCGTAAGTGCGCGATCTGTGGCACCTATTCCCCGGCAGACCGCATGATTCGTGGCTCCTATTGCTCCGAAGCCTGTGCGACTCGATCACAATAGAGAGCAATGCTGTTATCCGAGATCGCCAAGCATCTGGACTGCGCCCTCGTCGGAGAATCTGACCCTAACATCCACTCCGTTGCACCCATGGAGCAGGCAAGCGCCGGTCAACTCACCTTCCTGGCCAATCCAAAATACGCACCCAAGGTCAAGAACACGCAGGCCGCCGCCATCGTCGCGGCGCAGGCTCTGCCCAACTTGCCTACGCTGATCTCGAGAAATCCCTACCTCGATTTCGCCCGTGCGCTGGAGCTTTTCTATCAGCCTCCGCGTTTACCGAGTGGCATCTCGCCTCTCGCGCACATCGAACTCAATGCCGAGATCGGCGACAACGCCGCCATCGGTCCCTTCTGCTATGTCGGTGCTGGCGTTCGCATCGGCGCAAATGTCACACTGCATCCGCACGTTGTCATCTATGCTGGCGCTCAAATCGGTGACGACTTTCTGGCTCACTCCCACGCCGTCGTGCGCGAATACTGCCGCATCGGCAATCGAGTGATCCTTCAAAACAACGTTGTCATCGGTGGCGACGGCTATGGCTTTGCCAAGCGCGCCGACGGCACCCACCACAAGATCGTGCAATCCGGCGTCACGGTGATCGAGGACGATGTCGAGATCCAGGCCCTGACCAATATTGATCGCGCCACGATGGGCGAAACCCGTGTCGAACGCGGCGCAAAGGTGGATTCGCTCGTTCAGGTAGGCCATGCCTGCGTCGTTGGCGAGGACAACATAATCTGCGCGCAGGTTGGCCTTGCGGGTTCGACGATCCTCAAGAAATCGGTTTTGCTTGCCGGTCAGGTTGGCGTCTCTGGGCACCTCACGATCCACGAAAACGCAGTGATCTATGCGCAAAGCGGAATCGGTCACGACGTCCAAGCCGGTCACATCGTCTCTGGCTCTCCCGCTTTTGACTATCGCGAGTGGCGTCGCTCGATTACCGCCTTCCCCAAGTTGGGCGAGATGGTGCGCACTCTGCGCGATCTCGAAGCACGGCTGAAAACTCTCGAACAAACAAACCCAAACCATGACCAACCGACCACCTAAAGACCCCCTCGCCTACGAGAAGCCTGAGTTTCTGAAGTCGCCGGAAGGCCGAAGTGTTCGCATTCTTTCGGAATACCTCGACCCCTTGCGCGAGTTCCGCATCCACAAGATCCACGACACGATAACCTTCTTTGGCTCGGCTCGGATCTCCGCACCTGAAAATCCCGATTTCGCCAACCACCCGATGTCCCGCTACTACACCGAGTGTCGCGAATTGGCCCGTCGCATGACCGAATGGTCCATGGCCCTTACAAATACCGAGCGCAAGTTTGTTGTCTGCACTGGCGGCGGCCCTGGCATCATGGAAGCCGCCAATCGCGGCGCTATCGACGCCGGTGGCCTATCGATCGGCTTGAACATCGGGCTGCCGATGGAACAGTTTCCCAATCCCTACATCACCAACGACTTGAGCTTTGAGTTTCACTATTTCTTCATGCGCAAGTTCTGGTTTGCCTATTTGGCAAAGGCCCTTGTCGTATTCCCCGGTGGTTTTGGAACCCTCGATGAGCTGATGGAAATTCTAACACTGGTCCAGACCCGCAAGCTGCGCAAGAAGATGGTTTGCCTCCTCTATGGCACTGCCTTTTGGCACGAGATCATCAACTTCGATGCTCTGGCGAAATACGGCATGATCAGTCCGGAAGACTTGAAACTCTTTACCTTCGCCGATGATGTCGATTCCGCTTTTGAGATCCTGACAACTGGCCTGACAAACCTATACTTGAATCCAGAGGTTCCGCTGCCTGCGGCCGAAGTGAAAACTCCGGCCATCGCCAGTTCTCGCGTGTGACACCGCTAATTGCTCTGCCCCGAAAGTTAACGCTTCGCGAGGCCATCAGCCGCATTGGCTGGTGGGAGCGCATCTTTGTTTCGTTCCTGGTTTTTCTCCTGGTTGCTTACACAGCCAACCTCGGGCCTGCTTGGTATGCGATTGGTTTGATCGGCTTGATCGCCACCGCGCCCGTCGCAATTTGGCGAATGGGCCGACTCCTGTTGCGCACACTGATCTGGCGTTTGCGCAATCGTCTCATCGTTGCTTATGTATTCATCGCGCTGGTGCCGCTGCTGCTCCTCTTGACGCTCGGCGGCATCATTGCCTATCTCATGACCAGCCAGATGGCCATCTATCTGGTGAACAGTGAATTGGAGCGGCAAGTCGGCACCTTGAAGGGTGCGGTGGAATCTGTTCTTCGCGTCCCGCCTGATCGACGTCTCGCCTCGATTGAAAGACTGGGAGCCTTTTTTGACGAACGCTTTCCTAATTTTGAGATCCGTGTTGATCAGGCAGAATCCTACGTTTACCCCGAAGATGCAAGTATTGCCAAGCCACCAGAGGACTTGAAAAATAATTCCGGTGTGCTCCGCAAAAACGGCGAATATTACGTTTGGGCGCACGTCCGCAACCCCGACGGCGAGGTAACCGCGATGGCACCGCTGTCCTCCTCATACTTGTCGAATCTCGTGCCAAATCTTGGTCCAGTGTCACTCGGCGAAAACCTGGAGCAGACCCAAAAGGGCGTGCGTCTTCGCAGGAGCAAGCGCAGCGCCACTCCGGTCCCCGAGATGGCTGTCCCGGACGCTATCCATAGTGCCGACTTCCAGCTCACCTGGTTCGCCGCCATCCCGGTCACGATCTGGGAGACGCCCGCTATACCCTCCCGGGCACTCGTCGTCCTGCGGACGCGCATCTTCACCGTCCTGAAAATAATCTTCTCAACCAAAGCCGATTGGGATCAGAATTTCTCGCTCGTTCCCTTGGTCTTCTTCGCCACACTCTTCCTGATCTTTGAGATCATCGCCCTCATCGTCGGGGTAACTCTCACACGCACCATCACAGCGACAGTCCATGACCTCTATGACGGCACCAACCGCGTGATGGAAGGCAATTTCTCCCACCGCATGCTGCTAACCGGTCGTGACCAACTAGCCCAACTGGGCGACTCGTTCAACCGCATGACCGAGAACCTCGAGCAGTTGCTCAAGGTCGCCAAGGAGAATGAGCGCCTCAATGCCGAGCTTGAAATCGCCAGCGAAGTCCAGCGCCAGCTCTATCCCAAGTTCGTTCCCGCCTCCGACCACATCGCGCTCACAGCTCATTACCAGCCAGCCAGAATGGTCTCGGGGGACTACTTCGACTTCCATCGCCTCTCGGATCGAGAAATCTGCTTCTCGATGGGCGACGTCGCGGGCAAGGGAATTTCAGCCGCGCTATTGATGGCCACAGTTCAATCCAGCTTCCGCTCCCGCCTCCAGAGCTCCTGCCATAACCTATGCTGCTCAGAAGTCGTCACCGAGTTGAATAAACTCCTCTATGCCAACACGGCGCCCGAGAAGTTTTCCACCTTTTTCCTCGGGATCTACGACGAAGTGACCGGCTCTTTGCGCTACACCAACGCCGGGCATCTGCCGCCCATCCTCATCCGCAAGGGTGAGGCTATCCTGCTTGAAGTGGATGGCATGGTCGTTGGTGCCTTCCCCTTCGCCCAGTATGGTGAAAGTACTATCCAATTGGAGCCGGAAGACTTCCTCCTCCTCTACACCGATGGAATCTCAGAGCCGCAAAACGACTATGGCGAAATGTTTGGCGAAGACAGGCTGATCGACGTCGTCAAGAAGAACGCGCACTTGCCCGACAATGGCATCATTGATGCAGTGATGGCCGCCGTATGGCAGTGGACCGGTTCTGAAGAGTTGCAGGATGACATGACACTGTTGATCGCCAGGCGCTCCTGAGAAGCCATGCAGATCCTACGTCACCGAGCTCTGTTGTTCTTCTCCCTCATGGCCGCCATGATCGCGTTCGGTACTGTCGGCTTCGTCGTGGTGGAGCATTACTCGTGGTTCGACGCGCTTTACATGACTGTCATTACGCTGACCACCGTCGGCTATTCTGAGGTCAAAGCCCTATCCACGGCGGGTCGAGTCTTCAACATAGTTCTGCTTCTGGTGGGCGTCAACGCGATCCTGTTTGGCGTCGGCCTGATGACCTCAACCATCATCGAACTGCAACTGGATCACTACTTCACACGCAAGCGCAGGCAACGCATGATCGACTCACTCCAAGACCACTTCATCATCTGCGGCTTCGGCCGTGTCGGCCGCGGCGCGGCCTATGAACTGCAACGTGCGAAGTTGCCTTTTGTCGTCGTGGATAACGACGAGGATCGCGTCGAGAAGGTGCTGAAGGCGGACATGCTCGGAGTGTTGGCCGACTGCACTCGCGACGAGACTTTGCGTGGCGTCCGCATTGACAAGGCCCGCGGCTTGATCGCCGCCTTAGCCACTGATGCCGACAATCTGTTCCTCACTCTGTCTGCCAAGACCCTGAACCCGAAGATGAATGTCTCGACCCGCGCCAATGAGGATGAAGCCGACGCCAAGCTTCGCCGCGCCGGTGCCGATGCAGTGTTCTCACCCTATGGCTTTACCGGGTCGCGACTGGCCCAGTCGATCATCCGCCCGCATGTGACTCAGTTTCTCGACTACGCGATGATCGATCCTTCCGTCGATCTGGGCATCGAACAGCTCTGCATCGAAGAAGGATCGGAATTCGCCCGGCGTCCCTTGCGTGACCTCAAAGGCTTACGCAAAGAGTATGGGATTTCAGTTCTGGCTATCCGCCACCGCTCGGGCGAGATGGAGTTCAACCCCGACGGCGACTCGCAAATCGAAACAGGCGACTTTCTGATTGTCATGGGCAAGTCTTCCAGCCTCAAGCAGTTGGAAGAGATCCTCGGAGGGGTTCGCGGGTGAAGGTGCTCAGCGGGACTGAGATGCGGGCCGCTGACGCCGCCGCCATTGAAGCTGGTATCCCTGCAATCGTGTTGATGGAGAACGCGGCCTATGCTGTGCTGCGGGAGTTGGAGCAGCGCTACGCGCCGCTGGCGGCGCAGCGGATTGCTGTCTTTTGCGGTAAGGGCAACAACGGTGGTGATGGTCTGGCTGTGGCTCGTCTGTTGCACGTCCATCACCAGCCACCTTCGCTGACGGTGATCCTTGCCTTTGAAGCCGAAGACCTGACACTTGAGTGTGCAGCGCAGTTACGGATGCTCGAAGCCCTCGGCATCCCCTATACGATGCAGTTGCCCCTCGATCTGCCTGCGACCACGCTGGCAATTGATGCCTTGCTCGGTACCGGACAGGCAGGCGAAATGCGTGAGCCGATTGCCAGCCTCGTAGCCGTTATCAACGGCCTGGCACTGGCGCGGCGCGTGGCAATCGATGTCCCAACAGGTGCCGTCCGACCCGATCTTACTGTGACCTTTACCGCTCCGAAACTAGAGCAGGGCGAAATTGGCGAATTGGCGATTGTACCCATTGGCATACCCCCCCGCTTTGTTGAACACGCCAAGCTGAACCTCATTACAAAGGCAGACTTGAAGCCCGTAGGGGCCGCCCGCGCCCGCAATAGCCACAAAGGCAACTTCGGTCACGTTGCTATCCTCGGCGGCGCTCCGGGCAAGCACGGGGCCTTGAATCTGGCTGGCGAAACCTGCCTTCGTGGGGGAGCAGGTCTGGTTACGCTGTTCTCTCCTGACCCAGGCTTTAGTCCTCTTCTGCCGGACCTGATGCTCGGCAACTGGCCGAACATGCCGCGCGAGATCGAAGGCAAGGACCTTCTCGCCGTTGGTCCTGGCCTCGGCACCAGCGAGGAACTGCGCCAATTCACGATGGCGCTCTTCCGGCACTGGCCCGCTCCGCTCGTGCTCGATGCGGATGCCTTGAATAACCTGGCACCCCTGGCAGAGCCAAACCAGACCAAGTTCCCTCGCGTTCTGACCCCACATCCAGGCGAGATGAAGCGCCTGTTGGGCCGCGACATTCATGACCGGGTCGAGGACTCTCGCGGCCTTGCCCTCCTCACAAATTCCATCGTCGTCCTCAAGGGTCAGCGAACGATCATCGCCCTGCCTGACGGCCAGGCCTGGGTCAATCTAAGCGGCTCTCCCGCGCTGGCTAAGGGCGGCTCGGGTGACGTTCTCACTGGCCTGATTGCTGCCTTCCTCAGCCAGTATCGCGACCATCCAACGACGGCGGTTCTCGCCGCCGTTTATTTGCATGGCCGCTGCGGTGAACTTGCCGCCAGCCATGGCCACGAGATGACCTCGCTCGCCTCGCGACTGTGCGACTTCTTACCGGAGGCTCTCCATGAGCTTGGCTGAGTTTCACACCAATTCAGAAGAAGAGACGATCGCCGTTGGGGCGAAGCTGTCCGCCTTTTTGCCAGGTCGAGGGGCGGTGCTTCTCATCGGCAATCTTGGCGCAGGCAAGACGACGCTGGTGAAGGGGATCGCTGAGGCGCGCGGTGCCGCTCTGCGCGACGACGTAACGTCGCCAACCTTTCCTTTGATCCATGAGTACGGCGAACCGGCTCGCATCTTTCACATCGACCTCTACCGCCTGGAGACTGAGCAAGAGGTGTTGTCCTTGGGCATTGATGACTTACTCGACCGCCGCGCCCTGACGCTGATCGAATGGGGCGAACGCTTCCCCTCGTTATGGCCTGAGGGCACGATGACTATTCAGCTGGAGCATCTCGGCGACGACTCCCGGCGGATCAGTTTGTCTGTACAATCGGAAAACGCATGATACACGTCCAAGGCCTTTGCCGATTCTTTGAAGACAAGAAGCGCGGCACGGTGAAGGCGGTTGACGACCTGAGCTTTTCTGTTGGTCGCGGTGAGATCTTCGGCTTGCTCGGGCCCAATGGCGCGGGCAAGAGCACCGCACTGCGGCTGATCTCCACGCTCCTCAAACCAACCGGCGGCACGGCCACCGTCAACGGCTTCGACATCAATACCCACGCGGCTGATGTTCGAAAGCAGATCGGATTCCTGACTGGTGATATGGGCCTCTACCCCAGGCTGACCCCTCGCGAGATTCTGTTTTTCTTTGGGCGGCTGGCCGAGGTTCCGGAGGCCGATCTGAGTCGGCGGGCAACCGAGCTCATCGAACGATTCGACATGCGTGACTTCGCCGACACTCGCTCTGACAAGCTATCGAGCGGCATGAAACAGAAGACGGCGATCGCGCGAACGCTCATTCACGACCCACCGGTGTTGATCCTCGACGAGCCGACCGCGACGCTGGATCTGCCAACCGCAAGGGTCATCGAAGGCAACATCCTCGATGCCAAACGCGACGGCAAGTGCATCATCTATTCGACTCACATCATGGAAGAGGCCGAGTACCTCTGCGACCGCATCGCGGTCATCAACCACGGCAAGCTGAAGATCTGCGGCACGATGGACGAGTTGCGCGCGGCCACCGGCAAGCAGCGCCTGCGTGAGATCTTCCTGGAACTGTTGGCAATTGGGGAGGCCGCATGAAACTCGGCGTAATTCTGACTGTCTACAAGAAGGAACTCGTAGACCTTCTGCGTGACCGACGCACGCTGATCAGCATGGTGGCGCTACCGGTTATCGTCTTCCCTCTGGTATTTGGCGGCATTGGGAAAGTGATGGAAACGACCGGTAAGAAGGCCGAGACAGAGGCAACCACCGTCGCGATCCTGCAGGACGCGATACCAGCCGACTTTGCCCGTGTGATCGAGCGAAGCGGTCTCAATGTAGTGATAGTAAGCAACGTCGCCGCAGCTGTGGAGAAGAAGGAAGCGGCCACCGGCATGACCGTGGTGGGCAAGCTCGTGACGGTCTACGCGGAGGGCACGAGGCAGTCTAGCGGCATCGCCGCGGATAAGCTGCGCATGGCCTTGAACGAGCATCGCGATGCTCTTGTGATCGAATCGCTGCGTGGAGCCAAGCTGGATGCCTCGGTCTTGAAGCCTTTCATAGTGAAGCGTGAGAACGTCGCCAGCGAGCGCAAGATGGGCGGCTTCCTGCTGGGCAGCATGCTGGGTTATGTGGTGATCCTGCTGATGTTCTCGGGAGGCATGTACCCCGCTATCGACATGACTGCCGGTGAGAAGGAACGCAAGACGCTCGAAACTCTGCTTGCCAGCCCGGCCCTGCGAACTGACATCGTGATGGGTAAAATCCTGGCCTGTGTAACTGCCACTTACCTCACTGCGCTGCTAACAACGGCCAGCCTGTTCTACAGCCTGAAGAACGGCGGGGCGAGAATGAAAGGCATGGAGGCGATGGTCGGCAATGTCCCGACTGACCCCCAGACCATTGCCCTGATGCTGATGACGCTGTTGCCTGTGGCGATCATGGCGGGGGCACTGATGGTGTCCATTGCCCTGGCCGCCAGAAGCTTCAAAGAGGCGCAGAGCTATCTGACGCCGCTGATCATGCTGGTGATCTTCCCGTCGCTACTGGGCGGGCTGCCGGGCATGGAACTCACTCCCCTGTTCAGCTTCATCCCGATTTTCAATGCGAGCCAGTTGCTCAAAGCGATCCTCCAGGGCGAGGTCCCGATGCTGCCCCTAGTGCTGACAAATCTGGCCAACGTTTTCTACGCTGCGATCTGCTTCGGGTTCGCAGTTCGCAGCTTCAATAACGAAAAGGTCCTGTTCCGGACTTAAGCTTTCTGCATCGCGGTCATGAAGGCTTCCCGGTCTCGCGTCAGTGGCGGCACCTGACCGAGTAGACGCTGGCTCACCATGAGCTGCGCACGATGGTGCATTTCGTGTTCCTTCACCGAGAGGAGCATCTCGAATCGCCTCTTGGTGGGCGGCGTCATTCCGGCGGGGAAACTTACTACCTCACCCAGAAAGTCGTCACTGACCGTGCCGATCCAAGTCGCGAATTGCTCGCCTTCACTTTCGAGCGATGCCAGGATCTCGGCTTTGCCTGTGAGCTTCGCCTCCTCAGCCCAAACCCTTCCAAAATAGGCCATGAAATCGAAGCCTGCCAAGGTTGTAAGGTGCTCCGTGCCGTGGATGTGCATCTGGAATCGAGAGCCCAGTGCAATGTGCGCGAGTAACTCGCCCACGCTTTTAGATTCCGGCGTTGCCCGAAAGCCGTAGTCCTTCTCGTCGATATCGTTGGCGGTCCGAATCGTGTTCTTCCGCACGAGCCGAAAGCTCGCGGCTAGGTCTGCTGCTCCGTAAATATTCATGGTTCCAGTCTACACTTCGACTCCTAGATCGGACCATTGGAGCACCTTGCGTTGTAGGCAGACCTCGTTACCGAGAATGGCGGTCAAGGCGGCGGTGGCGCCGATCGTGATGTCAGAGGCGATCTTCGTTCCCTTCTGGATGCTGCTGAAGAAGGCGGTGGTGTGTGCGTCGGGGTCCTCTTGGATCTTTGGTGAGAGTATCGTCTGCACTTTGCCGTCGATGGAATGCATCGTGGCCGAGGTCATCAATTCAACCGCTCCCTTGGAGCCGTAGACGTGAACTGCCTGGTTACTCATTGGCAGGCTGCGCGGGTGGAACACCAATTGTGTGAAGGCGAGTTTGACGCCACTGGCGTACTCATAAGTAAGACTCTGGTGGTCGAAGATGTCGCGGCCAACGGGCTCTCCCTTATGCAGGTTGATGCCGCCAAAGCCCGCCGCCCTGGCGGGGTGCGCGCCGATGACCCAGTTGCAGACATCGAGGTTATGAACCGACTGCTCTACGAGGTAGCCGCCAGATTTCTTGTAGTCGAAATACCAGTCGCCCGAAGGCCCGGTGTAGTCAAGATCGGCAGAGGCGTGTCGCTGCGCTTTGACAAAGAGTATGTCGCCGATCACCCCCTCATGGATCTGCCGGATCGCCTCTCCCAGTTGAACCTGAGACCGGAGCTGCTGGCCGGATTGGAAGATGCGATTGGAAGCCTTGGCTGCCTTGAGTAACTCCCGGATTGAGGCGGGCGTAATGCCGACTGGCTTTTCGCAATAGACATGCTTACCAGCCTTCAGCGCGGCGATTGCCATTTCAGCATGAAGATAGGGCGGCGTCGCGATGTAGACCGCCTCCACATCCTTGCTGTCGATTACCTTGCGCCAATCGCTGGTCGTCTTGGGATTGAACTTCGCAGCCGCCGTGGCCGCCTTGTCCAGGCGGTCTGGCTTGTTGTCGCAGATCATCACGACTTTTGCATTGGGCTGGTTCAGGATCCCGTTGAGTAGCGAGGATCCCCGATTGCCGACACCGATGATGGCCGTGGCCGTCTGGTCCTGAGGGCTCTGTGCAAATACTGCCTGCGCCGCAGCGCCGGAGCTCATCACAAATGTTCTTCTGTTCATTGCATTTATCCTATTGATTGTGGAGTCCCGAAACAACCGTTTCAATGTACTCTCGGGCGCGCCGCGCGAGGGCGTCGATCGCTTCCGGGGCGCTTGGGCGCGGCACGAGCGGCGCGAAAATGTTTTCAAAAGTCAGGGGGATGGTGAGGCCTGTGTTCATCACCGGGGCCAGTAGTTTGTAGTGGTCTATTTCACCAAAGCCGGGGCCACAGTCCTCGTTCCTCGGAGTCGTGCGATGGTCCTTGATGTTGAAGGCCCGGATCTCCTGCCAACAGGTTCTAATATCGGCGATCGGATCCTGCCTATCGTAGTCGAGGACGTTGCCGGCGTCGTAACAAATCTTGACCGCCGGGTGGGCAACCTCTGCGACGATTCGTGCGCAGAGCTCGCCAGTGCCGGTGTTGCCGCCATGCTGTTTGATCACCACCATGACGCCAGACCCTTGGGCGTGCGCCGCGATACTCTGCAGGGTCTGGATGAAGGCAGGCCTGTTGCCTGCTGTCGTCTTGCCGAAGGTTAGCAGGAAGGGAATTCCGGCGGCTGCCGCCTGATCGATACGGCGTTGGTGCGCTTCGGTTGCTTGCGGGGATTCGAGGTTTGTGGTCGCAAACATCATCACTGGTTCGAGGCCGATGTCCCGACAGCGGCGGCTGAGTTGGACGGATTGCTTTGGCACCGCACTCACTTCCAGCAGCGGACGCTTTTCGTGGCTGACTCCCCAGGCGACGTGGCGGAAGCCTGCGGCATGGATCCCGGTGAGGGCACGCTCAAGCGGAAACGCGGCATAGGGTAGCGTCATGCACGCCATTTGGAAGCGTGTAGGGCTGCTCTGGGCGGCCAGTATGGAGCTTGCGAGGAAGATGCGCCGCGTTGGCATGGTTGAAGTTCTAATATACTTCTCGGCGTGAAGACATTCTTATTATTTTGGTTGCCAGTGGCTTGTCTGTCTGGCGAGGCACAGTCGAAAGATTGGCTGCAGATGTTCAACGGCAAAGACCTGAGCGGCTGGAGCCCCAAGATCAGCGGCTATGCCTTCGGCGAGAATTTCGCGAATACCTTTCGGGTACAGGATGGATATCTCAGTGTTGGCTATGAGGGCTACGATTCCTTTCTCGATCAAAACAAGGCTGGGAAGTTTGGACACCTCTTTTATCAGCGGCCATTCTCCTACTACGTGATCGCCGTTGAGTACCGCTTTGTCGGAGATCAGGCCAAGGACGGGCCCGGATGGGCTACGCGGAACAGCGGCATCATGATTCACGGGCAAGACCCCAAGACGATGGGCAGGGATCAGGATTTTCCGATCTCGATTGAGGTGCAGTTACTGGGCGGGTTAGGGAAGGGCAAGCGGCCGACTGCCAATCTGTGCACCCCAGGAACCAATGTTGAGCGGGAGGGTAAGCTGTTTACGCCGCACTGTTTGAACTCGACTTCGAAGACCTACGATGGCGACCAGTGGGTGCGCGTTGAAGTGGTGGTGCATGGTGGGAAGACGGTCGATCATCGGGTGGAAGGTGAGAGCGTCTTGAAGTACGAGCGCCCGCAGGTTGGCGGCGGCAACGTTTCGCACTTTGACCCGGCGGCCAAGCCCGACGGCAAGATTCTTGAGGGCGGCTGGATCTCGCTGCAAAGTGAGAGTCATCCCGTTCAGTTTCGTAAGGTAGAGATTTTGAATCTGGAGGGTTGCATGGACAAGAAGGCCAAGAACTATCGCGACTATTTTGTGAAGGCCGATGAGAAAGCGTGCAGGTACTAGGTCATGAGTGAATCGAAATTCGTAGCGCTTGATACCGCAGCGTTGCCCTGGGAGGCGCGTTTCAACGAGCATCTGGGTAAGACGCTCTATCGCAAAAATCTGGTGACCGACCCCGACACGGGCATGGAAGTTCGGATCGTCAAATATCCAGCCGGGGTGATCAACTCCCTGCACACGCACCCTTGCGCGCATGGGATGTACGTCATTGACGGGACACTGGTGACCAATCGCGGCAGCTTTGGCCCAGGTCACTTTGTGTGGTTTGCTGAGGGCGAGATCATGGAGCACGGCGCGACGGCTGAGCAAGATGTCGTCGTGCTGTTCATTACCAATAAGCCATTTGAGATTCACTACCGCTAGGCCCTGTTAATTTATTAGCACTTGTCTATTGCTTTGCTTGCCGCTTGGTGTTAATTTCTTAGCATGACGGAACTTAGCCGGCGCGAGCGGCAATTCTTAGAAATCCTGTTGCGGAAGGGGAAGCTCAGTTCCCAGCAACTTCGCGAGGAACTGGCCGATGGCACCAGCAACAGCACGGTCAGGACGCTATTGCGGATACTCGCCGAGAAAGGGCACATTCGCGCCAATCTAGTGGACGGCCGTTATGAATACGAAGCGGCGCAGAGCAAGGACCGCGCGGCGAAGGCGAGTTTGAAAAGCCTGCTGAGTACCTTCTATGGGAATTCGGCTGAGAAGGCGATGGCAGCGTTGATCGATCAGTCGGCGGCGAAGATGAGCCGGGTTCAGTTGGACCGGATCGCCGGGATGATTGCGGATGCTCGAAAGGCGGCCGAGAAATGACCTGGGCATTGTGGGGCAAGGGTGCGCTGCTGGGCGTCGCGGTTTTGGGAATCCTGCGAGCGACTCCCGGATGAAGCGCTGCCGAACGATTTCAGGTGTGGGCGCTATACCTGATTAGTTTGCCGCTGCTTGGGCTGCTGCCCACCTCGGCTATACCGACCATTACGATTCATGCTACAGCGGGCTCCGTGGTTGCCAAGACGATGCGGACTGCCTCTAGCGGGTTCCCGGTCTATTGGGCCATTGCGGTGGTGCTGGGAATCTGGTTTTTGTTGCGTCGCTACGCCGCCTGGCGGATTTGGCGGCGGGCGCGGGGTACTGAGTCATTGCGTTACAGTGACGAGATCAGCGGGCCAGTAGCCTATGGTTTTAGCTGCACGAAGATTTTGTTGCCGCTGGCAGCAAAGGATTGGCCCCCGGACACATTAAAGCAGGTTTTGGCGCATGAGCGGGCGCATGGGACGCGCTTTGATATCGCCCGGGACCTGCTGGGGTCGCTAGTGGTGGCAGTTTGCTGGATACAGCCGTTTGCCTGGATTGCGTTGCGAGAACTGCGGCGGGAGCGCGAGTGGGCTGGCGACGATTTGGTGCTGGATGAGGGGTTGGATCGGGTTGAGTATGCGCAGACAATTTATAAGTTCGCTGCGGAGTCTTCGCTGCAGCCGGCAATGGCTGGCAGCGGGCGCGGAAACTTGGAGGACAGAATGAAACACTTATTGAATATGAATGCTCCCCGCCGCAAAGCGACATTGCTTTCGGCGATTCTGGCCACGCTTGGTTTAGTAGCGGTGGCTTTTACCCTTCCGATGTTGGGCGTGGCTCAGGACAAAGAGGCAAAGCCTTACGATAAGCCACCGCGTGTGGCTTACAAAGTTGAGCCGCAATACACTGAAGGCGCGCGCGACCGTAAGGTTGCGGGCACAGTAATCCTGAAAGTAACAGTGCGGACCTACGGTGGCGCAGACGACATCGCGATTGTGAGGAGCCTGGACCCCAACCTCGATGAACAGGCAATCCTGGCCGTAAAACAATGGCGTTTTGAGCCGGCGACTAAAGACGGGCGGGAAGTGGACGTTCCTGCCACCATCGAAGTCAATTTCAAGCTGAAGTAGTTTCTATCGGGCTGTGATCTTGAAATTGCGGAATTGCGCGGTTTCGAAGAAGGAGCCCAGGCCCACCTTACCGGAGGTTAGCGACACATCCACCGCATCAAGCGAGGGAAGGCGCTGGCCTCCGACTTCTACGACAATGCGACCCGTCCTGGAGTCGTAGTCCATCTTCACTTTGGTCCAGTCTGTGGTTGGCAGCCCACCTGGGCCGATGCCCTTGGAAATACGCGAACGGTCTGAGCCGTAGACGTGGAAGATTCCGTTGTGGACGATTTGCTTCTCAGGGGAATCTACGCTGATGTGTGCGTAATTGAAGTGAGCGGCGTCGCGCCAGTTGTAGACAAGAATCAGACTGCCGGCGTCTCGCTTGACGTCGCACTCTAGCGTGAACGACTCGAATTCGCGACTCTCCAGCAAAGCATATTGCATCGGATAGCGCGGGTTGGCCTCCTGGGGACGGGCCACGAGCATCGCCAATTCACCGTTACGAATGGCCCAGTCGCCCGCGTAGGGCACCTTCCATTTTTGGCCGAAAGCGTCGATCGATTCTGCGGCGAGTGCGAACATTAAGACTAGCGGTAGCATTCCCTCTAAAATAAGTGATTTGATGGACCTTGAACAGCAACTTTTAAAAATGCGTGAAGACTGGGACGCTCGAGCCCGGGAAAACGCCAAACATTACGTACAGACGGCACAGACAGAATGGTCTGACGAAGAGTTTTATGCTTCCGGCGAGCAGACTGTAGCCGAAGAGATCCGCACGGACATGATCAATATCTGTCAGGGGAAGGACCCCAAGCAGATGCGTGTGCTGGAGATTGGCTGCGGCGCAGGGCGGGTCACGCGCGCGCTGGCGAATCTGTTTGGTGAAGCCTATGCCGTCGACGTGAGTGGCGAGATGATCGCGCAGGCCAAGCTGGGCCTGATTCATCACCCCAATGCGCATGTGTTTCAGAACAATGGCACGGACCTGGGTGTGTTGCCTGACATCGGTTATGACTTTGCGTTTTCGACGATCGTGTTTCAGCACATTCCGTCAAAGGAAGTGATCGAGACCTATGTCCGGGAAGTGAGTCGGCTATTGCGGCCAGGGGCCTTGTTCAAGTTTCAGGTGCAGGGCTTTACGGGTTGCGATGTCATCGCAGGCGACACGTGGGTAGGCGCGAGCTATAGCGAGGAAGAAGCCAAAGAGATGGCGGAGCGCTCCGGCTTTGAACCGCGCCATTTGCATGGCGCGGGGGAGCAATATTTTTGGCTGTGGTTCTTTAAACGCTAACGCCCGAAGGCCCTACTTTGTGAGGTAGGGCCAGACTTGGATGAGTTTGTAACCCATCCGCGTCACCAGAAGGTAACCAACGCCACCGGCGACGGCGAGGATGCCGATCAGCACCAATGCCACGATGTGCCAGGGGAATCGCTTGCCTTCGCGCGAGAGTATCAAGAGGTGGCCCGCAAAGACGCCGATGAAATAAAGCAAAATCATCGGGATGGCGAAGATGAGCAGGTTGACGATGTCGGGCGTCGGAGTGATAACGGCTGCGAGAATGGTGATTCCCAGAATTGCGTAGCGCGAGTGCTCCATCAGGAAGCCGGGTGTGACGATCCTGAGCATGGTGAGGAAGAAGATCAGGACAGGCAACTCAAAGGTTGCGCTGATGCCCAGCATCACGTTGACGAACAGATCGAAATACGAAACGATGGAGACGATCGGGACGATCTTGGCACCCATGTTGCCTGCGTCCTGACCAAAATTCATTCCGATGCCCAATAGGAAGGCCAGGCCGAAGCGGAAGGCGACGAAATAGGCAAAGCAGCCACCCAGGATGAAGAGACCCGCCGTGCTGAACACAAAAGGTACAGCCATCTTGCGTTCTTTCTTGTAGAGGCCGGGGGCGACGAAAGACCAGACTTGCCAGAGAATCCAAGGCGACGAGATGAACAGCGCAGCCAGCAGTGGAAGTTTGAAATAGACGATCAGGAAACCGTCCATAGGATCGATCTGCGCCAGATCAGGCTTGGCTCCAATGGCCTTGAGCGCGGATGCGGCGGGCTCTGAAACGATTTCCCACAGCTTGCCAGCGAAAAGCAGGCAACCACAGTAAACGACGACCATTCCGATCACAATTTTGATGAGTCGGGAACGCAGTTCTTCGAGGTGGTCGAGGAAGGACATGCGAAGCATGCCATCGTCGTCTTCGTCCTCCTCATCGGCCGGAGGGGGCGGTGGAGGTGGTGGTGGGGGGATGTGACTGGCAGTGTCAGCGGGTTGCGACACTGCCAGTTCCGTCCCGGGGTTGGCATGCGGATCGAAGGCATGCGGATCTTCTGTGTGCGCGTGGATATCAGCACCACCGGGGTGGTCGTATGCGGGCACAACTTTCTTATCTTGCTCGTCCTGCGGCATAGTCTAGTGCTTTCTTACGCGTTGGTCTGGTGCTCTTTGGCCTTTTCCGTTGCGCTTTCCGCAGTGGACACTACCGTCGGGTCCTCAATGTGAGAACCGACAGCGACTGTTCCCTCGGCTTGGGCGATCTGCAGACTCTCGTGACCGGCAGCGGAGCTTTCCTCCGTGGCGGCGATTTCCGTGGGCGTCCCATCCGTCGACGTCTCGGACGTGTAGTCCGGGTGGCTGTAGCCGTCGTAGCTATAGCCATAGTCGTCGTGATACGTGTTGCTGTGGTCGTAGACAGTGTTGTTTATGTCTGTCGACAGCTTGTAGGCTTCATCCTTGATCGGGGCGGTCTCGCGCTCGATGTTCGCCATCTCTCGATCAAAGGTTGAACGCAACTCGTTGGACGCACGGCGGAATTCCGTGAGAGCCTTGCCGATATTTCGGCCAAGCTCGGGCAGTTTTTTGGGGCCAAAGATGAGCAACGCAAGCGCAAAAATAAAAATAGTCTCTTGAAAGCCCAAAGGTCCCATAGCTGTCCTCCTATGCTTTTATTGTAACTGACAGCCCCGGTGTGATCTACTTTCCTTGATGAAGCTCTACATTCTCTTAACGCTTGCAGCGGCATTGGCCTGCGCCCAAGTCAAGATCGTTCAGGCACCGGATCGACTGCGAATTGAGATCGACGGCAAGCATTTTACCGATTATGTGACTGGCGGAGATGCCACGAAACCATATCTGCACCCACTGCGAACGGCAGATGGCAAGCAAGTCTCACGCAGCTTCCCCATGGACCTGGTGGAAGGCGAGAAGCGTGACCATCCGCACCATCGCGGCCTGTGGTTCAGCTATGGCGACGTGAACGGATGGGATTTCTGGGGGAACGAGAAGAATCAAAAGGGAGGCGGCAAAGGGCCGGGGCTGATCAAGGTCGTTAAGGTCAAGGACATCAAGAACGGCAAAAAGAGCGGGTCGGTATCGACGTTGCAGGACTGGATCGATGGCACGGGCAAACGGTTGATTTCGGAATCTCGGACGATGACCTTTTACTCTGACCCCGCAGTGCGGATGATCGATTTTGACATTACGTTGACGGCGATCGAAGATGCCGAGTTTGGCGATACGAAGGAAGGCGCATTTGCGATCCGTCTTGCCCGAGCGCTCGAAGAAGACTCTGGCGGGACCATGGTGAACGCCGAAGGGGCAGAGAAAGAAAAGAATGTCTGGGGCAAGCGGAGTGCCTGGGTTGACTATTCCGGGACGCTAGACGGTGCCAAGGTAGGGATACTGATCGTGGACCACCCAGGTAATCCACGGCATCCGACCTATTGGCACTCTCGAGCCTATGGCCTGTTTGCCGCCAACATGTTTGGCGAGAAGGATTTCACCAAGGATAAGGCGGCCAAAGGGCCGGGCACGCTGAAGGCTGGTCAATCGTGGCGACTCCGGCTGCGGGTGATCATTCATCCGGGAGATCTGAAGGCTTTTGATGCTGCTGCGGCTGCGAAGAAATTTATGGTTCTGAAGTAGCCTGTGGCTCGATAGTTGCGGCCGACTCAACCGTAGCCCGTGGCTCGATGAAGCCTTCGGCGGTGAGATCAATCGGCAGGGCGACTTCCATCCACTCGTCGATTCGAATTTTTTGCCGGATGTTGGTGTCGGACTTTGATTCGTCCTTGTCCAGGTAGCGCAACAGGCGGGACGGCCCGCGAAACTTAATGCCTGTGGCAGTCTCCTGGATCTCCAATCCGAAGGGGAGCTTGCCCCAGGTGCCGGACTTGGAGCCGTGTTGTGTCTCGCTCTGGAAATTGACGGTTGGCGAGGACAGTGCGATGGCCCCGCCTGCCTCGGCCACGTCGAGCAGGGGAAGATAGCGAGATCCGAGTGCGGTGATAGCCGACTCGGGGGGCAGGTTGTTCTCATCTTCAATTACCAGAACGTGCTTGCTGTCGGCGTGGGCGGAAGAGCAGTTGTCGGCACTAACGACTTCAAAGTCGACTGCCCCGGCATCCAGCATCAGCGTAGCGCCATGAAGCAGTGGCATCCATAACCCGAGTGTTAGGCCAGCAGCCTGATGAAGCGGGGCGTTGCTTCTGACGGTGACACCGGGCTTCCACCAAAGGACGCGGCGCATGCTATCTGCGGCGCTGGCGATGCCGCGATGTGACAGGACGACCGGCCCGCGCGGCGAAGTGACGATTGCCGCGGCGCTCTCTTTGCGCATGGCCAGGGTACAGACTTGCTTCCAGGCAAAGCGAGGAGACAACGCACTGTAGATCCGCGTGCGCCAGTGTTCGCGGGCGTCGAAGCGCTCAAGTGTGCGGCCGATGAAGAACATCGAGTCGGATTTGGCGATGGCATGTTCGTGAAGCCAAGCCTGGGAGGTTACGATTCCGGCGAGCCCGTGCTGTTGAACAAAATCATCGTAGGCCTGTCCGCGTATGTCTGGAATGTCCATGCCAACGTGGCCGGCGAGCGCGATGGAGATATGAGCTACGACGCGTTCGGTACCCACTGGCAGGAAGACGCCCAACCTTTTCTTGCGCCGAAGTCGCCGGTTGATGTGTCTGGCGAAGAGCAAGGCGCTTGAGGCGAGCTGACCGTAACTAACTGTCTTGCCGGCGGTGATGAGCGCTGGCTTGTGGTTGTGTCGGCGGGCCGCATCGAGAAATGCGACAGGCAGCAGAGGAGCCCGGTCTGAATCGCGAATGGCTGCATTTACCTCAAGGTGTTTGACGATTCGCCAGAGTTCATTTGCCGTTACGGTGGATGGCTGGGGTTTTCCGAATTCGATTTCAACCGTCCGCAACAAACGAGGAATCCGCAGATGAACCTGTTCCTCGCCAAAACTCAAGAGAGTGCACCAGAGGCCATTCATGTAGGCGGGAATGACTGGAATTTCGGAGCCTGAAACCAGGCGCGTGAAGCCTTTCTGGAAGGGGTGCAGGTGTCCGGTGCGGGTGATGCCGCCTTCCGGAAAGATGCCGGCAAAGTGTCCTTCTTCAATTCCTGCACGCGCCCGACGCAGGCTCTCGACGACATCGCGCCTGGCGCCTTGTGAGATCGAAACAGTGCGGAAAAGATGGAGGACGAAGCTGGTGACTGGATTCTTATAAAAGGCATCAAACACGAGAAATCGAACGAAGCGCTGGGTGAATGCACCGAGCAGGAATCCGTCGACCATCGTCACATGATTGGAGAGGAGGAGCCCCGGTCCCTCCCCAGCGACGTTGTCACGGCCGTAGATGCGGAAGCGGTAAAAAGTTCGCAGAAATACCATCACGGAGAGGCGTAAAGTGAGCGGCCACATTTCGAGCGTTAATCCGAACAGCGCAACAGCAGAAAGGGTGGCAGCGATGGGCGGGGCAAATGAGGCGGATGCGCCAGCAATTGCACAAAGTAGCCCGCGCAGGGCAAAACTGGCCCTGAGGTTGTGGGTGATGAGGACAGCAGTTGGCAGGGTTAGCCCAAGGCCCGCAGCCGCTATGAGTGGTTGTGAAATGGCAATGCCCAAGAGGTAAATTGCGGCACCTGGAATGAGTAAGCCCGGCTCCCCTCTTCTGCCAGATGCGGCTGCTGGAAGAATCGCAAAGATCATCGCGATAAGCGCACAGGGCAGGTGGAGTGCCGCAGGGATGCCTCTTGTGAAGACGCTCAAGCTGAGAGCGAGCAGAATCCAACCGAACAGATTGCGAAGGCGGGGCCCTTGAAATTCCCGGCCGCTCAGCCTGGGAAGCAAAGCTGCAGCAGAACGTTCTCCCAGCAGCATTGCACCGAAACTCAAAATGAGACACAACGCCGTCGTAATCATTGGATCAAAGGGGATCGCTGGTAGCGATCGATACAGAAGCGAGCCTGCCGCCATGGCAAGGAATAAGGCAACCTCTCGCGAGGCAATTGTTTTTGCCTGCTCGGGGCCAGGCGTATATTGTCTCCATGCCACGCGGCGGCCCAATAGCGGGAACAGTGCGATTGGCGAGAGCATCGACCCGATGCTCAATGCCAAAACGGCAAGGAGTTTTTCGAAAAATTCAAGAATGATTTGCTGACGAGCGCCGTGCATGCGGATACCCTGAGAAGTGTAGCAATGACTGCTACCTCTGAGGATTAAAAAGTATGTCCGCGCTAACCATTCTCTGTATTGCGAGCTACGAAAAGGGTTATGAATTCCTGCGCGAAGCCAAGCGACAGGGCTGTCGCGTACTGTTGCTGACGTCACATAGCCTGAAGGAATCTGCGAAGTGGCCGATGGAGTCCATCGATGAAATCTACTACATGCCAGACCAGCAAAAGAAGTGGGATCGGCAGCAGACGATCAATGCGGTGAGTTTTCTGGCGCGCACCGAGAAGCTGGATCGAATTGTGCCGCTCGATGATTTTGACCTGGAAATGGCGGCGTCTTTGCGGGAGCATTTGCGGATCCCCGGTATGGGCGAGACCACGACCCGATATTTTCGGGACAAGCTGGCGATGCGTCGGCAGGCCGCAGATAAGGGTCTCAACATACCGGAATTTGTCCACGTGCTCAACCACGCAGAGGTGAATGCGTTTATCGATCGGGTGCCGGGCCCGTGGGTTCTGAAGCCGCGCTTTATGGCTGGGGCTATCGGAATTCGCAAAGTCTATTCGCGCGAAGAACTTTGGACGGTGGTCGGCGCGCTTGGTGACGACCAATCGAACTATCTGCTGGAGAAGTATGTCCCGGGGCACATCTTTCACGTAGATTCGGTGGTGAGTGAACGAGAGATTGTCTTTGCCGTTGCCAGTCGCTACGGACGGCCTCCGATGGATGTGAGCCACGAGGGGGGCGTCTTCACCACGCGTTTGCTTGAGCGTGGCACGCCACTGGAGACTCGTCTTCTCGAGAAGAATGACCTGGTGTTGAGTGCGATGGGTTTGTTGCGAGGGGTTTCGCACACGGAATACATTCAAGGCCGTGAAGATGGAAGGATCTACTTTCTGGAGACATCGGCGCGAGTGGGCGGTGCGCACATCGCCGATTTGATTGCGAATACTACGGGGATCAATCTTTGGGCGGAGTGGGCCAAGATTGAAATCGATGGTGGCGCCGGAAATTACAAGATTGGCCCGCAGACGAAAAACTATGGGGGCCTGCTCGTCAGTCTCGCCCGCCAGGAGAAGCCGGACACTTCCGCCTACAATGATCCTGAGTTGGTATGGCGGATGGAGAAAAAACACCATGTCGGACTTATCGTGGCCAGCCCCAGTTATGATCGTGTCCAAGTGCTCATGGACAAATATGTCGAGCGTGTGTGTGAAGATTTTCTGGCTATCGCTCCTCCTCGCGAGAAGCCAACCGAGTAGCGCGGCTACCTACACACAGGATGTGCGCGCGATTCTCGGCAAGCACTGCGTCGAGTGTCATCAGGCCGGCGAGGTGGGTCCGTTTGCACTCGACAATTATGACGATGCCCGGAAGCGAGCGCGTCAGATCGCGCTGGCGGCAAGCACTCGGTTTATGCCCCCGTGGAAGCCGGTCTCTCCTGGTGTTGCGTTTCAGCATCAGCGCAGGTTGTCCGCGCCTGAGATCGCGACGCTCCAGGCCTGGGCTGGCAGTGGTGCTCCGCGCGGTGTAGCGATTGCGATGCAAGTGCCGGTGGTGGTGGCTGTGCCCGTTGCGTACCGGCAATGGAAGGCCCAGGAGCCATTCACTATCCCGGCGGACGCGCAGGACCTCTATCGCTGCTTTGTAATTCCGTCGGGCTTGGAAGAAGCGACCTGGATCGATGGGTTTGAATTCCTGCCGGGAAATCGTCGAGTTGTCCACCATGCGCTGGTCTTCTTTGATCTTTCGGGTGCTGCCCGCCAACACGATGCGGAGGCCGAGGGGCCCGGGTACCCTTGCTTTGGAACGCCGGGCTTTCTGCCGGTTGCGAGCCTAGGTGGGTGGTCCCCAGGGAATCGCCGCCTGACCATGCCGCCTGGTACGGCCGTGCGGGCCCCCAAGGGGGCCGACATCGTACTCCAGGTTCATTACCATGCGACGGGTAAGCCGGAACTGGATCAGAGCAGTGTGAGTGTCTTCTTTGCCAAAACGCCGCCGCAGAAGCGACTCCTCGACATCGCGCTGACCTCGAATCGCATCGACATTCCCGCCGGGCAGGCGCAGTATCAGGTTTACGACTATTTTGAGCTTCCCGTGGATGTGACCCTTTGGCAAATTATTCCGCATGCCCACTTTGTTGCGCGACGCGTGCGGGCGTGGGCGACGCTGCCTGGAGGCATTCGCAAGCCGGTGCTTACGATCAGCGACTGGGACTTCAATTGGCAGGACATCTACCAGTTGAAGGAGCCGTTGAAACTCTCTGCTGGGACGCTGCTGGAGATGGAGATTGATTACGACAACTCGACGAACAATCCGCGCAATCCAAATCAGCCACCACAGCGCGTGACCTGGGGACCCGGCACCGCCGACGAGATGGCAGGCGTTCACTGGAACGTCAGTGTCGACAATGAGGCCCGAGATCTCGAAGAGCTCACCGCATCGCTATGGGGAAAAATGATTCGTGCGACGCAGGTCACGAACCGTCGGCGATAGGATAGGGCACGATGACACGTAGATCATTTGCGATGCTTCCGCTGGTGGTCGCAGGCGCCCCACTGCTCCCGACCAAGGGCGAACTGGATCGCTACATCCAGCGCTTTGAGAAGACGCTGGTCGAAAACATTCTTGGCTTCTGGTACCCGGCAACGGTAGACCCGGCCGGTGGGTATCTGTTGAACCACTACAGCAACGGCAAGTCCAAAGGACCGGGGATTCGGATGATCGTCACCCAAGCGCAAATGGTCTGGTTCTTTGCGCGAATGGCCCGCTGGGGACACGAACCGAAGAAGATGCTGGCTGCGGCTGAACATGGCTGCACGTTTCTGCGAGACACGATGTGGGATCACAAGAACGGCGGCTTTCATTGGGAAGTCGATTCGTCCGGCAAGGCAACCAAACGGAATAAGCATTTGTTCGGACAGAGCTTTGGCCTGTTTGCAGTGGCTGAGTACGCGCTGGCGTCGAAGCGAAAGGATGTGTTGGATTTTGCGATGCGGCACTTTGAGCTTCTGGACAAGCGATCGCACGATCCGGTCCACGGTGGTTACGTTGAATACTTTCTTGCTGACTGGTCAACGCCGCCGGTGAATGAGCCGATTTACATGGATGGGTCTGCCACTGGCATGAAGTTGATGAACACGCATCTGCATTTGATGGAGGCGATGACGACGCTGTATCACGCATCAAAGAACGCGACGGTGCGGGATCGATTGCTGGAATTGTTGTCGATTGAAACCAACGCTGTCGTGCGCAAGCCATACAGCGCATGCAGCGACAAGTTTGATCGCGACTGGTCGCCGCGTCTTGAAGGGGAACTTGCGCGTGTGAGCTACGGCCATGACATCGAGAACATATGGCTCGTGACGGAAGCGACCCGAGCCGCCGGTTTTTCTTACAGCCCTTATGTTGATTTGTTTACGGCTAATTTTGCCTATTGCCGCAAGTATGGATTTGATGAAGTGAGCGGCGGCTTTTATACAAGCGGCGAGTTCAATCAGCCTGCCAGTGATCGCAACAAGAGCTGGTGGGTGCAGGCCGAAGCACTGGTGGGAGCGCTTACGATGTATCAAATCACGAGCCGCACAGAGTATTTTGAAGTGTTTCGCAAGACGTGGGACTTCTGCGACAAATTTCAGATCGACTGGAAAAATGGGGACTGGCACGCGAAGATTGACCCAAACGCTAAGCCTGAGGGCGACAAGGCGCAGCCGTGGAAAGCTGCCTATCACAATGGCCGCGCCATGATCGAATGCATCACAAGGCTGCGCGCAATCCGGGAGAAAACATCATGAACCGACGTTTGTTTTTGGGCGGTGCAACTGCCGCGCTGGCACAACAAAATTTGCCACTCAAAGATTTTGAGCCGCGCTCAATGCTGCGTGTAAAGGAGACTGCGATCCTGGAACCGGCGTTTCCGGTGATCGATTTCCACACTCACTTGTGCTTCTCGGAGCGCTCGGAGGCTGGGGTCTCGATGCTGGCTGCGCGCAAGTTTATCGTGGGCCCGGATGAGCTGCTAAAGGTGATGGATCGCAAGAAGGTCCGTACGATGGTGAATCTGACGGGTGGTTATCAGGCGGGCTTGAAGGAGGCCGTCGAGCGCTACGACAAGGTAAAGCCTGGACGCTTTCTTACTTTTACCGAGCCAGCCTGGGCGCTGAGCAGCGATGCCGGTTACGCCAAGCTGCAAGTGGAGCTGCTTGAAGAAGCCAAGCGAAATGGCGCGCGGGGACTGAAGGTGCTGAAGACGCTTGGCCTGTACCTGCGCGAGAAGATCACCAGCGGAAAGCTGATTGCGATTGACGATGCTCGCTTTGATCCGATGTGGGACGCTGCGGGAAGGTTGGGGCTGCCGGTTGCGATTCATGTGTCTGACCCAAGCGCGTTTTTTCTTCCAACTGATCGCACAAATGAGCGTTTCGAGGAGTTAAACAACCATCCCGACTGGAGCTTCCATGGCAAGGACTTTCCATCGAATGACGAGATTCTTGCGGCGCGCAACCGTGTTTTTGCCAGACATCCCAAGACTCAATTCGTCGCTCTCCATGTGGGCAACTTCGCCGAGGATCTGGGTAATGTAGGCGCGGCTCTGGATCGTCATCCGAACATGCACGTGGAGCTCGCGGCGCGTATTGGGGAGCTTGGTCGGCAGCCGCGAACGGCGCGGCGCTTCTTTGAGCGCTATCAGGATCGCATCCTTTTTGGAACCGACGCAGTGCCGAACGGCGTCGAGTTTCCACAGCAGTTGTTTGGGGACAAGCTCTACGAAATCTACTATCGCTTCCTCGAAACGGAAGATGAGTATTTTGATTACGCACCCGCGCCTGTTCCGCCGCAGGGGCGCTGGCAAATCTATGGATTGGGCCTACCCAAGCCGATCCTGAAGAAGGTCTATTACAACAACGCGGCGCGGTTGCTGGGGCTGAAGCAGATCTAGATCAGCGTATCGCAAGCTAGGAACTGGGACAATGGAGGCCGGATGGTCACACTCAAGGAAATCGAAGCTGCCGATCAGCGCATTCGCCCAACGATTCATGTAACTCCGTGTGAGTTCTCTGAAACGTTTACCGCGCTAGTCGGGAACCCTGTTTTTTTCAAGCTGGAGAATCTGCACATGACGGGCAGTTTCAAGGAGCGCGGGGCGCTAAATAAGCTGCTGACGATGTCGCCTGAGGACAGGGCGCGGGGCGTGATCTGCGCCTCTGCGGGCAATCATGCGCAGGGTGTGGCGTATCATGCCACTCGTCTTGGAGTGCGGGCGTTGATCTACATGCCCGAGCATGCGCCGATCACCAAAGTCAATGCGACCGAGCGTTTTGGTGGAGAAGTTGTGCTGTATGGCAAGAGCTTTGATGAGGCGCTGGCGGAGGCCAAGCGGCGAGGCGAGGCGGATGGCCTGACCTTTGTGCATGCTTTTGATGACCCGGCGGTAATTGCGGGCCAGGGCACGGCGGGGCTGGAGATCCTGAGCCAGAATCCCTTTATCGAAGCGATCCTGGTCCCGGTGGGAGGAGGCGGGCTGATTGGCGGCATCGCGTGTGCCGTGAAGGAGACGAATCCAAAAATCAAGGTAGTTGGCGTGCAGACCAGCCGTATCCCGTCGATGATCGCTGCGCTTGCGAATCACGCGCCGGTGGAGCTTCCTGCTGCCAATACGATCGCTGATGGCATTGCCGTTCGACGGGCTGGCGCGCTCACGCTGCCGCTGGTGGAGAAGTATGTGGATGACGTCGTCACCGTGGAAGAGGAGGAGATCGCGAGTGCGATTCTCTATCTGCTGGAGCGGGAAAAGACGGTCGCCGAGGGTGCGGGGGCGACTGCGGTTGCCGCGCTGTTGCATAACAAGACGAACCTGCGTGGCAAGAAGACTGTCGCGTTGGTATGCGGCGGCAACATCGACCCGTTGTTTCTGAGTCACATCATCGAACGCGGCATGGTGAAAGATGGCCGACTGGTGAAGATTCGTCTGATGGTGCCCGACCGCCCCGGCGCGCTGCACGCATTGACTGGCGTGCTGGCTGACATGCGAGTGAACGTTGTGACGATCGAGCATGACCGCGCTTATCATGGTGTCGCGTTGGGCAATACGGCGGTGGAAGCAACGATTGAGACGCGCGGCAGCGACCACCTGGATGCGCTGTTTGAAGCACTGTCAAAACTGAATTATGAGGTTGAGCGAATTCGTTAGGCCAGGATGCCTTTGACGATTTCGCCCGAGACTCCGGTGAGCCGCACGTCGAGACCCTGATACTTCACGGTCATGCGCAGATGGTCAACGCCTAACAGGTGCAGCATCGTGGCATGGAAGTCGTGAACGCTTACGGGATTTTCGACGGCCGCGTAACCGAGATCGTCGGTGGCACCGTAGCTGATGCCGCGCTGCATGCCGCCGCCAGCAACAAAGTAGGAGAAACCTTTGATGTGGTGGTCGCGACCGTCGCCGCTCTGAGACATCGGCGTGCGGCCGAATTCTCCCCCCCACACGATGAGCGTGTCGTCCAGCATGCCGCGCTGTTTCAGGTCCTGAATCAACGCGGCGGTGGGGCGATCCACCTCGGAAGCCTTGGCCGCGATCCCGTCCTTTACCCCGCCATGATGATCCCAGTCGCGATGGTAAAGCTGGATGAAGCGCACGCCCTTTTCCGCCAGGCGCCGGGCCAGCAGGCAGTTGCTGGCGAAGCTGCCGTCGCCTGGTTTGGCTCCGTACATCTCAAGAACACTGGCGGGCTCTTTGGACATGTCCATCAGGTCCGGGACGCTGGCCTGCATCTTGAACGCCATCTCGTATTGGGCGATGCGCGTTTGAATTTCCGGGTCTTCGACGGCAGAGTATTGCTTTTGATTGAGCCGGTTGACGGCGTCGATGGAATCCCTCTGCATGTCCTTTGATATGCCCGGAGGGTTGCGCACGTAGAGCACAGGGTCTCCCACGGAATTGAACTTGACGCCCTGATATTTTGACGGCAGGATGCCTGCACTCCATTGGCGGGCGGCGATTGGCTGGTTCTGTCCACCACGTCCGCTGGACATCATTACGACAAAGCCGGGCAGATCTTCAGACTCCGCGCCCAGCCCGTAAGTCATCCAGGAGCCCATGCTCGGGCGACCGGCAATGATCGAGCCGGTGTTCATGATCGTGTGCGCGGGGTCGTGGTTGATTTGCTCAGTCCACATGGAACGGATGATGCAGATTTCGTCCGAGACGCTGCCGATGTGTGGGAACAAATCGCACATCTCCTGGCCACTCTTGCCAAAGCGCTTGAAGTTCTGTTGCGGTCCAAAACAGATCAACGGCTTGCCCTGAAGCTGGGCGATCTGTTGCCCTTTGGTGAAGCTCTCCGGCATGGTCTTGCCGTGCATCTCGGCTAACCTTGGCTTTGAATCGAAGGTTTCCAGATGCGATGGTCCGCCAGCCTGATAGAGGAAGATCACGCGCTTGGCTCGCGCCGGATGATGGAGCGGGCTGATGACGCCCTTTGATATAGCTGTGGCTGCCTGTCCGAGCATTGAGTTCAACGCGGCCATGCCAAAACCTGCGCAGGACTTACCCAGAAACGCGCGCCGCTTCAAATTGAGTTCTTGCATGTTAGTTCCTTGTAATCATTTCGTGCAGGTTCAGGATCGCTCGAGTTAGTGTGGTCGCTGCGGCCAATTCAGCGGGGTTCGACTTAACCGGGAGGGGCGCATCGCCCACGGTCAAGACTTGTTGAGCGCTTGCCAGATCTGAGCGGAAGCGGGCCAGGTTTTTTGTGTGCAACTCCGCCAGTATGCTTTTCTCGTCGTCGGTCGCAGTTCGCCCTAAGGCCCGCTCGTAGGCCCAATCGATCTGATCGCCCAAGGTCTTGCCGCCCTCTGCCAACATCCGTTGCGCAAAGACGCGCGCTGCCTCTACGTAGATCGGGTCGTTCAACATCACCAGGGCCTGCAGCGGCGTATTGGAGTTCACTCGATTGACCGTGCACTCCTCGCGGGAGGGAGCGTCAAAAGTCATCAGGCTAGGGTGCAGGAAGGTTCGCTGCCATTGGGTATAAACGCCTCGGGCATAGAGGTCTTTGCCGCGACTGGCGGAATAATCACGCTTGGGGAAGTTCAATGTTGTGAGATATCCCTCTGGCTGGTAGGGACGGACGCTGGGCCCGCCGAAGCGCTCACTGAGTAACCCGGAAGCGGCGAGGGCGACGTCGTGCACAGTCTCAGCGTCGACACGAATTCGGTTCTGGCGCGCGAAGAGGCGATTCTCAGGATCCTTTGTGAGCGCGTCCTTTCCGGGTATGGATGACTGGCGATAGGTTCGGCTCATTACGATCGTTTTGACGACCCGACGGACGTTCCAGTCAGACTGAAAGTCTGCGGCCAGCCAATCGAGCAGATCGACGTTGGACGGCAAATCTCCCTGGGATCCGAGATCATCCAACGACTTACTCAGGCCCGTTCCAAAGAACTGCCGCCAGAGCCGGTTTACATAGACACGCGCAGTAAGTGGGTTTTCTTTTGAAACGATCCAGTTTGCGAGATCAAGGCGGGTTGGGCGACGGCCAGCGGTGTTGAGGGTACCAAAGCGAACGGGGATCGCAGGCTCAACGATGGGGCCAGTCTCGTCAAGGAAATTGCCGCGCGAAAGGATTCTTGTCTCAACCGGAGCCACGGCCTCTGTCTGTAGCACCTTGGGGATCGCGGAATTTAGATAGTAGCGCTCGTGCTCCAAGCTGGAAATTTCTGCAAGTGAGACGATGTTGGCAGGGTTTGCCCAGGCGCGGTATGCGACCAGAGCGGCTGTCTCCCCTACCGTGCGTTTGTCCGGCGCCGCCCGAAGGGCTCGAAGCACTTCGTCGCTGAGGCCACCGGCTCCGGCCTGAAGCTTGCCGCGCTTGATCCGGTCTGCAGTGACGTCGCTGCCCTCCGGCCAGGCGTAGCGGCCCGAGTTGAGAGCTATACGCATACGGCCGATGGTGGCTTTGCGCGCATCTGAATCCTGTCGAATCGTGAGTGTGATTGTCTCTGTACCACTGGTTTGCAAGGCTTCTTTAAAGCGCAGCGAGAGCAGCAGATTCTTGTTTTCGCCGTAGGTCACGACGCCCCAGCCTGTTTTGGGGTCGCCGTCGATTGCGGCTAGAGGCGGCTGCTCCCAGGCGGGGTCGGACACGTTGGAGGTGGCGAGAGAAAATTTAAGGGCGTCTTTGGTCCCGGAGATGCTCGCTTCGATTTCGCTGATCACCAGGCGGTCGCCGCCGCGGGCAACAGAGTTGCTGGGAAGAGAATCATCCTGAACCACTTCCAGTCCCAGTGCTGTCCAGAGGCCGGCGGCGGGCTTGAAAGTGATGGTGTAGGTTTCGGTATCGGGGTTGATGCCAGAGGCGACGACAAGCCCGTTGCCGGGTGCGCGGAAGCCCCGAATTATGCCGCCAAAATACGGCATCATGTCGAGTTCTTCCTCGTTATAGATTTTCAAAGTCGTGCCGTTCTTGGCGGTAGCTGAGAGGGGTCGCTGGAACTGCCAGGCGAGCTTAGCTGCATCGTAATCGGCGAGCACGCCCTTGGCCCAGTCTTCGATGATTGACTCAGTGGGGTTGTGGAGCTTGGCGCGTGAGGCTTCGAGCCTGGCAACGATCTCATCCATGCGCTGTCGTTGCTGGCTGCTGGGCAACTGCAATACGCTGCCCCAGGCCTTGGTCCCGCGGTCGGGAACCAGGCCGGTCTCTTTGATGTCGGCAAAGAATGCCTTCATGGAGTAGAAATCCTTGGCGAGGAGCGGGTCGAATTTGTGATCATGGCACTCGGCGCAACCGAGCGTGAGGCCGAGCCACACAGCCGAAACGGTGCGCACACGGTCTGAGCCGTACTTTGCTAAATATTCTTTGGGCTGCAGGCCGCCTTCAGCGGAAACACGATTCAATCGGTTGTAGGCTGCGGCAACCTTTTGCTCGACGGTGGCATCGGGAATCAAGTCCCCGGCAAGCTGCTCGCGGGTGAATTGATCGAAGGGCTTGTTCTTCAGGAACGAGTTGAGGACGTAGTCGCGATAGGGCCAGGTTGGAAACAGGTTGTCGCCATGAAAGCCGGCTGTATCGGCGTAGCGCACGGCGTCTAGCCAATGCATGGTCATCTGTTCGGCATAGGCGGGGGAGGCCAACAGGCGGTCCACGGCCTGCTCGTAGGTGCCGGGATTGGCGACAAAGGCCTTCATCTGGGCGGGAGTGGGGGGGAGCCCGGTGAGGTCGAGCGTGACGCGCCGAAGCAGAGTGCGGGCATCGGCCGCCGGGGCGGCAGTGAGCCCTTCTTCGGCCAGGCGGGCACTTACAAATCCGTCGATGTTGGTGCCATCTGGCTTGGACAGCTTCTGATAGGCCCAATGGCCTTCGTAGGGGGCACCTTCCTGCACCCATCGTCGAATGGTGTCTTTTTGCTTGTCGGTGAGATCCTTATGGGCGCTAGGCGGCGGCATGAGGCGCGCGCGATTCGATTGAAAGATGCGATCAATGATCAGGGACTTGTCCGGGTCGCCTGGGACTACAGGAGACTTGCCCGCACGGTTTGGCTTCGTAGCCTCCTCTCGAAGGTCCAGGCGGAGTCCGGCCATCCGGGCGCCTTTATCCGGGCCATGGCAGCGGAAGCAGGTGTCAGACATAATGGGCCGAATTTCCCGGTTGAAGCTAACCGGCCGCTGGGCCAAGGCGCAAATACTGAGTGTCAACAGAGCAACGAGCTTCATGCCCATGATTCTAAGCTAGTAGCATCATGCCGTTCATCAACCCCAACGAACACTTTGATTCCCAGCTGACCTTTGGCCAGCGAATCGCCGACCGAGTCGCCGCATTCGGCGGTAGTTGGACCTTTATCATGATCTTCCTCAGCTCGATGGGAGTTTGGATGATCTACAACTCCGCAGGCCCGGGCCGCTTTGATCCCTATCCCTACATTTTCCTCAATCTGGTTTTATCCTGCCTTGCTGCCCTCCAGGCACCGGTGATCATGATGAGCCAAAATCGGCAGGCGACAAGAGATCGCATGGACGACCAACTGGACTATGAAATCAATATATTGGCGGAAAAGGAGATTACCGAGATGCGATCACGGATTGGTGAGATGGCCGAGGCGCTAGTGAGGATCGAGGCAGCGCTGGCGAAGCGCTGATATCGAGAATGACCAGATCGCTGACGGTGAAGCCGCAACGATCCTTCCCCAGCACCAAGTGGCCTCTCGTCTCATCCCGAGTGCTTCGTCCGCAAGCCGCCACCGTCTCCGACAAGCATAAAGATTCCGTATTACCGCCCACCCGAATCGCTACACTAAAAAGAATCCTTAATTCTATGAAGTCCCCATCGCTCGTCCTCGCAGCTATCCTCATTTCGTTGCTGGCTTCATGCAACAAAGAGAAAAAGGCTGTTGAGGTCACCAAAGAAGTTGGCCCAATTCGGGTAACTACCGCCATCGCCAAAGAGCGCGTCGTCAAACGCACTGTCGAAAGTGTCGGCACCCTATTCCCACTGGATGAAACGATCGTGAGCGCCGAAATCGATGGACGTGTCGACAAGGTCGAAGTGGATCTGGGCGATCTCGTCAAAAAGGGCCAACTCATGGTCCACATTTCTGATGAAGAGCAGCGCTACATCCTGGCTCAGAACGAAGCTCAACTGCGCTCCAGTCTCGAACGCCTCGGCCTATCCAAAGAGGGTGACCGCGTCAAGGATGTCAAACTGACACCCGATGTCCGCAAGGCGGAAGCCGACGTATTTGAAGCCGAGCAACGCTTCAAACGGACCCGCGAACTCCGCGACCAGGGCATCGGTGCCCAGGCCGAACTCGACCAGGCCCAGGCTCGTTACAATTCCTCCCAGGCCGCCTACGACTCGACAATCAATCAGACACGCAACCTCATCCAGGAGGTCGAGCGCTTCAAGGCGGTCGTGGATTTGCAACGCAAGAAGCTTCGCGACACCAGCGTCTATGCGCCCTTCGAGGGCAGCCTCAAAGAACGCCAGGTCACCGTTGGGCAGTATGTTCGCGCCAATACTCCGCTGATGACTCTTGTCAAATCCGACCCTCTTCGTCTACGCCTGGACGTGCCCGAGCGAATGGCCCCCTGGGTCAAGATCGGCCAGATTGCATCGGTGGAAGTGGAGGCGTTTGAAGGGCAGCGATTCCCAGGAAGAATCTGGCGCGTTTCGCCGACCGTTGATTCCTCCAAGCGCACCTTCATTGCCGAAGCCCTCATCGACAATCCCGGCATGCGCCTCAAGCCCGGTAGTTACGCCAAGGCCCGCATCCCGACCGACAAGAGCGAGACCATCGTTTTGCTGCCCACCAAGGCCGTACAGTATGTTCTCGGGTCCAACAAAGCCTATGTCATTAAGGACGGACTAATCGATGCGCGTGAGGTTAAAGTGGGCGAGCGCTTCGAGACGGAAGTGGAGATCCTGGCAGGGGTTCTAACCGGAGAAATCGTCGCCACGTCTAACCTGATTCGCCTCGATACTGGCAGCAAAGTCATCACTGATACCGCCGCCCCTGCAGTTGTTTCCAAGAAGTCCCAGTAGCGCCGCCACAATCGCCAGCGGCACCAGGTATGCCAGCGGCGGCTCAAACGGCAATAGGAAGTAGATCGGCGATAGGACCAGGACCCCCAGCCACTGCTGCCACTGCTTCTCGCACTCCCACAACAGCACAAAGCCCAAGGGCAACAGCAGCGCGCAATCGTCCAGGTAAACATGCGGCGCCAACAATATCCCGGCCGCATTTGCAGCCGCCACCATTCCGATGGTGGAAACGCGGGTCCGAATATGCCACAGCAGCCAGCATGCAAGCGGCGCGCCCGCAGCATAAAACCAAATCGCACCGCTACCAGAATTGAACAATTCCAGATTCGGCATCTGGCTCCACGCCTGGATCACCGGGTTGGCTAGCGTCCTGCGAAACTCCGGGATCCACCCTGGGCCTCCCACGGCAAAACTGAGACCTACAAGGATTGCACCACCCGCCAACGCCCCCCGAATTTCCGACCAGCGGCCCTTGGCGATCAAGGCAACCGGCAAGAAAATAAACAAATGCGGCTTTGCCGCCAGAAGGCTCCATACCAGTCCTGCCGCAAACCCTCTGCCGCCCTGCGACAGCGACGCTCCCAAGGCCAGCCACAACATCAGAAACGCAACATCCTGCCCATTCAAAAGGCCGTGAAAAACTGGCAGGCTAATCAGCGTCCCCAGCCCCAGGAAACGTTTGTCCTCCACTGGCCACCAACGCACGAATCCCACCAACGCCGCGATGGAAGCAATTGAAAATACCCCCCAGGCCCAGCCGTACGGGAACTGCGCGAAAGGCCAGAGAAATGCCGCAAAATACGGCAGCCGGACAAAGAGCCAAGTTTCTCCATAGCTTCCTCCGGTAGCCTCTCGCTGTGCCGCAAAATAACTTTCCGAATTGTAAAGTTGTCCCGAAAAGGCAAGCTTCCCCGATGCGTAGTGGGCCATGTAGTCGTTCAGCCCGACGCTCCAACGCGGAAACAGGACAACAGCAAATATTAGATTGGCAAGGACGCCGAAAATGACCACAGCGGCCAATCCCGCCCTTAGCGATCCGCCGAGGCGCAATCGCCTAGTAGTTTCGTTCCACACGTCGGCCATAGCGATCCAAGTACACACTCAAGCTCTGCGTAAGCACCCCAGCCGCAAGCCACACTTGCCAGTGCGAAAATAGCCCGCCACGGATCACAAATTCTTCGGTCACTCCAAGATCCGCAAGCAGCCGCCACAGCGCGACGACGATGCACAGCACCGCAGCTGGCGTCAGGAGGCTCGACACAGCGAAGGCGAGCTTCGAGTCGAGATTCCGGTCACCATAGACCTTCGGTCCAACCTGCAATTTGATCCGGACGATCATCTAAGTTTCCGCCTCCAGTCTATCAACTCCCCATATCGGCAGACCGGGCCGCAGGTAGGATAGATTGTTAGAGCAATCATGCAAAAAATTAGAACAGCAATGCTGGGCACCGGCTTTATGGGAATCGTGCACACCGAGGCCATTCGCCGCTTGGGCTATGTAGAAGTAGCGGCCGTCGCAGGGTCAAGTGACGCCAAAGCAAAGGCTTTCGCCGATCAGATGTACATTGATCGGTCAACAGGCGATTGGGAATCCCTACTCAAAGATCCCACCATCGATGCGGTCCACATTTGCACGCCCAACGCGCTACATCACCCCATGGCCAAAGTCGCCATCGCCAACGGCAAGCACGTTTTGTGCGAGAAGCCCCTGACGATGACCAGTGCCGAGGCCAAAGACCTTCTCGATCTCGCCGAAGCCAAAGGCATCGTCCACGCCACCAATCACAATCTCCGCTATTACCCGGTCGTGCAGCAAATCCGCCAGATGATCGCCGCCGGTGAACTTGGCGAGATGCTCGCCGTTCAGGGTACCTACTCCCAGGATTGGTTGCTCTACGATACCGATTACAACTGGCGTATCGAAGCCGAACACAACGGCAAACTGCGCGCCATGGGGGACATCGGCAGCCATTGGATGGATATGGTGCAACACCTCACCGGGCTCTCGATCACCGCAGTCTGCGGTGAACTCACAACCTTTCACAAAACTCGCAAGAAGCCCAAAGGCAGCGTCCAAACCTTCAGCGGCAAAACCCTCAGCCCCGACGACTACTTGAACATCCCCATCGATACCGATGACTTTGGTGCCGTCCTCCTCCATCTCGGAGATCGCGCCCGCGGCTCGTTCACGGTCAGTCAAGTCTCGGCTGGCAATAAGAACAGTTTCCGTATGGAGATCTACGGCACCAAGTGCGGTGTTTCCTGGAATCAGGAACGTCCCGACGAACTCTGGATCGGTAATCGCAACTCCCCTAACCAGATCATCCTCAAGGACCCCTCACTGCTCATCGGTGGCGCAGCCTCCTTTGCAGATCTGCCCGGCGGCCACAGCGAAGGTTACGACGATAGCCACAAGCAGCTATTCAAACGCTTTTACGGCCGCATTGCCAACCGAGCCGCCGCCATCGACTACCCAACTTTTGCCGACGGCCTCAAAGGCATGCTCCTTCTGGAAGCCGTCGCCAAAAGCAGCGCCGCCCGCGCCTGGGTTGACCTCTAAACCTGCCGCCACACCGCAACCGTCCTCCCCTTCTTCACCTCATAGTCCGTGGGTCGCTCAGCGCCCACGGATGTCCGCAATTCTTCCCCTGATAATTTATAGATCCCCAACTGCGGCCAGTATTCAATCGTCGTCCGCACGGCACCCGGCTGGTTCGGAAACTGCGATTCCAATCTCCCGTATCGCTATTGACAATACCCCCTAGGGGTATTAATATACCAGGCAGGGGTTTCAAAATGGTGAGGAATACAGCATCCGTTGAGCAAAGCGATTCGAATGACGTAGCGGATTGCGCATGTGGCACGGGAGTGCTCATCGACCGAAAGGCCGTTGGGGTAGATGCGTCTATAAAGGCTTCAAATATGAAGTGCCTGCGCCGAATTGAAGGACAGGTACGTGGACTACAAAAGATGGTTGAGAACGACCGCTATTGCGCCGACATTATGATCCAGATCTCGGCAGTGCACGAAGCCCTGCGCGTAGTTGGGCGGGGACTTATGCACAATCACCTCACGCACTGTGCGACTGAAGCCATCACCAAGGGTACCCCCGACGAACAGAAGGCGATGTATGCCGAGATCCTAGAACTGATTTACAAGCACTCCCGCTGAGACTCAACTGAACGAACATCAAGAATTGACAAGGACACACAATAATGAAAACCGATCCCATTTGCAACATGACTATTGATTCGCAAACGGCGGCAGGTACGAGCGAATACAAAGGCACTACCTACTATTTTTGCTCCGCCGGCTGTAAACAAAAATTTGATGCCGATCCCGTGAAGTACGCCGAAAATTAAGCAATCGAAGGCCGGCGCATCGCCCAGTTAGGACAAAACTATGCCAAATCAGACCAGCACTGCAACGCCAGCGGCCCTCCCGATGCCTGAACACATCGACCCCGTTTGTGGAATGACCGTCGACCCCGCGACAGCCGCTGGGTCGTATCGACACGACGGCACCACCTACTACTTTTGCAATCCATCGTGCCTAGAAAAATTCAAGAAGGAGCCCTTGAAATTCCTTCAGAAGCGTGGCCCCGACGTCGCGCCAGCGCCCCTTCAAAAGGGGGTCGAATACATCTGTCCGATGGACCCAGAAGTTCGGCAGATCGGTCCAGGAGCCTGCCCGAAGTGCGGAATGGCCCTCGAACCCGCAACTTTCGTTCCTCCCGCAAGCAAGGTTGAATACACCTGTCCCATGCACCCCGAGATTATACGGAGCGCACCGGGCCCCTGCCCCATTTGCGGGATGGCGCTTGAACCGCGGGAAGTGACCGTTGGGGAGGTCAATCACGAATTGACGGATATGACTCGGCGTTTCTGGGCAAGCTTGGCGCTGGTTTCGCCCATTCTGGCCCTGATGATTTCTGAGTTTTTTCCATCTATGCCATTGCAGCACCTGTTGGGCTCGACGGTTGTTTTGTGGTTGCAGTTCGCGCTTGCAAGTCCCGTAGTCCTTTGGGCAGGATGGCCATTCTTCGAGCGTGGCTGGGTGTCTCTGCGAAATCGTAGCCTGAATATGTTCACCCTCATCGCCATTGGCACGGGTGCGGCCTACGGTTACAGCCTGATCGCGCTCCTGTTTCCGTCCGCGATACCCCAGTCCTTTCAAATCCATGGTGCCGCTCCCGTCTACTTTGAGCCTGCGGCCGTAATCATCGTTCTGGTTCTTCTAGGCCAAGTCCTTGAATTGCGCGCCCGGAGCCAGACGTCAAGTGCCATCAAGAGTCTGCTGAGTCTGGCTCCGAAAACCGCACGTGTACTCCGGGGAAGCGGGCGCGAAGAAGATGTTGCGATTGAACAAGTAGTAATCGGCGACCAATTGCGCGTGCGACCGGGCGAGAAGATTCCTGTTGATGGAGTTGTTCAAGAAGGTAAGAGTTTCGTGGATGAGTCGATGATCAGCGGCGAAGCGATGCCCGTCGAAAAGTTGACCGGTAGCAAGGTCACGGGCGGAACGGTGAATGGTACGGGAAGTTTTGTTTTCCGAGCCGAGCGCGTTGGTTCGGACACGATGCTATCGCAAATCGTACGCATGGTCAGCGATGCGCAAAGGACACGAGCACCAATTCAGCGCTTGGCTGATCGTGTCTCCGGTTGGTTTGTTCCTGCTGTATTGGCCGTTGCGGCCCTGACCTTCTTGATTTGGGCAGTACTGGGGCCGGAGCCCCGATTGGCGCACGGATTGGTAAACGCCGTCGCAGTGCTCATCATTGCTTGCCCTTGTGCCTTGGGTTTGGCGACACCGATGTCGATCATGGTTGGCACTGGACGCGGTGCACAAGCAGGAGTTCTCATTCGCAAAGCGGAGGCCCTGGAAACTTTGGAAAAAATTGACCGGCTTGTGGTGGACAAGACAGGGACGCTCACGGAGGGCAAACCTAAGCTCATATCGGTCATCGCGGCTCCAGGTCAGGACGAGCGGGAGCTTCTCCTCTATGCCGCGAGCTTGGAGCGTGGCAGTGAACATCCTCTCGCTCAAGCGGTCCTTCGGGGCGCGGAGGAACGAGCCATAACGCCAGAGGACGTGCAAGACTTCCAGTCGATCACGGGCAAAGGAATTTCGGGTTCGATGCACGGCAAGAAAATTCTTGTGGGGAATGCCGCACTTCTCGATTCCCTGGACGTCGACCATTCCCTGCTCGATGGCGGAGCGGAAACGCAACGAAAAGAAGCCCAAACGGTGATGTTTGTCGCGATCGATGGAAAAGCAGCAGGGCTCCTCTGCGTGGCCGACCCCATCAAAGAATCAGCGGCGGAGGCGCTGGCCGCATTCAAGGCAGCGGGGATCAGCGTGGCCATGTTGACTGGGGATAGCCTGGCGACAGCAGAAGCTGTGGCTAAGAAACTCGGCATCACGGAAGTACGTGCTGAGGTACTTCCTGATCAGAAGGCAAGCGTTATAAGGGAGCTACAGGCAGGTGGGCACAAGGTCGCGATGGCTGGGGATGGCGTCAACGATGCCCCGGCCCTCGCTCAGGCTGACGTCGGCATCGCGATGGGTGGGGGAACGGATATCGCCATGGAGAGTGCGGGTATTACGCTTATCCATGGTGACTTGCGAGGGATTGTCCGTGCCCGGCATTTGAGTGTGGCAACGATGAGCAACATCCGCCAAAATCTTTTCTTCGCCTTCATCTACAATTGCCTGGGGATACCAGTCGCAGCAGGATTGCTCTATCCCTTCTTCGGTATTCTGCTGAGCCCCATGATTGCCAGCGCAGCCATGACCTTCAGTTCGGTGTCCGTGATTGCGAACGCTCTTCGGCTCCGCCGGATCGACTTGTAGGGACATGACCGGAAAACCAGGGATTGCTAAATGGCGACAACAGGATTAGGATCAAAGCGGATGTTCCGGAACGCTCACATTGTCGCGTTTGTGCTCATCGCCTCCGCATTGGGAGCTTCGCAATGTGCGGAGCTCTGTTCTTTCCTTTCCTGTGATCGGCACTCACCGACAAGTCATGCAACGGAACATAGCGCGCCCTGCCATCAAAGCCAGTCTCCGGAGCAACCAACCCCGCCCGCCAGTGAGTCATGCGCGCATCAGGAGTTCGTAGCGGAGAAACGCTCCGATGCTTCCGTGCCTGGTCAGATGCAGGCATCTCCCTTATTTGTCGATGAAGTCACTGCGATATTAGCCCCGGTCTGGTTGCCATCGCAACTGGTGATCGACGCCGAGCACATCCCCGGCTCCAATCGGCTCGGGCGTATTTCCGTCCTTCGCATCTAATCCCCTTAGCGCTTCTTAGCATCTATTGGCGTTGTGTAAACGCGAACCGCATAGCCTTCTCCATGATGCCCCGTGCATGGCGTTGCTCCAGCATTAACGCCTTGCTCGACGCTAACAAGAAGCGGATCCCATGCTTTGGGCCATGCAAAGAAATAGACTCTCGGCCTCTCGACCGAAGCGGCGTCGCGAGACACGGAGACCGAACTTGAAAGAAAGAACTACACACATGAAAACAACAATCTTGACACTCCTGGCAGCAACCAGCCTGGCGATGGCGCAGCACGGCCACGACGACCACGGCAAAGAAATCACCATGACCAGCTTAGTAGTGGACACCGGATGCTACATGTCCCACGACAGCAAGGGAGATAAGCACACAGGCTGCGCCACGGTCTGTGCAAAGGCCGGGATTCCTCTGGCCCTGCTTGATGAGGCCAGCGGGACACTATACATCCCAGTAGCTTCCGACCATAAGAATCAGAACGAGAAGCTCATGCCCTTCATTGAGAAGAAGGTGAAGGTGACAGGCACGATGATCGAAAAAGGAGGCGTAAAGGGTTTCGCGATCAAGACCGTGGAAGCGGCAAAGTAAATCATTGCAGGGGCTAGTTGAGTCTGGCACCCGAACCGCAGATCGAAGTGACACCACGTTGTGCTCTTTCTGCAAATATTCACAACCCGAACTCCCGAGCAACTGCTCGGATGTCTAAAGGAGACATGTAATGGAAAGTAATACTTCGAACCGCCGCAGCTTTGGCGTCGTAGCTCTTACCGGTGGAGCCCTGATGCTCTCACGCAGTGCCAGCGGCCAAGCCACCGGCAACATTCTAACCCACAAGCAACTGGCAGAGTTAGTAGCAACGGCCAAGAATGCCGAGGATCATCGAAAGCTCGCGGCGCACTATCGCGCAGTTGCGGCAAAGCACGAAATGGAAGCGAAGGAACATGTAGAACTCGCCGCTAAGTACAAGGCGAATCCTACGGCAAGCGAATCGAAGCGTCCCGGCGCCCCTGATACCGCCGCACATTGCCTGACTTACGTGGAACACTGCCGCAAGGCGGCCAAGACTATGAGTGAGATGGCAGCAATGCACGAGGAAATGGCTAAGAATATGAAATAGCAATCTGCCGCAGCATCTGCTTCAAAAAAGGCCTCCCGTGCCGTGGCGTTCACTGATTCCAGACAAATTAGTTATGCTGCGCTTCGAGGCCTTTTGCTACTTCTGTGAGAGAAATTCGGGCTCCCAGCTAACTGCGGGCACACCGGTCAATCTAATCGCCCTCTCTCCAGGAATTTGTAGTTGGGGTGAAACGATCTAACACCCATACCTCTCTACTTATTTAAGGGATTGTCAAAAGCGATCTGAGAGGAGAAGACATTACCGCGCGGTTACGCTTCCGACTTATGCATGAGCACTTGTCCGAAGTGAGCTGCGGCGAAGCATCACAGGATGGACCCAATTCATTGCTTCGATTAAAAGAGGTATAGGCAGTGCGTTCTAAAATAGGCAGGATATGCCTGGAACCAGTGTTCCCGCTCAAGTTGGCTGCTTTGCCTCAATTGCAGGACATCTACATACATTTGGTGCCCTCAAACCAATTTTGTTAGGTGGCAAAGCGGATCGCGAAATCAATCGATATAAACAGGCTCGTCATCGGACGAACCTTGTAAACCAGGAGAAACTTTATGTGTTCAATAACTCCGTCGAAAACCCTTGGAGGACGTTTGTTTACTCCGATGATCTTAGGTACATGCTTGTTTCTGGTCTCGGTAGCCGTCCCGAGCCTAGCCCAGACTCCTTCCAAGACTCAACCTCCTCATGCGATGACCGATTCCGGAGATCAGAACAAGATGATGGCGGACCAGATTGCGGAGCTTCGCGCACAGGTCGCGAATTTGCAAGCCGCCCAACAAGGCATGCCAGCGAAGGATCCAGCTATGAAGCCAGGAATGAAGCCAGGCATGAAGATGGGTGCTGGAAAGCCGATGGGTATGGGAATGATGGGGGACAAAGGGATGATGGGCGGCATGCAGTCTCCAGGAGGGGCGATGAAAGACGACCAGGGCGAAATGGGCGGAATGGCGGCCATGAGCGGCGGCGCAATGCCGAGCAGTGCGCCAGCGCCCGCAATGGGCATGTGCTGCATGGGCGAAATGGGCAGCATGTCCGGTGCGAGTAAGCCGCCCATGGCTGGAATGGGGGGCAACGCCGCACAACCCGCCGGCACAATGGCGGGCATGAGCAGTCCGGCCTCTGCCATGCCGGCGCAACCAGGAGCGTCTCACCTCTATCACATTGGTTCGACGGGATTTTTTCTCAATCATTCACAACACATCACGCTGACCCCGGATCAGACCATGACGTTGAACCGCATCAAGGAAAAGACGATGCTAGAGCGTTCGTCTTCCCAACGGCACATAGATCAAGGGGAGCAAGAGCTATACGCGCTTACCGGAGCCGACCAGCCAGATAACTCCAAGATCCAGGCAAAAGTTGCCGAAATCGAAAAGACCCGAGGCGATCAACGAATGAATTTCATTCGTGCCGTCAGCGACGCGAGCAACGTACTCTCCCACGAACAGCACGTGGCACTGATGGGGACGATGACCGCCAAAAAGAAATAGCCAATTTTCATCGGTGACCAACGTCTGGCCATCGAAAAAATCTTTCGAAACCAAAACGGATCGTTGCCCAGGCATCGATCACCCAAGGAAACCAGTATGTATGTCAAAAATTCTCTCAATAGAAACTCAGCAGTGTCGGGTGCTTTTGCACTAACACTGCTGGCGGTAAGTCCCTTCCTGAATGGTTGCTCGCAGGCACCTGCGCCGCAGACCCAAACGAGTGCCGCGCCCCAGGCTCAAGTGAGCAATGCAACGGTAGAGGATCGAATCAAGACCAATCTAAACGCCGACCCACAACTCAAGGCGTCGAATCTGGATGTGAAGGCGGATATGGCTCGCCACGAAGTAATGCTCTCCGGAACCGTCGAATCGGAAGCGGTGAAGGTGAAAGCCATCGACGCGGCGAAGTCCGCAGAGGCCGGTATGACTGTCTCAACAAAGATTGAAGTTGATCCGAAATGCTGCGGCATGAGCGGTATGCATGATGGAAAAGGCGGAATGGAAGGCATGCCTGGGATGAAAGGTATGTCAGGGAAGGGACACAAACCCCAATAGAATCGTGCGGCCAAGTCCTTAACGCACCAAAGCGAGAGTCCCCAGATGAGCACTCCAAACACAAATGAGAGAGTTGATTCGATGGACCGTCCGGGATCAGCGACGAAGCGATCTGGAGCTCGAGGATCATGCGCCTGGTGCCCATCTTGGTGTCCGTTCTGCACTAGCGAAGAAAAATCCCAGGGCAACCGTCTGGTTGCACTTGCGGGCGACGGCTGCTCACCACGCCCGCCGCAAGTTCAGGGGCGCCCGGCACTAAACAGAAACTGAGCCCGCGCGAGTTTTGCAATTCCAATGAACGACAAAGGAAAAACAATGACGACAACTGATGACACAAAAGACCCCGTCTGCGGAATGACCGTGGACAAAGCTTCGGCTCTCCACGCCGAACGCGAGGGAGAGACATTCTACTTCTGTAGCGACCACTGCCGCGAGAAGTTTCTGTCTGCTCCCAAAGACGAGATGCAGGGGCAAAGGACGAACCAGAAATGAAAGCCATGATCACAGAAATCTTGGGTGTCGCGCAGACACCGAGTTACAGACTATCAGCGCTCGTGGCGGTGGCCCTCGTGGTCAGCGTTCTTGGCGCAACGGGGTGCGCTCCGCCACACCACTGAGATTTTTAATTCATGCTCCAAAAAGGAGCCGCCAGCTTGGAACAAAACCACAACGACGAATCGATACGAAAGAAAAAGGCAAATATTCCATGAAACGACAACTCTCCTGCATTACCTTAGCGTTACTGACCGCTTGCGGCGCAAGCTTTGCTGCTGAGCAGACTTGGACCGGCCAAATCACGTCTACCATGTGCACTTCTGGCCATGCCATGGGACACGACTGCATTCTGAATTGCATTAAGGCTGGCGAAAAATATGTATTCGTCACCAAGGGCCAAGTTCGCAAAATCAATAACCAGGACTTTAGCGATCTGGAAAAACATGCCGGACACACGGTGAAGTTGACCGGCGAACTCAGTTCAGATGGGAAGACCATCACCGTCACGAAAGTCGCGATGATGGCGGCTAAGAAGTAGCCGCTCCATCACAAGAACTCCCATGCAACACAACGAAATGCAACATGGTCCAGAGCACAAAGGTAAGCCATATGGGCGCCTCGTCGCCATGACGCTCCTGTCGTTCACCTCGATGTACATTCTCATGTACGCAATGGTGAACGAGTTGGCGAATGTTTATCCCAGTTTCAACCAGTTCTATATGGCGGGGCTAATGACGGCACCGATGGTTGTTATCGAACTTGCGCTCATGGGAGCTATGTATAAAAACACAAAGCTCAACGCTCTCATCATGGGCATCGCCTCCATCGGAGGAATTACGTGTTTCACGCTGATCCG
>JBBRBI010000020.1:0-72153 GCA_038206015.1 Bryobacterales bacterium | reverse complement strand
GGGGCGATTCTGTAAGTGTCCTGGAATGTGTGAGTTAGGGGCGAAGAATTTATTACTTTTTCTGTGACGGGATTTTTCTGGGAAGTGGGACTAGGGTATTAGCCACTGATTCACGCTGATTCACGCGGATGGGAAGAATAGAATAGAGTCATGAAGGATCCGATTGTAGAGGAAGTTCGCAGGGTCCGCGATGAGCATGCCGCACAGTTCAATTACGATCTGGACGCGATCTACGCTGACATGAAACGAATCGAGACAGAGAGCAAGGAAGCGCGAGTTTCCTTCGGTCCCCGACACATCCCGAAAGGCACTCCGGCCATAGCGGTTGAGCCGTCGGTCGTGGCGAAATAGCGGGATTGCAGACTTAGTCTCGCAAGTGGTTAGCAATGCGTCCTCAGTTGCGGGCTGGCCCGCGAAGCGGCTGAGTTCAACGGGGTTGGCGGATCGGAGTTTTCGCCGGATAATTGGGGAAGGACGTGTCAAATGTTGATTGCTGACGATCTTCTCAGGCCCGCGCACCTCACGGAAGCAGAGGTCCGGTGTGAACTCGCGCTGGCGCTGTTCGCCAAGGACCGATTGACCCTGGGGCTGGCTGCCAGATTGGCGGGGCTGCCTCAGCTTGACTTTCAGCGTGAAATCGCGGGACAGCAAATTCCGATCCACTACGATGTCTCGGAGTTGGATCGTCCATCATCTCGTAATTCTCGGTAATGTCGCGATGCATCCGCCGCAAGTAATTCCATCAAGACAGGGCGGGGGGACAACTGTTCACAATTTTCGCAATCTCTCTTTCCAACTTCCGGAAAGACGACGCTTGCCTCGCTTGTTCGAGATCCATCTGCCGGGAAAACCTCTCCTGATGGCGGGTCTCCACGTAGCGGCCCCCAAAACTCATGCGAGCTGAAAGCCATTCCTTCGCCCCCCGAATGCCTTCCGGCTCTGGCGGACTGGATTCCCCATCCTGAAGCCCTTCGTCCCCGACCAAAGACTGAGCCGCTGCCAGAAACCACGCCTCGTACTCGCACTTGGCAACCACGATGGACACCATCAGATCCGCATGTGCCAATCTACGCCGCTCATGCAATCTCGAAGCGATCTCCCGCGGACGATCTTTGTCCGCGTCTAATAGCACCAAGATCGGAGCCGCCCGGCCAATCTGCCGCGATAGTGCATCCAACGCACGCTCCAGTCCATCCGCCCGCAACACTTGCGATTTGGAAACCCGGCGGACCTCGAACTTCAGCAACAAGTCATCCCGCACTTCATTCGCCAGCCGTCTCGCCAGGACGGGCAAGCCCAGCTCATCGCCGTGGCCCTCCACAATGCAAACAATCGTCAGCCCCGCCATCACCGTTCAGGCGCGCCCGCAAGCGGTGCCAGTTCCGGCTTCATCCCCAGCCCACCTTGGCGCATGAGCTCGCCTGCGGTGAACAATTGGTCCCGCACGATTGACTGCGTTGCGTCGTCCAACGCGTGAACATGAGTTCCCAATTCGTCTCGATACACCGACCGGATCCATTCCGCAGAAACCGACGCGTCGTCCAAGATCTCCGGGCTATGGCTGGTCACGATGATTTGCCGATCCGCGTTGGCCTCATAAAAACTATCCCGAAGTACGCGGATGGCTCCTGGGTGCAATAGAGCCTCCGGCTCCTCGATCAACACCGGCAATGTGGATCGGCCCGGAGTGGGGGGCTCGGAAAGAAACAACAGCAAGTCGGCGGCCTGTAACGTACCTGCGGAGACCTGCGACACATGGAACTTTTGCGCTTCGCCGCCGCTTCGCTTTTCAACGAACTGTAGCCAGCTACGCCCTTCGGCTTCCTGAATCTCAAACCCGCTGAATGGTGGCGCGATCGCCCGTAAATACTCCTGAACTGCCTCCGCCCAGCGCGGATGCTCGGCTTTCAACTTTCTTACCCGCGCGACAAGGCTGCCCGCTGGGTTTGCATTGTTAAGCTCGGCAAATACCAGTCCCCTGGGCGCTGGCTCAGAAAATCGAATTTCACAAAAAAAATCATAGATCGCTCTGAATTCCGGCAATCCGGACGCGTTCACCAGATACAGTCGATCCACACTCACTGCGGGGAAAACAGCCGCCGTCCCACTCACCTTCCCATCCTCGACAAGAAAGTTGCTTTCAGCGCCTGCCGAATCCCGAACCCGGCATTCCTCTCGAACCACTCGAAGCGACTGAGCTTGGCCAGCTTCAATCGCAACAGAATAGAAACCGGAAAATCCATCCGTCGCGCTCAGTTCAAAAGTGAATCGCATGACGCTCGGAAGAGTAAACGGAGCATGCAGAATAGAGAGGATTCCGCTCCGCAGATGAATCGCGTATTCCAGCGAACTAAAAAGACTTTGCCCCACGAACCCAATCGCATCCAGCAAATTCGACTTCCCCGACCCATTCGGCCCCACCAAAAAAGTCAGCGCCCCAAACTCAACCTCCGCATACCGAATGCTGCGGAAGTTCTCCACCGTCATCTTGTCGATTTTGATACAAGGCGGCATCTGGTCAGCGCTCCTCGCTCTCTTCTCATTCATTCTCGCAGACCGCCCCAAACATCCGCTAACATAGTCGTTCATGTCATTCCCCTAGGCCCCCGCCCATGTTTGAGCAAGCCTTCCACTAAGCGCTTTTGCCGCCGGCAAAGCGATCGAAAGCTTCGGGGCACCGCAAGTCCTGGCGGCCAACAGAATCCTACTGATGGCCCTTAGCGGACTCTACTTCCTCAACCAACGCCGCCTCGCCCGCCTCTAAGCGTTAGAATTGAGGAGGTCCGCCGCCACCATGGAAGCGACTCTACAACTCCCCGAAGCTTTAGCCCGACGCCTGCAAGAACTCGCCCTACAGGAAGGCGCGAGTCTTGACGGTTTGATTCGTATGCTGATCGCTGAACACGCCGAGATCCATCACGGCACGCCTCAAAGCAACCCGCTTCGCCAACGCACGGACATCCGTCTCCCCTTAATTCCGCGGGAAGAAACGGGTCTCATCCAACCGGTTAGCGGTGCCGATCTCGACGACATGTTCTCCCACGATGATTTCGCTTCCTGACGTCAACGTACTTCTATCGCTTTTGGCTGAGGGACACACGCATCACCACGCAGCCTGGACTTGGTTTGAAGGTTGCGATCGCGATTCCATCGCCATTTGCCGCGTCACTCAAATGGGCCTCCTGCGGCTCCTGACAAATCCAAAGATCCTTCCCTCTGGAGCCTTGCCGGTGGATCGGGCCTGGGACGTCGCCAACACCTTTTTGGCCGACAAGCGCGTCTTCTTCGACTACGATCCGCCAGGCGTTGACGCGGCTTGGATCGACATGATGCGCAATCCAGCCGCTGGACCAAACTAGCACCCGTAATCCTCACCAACATCACTGGATGAGGCCGATGGCAGCATAGGCCCCGATTGGGGAAACGGATCCAACGTCAATGACGTGGCCCGCGTCCCGCCGGAAAATCAAAAACCGGCTAGATCGCTTCAACCCAGCGTCCCACTTCATCGAATACCGCTTTCGCTTGTCACTTTCGCTCGCAGACCGCTGCAAACATCCGCTAACACGGTCGTTCATGCCATTCCCCAAGGCCTCCGCCCGTATTTGAGCAAGCCTTCCGCAACATCGACGACGTCCTGCGCAAAGAGGCCGGCTGCACCACCGAGATCGACTACACAGAACTTAGCTCCTGGCTCCTCAGAGAGAATCGCATAGGGCCGTTCCCTGTTAAACTCGGTAGAACCTATGGAAGCAACGCCAACCTTAGTCATCAACTACTACAGCGGGTTTAAGCAGAATGTAGTGCCGTTGTTTCAACGCCCCTACACTTGGACTGAAAAGCAATGGCGCACCCTCTGGGACGACGTCATGGTCTTCTACCCAGTTGATGAAAGCAACGAGAAGGCGACCCACTTTATGGGTGCAGTCGTCACGATGCCAGCCCGTAGCGTACCGGTCGGCGTCTCGAAGTTCCTAATCATTGATGGCCAACAGCGCCTAACGACGATTTCCATCCTGATGGCGGCTGTTCGCGACAGCCTTAGTCAAGAACATCAGAGTTTGCGCCGCCGCATTCAGCAGCACTATTTGACCAATGACGGCTCAGATGGAACTGAGCGATTCAAGCTATTACCCACGCAAGGAGACCGGGCGGCATACGCCTCGCTTATTCAGGACGACGGCGCTCCGCTCGCAGAATCTCAGTTCAAAAGAGCATACGATTTTTTCAAGCGCCGCCTGCGTGGCGAAAACGACGACGGGGAAAAACTTGAGCCCAAGCGAATCCTCGACATCATTGAGAAGCGGTTGATGGTTGTCATGATCAACCTAAGCGATACCGATGATCCCTATCTCATTTTTGAAAGTCTAAACTTCAAGGGCTCCCCCTTGGAGCAGTCCGATCTTGTGCGCAACTACTTTCTGATGCGCTTTCCTGTCTCGGAGCAACAGAGCGTTTACGACAATCTATGGCTGCCCATGCAGAACCGGCTCGGCCAGGGGCTAACAGAGTTCATGCGGCACTTTTTGGGAGCAGAAGGCGAGGAGGTCCGCAAGAGTGATGTTTACACTGCGGTCAGAAGGCTCGTCACTGACTCGGATTCAGCTTCGGTTCGAATACTGATGACGCGGATGGAGCGGCTTTCCACGTTTTATGGAAGGCTTTCAGGCGTAGCTGTGGAACCAAACCCGGAGTTGCATCCATACTTCGATCATTTCCGGCGCCTGGATTTTGGTAGCGTTTACCCTCTTCTGCTTGCACTTTACGAGGACTACGCCGATGGGCAGTTTGACTTGCAAGAGTTCGCCGCCAGTATGGCCGTGCTGCGCTCGTTTATATTACGACGGATGATTGTTGGAGTGCCATCGAATTCGCTTTCTGGCCTTTTCATCGCGTTATGCAAGACCAAACCCGTTACGGAAATTCCGTCCGGATGGCTTTCAAGCTCTCTTGCAAAAGAGAATAAGAATCGCCGCTGGCCCACCGATGTAGAATTCGCGGATCGATGGGTGCATGCCAGCGTGTACCAAAGCCGAGCCTGTCAGGTAATTCTTCAGTGCCTTGAAGAGTCCTACGGACACCATGAAATTGTTGGGTTCGATAACTCCACTATTGAGCACGTGATGCCGCAGACGCTCACCCCCGAATGGTATGACATGCTTGGCGTCGATGCTGCAGGTATCCACGCCGAATGGTTACATACGATCGGCAATCTGACACTCACAGGCTACAACCCGGAACTCAGCAACCGTCCCTACGTTGAAAAGCGAGGGCTGTTTGCGGCGAGCCATTTTGAGCTTAACCGTCATTTTGGGGATAACGAGTATTGGACGGTTCCCGAAATTGAGGCGCGCGCAAAAGCCCTATTCAAAATTGCCCTGGAGATGTGGCCTCGTCCGGAAAGCTCAATTGCGGAGACTGCGGCCGTACAGGAGAAAGGTGCGCCCGCCGCCTTCCACGGCGATTGCGTGAAGCTGGCGCAGCAGCATCTCAGTGCTCACCTATCAAAGGTCTCTGGAACTAGATATGAGTCCGGCGATGGGCAGATACGCTTGACATGCGCTGTTTCAGCACTGCACAACGAAACGGGGGCACCCTATTTCTGGTTCCAGCTTCAATGGACGCAACGTGAATTTCTTAAGACCGCGAAGTCTCCATACATCTGTTTGGGATGCGCCTCCTCCCAAATAACGTTGTTGATTCCCTTGGCAGCCATAGAAGAAATCGTTGATTTTATGAGCGTGACGAAGACGGACAACCGGCACTACTGGCACATCGTAATCCAGAAAAAGTTGGATAAACTCATCGTCCGGCTGCTGGGAGGCAAGGACGGTCCTGACTTCACGGAATACAACATAGGTGCCAGCGCACAGGAGCCGCAGCAGCGCTTTGTGACGAACTGAGCCTGCTTACTCGGGCTGCGGATTCAGAAGGTGCTTGCCGGACGACCGAATTGGGAATAGAGCGCTGGACCTCGGAGTAGAGGCCGAACAGCGGGCGCACTTTACCAGCTCGATGTGGCGTGGGATAAAATCGGAACGGAGAAGCGGAGGAACCGATGACCATTAGCGTTGACTTGGCTCCAGAGATGGAAGCGCAGGTTGCCGAGCAGGCTCGAGGTCGTGGGCTGTCCATTGACGCATATGTCCAGGAGATCGTTGCCCGGTCTTCGCGGTTGCCGGTGCAATCGCCTAAGCTTTCTAGCGAGGAATTGAACCGTTTGCTTGATGAGGCTGCCGAAGTGGTTCCTTACGGTCTGCCACTTTCAGATTTTGCGATGAGCCGGGAAAGCATCTATACGCGCGAAGACAAGTTGTAGCCGCTGCTGGTTCTGGTGGACACGAACATATTGCTTCGCCGCATTCAGCGGCATCATCCCCAACATCGCGAGACCCGGGACGCAGCCACACTGATCAACGAGCGCGGGGTGTTCTGTGTGTCACTTCGCAAAATCTGATTGAATGTTGGGCCGTTTGCACCAGGCCGCCGGAGCACAATGGGCTGGGGTTAGTTCCCGCTCAGGCGGACAGGGTCCTCACGCGGATAGAGAGAACAGCGGTGCGACTGGCGGACGATGCGGATGCCGTCTACCCGGAGTGGCGAGATCTGGTCAACAGGCACGGCGTATCCGGGAAAAAGAGTCACGACGCCCGGCTGGTTGCAGCGATGAAACTTCATCGAGTAAGTCATGTTCTTACATACAACACCGAAGACTTTCGGCGATACGACGGGACCACGACGATCGACCCAAGAGAGCTTGCCGGGGCGGCGCGGTAGAAGGAGGGCCGCATCACAAGGCGATGAAATGAGCGCAGTTCACTCCAGAATCCAGAGCGTTGCTCTGATTACATTAGCACTAGCGGATGCGGTCAGTGCATATCAAGAACTGTTTTGTATCTGGATGATCGTCGAACCGATTCAGACGGCGCTAGCGCGCTGCGATGATGCTGCCTTCGGGTAGAGACAGCGTGAGCGCGATTGCAGCCCAACTGGTGCCTGCGGCCGATACCCATTGGTCATAGCCGTGGGGGAAATTGGCATCGAAGAAGGGCTGGAAACCCAGGGCCCGGGTCTTGGTGTACCAGGAGCCGTCTTCCAACTGGGTGTTGAGCAGAAACTTGAGGCCCCGCTGGTATGCGGCGTCAGAGGTGGGGAAAGCGGCGATGCGGAGGGCGGCCAGGCTTTTGCCTGTAGCGTAGGAGGAACTTGGGAGCGTGGGCAGGTCGGCCCAGCCACCATCGGAACGCTGGGCTGCCAGAAGTTCTGCAATCGCCTTCTGGGTGGCAGGCCTGTCGGTGGCTGCCCAGGCGAGGCCTGCTACGCGCCAACTGCGGTCTTCATTGCTTTGCGATTGCACCTTGGCGAGCCAGGAGGCGGTGAGCTTGATGGCCTTCTCGTAGGCAGCGTGATTTGTCTTGGGCGCATAAAGTTGAAGCGCGCGCATGGAGAGAACCGACTGACCGATGTAGGTGAGACAGATCGGCGGCCGCGTGTCCGCGGCGGGACTGAGCCATTCGCCGTTCGGCCTTTGCCGCGAAAGAATATACATTGCGGCAGCGTCTGTATTGAGGTCGGGCTTGTATCCTTCGGCTTCGAGGCCTATCAGGAGGAAAGCAAGAATGAATTCGCCGACTGTATCGCCAACAGGGAAAATTGCACCCTGGTGCAGCTTGTCGCGGTTGCTTTCGAGAAACTTCACATTGGTCTGGACCTGGGCTGCGGCGACGTCCTCATTGATCGGGAAGCCACGCTTGCGGGCGAGGCTGACCGACATCGCGGCGAGGCTGTTGTTGTGGCAGGAAATACAGCCGGAGTTGGCCGTGAAAGCGGCGTCGGCGCGTTGCACGAGGGGAAGGCTGGCTTTGACGGCAGCCTGAATTGTGTTGTCGCGCTTGAACTTGAGCGCCAGGGGAGTTTGCGGCGTGGCCTTTGCGCCGGCGCTGACTAAGAGTTGGGCGACCGGAGTGTCGCCATTGAAGTGTGCAATGTCGAGGACGGATTTACCTGCGTCGCCGGATTTTGCGTGGCGATCAATGGCATTGACGTCGGCTCCGCGTTCAATCAACAGTCTCACGACATCGACGGGAAGAAGATCAGAGATCGCCGCGTACATGAGCGGGGTGCGGCCGAGCGGGTCGAAGGCATTGACGTCGGCGCCTTTGTCGAGCATCAGGCGGGTGGCCTTGATGTCGCCGAAAACAGCAGTGCTCTGCAGAGCAAGCGTGTAGGCGCCCTTATCTGTGATTTTCTCTTTTAGGAGATTCAGACACTTCTCGCAGTTCAACTGGACGGCTAGAGTGAGGCCGATGTCGGCGGTGGCCTCGACATTGGCGCCGCGCTTGATTAGCAGTTCTACGATGTCGGGGTCCCCGGCAGTGAGAGCCTCCAGAAGCGGTGAAGATTCAGTTGCGGGCTTGGCATTGGGGTTCGGATTGACACCCTTGTCGAGCAGGAGTTTCACGATGGCTTTGCCGCCAAAGCGTCGGGCGGCAATCATGAGCGGCGTTCGGAAGTCCGCAGACTTCGCGTTCACGTCCGCGCGGTTGTCGAGCAGCAATCGAGTCTTGTCGATGTCTTTAGCAGCCCACATGAGAGCCGTTGCACCGACGTCATTGCGTTTGTTTGGGTCAGCGCCTAATTTGAGGAAGCGAGCCAGGGTATCGGCATTTGAATAGAGGACGGCGTACATGAACGGAGTGGAGCCTCCGGGGCCGCGCGCGTTGATGGCAGTTGGATCCTGTGCGGCAATCTCGAAGGCAGTGGAAATGGCGTTGGCGCTGAGCGATTTCACGATATCTGTCGCTAAGCGATTCTCTGGCGGCAGGTCCAATTCGTTGGCTAGTGAAGCGGGCCAATCTGCACCCTGATCGATCCAGGCTTTGACGGTCGCGATTTGATCTGGACGTAGCGGACCGGTGGGCGGCATCTGGCTCCCATATTCGGTGTCTGCTATGCGGTGATAGACAAAGCTGTTGGCGCTGTTGCCGGGGACGACGCGCCGAGAGAAGGACTTCATCACGGAACTTTTGCGGTCGAGACGCAGGCCTGCCTGTTGCGCCGAAGGGCCGTGGCAGCCGACGCAATTTTGCCGAAAGATTGGCTGCACGTCCGTGGCGAAGCTGACCTTTGGAGGAGTTTGAGCCGTTAGAGTAACGATGAAGCTGAGTGTCGCGATCAAGAGATTTTTTGTCATTAGGAATTTTCTGCCTGGAGGCTGCTTTGCGCGCCAGCCTCAGGTAGCTTAACGCAGTCAGAGGATGGAGGGAATATGTCGCTTCATTGGAGTTGTGCGCTTTAGAGTTTCCTCCACTCCCGCCATGGGAGCTTGGCGAGGAGGTGGAGCGGATTCATGGTTGATTCCGGCGAGTGGTCTTCGATGCCGACGGCTACGATATTCGGAGTGTAACTGAGAGTGCCGGCGAGCCGATCCCAAATGCTAAGGACGATTCCGTAATTCGTTTTCTGGCCCGTCATGTCGACGGAGTGGTGGGAGCGGTGCAGGCCGGGGGTCATCAGAATCCATTGCAGGGCATGTTCGAGGCGGGGTGGAAGTTGAGCGTTGGCATGGACGAAGAAGCCGCTGGCGATGGAGGCGATTTGGTAAACAGCGACGGGGACTACGCCCGGTCGCATGAGGAAAACCAAAGTCAGCATGAGTAGTGCATCGAAGGCGACTTCAGTTGGGTGGAAGCGGAGGCTGGTGGAGGCGTCCAGATCGGGATCGGAGTGGTGGATCGCGTGCCAGATCCAGAGCAGGCCGAAGCGATGCATGAGGTAGTGGGAGAGGAAGCGGCTAAGGCGATTGCAGTCACCCGGAAGAGCAATGAGACCATCGCGCCCGTTGCCATCCAGAGAACGAGGTGCATTGTCCAACGACGAGAAACCGAAAGCTGCAATTGAGAAAGCGGCAGACGCGTTTCCCGGATGCTTGCAGCTAGCCAGCCTGCAACGGTGCAGAAGCCGAGTGCCCGCTGCCAAAGCTCAGGCATGCGACGATTTACTTTTTCTTGCCGAACTTACTGCGAAGAAGGAGCATCGCCCCGAGCCCTGCGCCCATCATCAGGTAAGTACTGGGTTCTGGAACTGGACTAATGGTGACTGAGGCAAACAAAACTGCGGTCGATGTCAGGAGGAGCAATATGATGCGATTCATGCCGTTAGTGCACAGGATTTGGCGTGAGGCGATGGGACGATTAACGGGTCGGTCGGGTTGCGTTGAGGGTTGGGTATATTTGGAAGTCTATGGCGATTACAAGCGATGAAAATGTCCAGCTGTTGATTGAAGCGTGGAAGCTAATGGTGGGTCGGTTGCCGGGAGGGTTGAATACGCAAGCCGCTGGAGTGGCGACTATGTGCGGGAATGTTGCGTTGCCGTTTTTCAATTTGTCGACGCCGGAGTGGCGGGCGGCTGATGGGGCGGAACTTAGGCGACTGCTGGAAGTGGCAAAGGGGCGGGCGGCAGCTTGCGATCATACGTCCCTACTGGTGCTGACCGAGGATTGGGTGCCGGAGGATTGGGAGGCGGTGGCGGCGGAGTTTGGGCTGGGGATGATGATGAACTTGACCGGCATGTCGGCGGAAGGGTTGTTGCCGTTGCGGCGGAGCGGGCCAGAGATCGAGTTGCGGCGAGTGACCGACGAGGCTACCGCGCGGGATTTGGCGACAGTGAATGCGCTGGCTTACGGGATGCCGCCGGAGATCTTTGAGTGTATCTGTAACATGCATATTTGGCATGAGGACAGTTATGCTTATGTCGGCTATGTCGATGGGCGGGCAGTTAGTTCTGCGGCGACACTGCCAGTGGCTGGAACGATTTATGTGGCGCTGGTGGCGACGCTGCCCGAGGCGCGCGGGAAGGGTTACGCCGAGGCGGTGATGCGCGAGGCGATCAGCCATGCGGGCGGGGGGCGGATCACGTTGCACGCTTCAGACGCTGGGCAGCCGGTTTACCGGGCGATGGGCTTTGAGGCTGGCGGCAGGATGGTGATCCTTGGGCCAACACATTAATAGATATACTTAGTCCACAATGGTTGCTTTGAACGGCGTCAATCGCAGGAATTTCTTTGCCCGCACTACAGCGGCTCTGGGTGTACTCATCAGTGGAGGGTTGGGGATTCCTGCGCTGATCTACCTACTGAAAGCTCCGCGAAGCATCGCGCCTGGCGGATGGGTGGATGCAGCAGACCTGAACCTCCTGAAGATTCGCATTCCTGAGGAAGTTTCGTTTCGCAGAATTCGCAAGGATGGCTGGAAGCTGATCACCGAACGGTCAACAGCATGGGTTGTGAAGCTATCGGAAAAAGAAGTTGTAGCGTTTACGCCGCAGTGCACGCATCTGGGGTGCGCATATCATTTTGAGGAGTCGAAGGGCCAGTTTCTGTGTCCCTGCCATACGTCGAATTTCTCGATTGAGGGAGAAGTATTGAACGGGCCTGCGCCGAGGCCGCTGGATCGCTACCCGGTCAAGGTGCAGGGCGCGCGGCTGTTGATTGGCTCAATTGAGGCGGCCAAGACGGAGCGCGGAAAGATGGGCGCTTGATGATCCGCAACGTACTCGACTGGATTGAAGACCGAACGGGAATTGTATCGACGATTTCCCATTTCATGGATGAAGAGATACCGGCTTCATCGGGGTGGAAACAGGTATTTGGTAGCGTAGCGCTGTTCCTGTTTATTACGCAAGCATTTACGGGAATCCTGCTGGGATTGAACTACGGACCGACGCCCGGTGAGGCGTATAACAGCTTGCGATATATCATGAGCGAACTGACGGGTGGGGCTTTGATCCGCGGTCTGCATCACTGGGGCGCTTCGATTATGGTGGTCGTCGTTGTACTGCACATGATTCAAGTGTTTGTGTGGGGGGCTTACAAGAAGCCGCGTGAAGCTACCTGGATGGTGGGTGTTGTGCTCTTCCTGTTCACGATGGCCTTTGCGCTGACTGGGTATTTATTGCCATGGGATAACCGTGCATACTGGGGCACCGTGGTGACGACGCAGATCGCTGGGGGAGTGCCACTGATCGGGCCGTATGTGGTTCGATTGATGGGCGCTGAGGGGGGCGTGGGCGTGGTGACCTTTGCGCGGTTCTTTGCGGCCCATGTGCTGGTGTTGCCAGCCTTGATGACGTTGCTGATCGTGTTCCATGTGTATTTGGTAAGGCGGCATGGCGCCGCGCCGGTGCCGGGTGACGAACTCGTGCCGCGCAAGAAGTTTTATCCGCAACAGGTATTCAAAGACACTGTGGCGATCAGTGGAATGTTTGCGTTGTTGTTTGCACTGGCAGTTCTGGCGAAGGCCCCGCTGGGGCGCTTGGCAGACCCGACGGATACGGCATTTATCCCGAGGCCGGAGTGGTACTTCCAGTTTTTGTTTCAATTGCTGAAGTATTGTGAGGGGCCGCTGGAGATCTTTGCGACGGTTGTATTGCCCGGCTTAACGGTGGGAGCCTTGTTTCTGGTTCCGTTCATTGACCGTGGGCCGATGGTTAAGGTGACGAAGCGGACGGTGGCCTTTGCAGCTGTGGCGTTGTGCGCAATCGGGTGGAGCGGGTTGACGGCGGCGGCGGTGCTGCAAACTCCTGCGGCGGCGATCGCAGAGAGCGAGGGCCCAATGGATTGGCTGGAACTGACCCCAGAGGAAATGGCGGGCGTAGGCTATTTCAAACAGGAACAATGCGGGAGCTGCCATACGCTGGGCCTGGCGCAGGAAGACAAGCCTGGTCCGAATCTGGGCGCGGGGGGCGTTTCGCGCAATGCGGCGTGGATGATCGCGCACTTCAAGCAGCCGGCACAGATGATTCCGGGGAGCCAGATGCCAACGGTTGCATTGAAAGGCGCGGAATTGAATGCACTAGCGGCCTTTCTGTTGAAGCTGACTCCGCAAAATGCAGCCAAGATGCAAGAGGTGCCGAACTACGCAACCGACGGCGCGCTGGTCTACCAGCGCAATCATTGCTCAGTCTGTCATCAGGTGAATGGGTCAGGCGCAAATGGCGGGCCGGGGCTGAATGGATTGGCAAAGAGACGGAAGGCTGAATGGGTAATGGCTCACTTTCTGAATCCTCAGAAGTATGATCCGGACTCGACAATGCCTTCGTATAAGTTCTCCACGAAAGAGAATGTAGCCATTACGACATACCTGATGGCCCTGCCGTAGGGGAACCAGATTGTACTTAGGGCGGGAGCATGATAGGCTCGCTAGCCAGAAGGACATTTAGAACTCATGAACCAAAAATGGATCGCAGGATTGACCCTTGTTGTCGCGGCGTTTTTTGCAGGCTGCGACAAGCCACCAGTGGCGGACACGCGCGAGGCGGACGCGAAGGCTATTCGGGCATTGGAAGTGGCCTGGGCTAAAGAAGCAGCCTCAAAAAACGTAACGACTTTTGTAAAATACTACACGGCTGATGCGCTGGTATTAATGACCGGGGCACCACCGATGCGCGGCACAGAAGCAATCACAGCAGGACTGAAGGGTGCGATGGCGGACCCAAACTTCTCGATCACGTTTGAGACAACCAAGGTAACTGTCGCGAAGTCTGGAGACTTAGCCTACACAGAAGGTACTTTTACTGAGACCATTACGGACGCTGCATCGAAGAAGAAGATCAGGGAAAAGGGCAGCTACGTAACCTGCTGGGTTAAGCAGGCGGACGGTGGATGGAAGTCTGCGACGGATGTTGCGATGACGGAACCGGCTCCTCCGCCAGCACCGGTGGCTAAGAAGTCAGTTGCCAAGAAGAAAAAGAGGTAGGTCGGATGGGCCGTTCCCAAACGCCAAGCCGCTACCTCAATCGCTTGCGCGATTGAGGTAGCGGCTTGCGAGGGTCGGCGAAGCCGGGCTCTTAAAAGAGGATCTTCAAACCAAACTGGATTTGGCGCATGGGAGAGACCAGGCTGGTGATGGCACCGGGGCCACGCACAATGTTGGCTTGTGAAGGATAAACCACATTCCCAGGTGTGCCTGTTGGCAGAAGGTTGGTAGCCGTCTGGAGTCCGGTGACAGGTCGCGCAAACTGCGGTGTGTTGAAGATGTTGAACATTTCAGTACGGAACTGAAGCTTGACCTTCTCGGTGATGCGGAAGTTCTTGAAAAGCGAGAAGTCGACGTTCTTGAAGCCAGGGCCTTCGAGAATGCCGGTTCCGCTGTTGCCGTAGTGGCAGGTCTCGGGCAGCGCAGCGTTAATGCAACTGGTAAGCCGGAAAGCATTCGGATTGAACCACTGGTTTACGGTGGGGTTAGCAACGCTGCCATCGGCGATCCGGTCAGGGCGGACGGGCGCATTGCCAGCCGTATTGGTAATGCCTCCCTGCGTTACGGCGAAGGGGAAACCGGTGCGCAAAGTTACAATGCCATTGGTCTGCCAGCCGCCAAACACGGCGTTAGCGATGCCCTTTCTGAACATTTGCGGAGTAGGAAGCTCATAGACAAAGTTGGCGACGAAGTTATGCGTCACGTCGAAGCCTGCGCGACCCTTCTCCGCTGCGCGGTTCTGTGGGTTCTGATAGGTATTGGAATTGAGTCCGTCATTTTCGTTGCGGCCATAGCCTTCCATCAAGCTCTTGCTGAAAGTGTGGGCGACAGTAAAGCTCAAGCCGTTGGCGAAGCGGCGCTGCAAACTGAGCTGCAGGCCCTGATACCAAGCATTTCCGCCGGAATCGAAGAAGCGGAGACGCGTCAGCGGTCTCAGCACGCCGCTGTCGTTGATGAACTGGTAAGGACGTCGAGACTGAATGCTGCTGGTGGCGGTATTGAAGGCGGGATCGGGAGTGTTGCGCTCCACGGTCTGGTCGAGGTGAAGGGTCTTGCTGCCAACGTAGCCCACGTTCAACACCATCCCGCCAAAGAGGCGTCGCTGAAGGTCCAGACTCCATTGGTGCACTTGCGGCTGGAAGTTGTCAGTGTTCAGCACGTTGGCGGCAACGGGGCTGGCGGGGTTCAGCGGACCAAAGGGATTGGCGAATGAGAAGTAAGCCGAGTTGGGGTTGGTAAGAGCACCGCCAGCGAAGCTGTTGTTGTAGTTCGAACTGCCGGAAAGCGGCGGGTTCAAATTCAAAATTGTGTAGTTGTTCAACTGGTGCACGTTGTAGAAAATTCCATAGGCGACGCGAGCAACCATCTTCTCGTCGATACGGTAGGCGATGCCGATACGCGGCATGAACAGCGTCTTTTCCGGTTTGTAGAAATCGTAGAGAGTTCGGCCTTTCCCTGGAACAAACTCGGGGGGTTGGCCGAGACCCTTGGTCCATTCAGCACTACGCCACAATCCCCGGACATCAGTAGCGGCGGTGTTGTACTCATAGCGCAATCCGAGATTGAGGGTCAATCTCTTTGACGCCTTCCAGTCGTCGTTGAAGTAGAAACCCATTCGCTTTTGGCGCACATCGGTGAGCGGCAATCCCTCAGGGCTATTCGTCGCAGTAGGCACACCCAGCAGCAGGGCGGCATAGGCATTGTTCGTACTTGCGTCACCAAAGTCGAAGGAGCCGCGCGGAGTATTCGCGGCACCGCGGAACAGGGAGATCTGCCGCAACTCGCCGCCAAATTTGAAAGCGTGTGCGCCAAAGTTGATCGAGGTGTTGTTACTGAACTGATGCAGGCGATTGTCATCAAATCCGTTACCGCCGTCCTGCTCAGAGAGGCCCTGGAAACTGGTGACATTAATGTTGGGGAGTCCAGCTTCGCGCGGGGTCAATTTGCGATTGCCGTCGGTGATGACGCGGAATGCATCGAGGCCAATGGCGCTGAGATCGAAACTGGTATTCGCGCGGGGATTGAAGCTGTCGTCGCGCGAAGTTGAATAGCCATAGCGAAACTCGTTGATCACACTCGGGGTAAAGATGTGTACCCACTGAGTGGCGATGTTGTTATTGCGCCCGAGCACCCGATAGGTGAATTGCGGAGAAGCAGCTGGAGTGATCAGGTATTCAGGAAGATTGGTCGCATATCGAAACATCACCTTATCTCGATCTGAGATGTTGTGATCGATCTTGGTGAAGTATTGCGTGTCGTCGATTTTCCTCGAACCAACACCGCGGTAGTTGAAACCCACCAACGGATTGTCGAGCACAGTCTGCGGCGTTTCCCAATAGGAGGTGAGCGATTTGCCGGTTGCGGTAATTCGATTGGCGGGTATGATATTGCCAGGAAAGGGGGTGCCAGTCAGCGGATCGACGATCGTGACCGGAGCGGGATTGCCTGCTGAATTACGAATGCCGAGTAGTTCGGAAAAGTCGCCGCTGCGCATCCGGTTCGATGGCACGAGAGCTGTGCCCGAAATTCCAGGGTTGCTGGTGCGGCGGCCTTCGTAGTTGAACATAAAAAAGGTTTTGTTCTTGCCGTTGTAGATTTTGGGAATGATGATAGGGCCGCTGATCACGCCTCCAAATTGATTCTGACGAAGAGCCGGCTTTGGGAGACGGGCAACACCTGGAGGGGTGAAGTAGTTTTGAAAGTAATTTTCGGCGTCCAGTTTATCGTTGCGCAGGAATTCGTATGCGGAACCGTGGAGTTCATTCGATCCTGAGCGCATCACCATGATGAGCTGAGCACCAGAGTTAAACCCATATTCTGCGGAGTAGGAACCGGTAAGCACTTTCACTTCTTCCATTGCCTCGGGAGAGGGTGAGAATGGCACAGTGTTCACGCGAGCTTCGGTGGCGACCACGCCATCGAGAGTTGCATGCTGATTGGTTTCGCGTTGCCCGTTTGCCACAATAGCGATGGTCTGGCCAGGAATAGGGATGCCACCACCACCACCGGTCTGTCCATCCAAACCGCCGCGGCTACCAAACATGACGCCGGGCTGAAGCACGGCCAGGTTCCCCACGTTGCGTCCGTTCACGGGCAGCTCAACGAGGCGGCGTTGCTCGACAACATTGCCGAGCGATGCTTCGTCCGTTTTCAGTTGGGCGATCTCTGCAGTAACTTGAATTCTTTCATTCACCTGCCCAACTTCCATCTTGAAATCTACGCGTACTTTTTCGTTGATCTGAACGAGAACTCCATTTCTGGATGCAGATTTGAAGCCACTAATCTCCGCGCTCACCGTGTAGTCGCCAATGTTGATGAGGGGGAAAGTATAGTCGCCGGAGGAGGTCGAAGTGGTTTCTGCCTTCACCCCCGTTCGGATATTGAGCAGGGTGATCTTCGCACCCGCGATCACGGAGCCGGAGCTGTCCTGGACGGTTCCCAGGATTGTGGTTGAGGTTGTCTGAGACCAAACAGAAGTGATTGAAGCAAGAAGTAGAATCGAGAGGCGTTTGACTATCATGTGGTGGATTCCTTAATATTCGGGAATTCTGCCGAATTGTGAAAAGTGTATCACCTAGTTGCAGGCGGTGCAGCACCGGCAAGCCCTAGAAAGCGTCTGGAAGGCGGCAGCTGGTCTTTGCCGTACCTGGCAATACTTCGTCCTGCTTAGGGCACGAGAAAACGATCAAGCCATTGAAAGGCTAAGTCAACCGCAGTGGGTGCAGGAGTGTGCCCACTGCGGTGATTGTAGAAGCCGATGTTGTTGGGGGCTTCAAGAAGCCTGTATGCAGGCCGCGCGGCATTGATGTAATGCCAGCTTAGATCCTTGTCTGAGTCATCGCCACCGATTAACAAAACGGGCTTCGGTGCCATGAGTGCGAGTAACTCGTGCTGGTCTGTGCCAATTGGTGCGCGGCGCAAGGCTTCGCCAAGGTACCAGTAGGCATCGTAGTTGGTGGAAGCGAAGGCAATGCCAGGTTCAGAGGCAACAACGGCTCGAATTCTAGGCTCGAAGGCAGCGGCGTAGATTGCCATCTTGCCGCCGAGGGAGTGGCCAAGGATGCCAATGCGTTGCGGGTCAGCGTCGGGGATGGTCTCGATGAAATCGACAAGGCGGCGGGCGTCCGCAATCCATTTCCCCAGACCAGTGGCGCCGGGGTGCCTGAGGGCGAGGTTGGCCACGGCCTCTGTGTAGAATTCACCATAGCTTTCACCGAACCAGCGGACAGCGACAACAAGATAGCCGTGTTGCGCGCCGATGTAGGCGAAGGAGCGGACGCCGGGCGGGGTGAACTTGCGGCCGCCGAGGTCGAGGCCAGCAGGTGTATCGACATCGTAATAGGGGACGATGAGGACCGGCATCTTTTTAGCGGATGGTGAAGCGGCCCTAAGCACCAGGACGTTCTCCCAGATATCCTTCTCCATCTCAAGCTCGCGGAGTTCGGCAGGGAAGCTGCGAATCGAAGTTGACCCGAGTAGACGGGAGCTGACAGGGCGGGAAATCGCTGCGGGTTCCGACAGGATTGCCTGCCACTTGGCGGTCAAGCGCTGTCGCCAATCGCGTGCGGCAATGGGGATGGTGGTGAGATTGCCGGTTGCGGTTGCCAGGGCGGCGGGGGGCTGGTTGAAGGGCGCGAACCAGTTTGGATCGTTGATCCGTGCAGGAGCTGGAGCGCTATCGTTGCGGGCGACGCGGAAGCCTTTGTAGCGGCTGCGGGAGTCGGGAGGCATCGATGACCGGTATTCGCCGGACCAGGTGGCCGAGGTCGTCACAAAGGAGCCTCCACGGACCACGCGGGCAATTCCGATTTTGGGGCCGCGCGGATCCTGTAACGATTCGGGGCTCCAGAGCGGATCGTAGAAATCATCGCACCACTCTGAGACGTTGCCGTAGATGTCGAAGAGGCCCAGAGAATTTGCGGCGAGTGAAGCAACCGGGTGAGTGCCGAGCTTGAGGGTGGCAACGAGGGCGGCTGTGCTTTTAACGTCGGTGGAGCCGAGCGTGGACAACTGACCAGGCGCAGGCCGCTGGCCCGCAACCCTCATCCATTCTGCCTCGGTGGGCAGCCGATAGCCGTTGCAGAGTGGATCGCGCTTGCCGGTTGCGGGATCGTAACAAGGGCGGAGTTGCTGGCTGTTACTGAGCGCATTCAGGAAGTGGATGGCATCCCGCCAACTTACATTTTCGACAGGGCGATTGGGGCCGATGTAGACGGACGGATTAGCGCCGGTGACTGCTTCGTATTGGGCCTGGGTAACTTCAGTTTTTCCGAGTTGGAACGCGCTGAGGTTGACTCTTACGGGAACCGAGGTGAACTGATCAGTGGAGGTAAAGGAACCCGCAGGGATGCGTTGCAACGCAGGGGGCTGGGCAGCCGCGATGGAGGCAAGACAGACGAGGGCGAGGCGGGTGGACATCACGATAGATTATCCATCGGATCGCGCCAGCCACGTTAGCGGTAGAAGGGCTTCCAGGTGATCCAGCGCGGGCCGTAATGCGGTTCGGGTTGGTTGAGTTCGATTGCGCCGAGATCCGGGGCTTTGCCTGTGAAGTTATCGTTGATGGTGGGCAACAAGAGCCCGGCGTCGATTGCCTTAGAGTTCGGCCTGAGCCGGAAGTTGAGATCCATCGAATGGTAGACCTGATAACGATGCTTGGGGTCGGGTGGTGCCAGATTTTCGAAGATGTCGAAATCAACTTCAACGCCATGCGCCTCTTGACCGACGGCCTTCTGGAACTCGGCGAGTGTAGTAAAGGAACGCAGGTCGGCCCCAGGGGCGATCCACGAGTATTGCGCTGCAACATTGCGGTTGGGCCGGAAGCCATTGTAATCACTGCTGTAGTTATTTGTGGCATTCGCCCAGGTCATGATCCCGCGATTGGGGATGTCTTTGCCGAGAAACAGGTTGTTCCGGAAATGAACGTTTGAGTAAGTCGATTTCGAGGTCTGTTCGCCGATCATCGTGTTGTGGTAGGCGAGGATGCCGGCGGGTGCGGCGCTGAACTTGAAAGGATCGCCAGCAGGGACTTGGTAGAGCAGGTTGCGGATAAAGTAGACAGGGCCGCCGAAGACGGGCTGGGAGCTGTAGCCGTTATGGGCCGCGTTGACGCCACGATTCTGGAAGACGCGGATGTTGTGTGCACCGCCGTCGGTCTCGATGAAGTCGTCGTTCGTGAGGTGAATGTCGTTGTTGTAAATATCGATAGCGGAGGCGCGGCGTTCTGGATCGGAATCGGGTGGGCCATAGGTCGAGATGCAGATCGCATCGTGGAAATAAGCTATGGCGTTGTGCGCGATGACGTGTCCGGGGCCGTAGACCTTGATCGCGAAGAAGCTGCGCAGGAGGTGCGAAGGGTAGATGCCGGCAGCACGCGATCCGAGCTGGTTCCAGCCAATGAGGCGCATCTGATCTTCGCGGCCAAGGAAGAGATTGTCGTTGATCATGAAGTCGCGTGAGTCAGCATTCTCAGTCCAGACTCCGACGCCAATGTCCTCGAAGCGGCAGTTGCGGACGGTGAGGGCAACTGCACCCATCACTTCCTTTTCCCCGGCGAAGAGGGCTACTTCGGTGTTGCGGAAGGTTAGGCCATCGAAGATGTGGTGGTGGGTGGCCATAACGTCGAAGAGCTTGTGGTTGCCCGCGCCATCAAAGATCGCTTCGCCGTCGCCTGCGCCTTTGATCGTGATCGGCATATCCGCAGTGCCCTTTAGAGAGAGAGACGAGGAACCAGTGAAGGGAGCGCTGAGCGGGTCGACGTAGTTAAATCGCTCGGGACGATAGAGGCCGGCGTGTATGAGGATGGTGTCGCCGGGCTGGGCTTTTTTCATACGAACGGCAGTCCAATCGCCGCGGCCTTCGCCGTAGTAAGCAGCTTTGAGGCCGATGAAACTTGGCTCTAGCTTGGGGCCTTCGTGATCGGCTGGATAGACGTGGAGAACGCGTCCACCTGCGTAGGGTTTGGGTTCAGCCCGCGTTGCAACCGTGACGCGTTGCTGGGCATCGCCAGTCACGCCATCGGGATCGCGCAGTGTGAACTCGCATTCGTAGCTAGTGGCTGATTCGAGATTGAGGATGCTTCCAGCGAAGCCGTGAGGGACGGTGTAAGTCATGCTCTCGCGCTCGCGGAAGACGTGTTCACCGCCGATGCGCAGGAGGGGAAGGGCGGGACGCCAGGCGGGGGTGCCCAATTTACGAAAGCGGACTTCGACGGTGGCATTGCGATTGGCGTCACCGTCGATCAGCCATTCGAAGCCAAGGTTGAGGAGGGTGGGGTGCTCGACATGAAAGCGCAAGGGCCGAGTGGAGTTCTGAGCCTGGAGGGTGCAGGCTGCGAGGAGCAGGAGGAGCAGAGCGCGCATGGTTACGCGTCCCAGTCTATGCTAGCCAGGGTGTGGTGGCTCAGACGACTCCGTCAAAATTGGCTTTGCAGACTCGCATGACATTTTCTCCAAGAATCTTTCGGATCACCGAATCCGAATGCCCGCGCTGCACCAAGCCAACAGTGAATAGGGGCCAGTTTGTCCAGGCCATACTTTCTACCTGCGCAGTTGTGGCTCCTCCAAGAGCACCTTGCGGCCACAGCGCCTCCCAACGCACGCGCTGCCTGGCGCGCCGGGGAATCTTTCTGTATTCGGCGGCGGCGTTGCGCGACCTATAGGCCACGTCGGTGCCGATCGCCACATGGTCGGCGCCAAATTTCTTGATTGCGTAGTCGATGTGATCGAGCATCGCGGCAATGTCTCCCGTGCGACCGAGGAATTCCGGAATGCAGCAAATGCCGATCAGCCCGCCGGTATCGACAATCGCCTGGATCACTTCATCCGGCTTTGAGCGTATGTGGTTGTTCAGTGAAGTGCAACAGGAGTGACTGGCGACCATTGGTTTTTGGGATGCCTTGGCAGCCTCAAGACTTGTGCGCCAGCCGGAGTGCGCCACGTCGACGATGACACCTAACCGGTTCATCTCTGCAATTGCCGCGCGCCCAAAATCGGAGAGCCCAGCGTTGCCCGGCTCGCCGCAGCCATCGCCCAGCATGTTGCGACGGTTGTAGGTCAAGTGCATCATGCGCACGCCAAGCTGGAAGAAGACGGAGACATAGCGCAGCTCGTTTTCGACCGAGACCCAGTCCCCAGTAACGGGCACGCCGTTAGTCGTCAAGTAGATCGCGTGACGAGCGGCACTCTTTGCGGCGAGGACATCGGCGGGAGAAACGGCCTGAGCTACGTGATCGCGAAGGAAATGGGCCGCGTGCGTGAAATGCGCCAGGCGTTTGATCAGGCGCATGGGGTCGGAGCCTTCTTCGCCTGCATTTTGAAGGATGCAGGTGACCCCGGCGGTGCGCCAGGCTGCAAGATACTCGTCGCGCTCTGCTGGCACAGTCGCACAACGGATCATCGAATGCTCTTCAGCAAGATCCTCAAACTCGATATCGCTTGCGCCACCCTCTACCGCTGCCTTGAGAAGATCTCCATCGACAGCGGCACGCGGCATGAAGCCGTAGGACTCGAAGACGAGGGAGTCAGCATGCAGTTTGAGCCCTCGTTCCAACTGCGATGCAGTCGGTTTCAGGATAGCCAGCGCCACCTCGCGTGAATTCTGGATTGTCTGGTTGGGACTGGCCAGTTGAGCCGCCGCCGGCGAGGCCAGCAGTGCGCCCAGAGGGGAGCTGAGAAAGCTTCGTCGGTGCATGGTGATGCCAGCGTATCGCGATTTAGTCTTGCGCCGAAATTAGTTTGTCGCGGGCTTGGGACGGGTGGTCCCACTGAGCGTGGCGACGTTGGGGTCGGCATTTGCGGGGAAAGCAACTTCGGTGAAGCCGACGTTCATTTCTTCAAAGCTCTGATCCCCCCATTGGACACTCTTGGTGGGGTCGGGATTGGCGCGGTTGTTGGACGAATTGTCGAATACGGCGGTGTAGTAAATGGTCGAGCCGGCAGGTAGCTTCATTGGATCGGCCAGGAAATAGGTGGTCTGCCAATTGAAATCATACTTGGGCACATCGAGGAGCGGCACGGTGCGGCCATCGGGATAGCGCAGGGTGACGACAAAAGCTTTGCCGCGAAAGTGCATGTGGGGCTGGAGCGAAATCAACTCGACGTCGCGCGTGAAGGTGGCACTGATTTTCGACACGTAGGCTGGATCGCCTGGAGGGATGTTGAAGGTGGCATCGGCTGGCGTGAGCGTGAGCACACGTTCACTGGGCGGGGTGGTGGCGAAGTAGATGCCGAGTTCTGTTGCGTCTTGAGTTGCCTTGCCGTTGGGCGTGTAGTGGATCTCGAAGACAATGTCAGAGCCCTTGCGCAGGAGCTTGCCGCGATTCTCCCAGGCGATGGGCATGTAGCCAGGCTCGTAGCCGAGGAGGAGTTCGCGGCGATCGGTCTCGGCCTCGTCGGGGCGACGCGCGGCGCGGGCGTCGCGAGTGGCGACGTAGGTGACACCCTTGGGGGCATCCTTCAAGTAACTGGAGCCGGGCGGGCGGATGAAGGCATTCATGTGGTGGACGACAGAGGGCTGGTCGATCTTCCATTCAGCGGCGCGGATCCACTTGTCCTCTGGGATGTCGGTAGCCGTAACCAGGAAAACGTATTCCATGACACCCGTTGCAGCCACCGAATGCGCGGGCACTTTGACGATGAGATCGGGCTTGCCCATGCGCCAACCGGCGGCGCGTGGCGAGGTGCGGATGGCGGTGTTGCCGCCGGGGGCGCCAGCATCCACCCAGGAGGTGATCGTGTTGATCTCTTTGGACGAGAGAGCGCGGCTGTTGGCGAGATGGACGGTTTGGGCGGGGTTGGCGCTCCAGGGCGGCATTGACTTGCGCAGAACGGCGGCGCGGATGGCCTTGGCCCAGGGGCGGATTTCCTCATAAGTGGTGAGGGGCATCGGCGCGATCTCGCCGGCCTGATGGCAGCCAACGCAGCGTTTTTCGATGACGGGTGCGAGGTCTGAGAAGGTGGTTGCGCCCAGGGCGGACATGGCGGCGAGGAGCAGAAGCATGTCCGCTATTATGCGGCAGATGGGCGGGGCGATGCAGGCGGGGGTTGGCTTGGAAGGCAACGGTAGCCACGGATTCACACGGATGCACGCGGATAACTGGGGTGCACCCCTCCAGTGAGACAAATTTTATAGACACCGTAGCGGTTCGCGGGTACTAGGAATCGTCGCGCTTTGGTTCGCCGTCGTCGGCGTCTTCAGGGTCGATCCAGTTATCACGATTTTCCTGCTTCTCTTGCTCGATGCGGAGCTCGCGTTCCTTGCGCTCTTCGATGCCGTCGCTCATGGGTGTCCTTCTGTTTAGTTTAGATTCAGGGTTTGGCATCGGACCAGGCTTGGCAGGATTCGAGTGGCAACGTGATCAGGATTGGCGGTTGACTCGGCTTGGGGGAGATGGCGAGGGGGATGGATGAAACGGTTGACTCCTCGGCTGGGGACGGGGGACGATGGCGGCTCCAAGCCGGGCATAGGTCGACCGTAGTCTCCCACACTACAATCGTAGCGCTCAGTTCGCCGACATTGCCCTCAAGGGCCGAGAAGGTGAACTCACCAGTGGGCCCTGTCGTCGCGCGTGCGGCGGTGTAGCCAGCGATCATAAGCTCGACTGAAGCCTTTGGAACCGGGAGGCCATCGCTGAATTCGACCTTGCCGGACAAGTTGACGGTGGGCTCGAGCTTGGGTATTCGCAGATCTACACCGGCGCGCCGCTCCCCTCGGGAGACTGTAACTACGCCAGGATAGTAAGTCGCTGGGAATGGTTGGGCGGCGGTGATCTCTCCAGACCGATTTGCGCTGACTTTATAAGAGCCTGCGGACATGGCTTTGAGAACGAAGGTGCCCCCGGAGTTCGTGCAGTCGTAAACGTTGAAGCGTTCGGTCGTTTCGCCCAAAGGCTCTAGATCGACGCAGACGTTTGGCATAAGTTGGCCGTCGGGACCGAGTACTCGTCCGGAGATAGAAGTTTCGGCTTTCAGCTGGAAATTTACGCTGACGGCAGAGTGACCTTCCATAGAGACGGAACGGCTGTCACTTTTCTTCCGCATGCCACCCTCGAAGGAGGAGAAGTCCAACTTAAGTCCAGGCGGGAACTCAATTGCAATGTCGTAGTCGCCCGGAGGGAGACCGTAGAATTCAAAGACTCCGTCGCGATTGGTTGTCGTAGCGGTGGATCGGGCTTTGCCTGAGACACTCACCGCCAAGCCCGCGAGCGCCTCTAGTTTATGCCGACCCTCGGCCGACGATATTTCGTATAGCGACACGGTTCCCGAGAGGCGGTTGGATTTTGCCGAATTGGGGAGTGCACGGAGGAACAACAAGTCGTCCGCCACGTCTGCCATCGAGGTCGGTCGATTGCATCCATGGGCGACCCAGCTGTTCTTTCCGGAGGGGTCGAGATACAAGACGACACTTTGGCCGCTCGTGAATTTCGGATAGCAATTATTCATCGGCTGCCTGAGCACAAACTCACGCCCTTTGGCCGACCCCTTGAACGGCTCCAGAACCAATACACGTGCAATTTGGAATTCCGCGTCGAGCTCGTTGTTGGCAATTGGAGAATCAACGCTAGTAACGACGCCCAGGAAGACGACGGGAGAGTGAGCCCAGGCTTGAGGGGCCGAGGGCCAAGCCACGCAGAAGCATCCGTAGCAATTTAGCCCGCAGAATAAGAGCGACCAGAGTCGAATCAACGTCACCTCCTCGTAAGATGCCTCGTCTATATTTTAGCGCTCGGAGCGTGGAACAAATCGGATCAGGCGAGAATGGTCACTGGATCGCCCTCGCGGATCTGGCCGCCCGCCTCCACCGCAGTATCCAGCGCCATCACGCCATCCAACTCGCGCACGATGCGCTTGAGGATGTTGAGGTCTTGCTTCTGTGTATCGGGGTCGTAAGTGGTCATCACACAGCGGCCACGCAGTTGGGCCATGTGCAGGATTACTTTGCCGATCTGCAGGCGCTGGCCGGGCCAGGTGCGTTCCATTAGGCCCTCCACTCCGCCGACCACGATGTTGGGGCGCAGGCGACGGCCATCGAAGCCCATGTGCTCGATCGCACCGTCGGTCGCTACCAGCAAAGGCAATATGTCGAAACGATCGGCGCTTGTATCTCGGATCAAGTGCGCACCGGGGCCGACGGCGGATTGGACTAGCTCCAAGGCTTCCGGTGAGCTCCACAAGTGGCCGTTGATTCGGGTCTCTCCGTCGTCCCCGAGGGTACCTTTGAGGCCAAGCAACTTGGAGTGAGTTCTTGAAGTGACCACCCGCCCATTGGCACCGACCACGAGGATCTCGCGGTCGCCTGTCAGGCCGAGTTCTGTCAGGTCAGAGACTTCGATCCGCTCGCCCGCCATCGACTTGACCGGGTAGCGCCAGATTTCTTTTACATACATGACTAAGTCCTTGGGGCGTCGTTGATGCTGGCGATTCGACGGCGCATCAAGCCGTCCTCGTCAAACTCCCATAGCTCGTTGCCGTAGGAGCGGAACATGTCGCCTTCCGCGTTTCGCCATTCGTATTCGAAGGTGACTGCGATGCGGTTGCCATTGTAGGTCCACAAGGTCTTCCTAAGTTTGTAGTCGAGCTCTTTGGCCCACTTACGACGCAGAAAGGCTTTGATCTCTTCTCGGCCACGGAGGAACTCAGCGCGGTTGCGCCACTCCGAATCCGGCGTGTAGCTCAACGCTACACGCTCCGGATCCCGAGAGTTCCACGCGTCCTCGGCTGCCTGGACTTTGGCCAGCGCCGTTTCGAGCGTGAAAGGGGGTTTCATGTTTGCTCCTTACAGCGTCACTGCGACTCGTGGAAAGTCTACTTCAGTCTGAGCCACGTGATTGAAGTAGTTAGTTAAGATGTTCAGCGCCACATGGGCGACGATCTCGGTGATCTCTGCGTCGGTGAAACCAGCAGTGCGGACCGCTTCCAGCACTCCGTCGGAGACCAAGCCCCGGTTGATTACGAGGGTTTGGGCAAAGTGAAGGCCAGCGTTGCGTTTGAGGTCTGTCGATTGCGCGTTGCGGCTGGCGGCGATCTCCTCTGGCTTCAAGCCGGCCATCTTGCCAATGGCCGTGTGAGCCGAGAGGCAGTACTCACAAGAGTTGGCTTGGGCCACCGTCAGGGCAAGCTGTTCGCGGAACTTGGCATCGAGGACGCCCATCGAGAGCGCCCCGTCGAGGTTGAGGTAGCCTTCCAGCGCGGCAGGCGCCTGGGCGAGGGTCTTCATCAGGTTGGGCGTGATGCCGAGTTTCGCCTGGACTCCGTCGAGGAGTTGCTTGGCCTTGCCAGTGGCTTCTGAGGGATTGATTGCTTTGATTCGTGACATTGTATTGGTTCTTTCGATTGTTGAGTTAGTAAGTTAGCGGACGTTGCTGGCCAGAAATTTGAGAACGATTTGAGCGATCTGGTCTGCTTCTTCTTCGAGCGCGAAGTGGCCACTGTCGATCGCCTGGACTACAGTCTTAGGGACATCCCGCTTGAAGGCTTCGGCGCCAGGGAAGATGAAGATCGGATTGTTCTTACCCCAGACGGCGAGGATGGGCGGTTGGGCCTTGCGGAGAGCGGCGTGCCATAGGTCGTATTGCTTGACGTTGTTCTGGTAGTCGTAGAAGAGTGCGAGCTGGATCTCGGCATTGCCGGGGCGGTCGAGTGTGGCTTGCGAAAAGGTCCAGGCATCGGGATCCACATTTTCGGGATTGCGGAAGCCAGCGGTGTATTGCAGCTTGGTTGTGTCGATCGTGAGTAACTGGCGGGCCTTGGCCTCAGTAACCGGGTTGCGATCTTTCCAGAAGGGTTCGAGATACTCGGCCCAGAAGGGGCTCAGGCCCTCTGCGTAAGCGTTGCCGTTCTGGCTGATGATGGCTTGGATGCGCTCGGGGTGCTTCACAAAGAGACGGAAGCCAACCGGCGAGCCGTAGTCCTGAACGTAGATGCTGTACTTGACGATCCCGCGCTGGTCGAGAAACTTATCGGTGAGGTTGGCGAGGTTCGCAAAGGTGTATTCGAATTCAGCCTGGGTGGGCTGGCTGGAATAGCCGAAGGCGGGGAAATCGGGGGCGATGACATGGTAACGGGTGGCAAGCTTTGGGATCAGGTTGCGATACATATGGGATGAAGAGGGGAAACCGTGTAGCAGCACTAGGGTGGGCTTGGTCGGGGACCCAGCCTCACGATAGAAGATGCTGACGTTATCGACTTTAGTGGTGTGAAAGGTGGTGCGGGGTTCGGTAGCGGGCAAGGATGCTGCCGGGACCAAGGCCGCGAAGAGGAGACTGGCGAGGAGGATGCGTTTCATGGCTTGGAACAGTGCACGGCCAGGGCCACAGCCGATCTAAGCCTAAATCATTGATTCCATGAGCTTGGATCGACTCGTAAAAATACTGATATTTCACGATTTATGAATTCTGATAACTTAGTTGTGAGATATCAAGATGAAAGACGATATGCAGATGGGGTTGCTGGCCCCAATATTGGTGGCGATTGCGCAAGAGCGATCTCTCGATGCAGTCCTTAGCGCAATCATACGGGCGGTGTCCGCGCAACCCGGGGTGGCCCTGGCGAGGCTGTGGTTGCTGGAGAGCGGGTTGACTTGTCCTCATTGTGCAGAGCATAAGCCGATTGTTGAGGCCGCATTGCATCTGAGGGCTAGTGCTGGCGTGAGGCCAGAATGGGCGCGCACGACGGGGAGCTTTCATTGGGTACCGCTGGAGGACGGGTTGAAGATTGGGAGCATCGCCAAATCGGGGATGCCGATGCGCATTGAGGATTTGGCTCAGGACCGGCAATGGGTGCGCTATCCAGATTGGGCCACGGAGTACGGTCTGGTTGCATTTGCGGGGCGGCCACTGATCTTTCGTGGAGAAGTGTTGGGCGTCCTGGCTGTCTTTCGATCGATGGAGACGACGGAAGAGTGTTGGGCATGGTTGGGGAGCCTGGCGGATGCTGCGGCGGTGGCAGTAGCGAATGCGCGGGCATTTGAGGAAGCGGAGCGATTGCGACGGGAGTTGGAACTGGAGCGGGATTACTTGCGAGAGGAAGTTGAAGTGGCGGGATCGTTTGGGGAGATCCTGGGCAAGAGCGCGTCGCTCGATAGAACTCTGCGGCAGGTGGAACTCGTGGCGGGCACGGATGCGAATGTGTTGATCATGGGGGAGAGCGGGAGCGGCAAGGAGTTGATTGCACGGGCGATTCATCAGCGCAGCGGGCGGGCTCGGAAGCCGATGGTAAAGGTCAATTGCGGCTCGATTCCGCGCGAGTTGTTTGAGAGCGAGTTCTTCGGGCATGCTCGCGGAGCATTCACGGGAGCAGTGCAGGACCGGGTAGGACGTTTTCAATTGGCGGATGGGGGGACGCTGTTTTTGGATGAGGTGGGGGAGATTCCGCTGGAGTTGCAGGCGAAGCTATTGCGGGTGTTGCAGGAGGGAGAATTTGAGCGTGTTGGCGAAGACAGAACGCGGCGAGTTGACGTGCGGGTGATCGCTGCGACCAATCGCGATTTGAGGAAGGAGGTGGCGGAGGCGCGGTTTCGGCTGGATCTGTTTTATCGGCTAGGCGTCTTTCCGATGGACGTACCACCGTTGCGCGAGCGCCGAGAGGACATTCCGGAATTGGCGGCGCACTTTGTGCGACAGGCCTGCGTGCGGTTTCATCTGCCGGAACCTCGGTTGCCGCAACGCGAGTTAGACCGGGCGCAGGATTACGGCTGGCCGGGGAATATTCGGGAATTGCAAAACGTTGTGGAGCGAGCAGTGATTCTGGCTCGGGGAGGAAGCTTGGCGCTGGATCTACCAGAGGCTGGCTTGCGCCCGGCGGTAGTTGTTGCGCGGCAAGCGACCGAGGTGATTCCAGAACGGGAGTGGCGGGAGCGGGAAAAGGCGAATGTGCAAGCGGCGCTGGCAGCGGCAAAGTACCGCGTGTCTGGGCCGGGAGGGGCGGCCGAGCTACTTGAGGTCCACCCGGCGACACTGGCCTCGCGTCTGCGGGCGCTAGGAATCGAAAAGAGGAAACCAACTATTTGACGGGCTTAGTTTGAGTAGTATGACTTGATGGCGGCGATGACAGGGCCGGGCACCGCGTTGAAGATTGTGTGAAGGTGCCGCGTTGCTTCGTTACTCTGTTAGAGATGCATAGAATTGGGCTTGCCGGGATGGCATTGGTGGCGAGTATGTGTGGGCAGTCAAACGCGGCGCTGAAGATGACTGAGATCCAGATTATTGGCAGCCACAATAGCTATCACGCCGGACTGGCACCCAGCGAAATGGCGCACTTGCGTAAAGTGAATCCGAAGGCCGCCGAGAGCTTGGACTATCGACACCCCCCACTTGCCGAGCAGTTGGATTCAGGAGTGCGGCAGTTGGAAATCGATGTCTTTGAGGACCGCGCGGGTGGCAAATATGCACGGCCGAAGATGCTGGCTGCCGTCGCCAAGGCGGGCTTGCCAGCAGACCCCCCGTTTGATCCCAAGGGCTTGATGAAGAAGCCTGGATTTAAGGTGCTGCATGTCAAGGATGTAGACTATCGCAGCCACTGTCAGCCTTTCAAGGATTGCCTGAAACAGATTAAGACCTGGTCGAAGGCACACCCACGACATCTCCCGATTTATGTATTGGTAGAGAATAAGGATCCGAATCCAGAGCCCGGGCCGCCCCTGGTGCAGCCCGGAAGATTATCGACGGACAGTTTCGATGCTTTGGATACGGAGATTCGATCGGTGTTTCGAGCCGATGAGCTGATCACGCCCGACGATGTACGGGGTGGAAAGAAGTCCCTTGAGGAGGCCGTCCTGACAAAAGGCTGGCCGACGCTGGAGCGCGCACGAGGCAAGGTCGTTTTCTTATTAGATCAGGAGCGCGTAGGGGTTCTGTATAAAGTTGGACACCGAAACCTGGCAGGCAGGGCTATGTTTACCAACTCAGAGCCTGGGACGCCAGAAGCCGCATTTGTCAAGGTCAATGACGCGGAAGCAGAAACGGACCGGGTAGCGGCGCTGGTGCGGCGCGGATATCTGGTGCGGACGATGACAGACGGCGGCAGCGCGGCGGTGAAGGCAAACGATACCCGCCGACGAGATTCAGCGGTGCAGAGCGGCGCGCAGCTACTGAGCACAGACTATCCGTTTTGGTGGAAGGCCAAGTCGGGATATAACGTCCAATTTGAGATGGGGATCGCGAGTTGTAACCCGGCTGTGCCGGTTGCCACTTGTAGCCTTGAAGCCTTACGAGAACAGTGAGTCGACAGCGCGCTCATTCAGAGGCTCTTCAGAAACAAAGCCTAGGATGGAGATATGCGCGTACTGGTGATTGAGGACGACCTCCGGATGGCCGGGTTGCTGGACCAGGGATTGCGCGAAGAGGGATTTCAAGTATCCGTATCGCGTAATGGGAGCGATGGATTTGAGATGGCGCGACACGGCGACTTTGAAGTCATCATTCTCGATGTGATGCTGCCTGGGATGGATGGATTTGAGGTGGCGCGAAGACTGCGCACGGCGGGGCGCAAGACGCCGCTGATCATGCTGACGGCTCGCGACTCTGGCTCTGACATCGTGAAGGGTTTGGATCTGGGTGCCGACGATTACCTCACCAAGCCATTTGCGTTTGAAGAGTTATTAGCAAGAGTGCGGGCGGCGGGACGGCGGGGGCCGCAGACCATGGGAGTGCTGATGCAGGAAGGCACGCTGAGCGTCGATACGGCCAGCAGGGATGTCCGAGTGGCGGGTGCGCTTGTCGCGCTGACACGCACGGAGTATTCAATCCTGCTACTGCTGCTGCGGCGTGCGGGGCAGGTGGTGACTCGGGAGACAATTCTTGAGGAAGTTTGGGGCTTTGATCGCGACGTCGAGAGCAATACTCTGGACGCGTTCATGCGGCTGCTACGGAGCAAGGTGGACCTGGATGCTACACGGCGTCTGATCCACACGGTGCGCGGCGTAGGTTATCAGTTGCGCTCGGTGAGCCCGTGTTAGGCATCCGCCAGCGCCTGTTGTTGTGGCACAGTGCCGTATTCGCATTGGGGCTTGTGATCTTTTCTGTGGTGGTTTGGTGGGGGACCAGGGAGACGCTTTACCGGGATTTGGACCGCTGGCTGGTTGCACAGGCTGGGGGCCTGGAACGCTTTGTGAAGAATGAAGTGCAGGGGGATCAGGAGCAGGAGGTTATCGACGAGACCAGGGAGTTTAGTATCGGACTGCCCGAGGCGAGCGGGATACAGCTGTATCGGGGCGACGGGGCGCGCCTGTTTGGGGAAATCAGGGCAGGCAGGCGTGTCGAACGGACGATGGAGGTACGCGGGCACACGTATCGCTTCACTATGTGGCACTCTGTAGCGGGCGTTGAGACGACCTTACGGAGTTTGTCGGTCACGTTGATGACGTTGACGCCAATCTTCTTATTGTTGTCTCTGGGAGGCGGCTGGATGCTTAGCCGGAAGGCGCTGCAGCCGGTAGACGACGTCACCGCAGCGGCGCGCATAGTTAGCCTGCAGAACCTCTCGATGCGGTTGCCGGTGCCTGTCCATCGTGATGAATTGCAGCGGTTGAGCCTGGCGTGGAATGAGATGCTGGGGCGGCTGGACGACTCTACAAAGCGGTTGGCACAGTTTACGGCGGATGCTTCTCATGAACTGCGGACGCCAGTGGCGGTTATCCGAATGGCGGCGGAGATTGCGCTCAGGCACGAGCGCAGCGACGATGAGTATCGCGAGGTACTGCGGAAGATTCAAGAACAGAGCCAGGACATGACAGGGACAATCGAGAATCTAATGGAATTGGCGCGGGCCGACGCGGGCCAGGCGCGCTTTGTACTTGCTCCGGTGGACGTGGGCGAGGTGTTGGAGGAAGTGCGGGCGCAGGTTGCTCCGCTGGTTGCCGTGCGGGGATTGGGGATTGCGCTGCGGTTGGCAGGAGGAGATCTAAAAATTGCCGGGGACAGAGCGGCGCTGCGGCGATTGTTGTTGATTTTGGTGGAGAACGCGATGAAGTTTACGCCGAGCCCAGGGCAGATCGATTTGGAAATCGCCTGTGTAGATACTCAGGTCGTGGTGGAGGTTGCCGACACTGGGATCGGAATCGGAAGCCTGGACTTGCCCCGGATCTTTGATCGCTTTTATCAGGCAGACAGCGCGCGGGCCCAAGGTGGATCGGGGCTTGGTCTGTCGCTGGCGCAATGGGTGGCGCAGGGGCATCAAGGTCGCATTGAGGTGGAGACGGCGTTGGGGGCGGGCGCCCGGTTTCGGGTGTATCTGCCCCAGTTATCCTAACCGGAGGCCCGGCCCAATTACAGCGAGCTTCAGTCGAGCGGACAGGCTTGAGCCAAGCTGTGTGCGCGCGAGCCGTCGCTGCCGATGCCATCGAGTAACTCGGCAAAGGTTTGGAGTGGAACGGTTGCACCTGACTTTCCCGTAGCCTCGATGGCCGCCCAGCGATCCGCAGCGCTGATCATAAAGCGGGCGTCGGTGGTTTGCGCTAGATCGGATGCGCCGTTTGGAACACAGAGTGCCGGGTGATCGAAGGGCGCGCGTTGGAAGCGGACCCGATCATCGCTGAGTGACTTCAGGAAGGCGACCAACTGTGCGCGCTCATTGGGATTGAGATTCAGGCGGCGGATGTCGTTGTTGACGCCTCCCTGGGGGAAGTCGCCCCCGCGGTTGTAAAAATCGACGACCTGTTCGAGCGTGGCTTGTCCACCGTTATGAAAATAAGGGCCGGTGAATTCGACGTTGCGCAGGCCAGGCGTCTTGAAAGCACCGGCGGTGAGGCCAGTGTCATCGCCGATGGGCGAGACTCCGGTGCGGAAGAAGCCCGTGTCGCCGACTGAGTTGTTGTTATTGCGATTATTGCGACGATTGAGAGCGCCTACACTGGCGAGGGTGAACTCCGCGCCGTTGTGGCAGCCGCTGCACTGGGCGCGGCCGCGAAAGAGATTGAACCCTGCTAGCTCCTGGGGGCCAAGGGCCGAAGCATTGCCTGCGGCGAAGCGATCAAAGGGTGTGTCGTCGGAGACCAGCGTGGTTTGGTAGGCCTGAAGTGCCAAACCGAAGAACAGTTGAAAGTTTTCTTCAGGAGCTGCCTGCCAGTAAGCTGGCACGAAGGCGGCCTGCACAAGCGTGCGGTAAGTGATGGGGGCAGCAAAACCAGGGCCATCGGGGTTGGCAAATGGGCCAAGAATACTATCGTCGACGTCAATGCGCTGAAGACGCAGGGGACTTAGGGCGAGCATGCGCTGTCCCACTAAAGGCCAGGTGAGCCCGTCGTAAGCCATCTCCGTGGAATTGATAGGCGGGCCAACTGCTTGCGAGGCAAGGCTAGAATTTGTGGAACTAGCCAGCGAGAAAGTATTGAGCGCGCGACCATCCCAGAAATTGCGGGCATTGAAAACAGCATTGAATACGGATGGCGCATTGCGCGCGGTGACCTGACGGACATTGAGCCCGTTTACGTTGAAGGCGGCGAGTGTCGCCAAGTCGTAGCCGTCGTCGCCTGAGGTCAAATTGATAGCGGTGAACTTACGATTCAATACTCCGGCGGAGCCAAAGCGAGAGGAGCTGTCACGCAGCACACGCGAGTTATTACTGGTTGGATCGACGAGAGCGTGGAACGGGAAATCAGCGGACGTCAGAGTTGTGTTTGCCGGGAAAGAGAAATTTGGGTTAGAGAGTTGATTCTGAGATCGATGATCGGCACCGGCATGGAAGTGACAAGTTGCGCAGGAGGTGCGGCCATCGGAGCCAACCTGCATGTCCCAGAACAGCGCCTTTCCGAGAACGATGAGTGCGGCGTTATCGCGGATGAATTGGCCGGTGCCACTGGCTTGTGGAATGGGAATGGTCTTGAGCGAGGGCTGGGCCTGGGCAAGGCGTGCGAGTAGCAGAGCAAAAAAGAAAATTATTTTCGACATTGGGTCCTCCGGGACAGAATCAGCGACGTCTGGGTGGGGGCGGCGGGCGCCGCGTTTCCTCACGCTGTTTTGGAGTCAGAGTATTGTGAAATGCAGTTTCGGCCTTGGCTTCGATGAGCTCGAGCTGGCCAAGGAGTGGACCGAGGGGGGCAGCGAGCTGTTCAAGCTCGGCCGCGTTGGCGTTTCTACGGGTAGCCTCACGAAGCTTTCGGCGGGCTTGCGCGAGCTTGTCTTCGAGTGGCTCAGCGGCTTGGTCGGCGGCGGTGAAGATCGCAAGCGCTTGGCTGCGTTGGGTATCGCTGAGGTCAAAACGGTGGGAGAGGTCGCGAACGCGGCGCTCGGCCCAGGATTCGTCTTCTCGATGATCATTCTTGCGGTCGCCTTTCCTGCCGTCTTTGTGGTCTTCCCTCGGCGGCTGTGCGGCGAGAGGAAGAAACAAGGCCAGGAGGAGGCGGGCGAATCGGGTCATGACGGATCTCTTTCAGCATGAATGGTAGAACACCCGCCAGTGAAGGGGTGGCCGTAAATTGGATGCAATAACAACTTTACGTCTCCTTTACACGGGAGGGTCGAACTGGTAACCGAGGCCGATCCGAGTGACGAAGAGCTGGGGTTGTTTGGGATCGGCTTCGAGCTTTTGACGAAGCCAACTGACATGGACATCAACAGTACGGGTGGAGATATTGGGGCCATAGCCCCAAACTTCGCGCTGGAGTTCATCGCGTGAAATGACTTGGCCGGGGTGCTCTGCAAAGTAGCGGAAGAGGTGGTACTCGCGGGCGGTCAGTAGTACGACTTCGCCGTCGCGAAAGAGCTTGGCTGCGCGAAGGTCCAATCGAAGAGGGCCGAATTGGAGAAAGGCTGAGGGAGAAGGAGCGGCGCGACGGAGCAGCGCCTCAATGCGCGCAAGCAGTTCAGCCTGATCGAAAGGCTTGGTGAGGTAGTCGTCAGCACCGATCTTGAGCCCCAGGACCTTGTCGGAAGTTTCGCCAAATGCGGTAAGCATGAGAATGGGCGTGAGTATGCCAAGTTGGCGGAGGTCGCGACAAACGTCGATGCCGCTCTTGCCGGGCAGGAGGATGTCCAGGAGGATAAGGTGGAAGTGAGCGGTAGAGGCGCGCGTGAAAGCGGTGGGGCCATCCGTTGCGACTTCAACCTCGTAACCCGCGCGAGTGAGTCGATCTTCCAAGGCAAGCGCAATGGCGGCTTCGTCTTCGACTAATAGAATGCGTTGGGTCATGCAGAGATGGATTTCAAATGAAGAGTAACAGCGCAGCCTTTTCCGGGAACTGAATTGATCGTAACGCGGCCCTGGAGCGACTCCATCCTGCGACGCACCAAGTGGAGCCCCAAACCTGCGCCGGGAATGAGTTTGGCGCGAGCGTCACTGCCTCTGTAGAAGGGCTCAAAAACATGCAAAAGCTCCTTGTGATCGATACCGGGGCCTCTGTCGGAAATGGTGAGGGCAATGCCCGACGCTTCCTGAATTTGCGCTGTTATGCCGATCCAGGCCCCCGCGCGGGCATACTTTGCGGCGTTAGCGATGAGGTTAGCGACGCAGGATTTTAGAGTATCGCGGTCGGCCAGGACATGTGGCAGTCCGGACGGGATCACAACGTCGACCACCATCCCATCGAGCAGCGTCGCGTCTTCGCGAAGGACATCGGCAACCGTTTCGGAAATCGACACTTGGTGCAACTGCAACGGGCCATGCTGGTTGGAGGCAAAGGCCAGGATCTGCTCAATCATGGCGCGGAGGCGATGACCTTGCTCCAACAGTAAACTGCCGTAGCGGCGGACTTGCTGAGGGTCACTGGATATACCGTCCCGGAGGTTCTCGGCAAGAACACAGACGGCGGCAATCGGTGTTCGAAGCTCGTGCGAGAAGCCGGCCACGAAACTGCTTTGGAGCTGCGCGATCTGCTGGGCGCGGCGAGTGTTGTAGGCCAGAAAAACCATGCCACCACAAAGTATGAGGCAGACACCGAAACCGACAGCGAGATTTCGGTAGCGGTTAGATGCGACGGCCGCGTCCAGCGTGCCAGCACGATGGGCAGCAATGATGCGCCAGGAGTTGTCCTCAACGGCAGAACGCGGGGCGGAACGGGACCCTCCCGGCAGATTGGCCCACACATCCAGGGAGGGGAGGGACGGCAGCGGCGAAGCCAGTCGATCAGAATCGTAAATGGTTGTGTCAGCGATCAGAACGGCTAGGCGGGAATCAAGGCCCGAGGCGCGAAAGAGACGATCATCCAGTTGCGCGAAGTATCGAAGGGCGTCGATTTCAATCAGGATGAAGGCGTCAAGACTCTCGCCATCGGTGCCCTCGACTGCACGAAACAGGACAGGGGCGGCTGCGGATGCCAGCCACGGTCGGACATGGCGACGACGGGCGGAGGCCCTCTCAAGATCTTCCATGTGGACAAGCAATTCCCTGCGAAGCGATTCGAGCTTGGAGGGCCAGGGGATGGGTTGAAAATCGCTGGAGCCGGGGCGATAGGCGGCGAGCATCATATTTGGCGCTTGAACGACGTAAAGAGCATGAGGCGGGTTTGCAGCTGAGAGAGTTCGGGCTCTTGCCGCGACAGCGAGATGGAGATGTTGGATCGACTCAGCACTCGACACTTGAAGGCTCCGCGAAAGTGCAGCAAGTTCCATTTGCACGGTGCTTCGCAAGCTATGGGTTGCGGTTGTAAGCGTGGCCTGCATTCGCTGTTCATAGGCCTGACTTAGTTGCGCGCTCCAACGATACTGGAGGGTCGCCAGAGCGATCAGGGCAAGCAGCATGACGCCCAGGATGAGCGCGGATAGAGTCGGCTGGATGAAGCGTGTTTTCATCGGGAGAAATCTTCCTTTATGCGGAAGCCGGAAAGGAAAAGAGGGCCGCTCCCGGTCAGGAGCGGCCCTCTTATTCTAATGATTGATCGAACCCGCGTACTACTGGATGTGAATCAAGGATGGGTTACCGGGAACATATGCGCCGTCAGCGCCGATGGCACCGATGCCGTAGGGACGTCCCGTTCCAGCTGTCGCATTTTCAGGAAGCTGAAACTGGACAACATAGATTCCAACCAAGCCGGGCGCCATAGTGGCGGTGCCGACCGGGACTCCCTCATTGTTGACGCCAATGATAATTTCAGCGGCGACCTGTGAGGAGTTGTTATAAGAACCGGGATTGTTAGTGGTGATTGGCGTTAGCGTCTGACCCAGTCCGGTGAAGAAGCCGATAAGGACTTCGCCACGGAGGGCCTTGTTTTCAAGCGTCATGTAAGTTCCATCGGCCTTGACGATTACGCCGATCTTCTTGCCCGCCGAATCGGTGGTTTCGAAAATGCCAGGCTGAGTCGGGAAGACACGAACCGGAACGGAACTTGATCCGTCGTTCACCGTCAGCTTGAGGGTGGATGATCCAGAAGCAACATCACAGGGAGTTTGAAAAGTTGCCTGCTCTTTGCCGCTGATATTTGCGACCGAGATGATGGGGGCTTGCCGACCGCCGACCTCAATGCCCACGTTGTTCAGACGATACGCATAAGGACCGACGAAGCTGTTACCCATCACGGAGCCATTGAGGCTTGGTGCAATGTTTGTACCGAAGACGGTAGCGAGGCCGCAAGGCACCAATCCCGCCTGGAAGCCAGCTGCATTGGAGACGCTAGTGATTGTCGGCCCAACCGGTACAGCCGAGAGACTGAAGGTAACAACCCGGCTGACCGCTGTAGCGGAGACGGAGATCGGACCAGCCGTGGCACCTGCCGTCGCGTTGACGGTGGCTACACCCTGGCTATTGGTAATCGCGGACGAAGCCGAGAGAGTGGCTGAACCGCTCTGAACAGCAAAGCCTACGGCGGCACCAGGAATCGCACGACCCTGTGAATCGAAGAGCTGCACCGACAGAGGAGTAGCGAAGGGCCGACCGATGACAGTGGATTGGTTATCGCCAGAAATTTTGACGAAGTTTCCGATGGTTACGTTGTTCGTGGCCGTCCAGATAGTAGAAGCAGTGCCGGCGCTGGAGCGGATCTTGACCTCGCCAGGAGTGGAGCCGAAGCGAAGAAGGAAGGAGAAGTCTCCATCAATATTTGTATTGTTGAAGACCGACTCCAGGGTAGCGTCACCAGAAATCACCTCAATACGAACCGAAACGCTACTGAGCCTATTTCCAAAACTATCGGTAACGGTGCCGCGTAAGGCGACAGGTGTGAGAGTGCCAGGCGCACCAGACTGGTTGTCACCTTGCTTTTTGGTGATCAATCCGGGCGAACCCGGGACCACCTCGACAACGAAAAAGAAGGCGCGGCCAGGATTCTGGCAACCGCCAACACAGGCACGGAAGGTGGATTGGCCAAGTTTATTTCCAGCGATCAGGTTACAGGAAACTTCACCGGCTGAGTTAGAGAGATTAGTCTGCGAACAAGTGGCGCTGACTCCAACATCCGGGTCATTTCCCGTCGAGGCGGAGAATCCAACATTCGGGATACCAGAGCCAAAGTTGGTCAGGGTTCCGCTGGTGACAGTGGCTTTGACTGCGGCCGGGACCGAACCACCTGCTGGAACCTTGATCACCGTACCTTCAGCTGGGCTAACGAGAGTGATATTGGGTGGGCTGGCAGGAATAAGAAGCGGAGGCGGGCCATTTGCGGGGTAGGAAGTCATGTTGAAGTCAACCGTACCGTTTGGTGAACTCGCCCTGACAATCGCACCGCGAGGCCCATTGAAGGCATCGTTATAGAAGAGTACAGATCCGTATTGGGTTTGCGCAAAACCCTTGGAATCTGAAATCGTTGTTGAAAGCGTCACATTGCCGTCGCCGGAAGGCACAGTCCAGGATACGGTCACATTGGGCTGAGGGTTGCCGGAACCGTCTCGTACCAGAACTGTAAGCGGCTCAGGCGCAAGGAATTGAGCAAACATGAGTTGCCCGTTTCCGGAATAGATCTGAATCGGAGGAGTTGTAGAGCCGCCACCACCGCCACCACCGCCGCCACCACTACCGCCTGGGTTTGTGACATTGATGGTAAACGACTGACCTTGCGAACCGCTAGTCGACGCCGTGACAGTGGCAGTACCCGTTACAGTCGGAGCAACATAACTGACCATCGCGTATCCGTCTTTACTGGTGATTGCCGAATTGGAATCCAATTGCAAACCGGGCGTGTTGGTGGTGAAATTCACAGTAGTGCCGCTCAGAGGGCGCGCTCCACCATCAAGTACGCGAACCACGAGGGGACGGCCCTTGACGCTAGCGTTCACGGACTGAGAGGGATTGATTACGATAAGACTAAAGGGAATGCCAGTAGGTGCTTTCCCGGTGAAATACATCGGGCCAACAAAGGTCGGCTGGGTGAGGATGTTATTCAGCGTGTTGGTTTCGAGGTTGATGCGAGAGATCGCATTGGTTGAATTCGGGAAGAGATAACGATTGGTCGGCTGCTCATCGGAAGTGATGAGGTATTTGCCACCCGATAGAGGCCCAGAGCCGGCGAGGTCTGCCTGAGTTGGGTTAGACAGAGGGGTAACCAGTCCGCCCTTGAAAATTGTATTGCTTATGGCAATGTAGTAGAGCGCAGTGGAATTCGAGATTACTTTAAAGCGCTCGGCAACAGCATTGGGGATGCTGGAATTGGCGGTTGTTCGCGAGAGGATATCGATCACAAAGATCTGAGTTGAGCCGCTTACAGGGCAAACAACAACGGCGCGGCTACCATCTGGCGTGAACTGCGTTTTCTGGCAGTTGGAGCCGACAACGGGGATATCAGCACCGATCTGGGTCAGCGCCTCACGGCCATCAATTTCAAGCACTCGATTTTGCGCCGTCACGTAAACGAGGCCAGTTGGGCCGACAACCACAGAGGTGGCGCCGTTGGGGATCGCGAGGGTACTAATGACCGTATTATTCGCCAGGTTGATGGCGACAAGCGTGCCATTGTTATTGAGCACGTAGGCACGATTCGAGTCGAGCGAAAAGTCGATGTCGATGGGGATACCGCCGGTATTGATGCCGGTAACTTCCTGATCGTTGCCAGTGTCATAAATACGAACCGCCTGGCTGAGTACGTACAGTCGGCGACCATCGGGCGAGATCTTGCCAGTGCTAATATTCTGCAGTGATCGAGAAACCGTCTCGGCGTAAGGAGCGGAGCCAGAGTAGACGACGATCGACTTGGTGATGCTCTTTGAGAAGACATAAAATTTTTGGCCATTGGGATGCCAGACCGCCTCGAATGCGAGCGGGTCGGCGATGAAAGTCCCCAGTTGGGTGAATGGTTCCGGACTGTAAATATAGCCGGTGGTAGCGCCGGAGTTTTCCTGCGGCAGAACAACGATGTTCGAAGCCAGTGCGGGAACAAGCCACAGGCAAGCGAAAGTCGAGAGAGACAAAAAGAACCTATACATTGGGTATCCTCTTCAGAACGAAAGAGATGGAAGGACGCAGCAAGATAATTTTAGCAGATTGAGAGGTGTGGTGGAAAAGAAAATCGGGGCGAACTTTCGTTCGCCCCGATTTTAAGTTGAAGTTATCTCGAAGTTAGTTATCGAGAGCTTCGGCAGCCGCAGCACCCGTCCGACGACCAAGAAGGTCAGAGTAGTTCTTGGGATCGAGGATCAATGCGAGGTAGCCTTGCGCAGTCTGGAGGTTGGACGGATCGCTGATGAAAGCGAAGCCGTGCGCCCAACGGAAGTTGCACGAGATGATCAGGTAGCCCTGGAATCCAGCAACTGGCTGAATACCATAGTCCGGACCACCGAAGAGCAGGTTGAAAGTTGCAACCTGACCAGCGGGGACGGACTTGCTGAAGGACTGAGGAGTCGGATCGATTCCGCCGCCTACCGTCTGGCCGTAGAAGAACACCTTGCAGATGCCGGTTTCGTTTACGGTGCCGAACGGATCCTTCGAAGTGTTGGCCACGGAGACACCGGTGTTGAAGCCGGTTACGCTGCTCACGAACGGATAGAGCAGGTTGGTGGCGCAATTCGTGATCGAGAAGATCGGCTTCAGTTCTTCAGGCGAGCTGAGGACGAAGCTTGGGATCGACGGATAGCCATTGCCACCGGTCGTTGAGATCGGTGCAAAGTTGCCCGAAACATTGGCGGTAACGATGGTGTTGGCGTCGGTCACGATGCTCGTGGTGGGTACGAAAGCGATGGCGACAAGGAAATCGAGGCGATCGATTGTGTTGTCATCAGCGCGGAGTACTTCCCAGAAGAAGGTGCCCGTACCATCAGAGGCGATGGTGACGGCCATGTATCCAGCGTTGCCGGTGGAAGCCAAGCCAGCGTAAGCAGCACCAGCGGCGCCGAAGCCAGGAGCCGTTGAACCTTGGATTGCCCGACCGGTCGTGTAGACAATGCTCTGCGAGTTGGCGGTGAAGCCAACGCCAGATTCACCATTTGCGCTTGCGGTCGCAACGGCGTAAGCGCTACCAGGAGCGTCAGTACCCTGACCGTAAGAAGTGGTTCCACCAAGGACGGTTCCCGTGATGGGCTGAGCCGAGACATACACACGCGCAGCCGTAGGCACACCGACGAAGCGAGCGCGCAGGCGGGTGCCCTGGGAGGCGATGCCTGCTGCGTTCAAGCCGTTATTTGTGCTGAAGGTCGTATTGTAGAAGCCTGACTCGTTGTTGTAATTGACGGTCGGGTTCGACTGACCACTAGTATTGTCGTAATACTGGTTGTAAACCGAATCGTATTTGTCAAGCGAACCACCCGTACCGCGGCGCTTGAAGGCGACGCCGTAGGCTTCGGTGAAGCGGAGGACGCCGGTGTTGCCGTTGGGCAGCACTGCTGTCGAACCGGTCGAGACGAAGCCCGATCCATTGTTGTTAAAACCTAAGCACTGGGCGTAAGGTCCGCCAGCGACGGCATCGAAGAAGAGGCCGCGCTGAACGAAACCAACCGTACCCTGAGCATTGTTGAGAACGAGGTTTGCGGGAGGATTCTGGATCGAGATGAACGCATTGATCTGACCATTAACCTGGAAGGAATTGGCCACCTGAATGCGGATGTTCTTGATGCGGAATACGCGCGAACCAGCGCCCACAAAGGTGCCGGGCTGAACAACGGGGACGCCGACGAAGGTGATCGTCTGCTCGTTGGGGGCGAAACCGCCACCGACGCCGTATTGAGCCTGGTACACATTGATCGGGACACCAGTGGCAACACCGGCAACATTGGCAGGCAGCGATGCATAACCAGCTCCAACTGCAATGCTATTCGCACTGAAGAAGTAGTTCATGCCCGTGCAAACGCCAGCGGCACCGATGGTGCTATTGGTCGAGGAGCAAGGGTTCTGGTTATTCACCGTGGCAACGTTGGTGACGGGGTTGGTCGGCTCGTCGATGAACAACAGCGCGTCCGTGAGGTTGGTGTTGCTAAAGATGCGGTTGGTGATCTTGGTGCCGGCAACCGTTACCGAGATGTTGATCGCGGGTACGGTCGGGGTGGTGATCGCTGCAAAGGTGGTGCCGCTACCCGGCAAACCGCCAATTCCAGGAACAGGAACGACGCCCGTGGCGGGCGCGAAGCTGGCTGGGTTGGAACCAGGGCTGAGGACAGTTGCCCCATTATTGGCTCCAGGTGCTCCGACGGAATTTCCGCCGGTGCAGGTGATTACGATATCGCCTACAAGCTCACGCAAACCTTCGACGCGAACGACGAGGGGCGAAAAACTGGTATTGCAGACGAAGGGATTGCTATTGTTCTGCGCGCTGGCGCTGTTGCCCATTCCGAGGAAGGACGCAACGGCCGCGGCAGCAAACAACATTTTACGAAAATGCGACATTTGCTTCTCCTTGTGAAGTTTAGTCATGACTTTATTTTTTGAATTGACGGAAGTTCTCTTTCAACCTGAGCCTCTTTTACTACACGTTTACTACGACTCTAAGCCGAAGCGACTTCTTTGTTTAAATCGGATGCTCTGTGCTCGCGGGATTCCACGTCGCTGTGATGAAAGCCGCCTGTTACTTTTCAGACATACCACTAGTAGCAGAATTTACCGCCGGGAGTCAAGCAAAAAGTCAGCAACTCTTTGATAGCGCATGAGTTAGGTCTATCCGAGAGCCAAAGTTGAGTCATTTGGACACACTTCGATGCGATTTGCGCGGCGAATTTGACCCATGACGCCCATTAAGGTTAACGAACCGCAATGACGCCAACATTGGACTCAACCTCTCCCACCCGGAGCATCAGCACCTGATCCAGCCCTGGTGGAGCAGCGATCGGGATGGATACGTTCAGTTGGTAGAGGCCGATGAAGCCGGGCGCAAGCCCGCTGAAGAATGGATTTAGTTCCCGCCCGTTCAAAAGGACCGTTGTCGGGCGCGTGGTGGTGCTTAGTCCATTCGCTTGGCGAGCCACCGAGCCCAAGCCGGTGGCAAAGATTACGATAGCCTGGCCGCGGACCGCCGGGTTAGTGGGTGAGCTGACGGAACCATCCTGATTGAGAACAGCTGCAGAGCGGCGCGCGTCGAGCAGGAAGATCCCTGGGGCCACTTCGCCGAGATCGAGGGGAGTACTGACATCACCGTAGGGTGAGCGAAGCCGAAGTAAATGCTGACCAGCGATTAGGTCAGCCGGGATGACGGTGTTGAGTTGGAAGCCGTTAGAGAAAAAGATTGGGATAGTTTCGCCGTCCAATTGAACTGACGACGTTGCAGTGGCAGCCAATGGCAGGCCAGATCCAAAAATACTGATGATGCCGCCAGCGCCCAATCGCGCTGAAAAGCTGGCGGCGTTGAGGACGTCTGATGGATTCAGAGCCAGCTCTTCCGGAGAGAGCGTCCATGCATCGCCCCCGCTACGGGAAACGCGATATCCGGCTGCAGCGGCCCCGCTGACAGTTGTTCGCACTGTGGGATTTCCGAGGCTGGTGAATTGCAATAAATAATCAGCAGTCGGGACGGTGAGCTGGTAGCCGGGCGCAGTGCCATCGCAGGACTGCACGCGGAATTCCCCTGTGGCGGCAATCGACTCCACGCTTGCAAAGCTGGATGGCCAAGTTGCCGCCAGGGAACAGGGCGTTCCCGAACTGGCCAGACCGAAGGCGCTAGACGCCGAAGCGTAGAAGGCATTTGTCGACGCGCCCGTTGGAGTGAAAATCAGTGCCGTGATGGGTTTGGCTGTCCAGTTTGCCCCGGCTGCTGGATAGCCGCCCAAATACTGCGATAAGAGCGTGAAGCCAAATTGTGGGTTGGGGTCGGCGATTGCGAGGTCGCCCACCGATGTTACGCCGTAGGCTGTGACGAAGTGCACTCCGGCTGGTTGGCCATTTCGAGATAGCTGGAGCCCGACGATGGTGGGATTGCCGTTTGCGGCCCAGTCCCGGATAGTGGCCACCGTCGGATCGGCAAATACAAGGTTGAGGACGCCACTGGAGTAGTTAGATAAACGAAAGATATTTGGCTGTGGATCGCCGCTCGAATCGAGGAAGCCATCGCAGATCGGGCTACCATCTGCGTCAAGAGAGCAGAAGGCGCGCAAATAATTATTGAGCGAGGCAGTATCAGCAAAGCCATTGTCCGTCGGTACCTGTCCGCGTTGTTGGTAAAAACGAACGACGCCTGCCATCGCAGCTACGAGCGAGCCCTTTTGAACTAGTGGGAAGTTGGTATTTGCGTAATTTCCACTAACCGCCTGTGTAATTGAGGGGAAGTCTGTGGGCACTTGGGCTGCCGCCCGGGCGCTGAAGCTTACGACTTGACCGCCGGCGTCGACAGTAACCAGCACCACACCTGCCTGGGCCGGGAGGCGAAGCCGGATCTCGGCCGTGCCGTCAGCAGCAGTCATTGACGAAAAGGACACGATGCCCGCACCGGGCGAGGCTTCAACGCGGAGCACTACGCCTGCAATCGGGCTGCCCGTATTGTCACGGAGCACAACCCGAAGTGGGACGGCAAGGATCGTCGCCGGAGCGCCGGATTGAGAATCACCAGAAATCTTGGAAAGTGCAGGCTTGAGCTCAGCCAGAGTTCGGACGGTGTATGCGCCTTCGACGAAGGATTTTGCATCCGAGATGTCAGTCGCCCGCAGCGTCACTGCACCAGCGCGCGCATTGGATGCGACAACGCTTTCCCATACATATGATCCGTTGGCGGCAACAGAATCGAAAACATCCGCCGTGGCCCCCGTACCCTGAGTGATCCGGATGCGTGTATTGGCCGCAAACCCCCCGACGGCCACGCGATAGCGCCCGCCTGGCAACAACGACGACGGTGTGATCGTCAGCGTTGGCTTGCGTGCCTTATCGACTACGCGAACAGCACCACCCGCGGAATATTCAAGGAAAGCCCCTTCAAACTCCTGCCGGAAAGCACCTGATGTGAGGAATTCGTCCGTTAACGGAGCCCCAATCGAGCCAGAGCTCAACCCGAGTTCTGCGTATTTGGCGGCAATGGCCCCGGTAGTCACAAAGGCTTTGCCCGTGAGTGCACCGCTTCCATATGAGAAGATTGCCCCGGAGCGAAACAGCTGAGTAGTGACAGAGGCACCGCTAAAACTGACACTTGAACTGGCCTCAGTAGTCGGGGGGCCCAAGGCTCCGGCTTCTTGCGACAGCAATCGCCACCGGGATAGGATTACCCCTCCGACATATCGGACCGGTGAGCCAGCCAGGGCCCCATTTTCGAACAATTGCGTACCGCCAGAGCTTGCGTCGGCCAGCGGGTAGCCCAACGCTCCCGCAACGCCGCCAAGCGCATCCGAGGACGCTAGAAGCGCACCAGAAAGCACGTAGGCAATAGGGCTTGCATCAGACTTGGCGATCAGGATGCGACTCCCACCCGGTAAAGCGATGGCCTCTTGGACGTAACCAGCCCCAGTTCGCCGCACTGGAGTGGCGATCGGCGTTCGCAGCGTCAAGCGGTTGCGCTGTGCTGCATCAACAAAAGTCTGTGAAATGACAAGCGTTGGCGAACCTTCGCCGAGCGAACAGCACTGAGCGGCAACAAATACGGTCACAGCCGGACTTATCTTACCTTCGCTAGTGGCCGTGATTAATGCAGTTCCCCCTCCAACGGCGCGCAGGGTGACGCGCGGGCCGGTGCCAGTGATACTGGCAACTCTGCCGTTTGTCGTGGACCAGAAAACGTCGCGATCCACTGCCACCTCACCAGAATTGGTCTGAAGCGTAGCATCGAGTGTCAGCGTCTGGCCAGCAGTGAGCCGTCGGGGATTATCGCCGCCGATAGAGATGGCTACGACAGCATTTTTGAGAATGGGCGTGCCGTTGAGGGCGTATTCCATCGTGCCGCCTTCGAAAGTCTGGCGACGACGCCCATCGCTTAAAACGGTCTCATCACTGAGCGGCAAGCCCAGGAAGCCCCCAGGCCCCTGGTTATCTGCATAAAGAGTTTGCACGGACTGCCGCACATAAATCACGCGACCAGAGAGAGCGCCAGAGGTCAGCACATAGATCGAGCCATAGGCAAAAGTCTGGTAGTTGGCTTTGGTGCCAAATCGGGAGCTAACGGCAGTGGAAGACAGAAATGGCGGGCCCATTGTGCTGATGCCGATCGATTTCCAGCGGGAGAAGATCGGGTCGGCCACGTTGAATTGAGTCTCGGTGCCACCCTCGTTGGGCGGAGTATCCCAAAGATAGATCGCGAAATTCTTATCGAAGATCTGGAACCAGCCACTAATGGGTTCTGTGCCACCCGTCTGGCCCTTCGGAATATCGAATCGACTCGTGTCGATGGAGGGGAAACCAGCGATGCCCGACCCAATGCTGGACTGAGTGTAGATCTGGTAGATGGGGGAGCGAACCTGTCGGACCGCGCTATTCAGGCCCTGCGTCAGGTCTGGAGCAGCGGGCCGCACCAATCCGGACTTGAGCCCGGTTTTGGCGGGATTCTGAAATTCCTGCCGAAATCCACCGACGCCAAAGGAGACGACCTCCGTAATTGGCACAGCGCTGACGAAGGAAAAAAAGCTGTCCCGCTGAAAGGCAAGTTGGAATTCGTTGCGGATTGTATCTGAGGTGGCTCCCTGCCCCACCTGAATCACGGTTTGCGAAAAACCTAAAGAGGGGAGGCAGAGAAGTAAAGATAACTTCACCGCATGAGTTGAGTAGAGCTGGCGCATCAAGATCGGCAAGTAGGGTAACACGCCTCATCTCACAGGAGTTTCGGTCGATCAGACCCTAGTCAATCGATATCTTATTGAGTCGCTTGAATCGCGATCGCAATTCGTCGCTGGCCTCGACAATTTCCGGGGTGTCGTAAATGACGCGTGGAGTGATAAAAATCACCATTTCCGTTCGTTCCTTCGACTTGGATCGGCTGCCGAAGACCCCACCGAGGATGGGGATTCGGTTGAAACCGGGGACACCCGAAGTCGAGTAGGTGTCGGATTCGGTCATGATTCCACCGATGGCGATGGTGTCGCCATCCTGAACCGTGACTTGAGTCTGCACACTTCGCTGGGCAAACGAGGGCGATTGGATGGCAGCACTCGCGGCTGGTGCCTGAGGCGTGCTCACTTCCTGATTGATCAGGAGCGTCACGATGCCGCTGGGCAGCACCCTGGCGGTGATGGCAAGGTTGACACCGGCGCTGCGGCTGGATACCTGATTTGTGAACAACGAGCTTCCCGACTGCTGGACATTGGAGACGGCCTGAGAGGTAAGGGTTGGAACCGAGGTTCCAACGTTGATCGATGCCGCAATATTGTCGGTGGCGATGACTTTGGGCGCATTGATCACGCGGACTCGACGTTCGTCCTCAGACGCTGACAGAAATCCCAGGAGTTCGCGGGACTGTCCAACCAGTAACCCCGCAGTGAGGTTGATGCCGGATCCGGTCGAAGCGCCAAGAATTTTCTTGAAACTGTCCGCAGCCGTACCGGAGGTGCCACCGCGACGCTCGAGGTATGCTTGCACTCCGCTGGAGAAGGCACCGGTCATGCTGACTTCATAGATACGCGCCTCAATCAAAACCTGCCGGGGCGCGACGTCGAGGCGGTTGAGCAGCCGGGATATCTGCTCGTACTCCTGAGTTGTGCACTGCATAAGCAGTGTATTGTCGAAGGGGTTTGGCACAATCTTCGGCACGCGCACCGCAGGAGCGCCACCGCCCTGTTGTGATCCAACATAGTTGCCAGTGGCATCACCGGGCTTGGAGTTGCCGCTGAATGCAGCGTTGTTGGGCTGAGCCCCGCCGCCGCCCATCCCGCCGCCATACATCCCCATCCCGCCGCCATACATCCCGCCCATGCCCATCCCGCCCATCCCGTACATTCCCATCCCGCCGCCCATGCCGTAGCCGCCACCGCCACCCATTCCATTGCCCATACCTCCGTTGAATCCTCCGCCGCCCATGGCCCCACCCATCCCGCCGCCGCTACCAATGGACGAAGCGCCACCATTAGAGACCTGCGAAAGCTGGCTGGTCATGCTGATCATCATCATCATCATCATCATGGTGCTCATCATGGCTTGGGGATTCTCCTGCTGGCTCGCATAGAGCATCGTCACGGCAAGGGCAATCGCATCAGCCCGACCATACTTGATTCGGTAGACAAAGTTTTCAAGGCCCCCAACGGCGGCCTTAACGGGGATATCCAGCTTGGCGATCCAGCTTTCCACTTCTTTGAAAACACCCGGATTGGGAGCAATTGCCGCCAACGTATTTAGACGATCAATCGGCAAAAACTGAACACCCGCGCCCTTGCCGGCAAGAGACAGCCCCTTGAAAATTGATTCGAGCTCTCTTGCCAAATCACTAGGGCGGCCACTGTTTAACTCATAGAGGCGAATGCGCTGATTGGCTAGCGTGTCGGAATCGAAAAGCGCCACCAGATCCATTGTTCGCTTCATGTTGCGCGAGTTGTCGAGAATCAACAACATGTTGGCGGGATCGTAGGTACTGAGATTGCCGCCTTCCCCAATAAAGGGCTTCAGCAGTGTGGAGATTTCCGCCGCAGTCGTGTATTTGAGAAAGACGAGATTGAGAATCATCTTTTCGTCGTCGTTTAGATCTTTCGATTCGGCATTGGTGCGAATCGGCATTGGCAGCTTGGAAACTTCAGCCGTAGGTACAATGCGGTAGAGGTCGCCCACCTGAACCATCGCGAAGCCGTTGATACGCAGAATCGTGTCGAGGAGCGCGCGGACGTCAGTGGACTTGATCTCACCATAGGTCTGAATGGTGATATTGCCCCGCACTCGTGGATCGAGAATGTAGTTGATCTTAAGGACCCGCGCCAGCGTATCGATGACTTCCGTCAGCGAAGCACCGGGCAGGTTGAGAGTGAGGTTGCCTGTGCTGGCAGGGGCGGGAGCCACAACTTGGGGGGCAGAGGCTTGGGGTGTACCCTGTGCGGGTGCTGCCTGGCCGGCTGGGGCCTGTTGTGCATTTGCTGCGGGTGCAACCGGCGGCTGCTGAGCCGAGGCAATCAGTGAGATGAGAAATGCAATCTGAATCCGCATTAGTGCTTCGCCGTTCCCTTGGTTTGATCCCAGGCAGCCTTTTCAACAGGCGTGAGATCGGTCTTGTCTTTGACCCAAATGTAGGGGCCAAATGGCGTTATCCTCTTGAATCGGAGACGGTCGCCTTCTTCCGTTACGCTCAAGCCGATCGGCACTTCTGTTGACTCGTCCGGCTTGCCATCGATCATTCGCTGGATCTTTCCGTTCTCTTCCTCACTTACTTTGGTGAAGCCGAACGCGGTCGCTCGATAGATGATCGGCTTGCCGTCCTCCATCGCACGCCAGGCACCATCAGATATCTTGACGGCACTATAGGGGATACCCAACGGACGCCCATCAGGATGCCGCTTTGCAGCAGGAGCGGGCTTGGGATCTGGCTTGGAGGCAGCTACGCGGGGTGCGGTCTGCTGCTTCGGTTTGGCAGGCTCGCTTTGTGCCTGGACCAGCAACACATTCAAAATCGATACTGTAAAGATACTGAGCATAATGGACCTCCGGGGTCTAACGCGCCGCTTCCCAATAACAAATGGGACCGAACGCATACGAGTAAGATACTTTCTTGAGACCGTCAACGACCGTTCCCTGGGGCGAATTGTCCCCTTGGAGACAACCCTTGCGGCCACCGCCAATGTCGGCGCCTGGGCCAGGACGAACATTGTCGGGAACTTTGGGACGGGGTGCCTCGGCAACAGCGTTATTGTTGACGTTTGAATTCATGCGCTCTGGCTGCCCACCGCCAGCCGCATTCTCATGCGGACGTGCCCGAAGTTCGTCGAGCGGCCGGGTCAGGACTTTGTCTTCCCAACCAAAGGTAATTTCTTTCTGGTTGGCGGCGATCAACGTAAACTCGCCAATCTTTTCACCTAGGTGATAGCCTTGCTGAGCAGCGGTACCGATCGACATGAATACTGTTGGTCCCATTCCAAGATCCATGACGCCGTAAACTCCAGGAAAGTTTGGCATCGGCTTGGGCGGAGGCGGGGTCTTTATCTCAATCACAACATTTGGGTTGCGATCACGGGCAAACAGGAACTTCTCGGCAACTTCAAAATATTGCGCAGGCTGGATCTTGTTTGGATCGGTCTGCACGACAGAGCTGGCGGGCAAGCTGGGCGCAGGAACAGGCCGGAATGCCAACGCTTGAGCTTCACGCTCGCGAGACTGAATCCAGCGCCGACGCAGCTCTAAGGCACCCGCACCAAGCGCTACGAGCAATAAGAAATTCAATAAGAGTATGCTTCGGCTCATCCGCGACTGGCTCCTGCCGGGCGAGGAATTAACTTGGCGGGGGCCAGTGCCAATAAAGTAAGACTGACTATGATTCGCTTCTGCTTGTTGTCAGGACTGGAGACGCGCAAGTCGCGCCAGGACAGGAATTCCGGTTGCGCTGCGATGTCGGTAAGGAGATTGATCAAGCCCTCAATCTGGCACTCGACGTTTACATTCATCGCGATCTCGGAATACCCATTGGAGGGTTGTACGGTGCCAAGGTCGGAACCGCGGATGTCGAGCGAGGGGCCTTGCAGCCTGGCAACGCGCCGGAAGATTTGCAACAGCTGCGCCTGGGCCTGGGCGGGCGTGTCGGCCTGTACCAGTCGCTTCTCCCACTGGGCAAGTTCGGAACTGGACTTTTGTTTCAAATCCTGCAACGGAGGGATGGTGGCAGAAATGGCGCGAACCCGATCAAGCCGGGCCTGCGCAACGTCGATTGCTGCAGCTGTATCAGCAACCACAGGAGCCACGCTGGCGGACGGTTCAGTCCAGTAGTAGACAAAGACAGTGATCATCAATGCGGGGACCAGCCCGATAAGAAGACGGCGCTCCCGTTCGGTGACGTTCATTTTGAGACTCCCGGAGGCATTTGAGGTGAAATCGGACTTTTAGGTAGCTGAGGAGTAACGGGGGCAGCAGCAGGCAGGCTCACCATCGGCAACTCACGATTCGCCCGAATATTGAACATCTCCTTGCCTTGGGCTGATCGCGCTGGCGACGACGAGAACTCGGAGTCCTTGAACAACGGCGAAGAGTCCAGTAGCTTTAACAAGTCGGCAGCCTGATCGATTTCTCCGGCAAGCACGACATTGGTTCTTGTTAAGTCCAGGCGGTTGACATATGCGTTCACTGGCAGAATACGTGTCAGCTCCCGCAGGCTGTCAAGATCCTGACGCGGATATGCAGCTACAGTGCGCAGATAGTCAACCTTGGTCCGCGTCTCGATGATCTGCTTCTCCAGCGCTTTGGCACTGGCCAAGGGCACCTTAAACTTGGCGATTTCTGCATCCAGCCGGGTGAGCAGGAGATGATTTTCGTAGTCCTGAACGTACGCCAAGGCTAGGCCCAGGCCCATCAGCGCCACAAGCAGGATGAGACTCGGCACCCAACGCCACGGTGAAATTGTTTTACGCCGGGCCTCGGGAAGGAGATTAACTCTGAGGCACTGACTTGGGAGCGCACTTACCAGGGAAGCGGCGTAGGAAAGAGGTGGCGTGAGTTGCAGTTTTTCAGTGTGGGGAAGCAGTGCTGCCAGGCGCGCAATCGGTGCATCTTCTGGCAGCCGAATCTGCGATGAGGCCGCACCAATCGCGCGGCTAGCATCCTGGCCAAACGGAACGCAGTAGAGAGGACTGACAGGTGTTTCGCCGTAGACAAGCAAGCCGCGCTCATCCTCATGAATTGCAAGAAAGCTCTCGGCTGGCGCTAGCTGCAAGATTCTGAGTGCTGAGTAGATGGCGGCAGCCGGAGTGATAAAGCCCGCTACGGCAACACCCGCTTCATCAAAAATCGTCGCGTAATCTTCGATCACGGCATGGCGGGCGATTGCTATGGAGACATTGGCGGCGTGCGGCGGCGCCAGTCGGCTATAAGAGTGAGCCGCTTCCTCCTCGGCAAACGGATGCAGCCCATCGAGCTGATAGTTGACTGCAGAGGCGAGCTCCTTGTCAGGAACCCCAGGTAGCGAAAGAGATCGGGAAATCGCATCGGTCGTTGGCAATACGACGGTGGCAGAAAGGTGGCGGATCTTATTCTTCGCTAGGAAGCTCTGAAAGTCAGCGCCCCACTCTGCGGCTGGGCGTTCGCGATATCGCAAGATCTCCAGCGCATCCAGAATCTTAATACCGTTTGGACGAATTTTCGTGAGCGTGACAAACAGGCTGGACAGGCCGATCTCGATGCCGACCCCAGAGCCGAAGCTGCGCCATTTTCGAAAGACCGGAATTTGTGTCCGACGAGGAATTTCAACTTCAATCAGGGAGGTTTCAGTCGTCATTATTTGGCCCACACCGCATTAGAGGTAGCAACATCGCTGAACGCCTGGTCGTACCAACGTAGATGGGTCCAGGGGCTGGCCCAAAAGTAACGAGGATTCGGAGTGGTGTATTGAATCAGGAGCGAAACCGTCCTGCGGGTCTCGGACAGGACACCGTTGGGCTGGCGCACTCGTGCCGTAGCTCGAATTTGGAACGCGTCGCCCAGGTCATTGCGTACGGGGATGGGATGGGATGCCTGCCATTGTGCAAAAATCGCCAGCGGTTGAAATGCAGCGCGCCGAAGGTCGGCAAATTCGCGAGCGGTCTCAGCGGACACGCCCATGGCCTGAAGCAGGCTGGGATGCACGCTGTAGAAATCCAGCGCAGATGTCTTTTCGACATGCGGGGACAGGCAATCCGCAAGCCCACCAGCGTTGACAAGGCGGCCATCGGGAAGGCGATTGTATCTTCCGTAGAGCAGTTCTGAGGTGATTCCAGGAACGAGCATTAGTTCTTCGACATTTTCCATAGACGCGATCGCCGGTCGAAAAGCCGGACCGCTAGTGGAATTTTGTGCGCCCGGTGCGAAGGCTGGCGGCGCAGGAGAGAACGCCCGCTCCACAATGGAGCTGGCCGATGCCGGGCTTTCTCCAAAAATCGCGAGTAACCGGTACAACAGATCGGGGGTAAGAGCGCGCATCGGCAGCTTGCCGCCTTCAGCGATCAACTCGACAAGAACATCCCCGGTGGGCTCCTGAAAATACATGCGGCGGCGGCCAGCGAATCGTTCGGCCGGTGAGCCGCCCGCCCCGTCGTTGGAATTTCGAATGGAGAACAAAGCTCGCTCCACTCCTCCTTTGGCCAGGTAATAGGCCCGAGTCCCATCCTGCGCGGCTATGCTCCGTTCCGTCTCGGCCCGCACGGTGTCAGCGACAGAAAAAGCAATCGTCGACAGTGCCGCCGTTAGCCATAGGACAGCCAACAATGCGGTACCGCGCGAATTGATTCTAGTTTGCATCGCGCGTATTGATGTTGAACACTTTCAAGGCGACAACGATCGTCGTCGGCTGAATCTGGTTGGGGACAAAAGTAAGGGGTGCCATGTCCAGTCGAATCGCAGACGGCCACTCAGGAATGCCCCAACTGCCAAGCCAGCTTTCCGACCCCGAGTTGTAATCCGTACGACGGTAAGAGAATTGGCAACGAGCCAAACGGTCTGCGAGGATGAAGGAATTGGAGTTAACAACTGCGGGGCTTCCGCATCCCACCGAGAGACTGCGCTTGCCAAAATACGGGCGTTCGTTCAGCAGCAACCGCACGCCGCCCTTGGGATTCGGATCGACAAAAAGCTCTACGATTTGCGGTCGGCCACGGGACCCTTCGCCAAGCGAGAACGAGGATACAAAGCGCATTGTCGTCATGTTGCCCCCGAAGCCGACTGGCAAGGCCCCGCAAGGCGTGACCACCGGAATCAGGCCGTTCAGGATTTGGTCGATCGCACGTTGAGAGGCAATGACGCGGCGGTTCAAATCGACCTTCGCATCGATTTTGTCCATCGAGATGAAAGCCACGCGCAGCACCACTCCGATGCTGCCAGAGATTGCCGCAAATAATGTCACCGCGAGCAGCAGCTCGATCAACGTCATACCCGCGTTACGACGCAGCCGACGAGTATTTCGCATCACCTTCCTCCCACTCTGGCCCGATAGCTCTCCAGGATGAGGTTGCGCCGTTTGCTGCCTGAAAAGAGCCAACATTCGAGGCGCACTTTTTCCAGGCGCTCCATCCCGTTCAAAGACGCGATCCCCGAGGGAAGCACCATCACACTCCAACCGCCCACGGGCTTGGCACCAGACTTGGTATCAAATACACCTGTCACTGGAACGCCGCGGGGAAGGTTGGGCGCGACGATGATTTCGTCCATCTTTCGTCTCGCCATGTAAGTGAGCAGATCGATGTCATTGGCGCGAAAAAGGTTGGCTGTAGACTGCGACAGATTCGATAGCAGCGCCGATACGGCAACTGCCAATATCAGGGTCGCCACCAGCACCTCCAGCAGCGTAAAGCCGCGTTGAGATCTAACGCGCATCAGGCACCAGGTCGACGACTCGTGCGACTCCCGTGATTGGGTCAAGCTTGATCTGCCGAAGCCGACCGCGGCTGTTCTCCAACTCAACCACCAATTGCGGTGGCGCGCCGTTGGGATAGACAATAACATAGCGATCCCGCTTCAATTCGTCAAGAAAAAGCGCCGGAAGGATCCGCCGGATATGAACCCCGCCAGGGATCTCGAATATCTGATCCCGTTTTGATTCAGCTGCGCGCAGCACGATTCGATTGAGTGCCGGCTGGATGGCAAGTTGCACGGGAAGCTGCCGCCGGTCTGCAGTGGTGATCGCGATGTTCAATGCGGATGCGACGGTCGAGGAGGCGCTCCGCAAACGCAGGCCATCTAGCCCGGCCGTGAAGGAAGGAAAAGAGAGACCCGCCATCAACGCGATGATGCCTACGACGACCAAAGTCTCAATCAGCGTGATTCCAGCCTGGGAACTTCGGCGACGCATCTAGCGCGAGCGGGCCGAACTAATGTCGGCATTGATGCCGGTGCCACCGGGCTGGCCATCTGCCCCAAGCGAGATGATCTCTGGCTCATCAGGAAGTTCGCCCGGCATTTTATAGATGAACTCGCGTCCCCACGGGTCTGGCGGAACATCGCTCTGCAGATAAGGTCCGTCCCAGTTAGGAACATCGCCGGGCTTGCTGCGCAGTGCCTTCAGGCCTTGCTCAGCCGTCGGAAAATTGCCAGTGGAATTCTTATAAAGCAGCAGCGCCTGATTGAAGCTGTTGATCTGTGTGCGGGAGGAGGTAACCTTGGCACCGTCAGCGGCCTTGAACAGGCGGGGGCCGACGATGGAGGCGAACAGGGCGATGATCGTCACGACGACGAGCATTTCGATGAGTGTGACGCCGGCTTGACGGGACAAGCGGCGGCGAGTGGGTTTGTTCATGATTTAAATTGCAACCTCGTTGATGCTGGTGATGGCGAGAAGCATGCTGAGAATCAATGCTCCGACGATGAGGCCCATCGTTAAGATGAGCAGCGGCTCAAAAAGCGAAGTAAAGCGTTTGACGGCGTCGCGCGTATCGTTTTCATAGATGTCTGCCATGCGCGTGAACATGTCATCCAACTTACCGGTTTCCTCGCCCACGCTTAACAGATGCGCTGCCAGTGGAGGGAATTGCCCCGTCCGCCGCAGCGGCATGGCGATGCCTTCGCCGCGTTTCACTCCTTGCGCAACACTCTCCAGTGACTTGGACATGCGCAAGTTGGCCAGCGTGCCGCCAGCAATCTGTAGCGATTGCACCAGCGGGACCGAATTCGAAACCAACGTAGACATGGCGCGGGCAAAACGGGCTGTTTCGGCCTTGCGCAACGCGTCGCCCAGCAGGGGGATGCGCAATCGAAAATCGTCCCACCACCAGCGACCAGTGGCTGTGCGAATGTAGCTCAGAAACCCGGCGGTGGCACTCGCCAGAATTATGCCGAGCAGCCAACCCCAGGCCCGTAGAAACTCACTCATCCGCAACATGATCAGAGTAGGTATCGGGATCTGCATTCGGCCACCCTCAAAGATTGTGGCAAAGCGCGGCACGACAAAGTACATCAGGACGACGATCGCGCCCAGGCCCGTCATGCCCAGCAACACCGGGTACATCATCGAGCTGATAATGTAGCCGCGCAATTCGTCGCGATTGCGTTCGAAATGCGCCAGGCGCTGAAACACCGTAGCCAACGAACCGGACGCCTCTCCGGCTCGCACCATGTTGAGATAGAGATCGGAGAAATACGCCGGGTAGCTTGAGATGGAATCGGCTAGCGACTTGCCGCCTTTGAGCAGCCGCAGAATGTCCAGCACTACCGCCCGAAACGTAGCCCGCTCAGTGAGTTCGCTGACGATGGAGAGCGCACGGTCTACAGGGATGCTGGAAGCAAGCAGCGTTGCGAGTTCCTGGGTGAAGAAGAGAACATCCCGGCGCTTGCCTCCACTGAATTCCGGCAGTTTGAATTGAAAGCCGCCCTGCTTGTCAAGACCAATGTAAGTGGGCGTCAACCCCTGTCGGCGAAGCTCCGTGGCAACCAGTTTTTCGTTCCCGGCCGTATAGCTGCCGCTGCGAGTTTTGCCATCGGAGGTGACCGCTCGAAACTGATAAGTTGTCATCAGAAGTCCTGCGTGACGCGGATGACTTCATCGGGCGTTGTCATTCCGTTGGCTACTTTCTGCCAGCCATCTACGCGCAGATTGCGCATGCCGTTGCGCAATGCGGCTTCGGTAAGAATACTGGCATCCTCATTGCGCATGATCAGACGACGAAGCTCTTCGTTCAGCTGCATCAGTTCAAAAATCGCGATTCGCCCACGATATCCAGTGCCGAGGCAATTCTCGCACCCGCAGCCCTTGAAAATACGTACCGTACTGCCATCAAATGAAGTCGTTGTGCCAGCCTCGTCCTTACAATCGGGGCAGATCCGACGCACCAGCCGTTGCGCCAGAACCGCGACAATCGATGACGTCAAGAGGTAGTTCTCAACGCCCATGTCGGTCAGGCGTGTAATCGCGCTGGGCGCGTCGTTGGTGTGGAGTGTCGAATATACGAAGTGGCCGGTAAGTGCGGCTCGGATAGCAATATCGGCTGTTTCCCGGTCTCGGATTTCGCCGATCATGATGACGTCAGGGTCCTGTCGAACGATGTGGCGAAGGCCGGAGGCGAAGGTCAGACCGATCGCCGGATTGACGTGGATCTGGTTGATCCCGACCATCTGATATTCCACCGGATCTTCGATCGTGATGATCTTGCGGCTGGTCTTGTTGGCGCGCTTGAGCGCAGAATACAGCGTCGTCGACTTGCCGCTACCTGTTGGGCCGGTGACCAGAAAAATGCCGTGGGGCATCTCGGTGAAATGCTCCATCAGGTTGAGCATATGGTCATCAAAGCCGAGGCTGCGCAGATCGTAAAAGCCTGTCGCCGAGCGATCGAGAATACGCATAACAACGCTCTCACCGTAAAGCGTCGGCAATGTGGATACGCGAAGATCCACCTCGCGGCCAAGTGTCTTGATCTTGATGCGGCCGTCCTGCGGCAGGCGGCGTTCGGCGATGTTTAGCTTGGCCATCAGCTTCAGGCGCGAAATAATGGCGGCCTTCATCTCTTTCGGTGGCGATTCCTGATTGATCAATACGCCGTCAATGCGGAAGCGGACACGAAAGTCTTTCTCGAAGGGCTCGATGTGTATGTCGCTGGCCCGACCCTCGACAGCGGTTGCGATCATCGCATTCACCAGTCGGATGACCGGTGCCTCAGACGCCATATCGCGCAGGTGCTCAAGGTCTTCGGCATCAACCGCGTTGGTGAAGTCGTCCGTGTTCTCGGCTCTTCGGCCTTCGCTGAAATGGCGCTCGATTGCATCGATGATCTCGCCCTCATTGGCGAGAGCGGGCAGAATATTCAGGCCGGTGAAATTGGCCACTGCGGTAATGACTTCGTAATCGAGCGGATCAGCCATGGCAAGGGTAAGTGAAGATCCCTCGTAGGACAACGGAAAGATCTTGGACTGACGCAGAAAGCGTGGCGAAAGGCTCTCCAGCTCAGGCATCGAAGCAGGCGGACCATCCACGGTAACCAGCGGTACGCCGAGCTGCGCGCTGAGTTCTGCCAGCACGTCTCGCTGAGCAATAAAACCAAGATCGACCAGGATCTTGCCCAGCTTTTCGTTGCGCTCTTTTTGCAGCCCGAGCGCCTGCTCCAGCTCGTCAGCTGCGATGAGCTTGCGGGCAACCAGACGTTCGCCGAGCTTGGCAGGAGCGTGCATCGTTGTCTAAAATTCCTGAACGCGAATGGCCGCGTCGATAGAAACGGCTGTCCGAGCGGCAACTAGATCTTTGCGAACGGCCTGCATCACGATTTGAGCAGGCAGGCCGGAGGAATCTTCCCAGGATCGGCGGAAGATCGAAACACCAAAGACAACCTTTTCATCCACCGGCAACTTCTCCAGGGCAAGGGCCGCAGAGACAAGCTGCGACTTCATCGCCTCTTTCAGAACCGGCAGCCGCTGAAGTTTCTTGGCTCGCGTAGAAACCAGCATCTCGCGGGTAGGCGCAGTAAATCCGAATGTGCCCATGCCAGGAGTGGAAACCAATTGCAGCTCTGCGCTAAAGACGGCACCAAACTTATCCAGGTAGAGGCCCCTCGTCATTCCCAACAGCAGGAACGGTTCGTCATACAGAGTCTCCAGGCGCTGGTCGATCTTCTTCTCAACAGGGATCAGCATGTTGCGGGTAATGACGGGTTCAATGGTGACAGCGGCGATCAGCAGCGAGCCTGCGATCAGCAGCGAGTGAAGGGTCTTCATGCTATTCCGTGCCTCCCACCGTCAGGCGTGCATTAGAGACGTACACCATGTTGAGTTGCTTCCTCACAAGATCAAGATTTTCACGAAAGCCAACCGCCATCATTTGCGTTTCCAGTGAATGGCGCTTTTCGATTGCAACCAGTGCCACGTCCAGCTGCTTTTGCTGCCGGGCTTCGATCAGCTGAACCGCTTTTGCCACAGCACTATCCACATCCATCTGGCTGATTTGAACCGACTGCACAGGGGACTGCACAACAACCGGAAGCGGACGCATGAAGTAGCCGTGCGCAGTGATCGCGGCGGCCAAAAGGCTCGCACCGGCAAAACCAAGGCGCGGCCCGGAGCCGAGCAGACGCTGCCACCAGGGGGCCTCAAACACGGGGTCAGAAATAAAGGCAATTCGGCGGGGCATCTCTTCCTCGCCAACGCTATGCAGCGCAGTCAGCGTATATTGCAGGCGCTCAAATTCATCCCGCGCCTCGGGCGAGCTGGCAAGCAATGCAGCAGCAGCTTCCCGCTCTGCAGGACTGGAATCGCCGAGGGCATAAGCCGTGAGATCAATTTCAGGATTATTCATACTTCATCCTCTAACTGGCGCTAAAACGCCCTTAAGCATGTCGAGTGCCGAGTACAGCCGCGACTTTATCGTCGATAGCGGCAGATCCAGGATCTCCGCCATCTCTTCAAACTTGAACCCTTGAAAAATCTTGAGGACAACCGCCTCTCGCTGGTCGGCCGTCAGCCGACTCATCGCCCGCTCGACAGCGATCGCAGTCTCGATCGGATACATGCCACCGCGAGAATTACCGGTGGGCGGATCGTAGACCAGTTCAGCGTTATCGGGACGATTGCGACGGAGTAATGAATAAGCTTCGTTATGAGCGATGCGGAACAGCCAAGGAGAAAACCGCTCCACATCGCTCAATTTGGTCAGGTTCTGGTAGGCCTTCAGGAAGACATCCTGGGTGATATCCAAGGCGTCTTCGCGATGACCCACTAGCCGATAAAGGTAATTAAAGACGCGTTTCTCGTGCCGGGAAACCAGCAAGTTGAATGCGTCAACATTCCCCTTGGCGGCCTTCTGGACAAGATCGCGGTCTTCAACTTCCCGGAAGATCAAATTCTGACTCCGCACTTGAAGACGAGGCACCCGCAGGGAAAGTTGGTCGCTGCGCAAAAAAAACTTCGTAGAGAGCCCATTGCGACGATTATGACGGACTATGCGAGAATCCGGGAACCATGCGCAAAATCGTTGCTGTCCTCTTGTACTCCGCTCTGCTCCCCGCGCAGGCTCCGCCCCGCGCAATCGCCGGGTTCCTCCCCGATGCCGCCAGGCGCCAACTCGACCTTGAGGCGCGCTTCGACCAGTCCTTAAACCGTCAAAATCTCCAGCAATGGCTCAAACTCATGTCGGCCAAACCTCACCATGTCGGCTCGCCAGCTAGCAAGGCCACGGCTGAGTTCATCGCCGAACAGTTCCGGAGCTGGGGCTACGAGACCAGGATCGAGACCTTTTACCCGCTCTTCTCCACCCCCAAGACGCGCCTGCTCGAAATGATCGCTCCCACCAAATTGACCGCCAAGCTGGAGGAAACGGCCGTCGAAGGCGACGAGACCAGCAGCATCAAGGACGGCAATCTGCCCGTCTACCACGCCTACTCCACCGACGGCGACGTCACCGGCGACCTCGTCTATGTGAACTACGGCCTGCCGGACGACTACCGCCGCCTTGCCGAGATGGGCATCAGCGTCAAGGGCAAGATCGTCTTGGCGCGTTATGGAGCTTCCTGGCGAGGCATCAAGCCCAAAGTCGCAGCGGAGAACGGTGCCATCGGCTGCCTGATCTACTCAGACCCTCAGGATGACGGCTATTTTCAAGGCGACGTCTATCCCAAGGGTGCCTACCGTCCAGCCCAAGGTGCACAGCGTGGCAGCGTCATGGATATGCCCGTCTATCCAGGCGACCCTCTCACTCCCGGCAAGCCGGCGACCGATCCCAACCGCGCCCCTGATCCCAAGCAAGCCCCCACGATAACCAGGATCCCCGTGATGCCGATTTCTTATGGCGATGCCGAGCCCCTCTTGCGCGCCTTAACCGGGCCCGTCGCCCCCACCGAGTGGCGCGGTGCCCTGCCCCTCACCTATCACGTCGGCCCCGGCCCCGCCAAGGTGCACCTCAAGCTTGAATTCAATTGGAAGCTTGCGCCCACCTACAACGTCGTCGCCAGAATGACCGGTGCCGAGAAGCCTGAGCAATGGGTCTTGCGCGGCAATCACCACGATGGTTGGAACTTCGGCGCAGCAGACCCGCTCTCAGGCATGATCGCCGTCATGGAAGAAGCCCGCGCGATTAGCGAACTGGCCAAGACTGGCTGGCGCCCCGCACGCACCTTGATCTTTCTGGCCTGGGATGGCGAGGAGCCTGCGCTGCTCGGCTCTACAGAATGGGCAGAGCAACACGCTGACGAACTCCAACAGCACGCCGTCGCCTACATCAATTCCGACGGCACCGGCCGTGGCTTCTTGCGCGTCGGTGGCGCATCGTCACTGGAACTCTTCTCCACCCAAACCGCGCGCGACATTACAGACCCCCAGACGCGCGTGTCCGTTTTGGATCGCTACCTCGCCACCCGCAAAGTGGCAGGAGGCGAATCGGAATTCCGCATTGCTCCACTCGGCTCTGGCTCGGACTACACCGCCTTCCAGCACCATCTCGGCATCCCCAGCCTGAACATCGGCTTCGGCGGTGAGGGCGGTGGCGGCGTCTACCATTCCAACTACGATTCCTACGATCACTTTACGCGTTTCATTGACCCCGACTTCCAATACGTGATGGCGACGGCACAGCTTGGCGGGCATATGATGCTGCGCATGGCCAATGCCGACTGGTTGCCATTCCAGCTCAGCTCAACCGCCCGCTCGGTGCGCGGCTGGACCAATGAAGTGATCAAACTTGCCGACGACATGCGGGCGCAAACCCTGCGACATAACGATCTGATCCGCAGCGGAGCCTTGAAGCTGGTGGCTGATCCACGCAAGACCTACGTCGTGCCAGAGCCACAGCCCGAAGTGCCCTTCCTCAACTTCGCGCCGCTGCAAAATGCGACGGGTCAGCTTGAACGAGCCACAGCTGCAATCGCGAAAGTGGACCCCGCCAAGCTCAGTGCCGGCAAGCGAAGGTCCTTCGAGGATTCGTTGCGCATGGGTGAGCAGAAGTTTTTGAATAGCGACGGCCTGCCCCGTCGGCCCTGGTTCCGCCATGTCTTGCACGCCCCTGGCTATTACACCGGCTACGGCGTCAAAACACTCCCAGGCATTCGGGAGGCCATTGAGCAACGCTTCTGGAAAGAGGCAGACGCGCAAATCAACGCCACCGCCGCCGCCCTGACAGCCTATGCTGATTGGCTGGACTCAGCTGCCGCAAACGCAGCAACCAACTAGCGCAGAACCGTCAAGTTTGAGACACTCTGAGGCATGGTTTACGTACTAAGTTATGCCCTAATGATCGCAGCTGGAGCCAAGTGGGCAGCTTTGGCAGCTTTACTGAGTTCACAACACCCGCAGCTCGCCAATGCCGGCGAATTCAATGCCCTCTGCCAGCAAGTCATTCGGGAAGGAAGACCGATGTTCGCGACCGGTTCGTCAACGCCAACTGCTCGCTTCTCAGACTTACTCGCGAAAACTGCACCTCCCGAACCGAACAAACGCATTCCCACCCGGTGGGGCGGCGTTCTTGTAACCGACTACAACACAACGTCCAAAGCCTACAAGAAGTACCTGATCGTTCGCGGTGGCGAATACCTGTCCTTCGAAAAACACAATAAGAAGACCGAAACACTTTTGGTGGAAGAGGGAGTCGGGGTACTCTTGTTCCGTGACAAAGCCAGTGGAAAGATCGCTGTACGTGGCTTCGAAAAAGGGGACAGTATCACCCTTCGCCCAGGCGACGAGCATTGTCTGATCGCGCTTTCCAATCTGATCGTTCATGAACAGGGTGTCGAGCCCCTCGGCATGGATCAGGACCTTGTCTTTATTTTCAAGCCGACTGCGGCAAACTAACTAGACCTCCAAAGGAGTAATACACTGACCCACCTTCTGTCCTTCTTTTTAGTTACTCAAACCGTCTTCGCCGCTGCCTTGTACCAGACTGATTTCCCTCCCGCCGAGTTCCGCGCCCGGCATGAGCGCATCTTTGACAAAATCGGAAACCAGGCCATCGCCGTCATTCCAGGGGCTCCAGCGCCCGACGGCTTTCAGCGTTTTCGCCAGTCCAATGACTTCTACTATTTAAGTGGCATCGAGACACCTCACGCCTATCTTTTGCTCAACGGTCGGACGCGCCGTACCGCGCTCTATCTCCCGCATCGTGACGCCCCCCGTGAACTCAACGGCGACCGCCTGCTCACAGCCGAAGATGCCGAAAAAGTGAAGTTGCTCACTGGCGTCGATGCTGTCTACGGCATCGAGGAACTGGCCCGCCACCTCGGCGGCATGCAGATCAAGACCCCGGTTCCCACTTTCTATACGCCGCATAGTCCCGCAGAGGGCATGGAGGCCAGCCGCGATGAACTGCTCCACCAGATGGCGCTCATCGCATCTGATCCCTGGGACGGCCGCCCCTCTCGCCAGGGCTGGTTCATTCGCCTTGTGCGCGATCGCTTCCCCTCCTTTGAAATCCGCGATCTTTCACCAATCCTCGACGAGCATCGACTCATCAAGAGCGAACGCGAAATCACCTTGATCCGCAAAGCGTCGCAGATCGCCGCGCTCGGCATTCTCGAGGCGATGCGCAGCACCCGGCCTGGCGTTTTCGAGTATCAGCTCGATGCAGCAGCGCGCTACACCTTTCTGCTGAATGGAGCGCTCTACGAGGGCTACCCCTCGATCATTGCCGGCGGCACCAACGCCTTCATGGGCCACTATTTTCACAAGACCGATGCGCTCAAAGATGGCGATCTTCTTCTGATGGATTACGCTCCCGACTATCGTTACTACACCAGCGACGTCACGCGCATGTGGCCGGTCAATGGCAAATATGATGCCGACCAGAAGGCGCTCGTCGAATTTATCCTGGCGTATCGAGAGGCACTGATTCACCGCATCAAGCCCGGTGCAAAGGCTGCGCAAGTCCTCGCAGAGGCGCGAGCAGAGATGCAAACTTACGCCGCATCAATGAAGCTCAGCAAGCAGATCTACCGGGATAGCGTGCTGAGAGCGCTCGACTTCCGCGGGCACCTGTCGCATCCAGTCGGCATGACAGTCCACGATGTTGGCACTTACAACAACACGGTGTTCCAGCCAGGGATGGTCTTCTCAATCGACCCAATGTTGTGGATCCCCGAAGAACAGCTCTACATTCGCATGGAGGACGTGGTCGCAGTCACTGCGGACGGCGCCGAGAACTTCACCGACTCGTTGGTGTCCCGGCCTGCTGACATCGAAGAAGTACTGCGCGGCAAGGGCATTGTGCAACTCACGCCGCCAAAGTTTCCGCAATGAACCAAAAAATGCAGGCTGCCATCCCCAGGCTCCCCGAACTGCTCACCGGCTTCGTCACCAATTTCTTCGACACGCTGGGCATTGGATCCTTCGCGCCCACGACGGCCGTCTTCAAATTTGCGCACATGGTGCCCGACGAATTGATCCCAGGGACACTCAACGTCGGCCATTGCCTGCCGGTGATGCTCCAGGCAATCATATTCATGACCGTCGTTCAAGTGGACATGCTAACGTTGCTCTCGATGATTACCGGTGCGGTGGTTGGAGCCTGGTTCGGGGCTGGTTGGGTGGCGCGTTTACCCCGTCGCCAGGTGCAGTTCGGCGTCGGCGCAGCACTGCTCGTCGCTTTCATTGCCATGCTGATGCGACTGCTTAATTTATTTCCCGGTGGCGGCGAAGCTCTCGCACTCACTGGAACCAAGCTGGCAGTCGCCGTTGTAATGAATGGAATATTTGGCGCAATCAGCACTCTGGGGATTGGATTCTACGCGCCCTGCATGACGCTGGTCAGCTTGCTGGGCATGAACCCGACTGCTGCCTTTCCGATCATGATGGTCTCGGGCGCGCTGCTGATGCCAGCAGCAAGTTGGCGCTTCCTACAGGCTGGGGCCTACTCGCCCAGAATCGCAGCAGGGCTGACGATCGGCGGCTTGCTTGGCGTCCCCATCGCCGCCTATCTTGTGAAATCGTTGCCACTCGACACTCTGCGCTGGGTGGTGATGGCAGTCATCCTCTACGCAGCCCTGACCATGCTGCGCTCAGCGATGTCATCAGCAGACCACCCAACCGCGCCAACTTTCGCATAATATCGAATGTGAATCCTGTAGATAGGCACGAGGTGAAGAATGATGAGCGTGAAACGTATCCGCAAACAATGCGCTAAGCGATGGGCATTGATCGCCACTGCGCTGTTCCTGCTGACCCTGGCCCTGGATGCGCAAGCCCCCGTCGCGCCACGAGTCCCCGGCCAGAACCTGAATGGCATGCGTGTCTTCCTCTGGACCGGCCTCAAGACCCATGAAGTCGGCCAGCACGACTACCCGCAGTTTCTCGCCGACTGGAGCAAGCTTTTGACCCAGCGCGGCGCGGTCGTCACCGGTGCGCTGCGCGGACCTTCCACAGAGGACTTGGCCAAAACCGATGTCCTGGTGATTTACAAGGGCGATGTCGGTTTCCTGACAGACCCCGACAAAGCCGCACTTGAGGCATTCGTGCAGCGCGGCGGCGGCCTCGTAAGCCTGCACGACGCCTTATGCGGCCCTGATCCTGCTTACTTCTCCAAGCTGCTGGGTGGCGCAAAAAAACACGGCGAGGTCAACTACACTCTCGAGGCTCCCGTCCCCTACACGATTACGGACAAGGCCCACCCGATTATGAAAGACATGTCGGCAATGACTCTGCTGGACGAAGCCTTCTTCAGCATGACCTGGGCCCCAGCCCCAGGCATTCACGTGCTGGCGACAGCAGAGATCGCGCCCACCCGCAGCGCCGGCGAACACAAAGGCGAGATTGCTCCCCAAATCTGGACCTATGAGCATCCAGTTGCAGGCAGCCAGACGGCTCGTGCCTTTGTCTGGATGCAGGGCCATGCCTACGCAAACTTTTCCAATTACCAGATCCAGCGGATGTTACTTCGAGGCATCGCCTGGGCGGCAAAGAGGCCTGTAGATGAACTCGTCGACTACGTAGTAGCCCCGCGCCCTGCGCCGCCTGCAAAACCCTAAGCTACTGCCGGTCAAATACTGCAGTCGACTCCACCAGCTTTCCAGTCTCATCAATACCCTTGGATGTCTGCGTCAGAGTCCTGCCGTCCTGCGTCACCAGCGTTATTCCCTTGATCGAGTACTTTGACTTGACCTTGGTTACGCTGGCCTCATAGCTGGTCGTCAACGCGTCAATCCGCTTCACAGCAATAGTGTCGAAAGCTGCTCCCTTAACTGGATACTCCCTACCGTCGTATTTAAACGAGAGCGAGTAACCGAAATCTTTACCATCCTTCAACTTCCCTTTCCGCGTAACTTGAATCCTGCCATCGGGCATGGCTTCTCTTATATCAATCTGACTCGCTACTGGATTACTAGCGGTCGACTTGGACTTCACGGTATTGAATTTCCAGGTACCTAAACGGAGATCCACGGCAGACATTACGCCTGTCGCGATCATTACGTAGATCGACAGCTTTGCTATGGTTTGACGCATTGTGATTTCTTCCTTTTCTTTGATCAGTGGAAACCGTATCCAATCCTGCGGTGGCCTCTCGAACCGCCCCGGTCGCCGCAATACTCTCAGCAAAACGGGCCTTGAGCATAACACCGTTGGCGATCAAAATAAACCGTCCCCTTCGCCTGCGATCACCGTCCCGCAAGCAACAGGACCAAAATGCAAACGCTTAGTAGGTGAGAAATTTCTTCCCACTTTTTAGGTTGGGCATTCGCGTGCAAGGCAAGAATCTGTATCCTTCAGCTCAACTGATGGAATCTTGTAAAAAAGAGAGAAGAGGCAACAACCATGATTATTCTATTGATCGTACTGATCCTGCTATTTGGCGGCGGCGGAGGCTACTATGGCCATTCGCGTTGGGGCGCGGGCGGCGGGGCAGGTGTGGGCTTGGGCACCATTCTCCTGATCGTTCTGGCCTTTTACTTATTGGGCGGCGTGAGGTAGCTTGCGCAGTTCTTGACATTCGCTTCTCCGAGCGCGAATCCCGGGGCTGCGGAGCGTTTTTCCCGCTCCGCCCCCAGCGGGTCCCCCGCTCCCACCAATTCCACCGCCGCGATAACGTCCAACACTTCGGTCATCCTACCAGCCCAAAAACAGTTCAAACGTCGCCGCACACGCCCCCGGAAAGCCCCCAAACCATCCCACTCAGCCCACGATTATCGTAGACTCAAGAGATCTAAATTCGTGAGGGTCTTCATGTTCGTTCGTCTGTCTCTTGCTCTCGTCTGTTCGCTCTCGCTATTCGCGCAAAGCTCCGGCCGCATCTCCGGCACCGTCACCGACGGCTCTGGTGCCTCTATTCCCGGTGCCGCAGTTGAGCTCTTCCTGGCAGGCAGCCAATCCGCCGTGGTCAAAGTCGGCACCGGCGCTGACGGCAACTTCGTCATGGCCGGCATCCGCCCCGAGACCTACGACCTGACTGTCAGCGCAACCGGCTTCCGCAAAGAAGTCATCCGCAGCATCAAAGTCGACACCAGTTCCGAACTCGCCCTCCGCACCATCAAACTCGAGCTCTCCTCCACCTCTGAGACCATTGAAGTCTCCGCCGAATCCGCCGTCGTCCAAACCGCCTCCGCCGAGGTCTCAACCACCGTCACCAACGCTCAATTACGCCTGCTCCCCTCCCTCAACCGTAGCCCCTTGGGCCTCCTCCAAACCCAGGCCGGTGTCACGTCCAACGCCCGAACCAACACCACCATCAATGGCCTCCGCCCCTCCTTCTCCAACATCACCCTGGACGGCATCAACATCCAGGACAACTTTATCCGCACCAACAGTCTCGACTTTCAGCCCAACTTGCTGCTCCTCGATCAGGTCGCCGAAGCCACCCTCGTCACCTCCAATTCCAACCCCGCACTCGGCAACGGCGCGGCGCAAATCAACCTTACTACCCCCTCGGGCACCAACAAATACCACGGCAGCCTCCTCTACCTCAATCGCAACAACGTCTTCAGCGCCAACACCTGGTTCAACAACCGCAGCTCCATCGTCCGCCCCTTTCTTAATCAGAATCAGTATGGCGGCTCCATCGGCGGCCCCATCAAGAAAGATAAAATTTTCTTCTATGTGAATTACGAAGCGCTTCGCCTTCGCCAGCAGTCCGCCGCCACCCGCACCATCTTCCGCGCCGACGCCCGCAACGGCCTCTTCACCTATCGTGATACGGCCGGCAACCTGCGGTCCGTCAATGTCCTGAACGCCGCCAATCTCACGGCCGACCCAAAGAGCGCCGCCCTCATCCAGGCCCTACCCGGTGCAGCGACAATCAATCGCAACGACATCGGCGACGGCCTTAATACCGGCGGCTACGGTTTCAACATCCGCAACAACCGCACCCGCGATAACATACTCGGCAAACTCGATTACAATCTGTCCGCCAAACACTCCTTTGCCGCCACCTACACCTGGAACCGCGACATCCTCGACCGCCCCGACCAGATGAACAACTTTGAAACCATCCCGGTGGTTACCAACGATTCGGCCCCTAAGCTCCTTTCCATCGCCCACCGCTGGAGCACCAGCCCCACCCTCACCAACGAACTGCGCGGCGGTTTCAATCTCACCGCTGCCCCCTTCAATACCAGCCAAAGCTTCGACAGCGCGATCATCGCCCCCACGCTCGTAAATAATCCCGTCAACACATTCCGCGCCCAGGGCCGCAATACCAACACATACAGCCTGCAAGACAACGCCACCTGGGTCAAAGGCCGCCACACCGTGCAATTCGGCTACCAGAGTCAATGGATTCGTGTCCAAAGCTACAACGAGGCCGGAATCACCCCCACTTACTCCGTCGGCATTAGTAGCGCCAACCCGATCAACATCGACGCCGCCCTCCCGGCTATCAGTTCCGCCAATCGCAGCACAGCTTACGCCTTCCTCGCCCTCCAGGCTGGCTTTATCGCTTCCTCTACTCAAACCTTCCAGGTCAAAAATCGCACCAGCGGCTTTGTCAACGGTCAAAAGAACATCCGCAACTTCACCAGCGACAACTACGCCGGTTACGTCCAGGACAAGTTCAAGTTCAATCGTCGCCTCACCCTCACGGCTGGCCTCCGTTGGGATTACTTTGCCCCCGTCGACGAACAGAACTCTTTGGTCCTCCTCCCCGTACTCAATGGCCAAAACGCAATTCAGGCCCTCCTCAACCCCAACAACACACTCGATTTCGCAGGTAAGTCCTCCGGTCGCGCCTGGTACAAGAAGGACCTCAACAACTTCGCCCCCAACCTCGGCCTCGCCTGGGATATCTTTGGCAACGGCAAAACCAGCTTCCGCGCTGGCTACAGCGTCAACTTCGCCAACGACGAATTCATCCGCTCGCTCGACAACAGCACCGCCACCAACGCAGGCCTGGCCTCCGCCGCGACCCAGTCCAATCTCATCGCCCGCGCTTCCGCCCTCCCCCCCATCGTCACGCCCACCTACAAGGTGCCCCGTAACTACGCCGACAACTACGCCCTCGACTCTTCATCCGCCTTCGGCATGCCCGACCCCAATCTCGTCACGCCCTATGTCCAGCAATGGTCCGCTGGCATACAGCGCGAGATAGCCCGCGGCGTCCTCGAGGTCCGTTACATCGGCAACCGCGCCACCAAGCAGTTCCGCGCCTTCGACTACAATCAGGTGCGTATCGATCTCCCCGGCTACAAGACTGACTTCCTGAACGCCCGCAAGAACGGCGAACTGGCCCGCGCCGCCACCGGCTCTTTCAACCCCAGCTACAACCCCAACATAGTCGGCAGTGTCCCACTCCCCTTCTTCGCCCAGATGCCCGGTGCCGCTCTGACCGGCGCCACCAACAGCGCCATCATTGAACGCGGCGAACTCGGTGACTTGGCATCCACCTACCAAATCAATCGCCAGAACGCGCCTTATAGTTTCTTCAGCAACTCCAACGGCCTCGGCACCAATCTGATGACTAATTACTCTAACGCCAGTTACAACGGCTTCCAGATGGATTACTCGCGTCGCTTCTCCAAGGGCTTCTACTTCCAGGCCAACTACGTCTTCTCCAAGAACCTGAGCGACACCTCCGGCGACGCCCAAACACGCTTTGAACCCTTCCTCGACATCAACAACGGCAAGCTCGAATACTCAGCCACCCCCTTCGATCTGCGCCAGCAGTTCAAGTTGAACAGTGCCTATGAGCTCCCCTTCGGCACCGGCCACCGCCTCAGCGCCGGGCGCGTCCTCAACCATGTCATCGGCGGCTGGACCCTGTCCACCTTCATCACCGTCAACTCCGGCTCCCCCTTCAGCATCACCAGCGGCCGCGGCACGCTCAACCGCACTGGACGCTCCGGCAGCAACACGGCTGTCAGCTCGCTCACTTTTGATCAACTCTCGGCGCTCACCGGCGTCCGTGTCACCGGCGACGGCCCCTTTTACTTCGCCGCCAGCGCCATCGGTTCGGACACGAGGGCAGTGGCAGCCGACGGCCGTGCGCCCTTCAGCGGCCAAGTCTTCTTCAACCCCGGCCCTGGCGAACTCGGCGGCCTCGGTCGTCGAATCTTCTACGGTCCCATCTACAAGAACATCGACTTCGCCCTGCAGAAGCGCACGGTCGTTCGCGAGAAGCAGTCGGTGGACTTCCGGGCGGAGGCTTTTAATGTCTCCAACTCAACCAGCTTTGACGTCCCCGGTTACAACATCAACAGCACCAACTTTGGCCGCATCACCGGCGTCCAAAACGGCCGCCGCATCGTCCAGTTCAGCTTGTACTATCGCTTCTGAACGCTGGCGGCGATCTCTTCCGTCTCCCTGCCATGATCGCCACACACTTCGGCGCGGACTTATCCTTTCGCCCAGGTGGCAGCGAAATTCTCGACGTCCCGTCAGAGATTGACCAGTCAACGCAATACACCCCCATCTTCTGCCCGCCCGGCGAGTAAAAGATCACCTGCTCGCCGTTGAACTCACTCTGCGCAGAGCCAACTGTCCCGTTACCATCGATACTCTGGCAACTCACCGTTCCACGGTTCCGCCAAACCCGGCGATTATCAGGCGCGTACAGATCAACCTAAATCCGGCAGTTGACGGCGGCAAATGCGGTATTGGGCGGGTCTGAAGCGACGCGAAAGCCGCCGAAATCCTGGAAGATCCTACGCAGCACTTTACCCCACGGCGGCCCCTCGTCTAACTGCTCCGCAGACTCTTGAAATAGCTTCAGCCAACTGCTGATTCTGCTGAGTAAGTTGGCAATCATCCTCGCCTT